>CAZWMG010000031.1:0-2890 GCA_964634945.1 uncultured Planctomycetia bacterium | reverse complement strand
GTCAGTATCGCAAGAAACGTCAGTAACATAAGGGTCTTTGGGTGTATCTGACGTATCTGGCGTTTCTGATGTTTTGCTCAACCCATATGAGTCCTTTATTCTCTCTAATTTCTCCGCATCCCAGACTATGGCAGAAGCGCCGTTACTTGTCCTTACCTTACTAAACCCCATGGCCGATAACCTCCGGCCAATCCTCTGATAGGTAACCTTGTATTTATCGCTCCTGTCTTCGTTAAAGCTATCTGTAATATCCTTAACCGGAAGCATGCCCTTGTCCACATTGCTTCTGAGATTCGATAAGACAGCCAAGATCTGAGCTTCGATAGTATCCGCTTTTTCAATCAATTTCTCCGACTCTAACCTCTTAACAAGCTTTAGAAAACTGGCCTCCCGTTCCGGTCTTACCAGGCGCATGATCTGCTGTATAGGCTTAAGTATATCCCCTAATCTACCCAAAGCCGGTTTTGGTATATAGGCCAGCTTCTCTCCATAATGCCTTGCCCGAAACGTGATCAACTTCTCCTTGAGCGGCAGGGCGCGTAAAGGGGTAACATCTTCTTCGAAGCGCTTGGTTGTCTCGGGCATGTTAATGGGGATAGCCCTTGTCTCAAGAATCCTGTGTATTCCCTCGTTTGTGCCTATTATGGTAGGGCCGAATATGGAATAATACACTATATCTCTGTGAGCGCCTTTATCCGGAAAGAGAACTCTTGGAACTTTAGCCCCTTTCTCAAAGCGGTGAAGCAGAATATCTTCGCTCCCGTTTTTCTCCGCCTTTTTCCATATATCTTTAACGTCAAAAAACAAAGAAGCCCTGAGGTCATTCGCAACCCTTACAAGGTAAGCATCCCTTAAAGACTCGACATGTATCCCGCGGAAGGCAATGTAAATCATGCCCTTGCCGGTGCGGCTTTTACCGCGCTCCGGAACGGCAAATAGGCATATAATCGGCGTATATTCTATTGTTTCCAAAAGATAGGTGTGTAGGCCCCAGGCTGTTATGAGGTCGTAATAACTATCCTCCGGCAACTCCGAAATTGACTTATGGTAAGCTAAAAGCTCGTCATAAAGCTCTCTATTGCATTCCTCAACGGATTTTTTTGATTGGGTCTCATATAGTTCCAATATCTCCTCTCCCCGCGGAATAAGCCACGGAATTTGCTCTTTAGGCGGCGGGAGATAAAGTAGTCCGTCTTTCCTTGCACTATTCACGACGGCAAGCTTGCCCTCTTCTTTTATCAAGAAAGCTGGTTTTCCATCTTTTTCCACTATATCGATCAGCCCATCGAACAAAGCGGTGTAAATAGGCTTAGCTTCTTCATCCTCCGCATGACCTTTACTTAGCTGCATGTCCGCCTTGCGGCACTTCACAACGATATCTCTATAGCCGTCTATATCCTCTTTTTTAAGTTTAAAACGCGTCTTAATCTCATAATTGAGATATGCCTCTATTCTGGCCTTTTCCATAGAGCTTAATTTTTTTAAGATAGGTTCAAGCCTTTGGGGAAGCTCGGTTTTATCCGTATCCGGCGGGATAAAGCCAAGCTCATATTTAATAGGATCTTTGGAGGAGGCGATTAACTTATCAAAATCATCTTTTGAGTAATGATTAAAATAGTCATTGATATCCATACTTTCCGGCAAAGAAGTGATTCTTGCTTTATCTCCTATCATGTTGCCGATCTTAAGTGAACCTTTTATGCCCGCCTCATCGCCGTCAAGGCAGATGTAGACCTTTTCGCAATGGGAAAACTTTTGAAGGTATTCAGTCTTAAAATTGGAAGCGCCTAAAACGGCAACGGCAGGATAACCGCACTGGATAAGAGATAGACAGTCAAGAATTCCCTCAACAACATAAACTTCCGTTTCATAAAGCGAGTCTTCATTATATAGGTACTTTATCTCTCCCGGAAGATGCAGGTATTTCGGTTCATTATCACCCAAGTCTCTTGCGGAGATATGGACTACCTGGCCGCGCCTGAAATTAGGAAAAATAATCCTATTACAGAAGTAATCTTTAATGATACCGTCTTCCCTTTGCTTAAGGACTCCGGCCTTAAGGCAAATATCAAGCGGGAAACAGCGCTCTTTAAGCAGGTATTCGCTTAAGTTCCCGTTTGCATAACCGATTTTGAATCGGGAAATTATCTCATTCTTAATGCCTCTTTTCTTTGTTAAATAATCACATACTTCTTGAGTAATGTGTCCGTGATAATATTTCGCTGCAACGCTGAGGATATCACGAGTCGTCCTTTCTTCATCAATGTATTTGTGCGATTCAGGACCTAAGTCTGGAACCTTAATACCGGCCTTATCCGCCAGCTCTCTTAAGACTTCAATGAACGTTTTTCTTTCATAAAGCTCAAGAAACTTGAAAACATCTCCGCCCTTACCGCAGCCAAAGCAATAAAAATACTGCCCTTTTATATTTACCGAGAAACTCGGCGTCTTTTCCTCATGAAAAGGGCAAATGCCTTTCTTGCTATAAGTAAGCCTTACGTACCGGCCGACTACTTCGGCAATGTCATATCTTTCCCTTACACTTTCGATAATGCCCCTGAAATCATAATTTTCCATATTCTTCATATCCACCTCTTTCTTTCACCTTTTCGGTTAATTCTTCTATTTTTTTCACGATCGCGTCTTTTATCAGTTCGTAAGTCTCGCTGTTCACCGGATAAAATATATTTACTTCCTTATTGTTCGGGAGCCGCTTTGAGGGGAAAAGAAGCCTGTAATCTTTTCCGTCAGGGCGTGTATATATGGCAATACTGCTTAAGGAAAGGCGTTTATCGAATAAGCAGGAGGCAAAACCGATTAAACCTTTTTCGGTAGGACGTATGGGATAGAAAACCACTTCATCAACTTTTACTCTTCTCATTTTTATCTC
>CAZWMG010000030.1:0-3237 GCA_964634945.1 uncultured Planctomycetia bacterium | reverse complement strand
CTTATCTGCCTGATAACTAAAAATGTATTGACAAGTATGCTATATTTTTAGTATAAATATGCTTTATTGTGTTAATATAGTAATAAGAAATTTACTAAGTATAAGCATTTAGCATTAAATGTGACGGATAAATACATATCGGCAGATAACATCCGCCTGAATAAAAAGGAGAACGAAAAGAATGAAAAAGAAGACCTACGGCTATGAGCTTATTATAGATCTCTACGAATGTGAGGTTGATATTCTTAGCTCAAAAAAAAGGCTGCAGGAGTATGTTGATAAGCTTTGCAAGCTGATAAAGATGAAAAAGTTTGGCAAGACCCTTATACCATATTTTGGCGACAATGCCGCTTATACAAAAGGGTACTCTCTGGTGCAGCTCATTGAGACAAGTTCTATAACCGGCCATTTCTCGGATCTTTGGAAGACCGCCTATATAAATGTATTCTCATGCTTGAAATATGACGAGGATAAGGCAAAAAAATTTACAAAGGAGTTTTTTAAGGCAAAAAAGATGAAAGCCCGCTTACTTGTACGCTAAGTGCCCAAAATAATATGTTTAAAAAAAAATGGTTTAACTTATTAGTCCTGATTACTCTTGTATTCGCAGCAGGCAATCCCTCTGCCCTTGCTGCTCAGTCACCTAAAAAATTCCCTTTTAAAGAAAAAGACGCTCTAGACGAATGGCAGGAAAAGGTATTCAGGGGTAGGGTTCTTTACTCTGTGAAAACTCAAGAGGATGATAGCTATCTTGTAGCTTACAGTGATAATACCGCCTCCGGGATATTTTACCAGATAAGATTCGATCCAAAAAAATTACCTATGATAAGCTGGAAATGGAAGGTTTTAGAATTTCCTAAAAAAGGAAAGATAGGAGGCGGTAATGGTGGCTGGATTGAACAGGATGACTATGCTGCCAGGCTCTATGTGATATTTCCAAAACTTTCGTTTAATCTTACTAAGAGCCTTGAGTATGTATGGGATAAGTCTCTTCCGGTAGGCACTATAAAGGAAAGTCCTTATTCAAAAAATATAAAGATTATTGTTATTGAATCCGGCAGTGGAAATATAAATAAATGGGTACAGGAGAAGAGGAATATTTACGAGGATTATATAAAAGCTTTTAACAGAAAACCAGGCAAAGTTGGCGCTATCGCTATTATGACAGATACTGATAATACGAGCAGCACCGCTGAGGCCCATTACGATGAACTAAAAGTGAGGTATAAAGATGAACCTGAATAAGAGAAAAGCAAAGTTTATTGGAACGGCTTTACAAAACAAAACATTAATACTTGTTTTTGTGGCTGCTGTGGTACCAACGACGATAATAGCTCTCTGTCTTTATTACCTTATATTTAATATGCTTGCATGGCAGCTTGGCATTCCTGAGGCTATAGCGTATAATCTGGTTCCGGTAGCAAGAAAGGTTAACCTTATTATCCTGATCGCGCTACCTGTTACATTATTCGTTATATGGTTTATGGCGCTGGAATTATCGCACCGTATAGCAGGCCCTCTTTACAGGTTGGAAAAAGAACTTAATGAGAGAATAGAAGGCAAGAAAAAAGGGCCCATACAGCTTAGGGAGAGGGACGAGTTAAGGGCCTTAGCGGATAAGATAAACAAGCTTATTGTAAGATAGGCTATTATAAATTTCATATAATATGTTTGGCTGATATAGGGAGAAATTGATGGCAAAAAAAGCATTTATAACAGGTATAACAGGACAGGACGGCAGCTATTTAACGGAGCTTCTTTTGTCAAAAGGCTATGAGGTGCACGGACTTGTAAGAAGGTCAAGCAATCTTAACAGGCAGAGGATAGATCATATATATATGGATCCCCATAATCCGAAAGCTCGTCTGTTGCTTCACTATGGAGATCTCGCGAATTCAGAACAGATAGCGCATATTATCTACAATATACGGCCCGATGAAGTCTATCACCTGGGAGCACAGAGCCATGTAAGAGTCAGTTTTGATATACCTGAATATACAGGTGATGTTACAGGCCTTGGCACAGGCAGGATACTTGAAGCTATTAAGCGAAGTAACAGGAAAATAAAATTTTATCAGGCGTCAAGCAGCGAGATGTTTGGCGCGGCATTGCCACCGCAAAACGAATCAACACCTTTTTATCCAAGAAGCCCGTACGCGATTGCCAAGGTTTATGCTTACTGGATGGCCCTCAATTATAGAGATGGCTATAATGTTTTTGCCAGCAATGGAATATTATTTAATCATGAATCAGCCAGACGCGGAGAAACGTTCGTTACGAAGAAGATTACCAGATCTGTCGCGAATATTATAGCGGGTAAACAGAAATGCCTTTATCTGGGGAATCTTGCCGCAAAAAGGGATTGGGGCTATGCCCCTGAATACGTAGAGGTTATGTGGAAGATATTGCAGCAAAAAAAACCCGATGATTTTGTTATTGGTACCGGCACCACGCATTCAGTAGAGAAATTTGTAAAATCAGCTTTTAAATACGCCGGCTTAGACTATAAAAAATATGTAAAGATAGATAAGATATATTTCAGGCCTACCGAAGTAGAACATCTGGTGGCAGATTGTAAAAAAGCAAAAAGAAAACTTGGCTGGAAGCCTTTAATAGGGATAGATGACCTCGCGAAGATAATGGTTGACTCGGATATGCGCGCAATAGGGATCGAGCCTATAGGTGAAGGCGATAAGATATTGGATAATAAATTTCCAAAGAGATGGTGGAAGGGCGATTAGTAGAAAATACCATGTAATGGGGCATATGTTATGCGGTCTTGCAATATGCCCCTTTTTTATCTTTATAAATTTCGCGCGCCCGTAGCTTTGATGAGGGCATTTTTTACGGATGCTAAATAAAATAAGAGCGACGTAAACAATAAGCCCGAATTAACCCTGTACCCAAACGAAGTGCGTGGTACGGGGCAACTGGATTATAAAAATCTGCGCGCCCGTAGCTCAACTGGATAGAGTGGCAGACTTCGAATCTGAAGGTTGTAGGTTCGATTCCTACCGGGCGCACCAGGTTTTAAGGTTACAAAGGTTACAGATGTTGCAAACGTTACAAAAGTTACATTTAAAGACTGTGAGGGAATTAATAAAATTTATATTGGTGGACCGGAGCTTATCTCCCGTAGCTAAATATAAATCTATTAAAACGAAGCAGTAATTATCTTTCTTGTCTAATCTCAGAAAAAGCGATAGCAGAGTAAGCCATCAATGGGCCTTAGGCTCA
>CAZWMG010000029.1:0-5920 GCA_964634945.1 uncultured Planctomycetia bacterium | reverse complement strand
GAAATAACAGCAACTTCGGACTTGACTTTGTTGCAGTATGAGTTACAATTCACCGAAAAGAACAAAAAATTAAAAAAGACTTGACTAAATAATGATATGGTGTACAATTGTACTAGAAAAGATAAGATATTTAATCCCCGTTTGATTCCTGCAAAGGTTCGAGCGGGGTTATTTTTTATAGAGGTAGATTAATGGCAGAAGAACCAATTAAAAAGAGAGCAATAGTTTTTATTGATGGCCAAAGTCTTTTTTATGCAGCAAAAAACGCTTTTGGGTATAAGCATCCTAACTACGATGTAAAAGCTTTGTCTCAAAAAATATGTTCTATAAAAAAATGGGAATTGGTGCAAATATGTTTCTATACAGGTGTCCCGGATGAACAAGATAACAGCTTCTGGCATAGATTCTGGAATAATAAGCTAACTTATATGGGGCAGGTAGGTATTAAAGTGTTTTCAAGGTTACTACGCTACAGGAATAAAAATGTTAAATTGCCAGATGGTAATATACACACTTTTCTTGTAGGTCAAGAGAAAGGTATTGATGTACGCATAGCGCTTGACATTATTCGCTTAACGCATCAAGATGTTTATGATGTTGCTATCATTTTTAGTCAGGATCAGGATTTAAGCGAAGTAGCAGAAGAGGTAAGAAGAATAGCTAAGCAGAGTGATAGATGGATTAAAGTAGCTTCTGCTTTCCCTGTAAGCCCCGTTTATCAAAATACACGAGGAATCAATAAGGCTGACTGGATAAAAATCGATCGCAGTGTTTATGATTCATGTATTGATTTGAAGGATTACCGTTAAAAATAAAAAAGACTTGACAGATGTTGTTTAATTTCGTATACTATTGTTGTCAAAAGTCAAACAGGTAAAAAAGAATGAAAACTAAATTTCTGGGATTCAGAGCTTCAGAGCAGGAAATGAAAAAAATAAGAGAGACTTCCGGCAAATTAAACTTTGCTACAGTATCTGCTTTTATAAGGAAAGTAGTTTTTGATTTCATAGACAGCAATGCGAAGAAGAAGAAATAGCAGTAAGAACCCTTTTTTTAAGTTATATGTTTAACAAATGCAAACAAATGAAAACAAAATAAAAGATGATTTACATAGAATTCAAGAATAAGGCCCCAATAGGGATTAAGAAATATCAATACGCAAGGGTTCTTGCTAGATTTGTAAGTGTAATAAAACACCTAAAGAGTAAATTAAGATGCAAGGATTCCGGGATTGATGTCGATTATAAGATAATATTTAAATGAGGTAGCCATGCAGACCAGGAAAGAACAGGCATTCCTTGAAAAAGCTGATATCCTAGCTCAAATAACAAAAGACATGACCAGCTTAGGTTATATCGGCGAAGAAGAGAATAAGGCCTTGGGCTATTTAATAAGTATCTCCCGAAAGCAGGATAATCCTCTTTCAGGTATAGTCGTGTCAGCCTCAGGCGCTGGAAAGAGTGAACTTGTTGATACTATAGAGTTGCTAACCCCACCAGAGGATGTAGTATTCGCATCAAAACTAACCCCTCAATCGCTCTATTATATGCAGGAAGACTCACTTAAGCATAAATTACTGATAATAGAAGAGAGGCAGGGCTCTGAATCGGCAGATTATGCTATAAGAACATTACAATCTAAAGGGCATTTAAGCTTAGCAACAGTCGCTAAAGGGAAAACAGTCTTTTTCAAGGTAAAAGGACCTGTGAGTATATTAGAGACAACCACCTCTTTCAAGCTCAATGCAGAGAATATATCAAGATGCTTTCTTCTAAATCTTGATGAGTCTAAGGCCCAGACAGGGCGTATACACAGACACCAAAGATTTTTAAAGACTCATAAGGGTATACAAATAAAACAAAGAAGAAACGATATAATAGTATTTCATCATACCTTGCAGAGCCTTCTTAAGCCCTACCCCATAATTATACCTTATGCTCAAAAACTCACCTTTCCTATTGATACAAGTTTATCGAGAAGAGATAACCATAAGCTTTTGACACTAATAGAGGCCGTGACTTTGCTTTATCAATATCAAAGAAAAAAGCTGACTGAAAAAGGTATTACATACCTTGTAAGCAGTATAGAAGATTATAAGCTAGCCTATAATCTATTTAAAAACTCATATAAGAGCAGTCTTACATTTACGCATCCGAAGGCGCATATGCTCTTAACTAAAATAAGTGATATTAATAATATAACCTTTACCCGTAAAGACATAGCGAATCATACAGGACTAACATTATACCAGGTTAGGGATAATATAAAATATCTAGAAGATACAAATCTTATAGAAGTGGTATCTGAATCCAAGGGTAAAGAGACATATTATAGGTTAAACTACGATTTGAGTCTAACCAGGCCTGATAGACTATGAACAATACGACTCTTCGACAACTTAACTTCAATAATGACAATAAGTTAAATATAGCTGTAGAGGAAAAAGCCGATAATACGCTACAGCAGCTGTTTAGATGCTACGAAGTTTTTTTATCTGATAAATTCGGTAAAAAGAAAAACGTTTTAATGCATCTACGCCCCTTAAAAGAACTTATAATATTTAATGGCAAGCGCCCCATGCCTATAAGTGATATCACAGAAGAATTTTTAATAGAGTTTCAAAAGTATCTGTATGAGGAGAGAGGTTTTAAAATAGATACCGTTAAATGGCAGATTAAATCTACAGGCCTATTCTTTGACTATCTTATATCTGATAATATAACAAAGGATAATTCAGCAGGCGGGGTAGAGATAATACAAGAGCCGGTTAATAAACCTCTGATTCAAAGATACTATTCCTTTGAGGAACTTCTTAGGAGATATATCAATCAGCAGAGAAGGTGGGTCTCTTTTGAATATCTGACCACTATACAAAAACACCTAAAGGTATTCTTTGAGTATCTAGGAACTCAAGACCAGACTACAGTATATAGGGCAACCGAAGCGATTATCCTAAGATATAGAAATTATCTCTGGAATGAGTATGAAAACCAGACAGAATCATCTATTACCGTGAAAAGCCAAAGGCAGCGTTTAAGATTAATATGCAGATTCTTTTCTTATCTACAAAGAGAAGGTATAATAATCTCTGATCCATGTAAAAATTTATCTTGGGAAGCTTATTATAAACAGATATTTGAAAAAGCAAAGAATTTACCAAAAAAAGAAAAGCCTCAAAAAATATTGACCCCCTTAGAGGAATTAAAGGTTAATTTTCTAGAGTACGAGACTACAAAGGGAAAAGTCAGAAACACGATTAATAGTTACAAAAGAGGCCTGGATATATTCTTTGAGTATTTAGACAAAAAAGGGATATATACAATGGCCCAGGTTGAAAAGAGAACACTTTTAAACTACTATACCTGTCTTTACAGCTACAGAAGCAAAAAAGGTGAGGAAGTTTCATCCGGCTCTAAAGCCAGATACCTATGGACTGTAAAGACATTTTGCAAATTCTTAACAAGATTTGATTATATCGATAAAGACCCTGCTTTTGATTTAGAGCCCATTAAGGAAGAGAGAGGCCTGCCTCGTACCTGTATGAATGAAAGAGAGGTATTAAAACTATTAGACATGCCTAATTTAAATAATGTATTAGGCATGCGCGATAAGGCTATAATGGAGGCCTTATTCTCAACAGGAGCAAGAGTAGATGAGCTGTGCCATTTAAATATAGAAGATATAGATTATGTACAGGGTACGGCAAGGATAAATAAAGCAAAGGGCGGTAATAGCTATCAAAGGGTTATACCGATAGGTAAGGTTGCCTTAACTTTCCTTAGTAGGTATTTAAGAGAGGCAAGGCCTAAGATTGAAGCAAGTGATAGGCAGGCACTGTTTTTATCCTATTCAGGCAGGCGTATAAACACAGAGGCTGTATGGAAAACCGTTAAGAAGTATGCGTTTGAAGCTGGTATAAGAAAGCCCGTAACGCCTCATTCATTCAGGGTGACCTGCGCTACGCTAATGCTAAGAAACGGCGCTGATATAAGATACGTACAGGAGCAACTCGGCCACAAGAGGATAACATCTACACAAATATACACACGCTTAATGCCATGCGATCTAAAGATTATTCATGCGAGATGCCATCCTAGAGAGAGGAAGAATAATAGTGACATTTGTTCTTTACAGCCCTTGTCAGGGGGTGGTACAAGAAAAGAAAACTACAGTGAAAATTCCCAAAATATCGCTGTAGGATAAGTAAATCTCGCTCTTTTTATAGAGTGAATTGCTGCTTGTAGCTAGTTTTCCATATTATTATAGTAACAAAAAATTCTTGACAAATCGGCAATTTGCAAGTATTATTGTTCTATATTAAGAACATTTGTTCTATATAAAAAACATAAGGAAATGGTATGAAAATAACAAACAAGCTTGATGAGATATTGAACCAACCTGCTAAGGTAAAGATATTAAGATTCCTTTTTAATGAAAAGGACGAACATACAGGAAGAGCGATAGCAAGGGCTATTAACATGAGCCCATCTTATACTCATATGAGCCTGCAAGAATTAAAAGGAACAGGCATAATTACTATTAGGCGAAAGGGTAATTCAGTTTTATACAAGCTCAAAGGTGATAACTATTTTGTTAAAAATCTCGTGCTCCCATTATTTAAGAAAGAGAAATCAGTTTATTCAGACATGATAACCATAGTTAAGAAGTCTCTTCTTAAGGATAAAAAATCTATTATTTCAATTGCTATTTTCGGCAGTGTTGCCAAGGCGCAAGAGTCAGAAAGAAGCGATATTGACGTGATAATAGTTACAGCCAGCGCTGACAGCAAAAAGAAGGTAGCAAAATTGGCCGAAGAGCTTGATCTCAAGCTTGCTAAAAACTTTAACGTCGCCTTTTCGCCTTATATTTTAACCAAAAATGAGATTGTCCAAAAATATATGAAAAATAAACAGATAATAAAATCTATACTTAATAACAATATGTTAATACACGGAGAAGCCCTGGAAAGGATATTAGCATGAGTCCGAAATCATATAAAACCAAGAAAATAGAAAGATCTGATTTTATAATTTATCTTAATAAAGCGAAGGAATTCTATAGAACAATGTATAGGGCTGAAAAAGCCGAGGATTGGAACGCCGCTGGCTTAAACGGTGTACACTGTGTAATTTCACTTATAGATGCTTTATTATGTAAATACGAGGGGATTCGTTCTTCAGAGGAAGAACATATGAAGGTTATAGATTTATTAAACTCCTCGTTATCAGGCAAGTATAATTTGAAAGATATCTCTCAAAAAAGCCAGACAGCTAAGAGAGTTATCGCTAAGAAAAACTTAATAGAATATGAGAATAGAAATTTTCTTCAATCAGAAGCCTTAGGCATGATTAAACATGTACAGCGATTTTACGAATGGGCTACAGAAAACCTACAGCGAAATTCTTGAAAACTTTGCTGTAGGATCCTAAATTTCGCTCTTTCCCATAAGGAAATGCTGATGAAACACCAGAGTTTCTGATCCTGTTCTTTGTCACTTTACCCAGGCTGATACTATAATCCCCAACCCTCTTAATCCCCAAACCTTTAATAGGTATAGCTATTGCTATAACAATCCAATCAAATATGTTGACCCTTCAGGCCATTTTGGATTCTTAGCAGTACTTATAGGTGCAATAATAGGCGGTATAATGGGAGGTGTTGCAGCTCAACAGGCAGGAGGCAATGTTGCAAAAGGCATTATCTTCGGGGCTCTAATAGGTGCTGTAACAGCAGTCTGTGTACAGGCAGTAGCTGCTTCTATGAATAGCCTTACACTCGGTTCATCTGTCTTAGGCAAGGCATTTGCGCAAGGGGTCCAGTATGGCGTAGCAGGTTTTGGCTCAGGCCTTATTACAGGCTATGCCGGTGGAGCAGGAAGTGCCAGTTCCATGTTTAAGAGCGCAGGGATTGGTGCAGCCAT
>CAZWMG010000028.1:0-11020 GCA_964634945.1 uncultured Planctomycetia bacterium | reverse complement strand
AGGGTCTTCTTGATTATAACTTCTATGTCAAACCATCTATAGCGCAGAATAATATAAGCAGTAACAACGGCATATAAAATCAAGGCATAAGTTCCAAAGGGAACTAAAATGGGTACTATTAAACCATAGGAAACTAAAAAATTAGCGCTTCCTCCTAAAGCTGCTATAATTGTAGCAATGAGAAGGTACAAGATACCCTTACTATATAATCTATCCTTATAAATAACATAGGATTGATAAAGAAAATAAACAGCACTTAACATAACAAGCAGGAAAAATATCATGAAAACATGATATCCAAGGCCAGGATCAGTAAAATATGTTATAAAACCTTTTTGGCTAACATTTTTCGCCATAAGAGTTGTTAAGCTAATAAGAAAGAATATGCTGCTGCCTAAATATGAAAAATGCAAAAAAAACTTTTTGTTTTCTGTTTTATGTATATATTCTAAAGTACAATGCAAGATAAAGGTGGGTATAAAGGCAATTGCAAGCAATGCTGCGCGGTCCCAATATAAAGCTATTCTAGAATTAGAAGCAAATTGCATAAAAACAGTACAGAGTGCCCACCATGCTATAGAAGCATTAAAAAGAAAAAAAGTTCTGTATAGACGTGATTTGGTGTTTTGTAATAACACGCAAAAACCCAGGGCTGCAAGTGTTCCAGCAACTAACGCATGTGCTATAATATAGTTAAACAATAAATTACTCATGAAAGAACCTTACGCAAAACATTGTCGTCTACAATTTGCTTCCCGGATTTTAAGTCGCCTTCAGAAATATCGTTTTCTGAAAAAAATGTTGCCATCTCTTCAAAGTTTTTAAAGTCAATATCACCAAGAACCGATTTTACTTTTTGCTCCTTATCTAAAGCTAAAACAATAGCTTCTGCCATACACCCAAAAACATTATCCTCCTTGTCAAAACCAAAATCTGCCCCCATCTTTATTCCTTTTAGCTTGACAAGACCTCCTTCCAATATTAAAACCTTTTTATCGATATTTACAACTCTGGGGAATGCCTCTGGCCTTGAATCATCAATTATAAGTATGTTTTTCAGAGCATTCTTGTCCTCAACAATAGGTTCTACATTAGAGGTAGTACAGATAACAATATGATATTCACAAAAATCAGAAATGGCGTTTTTATCAAGTCGTTTACCGACAACTACATGTTTTTTAATTTTTGAAGAGCCTGCACCTTGCTTTGCTTTTTCTTCAGCAATATCCAGCCAAATCTTATTTGTATCAAACAGGCCTATCGCATCTACCTTCCCGTTTAACAATTTAATTATAGCTTTTCCCATTTTGCCTACACCTAGAATAGCTATGTTCAATTTCTCTAAAGGCATATTTGCAATCTTGCATATCCTTTTGACGGTAAGAAAAATGGATAAGGCTGTAGCTGTATGACCATTGGTCACTACAACATTATCATTTTCTCTAAGAGTACGCTTAAAAGCTAATCCCCTATTAGTAACAATGGGCCACCAACCAGCTAAACCAACATACACCTTACCATTAGATATCTTTCGTATAAAATTCACTATCTTAGGTATAGAATTTGATACGAGTTCTCTTTTTGCGAACAGTGTCTGTGGTAACATTGATGTAGATATTATGTAACCTTTTACTTTTTCTCCCCATTTAACATCAGCAACAACACCGACAGGCCATAAAGAAGCAAATTTAAAAATAAAACTTTCAGGCATAAAATTACGCCACATTTTTAAGAAAGGTATCGTATTATACATGTCGTCTATGCTTCTAGGATGAACCAAAAATATAAAATCCGGGCTAAATCCATAGAGAAATTTTATAACCCAAAGAGGTAATTTTTCAGAAGGTATAAGATAAACCACCAAATCCCGCAAAGCACTAAAAAAAGTTATTTTTTGGTTCATATTTTAGTATTATTACAGTTTTTCCTGGATAAGTTCGACAAGATCGTTTATAGTAACCAATTTCATCGCTTCCTCATCTGTTATATTTATGCCAAACTTATCTTCTGCGCCATATATAAGCTCAATAGCAGCAAATGAATCCAGCCCTAAGTCTTCTCTAAGTCGAGAATCAGAAGCAATTTTATTGCTATCTAAACCTATGCTTTCAGATATCACCTGCTTAATCTTACCTTCAATTTCTTTTCTTATAAGTTTTTGGTCAGACATATCATTTATATCTCCCCATTACTATACAGGCATTATTGCTACCAAATCCGAATGAGTTTGATAAAACTATATCCAATTTCTTATCCTGCGGCTGGTTAGGAACATAATTAAGATCGCAGTCAGGGTCTTTAGTTTTATAATTTATAGTAGGTGGCATTACGTTATCCTTAAGCGCCATAGCACAGGCAACAGCTTCTATCGCCCCAGCCGCACCGATGCTATGACCGATCATTGATTTTATTGAACTTATTCCCATTTCATAAGCATGCTGTTTAAATATTGTTTTTACAGCTTTGGTTTCGGCAACATCATTAGCCTGCGTAGCGGTACCATGGGCACTTATATAATCCACGTCATCAGATGAAATCTTTGCAGTCTCTAAGGCTAGCTTTATGGCACGTGCTGCATCTTTTCCTTCGGGAGCAGGCATAACCATATGATAGTGGCCACAAGTTGAACCATAGCCTATTAACTCTGCATAGATGTGAGCTTTTCTTTCTAAAGCATGCGTAAGTTCTTCCAAAATCAATATAGCCGCCCCTTCACCCATCACAAAACCATCTCTATCTTTGTCAAAAGGCCGTGAAGCTTCTTTCGGTAAATTGTTTTTTGTGGACATCGCCCTTAGTTGGTTAAATGCCGCAAATGTAAAAGGTATGATAGGGGCCTCCGTACCTCCAGCAAACATAATATCAGATCTCTCCTGCTTTATCATATCAGTAGCAAGGCCTATAGCATGGTTGCCTGAAGAACAGGCTGTAGAAACAATAAGATTTGGCCCGGCAAGTTCAAGCTGTATAGCAACATTCCCGGATGCAGAATTTGCGGTAATTTTAGGCACACAGGTAGGGCTCCCTTTTTTTATCGTCTTGGCCTTTATAACAGTTAGGATCTGGTTTTCATAAAATAGCATACCTCCTAAACCAGAACCCAGGCAAACACCTATCGCGTTTTTATTCTCTTTCTCTAGAGCAAGGCCGGAATCCTTAACAGCTAGTTTTGCTGCCGCAATTGCAAATTGTGCAAACCTATCAGTAGAGCATATAGTCCTTTTATCCATAAAAACAGATGGGTCAAAATTTCTGACTTCAGCTGCGATCTTTGTCCTGTAATCGCCTACATCGAATGAAGTGATAGCCTCAACAGCAGAAATGCCTTTAAGGCAGTTTTTCCAAAAAGCATCTTTGCCAATACCATTTGGGGCAACAACACCCAAGCCAGTTATAACTACTCTTCTTGCGCTCATAGTTTTTTATTTGTTTTATTTCTTCCTAATTTCTCATGTGCATCAACATACCTATCAGTCACTAAGGCGATAAGTACCGAAAGTTCACCTGCTAAACAACTTGCCGCAATTATCTCTGCGAATTTATCTGCTTTACCGTATCCGTAACAACCCATTATTTCAAGACATTCTTTCTGTGTACCTAAGCCGGTACCGCCTCCGACTGTGCCAATTAACAAATTCGGTATATACACGCTTATATAGAGGGCTCCTTCTTCAGTAACCTCACAGGCAGTAATACCAATATGCGAGGTCGAAACATCAGCAACATCCTGTCCGCACGCAATGTAAATCGCAGTAATTGCATTTGCAATATGGGCAGTTAATCCTACAGTGCCTGAATGTATGCTAACTAGCATGCCTGATACAGCATATTTATAAATTGCCTGTGGCGTAGTTCCAAAAAACCTAACATAACCTTAGGTATAATACAGTCAGCAAAAACTTCTCTGCCATAACCTCTATGGATATTACTCATAGCGGTATTTTTTACGGAACTAAATTTAGACCGAAGATAAAAATCTTTCTTAGTTATATTAGATATGTACATACACGCTGCATTAGTCGCCTTGTTTATCATGTTCAAACCTTGTGCATCTTTTGAATCATAGCAAAATTTAAATACAGCCCTTCTGCCTGCAATAACTGGCATTATAGCTAAAAGCTTTCCATGACGTGTAGTTTTTTCAGTCTCTTTCTTTATTTTTGTAAAATTAAGATCTACCCATTTGATTAATTCTTTAGCTTCTTTTAAGTTTTTTACGAAAAAAACAGGTGATATGTGTATTGTATTACTAAGCACAGACGCGCTTACTCCCCCCGCTCTGGTAGCAAGCAACATACCTATACTATAATCAGTTATCAAAGCACCTTCTGTTGTAGCCATCGGAACAAAAAAAGCCCCTTTTGCGTGATCTCCGTCAATTAATAAGGGGCCGTTTATGCCTACAGGTACTTGAGTCATACCTATTAAATTTTCGATATTCCCTTTTGTGCTCTCTGAGGGTTGAGAAAAACTCCTAAGATGTTTTATTTTTACACCTGCTTCCTTCTCAAGCCAATCACATCTCTTATTTATAATTTCCTTGCTATAATCAAGCTCTCTAATAAATCGAGGGAAAATATTTGTACTTTTACTATTAGCTCTTTTCTCTTTTTTGTTTTTTTTATTCACTTCTACCTCCGGGTACCATATATTTTTACTTTGCCTTCTTCACTAAATTATGCTTAAAACAAATGCGCCAAAGCATCTTGTTAAGCCTTTCTACATTTTCTTTATCCTTATCCTCGTCATACTTATACATGTCATCCCTTTCAACCCATACACTAGCATCTTCGTTTAGATCCTTCAATCCATGAGAATTTATATTCTGCTGGGTGCCGTGTATAATCAGTGCTTTAGGTGCGAATTTAGATTTCATAATATTGGCAATTAATTCGGCTGTTGATTCAGACTTCCTGCCACATGGCTCATCAACGGGCACATTTGTAGCACATATTACTATATCTGGCTTAAAAAGCTCTAATGTTAAAGATACCGCCTTCTGACAATAAACAGCCTTATATTCATACTCACCATAAGGTTCAACAACCGGTGGGGGATATTCAGGTTCACCATCATGAATAGGTAGCAGATACGGCATCCAGAATTCTTTCTCGATAAAAAGTATCTTTGCATTAGGCATAACATCGTCTCTTCTTTCAACCTCGTCCAGTGCAACAGGTGTGATCGTCGTATCCTGGCTTTCTTTAGCTACTAAAACTTCATCGAGTCTTTCTTTTATTTCATTTAACACTGGCGGCTTAGGGAAAAAACCATCCACTCCAAGCTTTGCTACTATATCTTTAACCTGGGAATCATAACTTGTTATAACTAATACTTTCGTATTAGGATATTTTTCCCGGACTATTTTTAAAACCTGTGTACCCTTTATTCCGGGAAGCTGCATATCAAGCATAATCGCGTTAGGGCGTTCTTCTTCTATAATTTTTAAAGCTTCCTCGCCAGAAAGAGCAATATACAAGTCGTAATTAGCAACTCTTGAAAAATAGTCTTCGAATAGATTCATTAAACTCTGGTCATCCTCTACCATAAGGACTTTTTTTATATCCAGCATTTATACCCTCCTAGATTATTAAGCATAATTGACTTATTAGTATATATTATTATAACAAATAGATATAGTGCTGTGTAGGGAAAACTGGGGGAAATGGGTTATTTTTTATGTTTTGTTTTACAACTCTTTGACTTGTAGATAGTCACATAAGGAATATGTAGGATCAATTGCTCCTATCTAACAACACACTTAAGCTTTTCGTATCAGAGCCTCTTATGCAGAAATTACTGACAGTACATCTGTTAGGATAGCCGCCTTGGGCACTGCTATAAAGCTGGACCAAATCTCCTGTTGACCAGCCGTCAATATCTTCTGATATGCTCTGCCATGTATTACTATTGCATTGACCATGATTCCTGCCCATAGGAACCCCATTTCTATAAACCCGAGACCCAACACAACCTGTGTTACTTCGGCTTTGATTGCCTCTCATATTCCAGGTAACTCTAATAGTCCCACCTCTGTCAATACGTATCTCTTTGACTTTCATGGGGCTTGTGCCGGGATTCTGATATTCAGAAGGCGCAGATGCTATAATTTCATCTCCTGCTGCAAAATCTTCAGTTCGGCAAACAACTGCCGGAAACTTTCCTTCTGCATCTAATGCTAATATTTTATTAGGTTCTGGTAATGCTGAAGCATATATACCATCTACTGTATCAGCGGAGTCTGCAGTATAGGAATGTAGAGCCTCTTCTGCTGTTTTTGCTCTAAAAGCATAGGCAGAGCTTGATAACGTCTGCCTTGGAGTCATTTCAGAGTCAGAGCCTACTTTTATGCCAAGATAGTAGGGGACATCAAAGGTAAGGGTTAAATCCTTAGTTGCGCCAATCTGAGTGCTGAATAGGCCTTTTTCTGTTGTAATGTATTGGGTCTCATACCAAAGAGGGCTACCTCCTGCCTGAACATCATATATCCTAAAGGTTACTGAGTGTGTACCATCAGAGACGGGGCTACCGCTTGGGTCTGTGAGTTTTCCTTGATAGTTTATTGAGTGGGGGATTTCAGCGAAGGAAAGAGCTGGTAATGATAGGGTGGCTATTGCGAAAATAAATATGATGATTACTGCTTGTTGTAATATCTTCATTTTCAGTGCCTCCTTTTAAAATTTAATGGGTGTCTGTCACTATTTTCTCTTAGTTTTTTCTCTATTTTTTCTTGGAATTGCTTTCTAATAAAACAGTATTTTTGGGCTGATATTTTTTTAAAAAATTGCCTAAATGCTCTATAAAACTTCTTGGAGGAATATAATCAACATGTGCAAGGCTAATATCATTTTCCTTTTTTTTAGCTAGCTTATCTATCTTATAGCCAACCTCTTTAAAATATTCCTCAGGGATATTATTCGTAACAAATTCATTAATATAGTTACGTAACGAAGCTATATTAATTTTTAAATCATTAAGGATATTTGCAAAATCTGGGTATTGTTTTTCAAGATAACAATCATTTATTGAAAGATTTTGTTCAATAATCGCAATTGTCAATTTTGAAGATTCATTATAATTAGCAACCAGTTCTAAAAAAAGACTATAAAATCGTTTCATCTTCACCTTATCATTATAATCCAAACATTGATAACAAGTTCCTACAAATCCAATATCGAATGCTGCATAAAAAGTTTGCAAAATACTCGTTTGTATTTTTCTTATTACAACAAATTCGGGCAGATTCTTAATTTTGTATTCTAATTTCAGAATCGATAAAGCTTTTTCACTTTGTGCTAATACTTGAATAGTGCTAGTTAATTGAGCGTATTCTTCTGTTGTATCCCTATGGCTTGGTGATGCTTCTACTTTAACTAATGCGAATATGCTTAAAATTGTAATTGTTAATATAGTTAACTTAAAAATTTTCACAATTCCTTTTATATATAACACATAGACCTCCTTAATATCTTTTTAAACATACAACATATTAATGGTTATTAGAGTATTCCTTGACTGCTTCACGGTACCAATCTCTATCATAAACAAACTCCATTATAGTTTTAGTGCCATGCAACATTTTAGCTCCAGCTTGCGTAGGAATAGTAGGAATAATACTAAGAGTAGTTGAAGTTGCTTCCAATACATCAAGGCAGAATTTAATATCGCCAACCATCGGATTAGGCCAAGTCATATTAGACGTATTTGTAAGCGAGTTTACTGAACTAACTCTTAAACTTTTAAGTGTATCTATGAAACTTGGAATATTTCCTGAATCCGATTGGCCTAATCCACCTGAAAAGAAACTTGAATCAAATGATACGCCTCCTACGTCTAATTGTGGGGCTATTCCTCTGCTTTGAAGCTCATTTGATGCCTGAATACTAGCTTCGAGATTACCAGCACCTATAGCCTTATTATATTGTTTATGAAACTTCTCTATAGATATAGAATCATTACCATGAATAGCGCTCTGCCATCCTGCTTGGTATGAATAACCTACTGCAAAGCCCGTAGCAAAACCTATACCTGCACCTATAAAGGCGCTCTTGAACATATTAGACGTACTATTTGCTCCTCCTCCATAACCGGAAGAAAGCCCAGCCCCAAAACCACCGATAGCAAATTCTGTACCTGTTATAAAGGCATTCTCCATAGCAGAGATAGCACCTCCAGATCCGAGTGCTAAGCTATTCATAGAGGCAACAGCTGCTTGTATACAAACTGCTGTAACCGCACCTATTACAGCCCCGAAGATAATGCCTTTTGCAACATTGCCTCCTGCCTGAGACGCGGCAATACCTCCTGAGATAGCGCCTATTATAGCACCTATAAGTACAGCAATCCAAAAATGGCCAGTAGGATCAGTATATTTTAAAGGGTTATTCCTGCAATAAGCATACCTGTTAAAACTTTGAGGATCACCGGGAGCTTGTACAAGCGTATCAGCCTGGGTAAAGTGACAAAGAACAGGATCATAGTACCTAGCTCCATACCCACTTAAGCCATAGCCATCGATAGATGGCACTTTGGCGATAGCCAAAGATACGGCTTATAAATATATTCTATAAGCCGTAGTGGCTTATGTCTCCCTCTTTTTTGTGTGTGTGATAGACACAGATTAAGTGAATGGTTTATTTTTAAGCAGGACCTTGTTGATGCGAGCGGGCAAGGTTTCCGCCAAAGGCGGAAGAGCGAGCAGCAACGCGGAGTACAATTTACACGCTGGGTAAATTGTACGTTCCTGCGTAAAATAGAACCATGAACAACCAACTCCTCAGTTTTATGTATGAGAAAGAGCCGTTAATTAAGTATCGTGTCCCTTTATTTTAAAATTTAATGGGTGTCTGTCCCTATTTTTATCTAAAGTGACAAAGAACGGGATCATAGTACCTAGCTCCAAACCCACTTTAAGCCATAGCCATCGATAGATGGCACTTTGGCGATAGCCAAAGATACGGCTTATAAATATATTCTATAAGCCGTAGTGGCTTATGTCTCCCTCTTTTTTGTGTGTGTGATAGACACAGATCAAGTGAATGGTTTATTTTTAAGCAGGACCTTGTTTATGCGAGCGGGCACGGTTTCCGCCGCAGGCGGAAGAGCGAGCAGAAACGTGGAGTAAAATTTCCACGCTGGGGAAATTTAACGTTCCTGCATAAAATAGAACCATGAACTAACAACTACTAAGTGCTTTGTTATGAGAAAGAACTGTTAATTAAGTATCGTGTCCCCTTATTTTATTAAACTACTATCAAATCTGTTCGCTCTTTAAATTCCTCCAATAGATTTTCTGAAACACCGAGTTTTTTAAGGACTGTATATGCATAAAAATTCGCTGAATTTATAGCATCGCTATTAGACCAAGGGTATGCTTTTGATTTATTACTTAATCTAATCGTTTCATTACTGCTGTTAAGATATAAATTAATTTGAAAAGCTGCTCTTATTAATAAAGCTAAATATATTTCATCGTAAAAATCTATTGCGTCTTTAGAAATTTTGCAAAATTGTGAAATATAATGTATCGATATAGCATAATCCTGTAAATCTACAAAACATATGTGCCTTATACTTTTTTTCAACAATTTGTATGCTTCGCTCTCATCATGCTTTAACCTTTGTAAAACTTTGCGTGTTTTACTAATAAAAGTTTTTGGCCCATATATAATAATACTACTATCGTATAGCTCAGAGCTGGTAAATTGTAATCTAAATATAAGTAAAGCCTCTTTTAGCCTATGTAACATCTTTCACCTCTAAACAAAAGTGTCACGGTCCATATATATTCATAAAATTTTTCAAATTTGTTTCTGGATTGTAATCTGTTGTTCTGCTAATAACTGTATTTGATTTACGTGGTTTTCTATCATAAGCTACTTTGTCTGGAGGAGTAGGATCCCTGCCTTTAACTAATAATTGTAATATATATAACATAGCCGTTGCAAATTTCCTAAATTTTTGGCCTATTCCTATAGATAATTCATTATATGTAGGTGCAAGTAGTGGGGTTGCTGCAACAGTTAAGTTGTTTCCATGAAAAGCTTTTTGTAAACCCGTACCATAGGTTCCACCGACTATGGCACCGGTAATGGCACCTTGATAAGCACCTCTTAATCCTCCTTGCATTATATCGCTAAAGCTACCTTTACCGCCAGCATAACCAGCTGCCATACCACGACCAGCATCAGTAATGCCAAATTCCGCTCCTGTTATCAAGGAACCCTTTACTAAATTTGAAGCAGTAAATGTTCCTGTTGTAGGACCAAGTTGCGATTTTAAAAGATTGGCTGCCTTATCTCCTAAATAACCAGTAATTGCGCCTGCTGCAGCACCAAATAATGCGCCTTGTAAAATATTGCCACCGGCCTGCTCTGCATAATAACCCCCGCTCCATGCTCCACTTATAATTCCCATTAATATTGGGTTACCACCAGTTATAAAGAAGGAAGCTACAAAACCTGCATTGCCTGCTAGCCATCTACCTGGCTTATGAATCAAGAGATTAAAACTATCTTCTATTGAATCCCCTATATCCTTGAAGAAATCCCCTACTTTCTTAAAGAACTTACTAAACCACGAGTGTCCGGTAGGATCAGTATATATAAGCGGGTTATTCCTACAGTAGGCATACCTATTGTAATCTTGAGGGTCTAAGGGGTGCGCTACAAGCGTATCAGCCTGGGTAAAGTGACAAAGAACAGGATCATAGTACCTAGCTCCATAATAGTATAGTTCTGTACCGGAATCAAGCTCTTTTCCCGTGAACAGGTAAGGAGAATTGAATGTCCCTGAATTTGTGGCGACTTGCCCAAAGGGAGTATATTCACACTCTTGCACTAAATAACCATTCTCATCTGTGACAAGACTGGTTGAACCTAAGTGATCATTATGATGATAGTAAACATGTGATTGATCATTAACTTTTTCAATAGTAATGGAACGGTCCGAGCCTGTGAACAGATGCTTTACTATCTTTTCAACGCCATCTGTCTTGCGCACTTCATAAGACGCGCTTACA
>CAZWMG010000027.1:7424-11827 GCA_964634945.1 uncultured Planctomycetia bacterium | reverse complement strand
TTCGGATGCCAGATGAATGAGAGGGATTCCGAGATTATCTATAGCATGATGATGCAGAAGGGCTATGCGCAGGCATCATCATATGATGATGCTGATCTTATAATATTTAATACTTGTTCTGTTAGAAAGCACGCGGAAGACCGTGTTTTGGGAAAGCTAAAAGAGATTAAGTACCTAAAGCACTACAGCTCCGGCAAGATATTCGGATTAGTAGGCTGTATGGCAAAGGCTTATAAAGAGGAAATATTTAAAAAACTACCCCATATTGATTTTATATGTTCACCTTCTAATATCTATGATATGCCAAGCCTTGTGGAGAAGATAATTTTAGGTAAGAACCATGTTGCGGCAATATCCAAAAATAAGAGGCCCGTTAAAAAGGCAAGTGACAACTTCCGGGAAGATAAGATGCGCTCATGGGTCAATATAAGTCATGGGTGTGATAATTTCTGCTCATACTGTATAGTGCCTTTTGTTCGGGGAAGAGAGATAAGCCGTCCAAAGAAGGATATCGTTGATGAGATAAAACGCCTCGTGGACAAAGGCACAAAAGAGGTTACATTGTTAGGTCAAAATGTAAATTCTTATCAGTCATCTGTTGGCAATGGCTTTGTTGAGTTGTTGGAAGATGTAAATAAGATAGAAGGCATTAAAAGAATAAGATTTATGACATCGCATCCAAAAGACGCTAGTGTAGCTCTCTTCAAGGCTATATCCGCCTTAGATAAGGTATGCGAACACCTGCATCTTCCATTACAATCAGGTTCTGACAGGATACTTAAATCTATGAACAGAGGCTATACATCGTCTCATTATCTTAAGCTTATCGATAGCCTGCGAAGTCTTGTGCCTGATTGCGCTATTACAACTGATATAATAGTAGGTTTTCCATCTGAGACAAAAGAGGATTTTAAGTGTACACGCGATATCATGAAGAGAATAGGTTTTGACTCATCCTTCATATTTAAATATTCTCCTAGGCCTTTTGCCAAGGCATCTGATATGTCGGATGATGTATCAATGGATGATAAAAAGACACGCAATCAGGAGCTTCTCGATCTACAGGACAAGATAACAAAGAAAAAGATTAAGGGCCTGATTGGCAAACAAAAAGAGTCTTTAGGAATAGCTATTGCCAAACGCAAGCCACTTGCCGCGAAAAACATGCCTGGTACATATATTAAGGGAAGAACAAGAGAAGGTCTGCAAGTAGTGTATAAAGGCAATAGTTCCTTGATAGGCGAGGTTTTAAATGTTAAAATAAGTGGCATAGAAGAGAATACGCTTATTGGAGATATAGTATGAGAACTGGTTTGCTGATTACCACAGTTATTTTTGTCCTATCGGCTTTTTCAAGTTATGGGTTTTGTAATGACCCGGTATTAGATAAAGCCTGGACATATTATCTTAGATCCGATTATAAGAATACACTGGATGCGTGTCGCGTAATATCTAAAAAAAGGGCCCTAGGTGAAGAAGGTCGTTATCTAATGGGGCTCTCTTTTTTAAAGCTGGGCCTTCAAAAAAAGGCGCGTGAAAACTTTGAGTTTGTTATTAAAAATTACCCTTCTTCCGGGTTAAAAGAAGAGCTTCTTCTCGGTATCGCGGATTCTTATTACCTTGATGGTGATTTTAATCAGGCAGAAAAATATTACAGGAGGCTGTTAAAGAACTTTCAGAACACGCATTACGCGTCCATGGCATATCTTAACCTTGGCAAGGCCTTACGAAGACAAGGCAAATGGAAAGAGGCAGATGGCTTATTTTCTAAGGTTACACATTCCTGGCCTTTAAGCCTCGAGGCGAAAGAGGCAAAAAAATATCTTCTAAAGGATAATTTCTTTAGCATTCAGGCCGGTGCTTTTGCCAAGAGAGAAAACGCCCTCTCACTTTTAAAGGCCTTAAGAAAAAAAGGCTATAGCGCCGCGATAGAGAAGCACTGCGATAGGGAAAAAGTACTCTATAAGGTTAAGATAGGAAGATTTGAGCAAGAGGATATGGCTAAAAAGGAAGCAAGGAAATTAAAAAAGGATGGTTTTACGCCGCGTGTTACAAGCTGATGCTATGAAAGAGATAATATTTTTAGTAGGCCCTACCGCTGTTGGAAAGACAGCGGTTTCTATTTATATGGCAAAGAGATTAAAGGCAGAGATAATATCATGTGATTCCATGCAGGTCTATAAGGGTATGGATATTGGTACCGGAAAACCTGCGCTTTTTAAGCAAAACCAGGTACCGCATCATATGATAGGTGCCATATCGCCTTCAAGGAATTTTAGTGTATCGGATTTTCGTAAGAGGGCGCTATGCCGCATTAAGGCGATTGAAAAAAAAGGTAAACGTATATTATTTGTAGGCGGAACAGGGCTTTACATGAAGGCGCTAATAGATGGGCTTTTCCCATCGCCTCCGGCTGATCACCCGTTGAGGAGCCGACTCTTAAAGCAGGAGAAGGAAATAGGCAGGGGTTATCTTTATAAGCAGCTCTTAAAAGTAGATAAGGTCTCTGCCAAGCTTTTACATCCCAATGATACAAGGAGGATTATCAGGGCATTGGAGGTCTATACGAGTACAGGCGTCCCGATCTCTGTTCTAAAGAAGAAGACAAAAGGCCTAAAATCAGAATATAAGATAAGCGTTTTTTGCCTGAACCGAGACAGGCAAAAGATATATGCCTTAATCAATGCGCGGGTAGATTATATGTTTAAGAGGGGCTTTGTAGCGGAGTGTAAGCGGTTAAAGAAAAAGAGGCTTTCAGTAACAGCAAAAAAGGCCTTAGGGTATAGAGAGGTATTTGATTATCTAGCAGGCAGGATAGGACTTAAGGACGCTAAGGAGCTCATAAAGAAAAATACGCGCAATTTCGCCAAGAGGCAGCTCTCATGGTTTAGAAACGATGAAAGAATAATATGGATAGATATTGATAATAAAAATCCTAAGGAGATAGCAGAGCTATTATGCAAAAAATCCATGATGTAAAAGAATACTCAAGAGACAAAGTAATATTGGTTACCATAGTCTTGCGTGAAGACGTCGAGAAAGGCTGGCACCTGGAAGAGACCCATGCGGAATTTCGTGAACTTGCCTTAACAAGCGGGGTAAAGATTATTGATGAGATCATGGTCAAGATCGATGCGCCAAAGCCTAAGTACTTCTTGGGCAAGGGTAAGATAGAGGAGATACACAATATTATCCATTCTCACGACAAAGATATAAAGGCCGTTATTATAAGTGAAAACTTATCCGGTACGCAGCAGAGGAATATAGAAAGCCTCTTAGGCGTAAAAGTACTAGACAGGACGCAGCTTATATTGGATATATTTTCACAACGCGCGCATACCAATGAAGGTAAATTGCAGGTTGAACTTGCACAGCTCGAGTATATGTTACCGCGCTTATCGGGATTAGGAATTAAATTATCCCGGTTGGGCGGCGGCATAGGTACTAGGGGCCCTGGGGAAAAGATGCTTGAAACAGACCGCAGAGGCGTAAGAAGAAAGATCAAATACTTAAAAGCCGATCTTGATAGCTTAAGCGAACGACGCACCAAATTAAGAAAGAACAGGCTTGAGCACTCTGTTGCCACGGTCGCGGTAATAGGCTATACAAATGCCGGAAAATCCACGCTATTAAATAGCCTCACCAAATCTGACGTAACCGCCGATAGCAGGCTATTCAGTACCCTTGATCTGACCTCCCGCAAATACGTATTAGACAATAACCAGAAGATATTGTTTGTAGATACAGTAGGTTTTATTCATAAGCTTCCTCATAATCTTATTGAGGCGTTCAAGGCAACCCTTGAAGAGGTAAAAGAGGCGGACCTGCTTTTACATGTCCTTGATATAAGCAATCCAAAGGCAAAGGAACATCGTGACGCGGTATACGAAGTTTTAAAGGAGCTGGATGCGCATAAGAAGCCTATTGTTACCGCGCTTAATAAGATGGATCTTGTCGATGATAGTTTTGTTATAAACAAGTTTAAAAGGGGTATAGGAGATTCCGTAGCCCTCTCCGCAAAAAAATCCACAGCGCTAAAAGAGTTGATAGGGCTTATAGCGCAAAGAATACCGGTCTTAACAAAGACGATAGAAACACTTATACCTTATGCTAAGATGTCTCTTTTAAGTCAGATATACGAGCAGGGTGAGGTCCTTATCAGAGAGGACACGGATAAAGGTATATTTGTAAAGGCGGTCGTACCCCACCATTTAAACCTCAAGATATAAATTCAATACTTACCCCCGCAACAGAATTTGTTTTCATTATTAGGGACAGCTACTAATTAGGCTAATTAGTAGCTGTCCCTAATAATGGGATTCTTTAGATGCTCCCGCTGGTCGTATCCTCAGGATATAATTTTTGCATATGATTTACTCTCACTTCGCTCGCGTAAATCATGC
>CAZWMG010000027.1:0-7324 GCA_964634945.1 uncultured Planctomycetia bacterium | reverse complement strand
TCAGGATATAATTTTTGCATATGATTTACTCTCACTTCGCTCGCGTAAATCATGCAAAAATAATACTTGACAAAAAACCAAAAAATGGTAAAATTAGCTTTCCTTGAATTAGCACTCTACAGTTTAGAGTGCTAATTCAAAAATAACCATGAGTCCGCTTAGCTAAAATTAAAGGGATTAATATGTTGCAAAAAGATTTAAATACGAGAAGAGACAAGATCCTTGGGCTAATTATTGATAGCCATGTTAATACAGCGGAACCTATAGCGTCTAGGGCCATCAGTAAGAAGCTTCGTATGGGCCTAAGCCCGGCTACAGTGCGTAATGTAATGAGTGATCTTGAAGAGCAAGAGTTAATCACCCATCCGCATACATCCGCGGGGAGAGTCCCTACTGAGAAAGGCTATCGGTATTATATCGAAAAGCTTATGCGCGCCTCACTCCTTACAGAGGGAGAGAAAAAGAGTATAGACAAAGAGTTTAAAATGCGTTTAAGTGAGCTTAACTCACTTTTGGATAGGACATCAAATATATTGTCATTGATCACCAATCAGACAGGCCTTGTGCTCTTTCCTGTTCTGCAGAAAAGCTTTTTCAAGCATGTAGAGCTTGTAAAATTGGATAATAATGACGTCTTAATAGTCCTTCTTACGGCATCAGGGGTGACAAAGGATTTTGTTGTAGAGCTTAGAGAAGATATACCAGAGACAGAGCTCTCGCGTATATCAAATTTTATAAATAAGTATATGGGCAAGGGCTCTTTGGATGATATCAAGAGAGAGATAAGCCAGCGCCTTATTACAGAGAGAGACGCGTTCTTCTATGTCCTTGAGAAGGCAAAGGCCATAATAGATATCATGCTCGATATCATAAAAGAGAACAAGTTGTATCTAAATGGCAGGTCCAATATTACAGGACAGCCGGAATTTGGTGATATAGATAAATTGAAAAGCCTCTTAAGCCACTTAGAAGACAAGGACTTCATGTTCTCATTGCTTAAGAAGATGGTAGATAAAGATGGTACTAATATATATATAGGTTCGGAATTGGGGAGCGATTTTTCAGAATGCAGTTTAATAACATCTAACTATTGCATAGGTGATACCTCTTGCGGGACATTAGGCATAATAGGCCCTATCAGGATGGAATACTCAAGGCTTATATCGATAGTGGATTATGTTGCTCAAAAATTAAGTGGGGTGCTTGGATGACGATGAAGAATAAGGTTAAGAACAAGAAGCAGGATGTAAAAGATTTAGAGGTGGAGCTTAAGGTCTTGCGTGAAGAACTCTCTAAGAAGGATGATTATCAGGACGTAGCGTTAAGGCTTCAGGCAGAGTTTGACAATTTCAGAAAACGCTCAGCTAAGGAAAGGCAGGAATTTATTAAGTATGCCAATGAAGGGCTCATCCTTGAGCTTGTAGGCATACTCGATAATTTTGAGCGTAGTATAAAGGCAGCGGACCAGAAAGAGGATTTCAAGTTGCTTCATCAGGGCGTTGACATGATATCAAAACAGCTTCACAAGCTTCTCCAGGAGAAGGGCCTAAAGAGGATTGAGTGCGTCGGGGAAAAATTCGACCCTGTCAGGCATGAAGCTATAGAGGTAGTGGAGTCAGATGACGCGACAAAAGAGACAGAGGTATTAGAAGAACTTCAGGCCGGTTATATGTTAAATGATCATGTTTTAAGGCCTGCGATGGTTAAGGTAGCAAAGCCTAAGCAGGAGATGCAAGAAGAAGCGCAAGCACAGGAGAAAGATATAGAAGAAGTCCCGGAGGAGATCGAGATAGAGCCGGATGAGTATGACGAACAAGACGATTAGATAAAAAGATAATGATAAGAGTGATTTTAAAAAGGAGGTAGGAAATGGCAAAAGTAATTGGAATCGATTTAGGAACATCAAATTCAGCGGCATCTGTAATGGAGGGTGGAAGGCCGGTTATTATACCTTCGGCAGAGGGCGCGGGTGTTGCAAGCGGTAAGGCATTCCCTTCAGTAGTAGCTTTTACAAAAGATGGCCAGAAACTAGTTGGCGAACCTGCCAAGAGACAGGCTGCTGTTAATCCGGAAGGCACTGTCCAGGCGGCAAAGAGAAAGATGGGCGAGGATTTTAAATTTAAGGTATATGATAAAGAGTACACACCACAGCAAATATCCGCTTTTATATTGCAAAAGATAAAGGCTGATGCTGAGGCTTATCTCGGAGACGAGGTAAAAGAAGCGGTTGTTACTGTCCCTGCTTATTTTAATGATAACCAGCGCCAGGCCACAAAGGACGCAGGCAAGATAGCGGGCCTTGATGTATTAAGAATTATCAATGAACCTACTGCCGCGTGCCTTGCTTATGGACTTGACAAGGCGGGCAAAGAGCAGGAGATAATGGTTTTCGATTTTGGTGGTGGAACCCTTGATGTTACGATCCTTGAAATGGGTTGGGACGATGAGCATAAGGCAGCGACATTTGAGGTAAAATCCACAAGCGGAGATACTAATCTTGGCGGAACAGACATGGATAATGTTCTTATAGATTATATCGCGGAAGATTTTAAAAAGCAGAGCGGTATAGATCTTAAGAACGATAAGATGGCTGTACAGAGATTGCGCGAAGCCGCTGAAAAGGCAAAGGTAGAACTTTCAAGCACACTTACCACAGATATAAATCTACCCTTTATAACGGCTGACGCAACAGGGCCTAAGCATCTTACAATGACGATCAACAGGGCAAAGTTGGATGAGCTGGTAAGCCCTATCATCGAAAAGTGCAAGCATCCTATGAAGCAGGCTATTGATGACGCCAAGCTTGGTGACAAAGGTGTAGACAAGATAATAATGGTAGGTGGGCCTACTCGCATGCCTATAGTGCAGAAATTTGTTGAGGATTACACAGGTAAGAAGATAGAGCGTGGCATAGACCCCATGGAGTGCGTTGCTATGGGCGCGGCAGCTCAGGCAGCTATTATAAAGGGTGACGCGAAGGATGTCTTGCTTTTGGATGTTACACCGCTTTCTTTAGGTATCGAGACATTGGGCCAGGTATGTACAAAGCTCATTGAGAGAAATACTACTATACCTACAAAAAAGAGCCAAACATTCTCAACCGCCGCGGATAACCAACCGGCTGTTACCATCAGAGTACTACAGGGTGAACGCCAGATGGCGAATGATAATGTTGAGCTTGGTAGGTTTGATCTCGTTGGAATACCTCCTGCCCCAAGGGGTGTTCCGCAAATAGAGGTTACATTTGATATAGATCAGAACGGTATAGTCCATGTTCACGCGAAAGATATGGGAACAGGAAAAGAGCAGTCTATAAAGATATCAGCACCGAAAAAGCTTAATGAAGAAGAGATAGAAAAGATGGTCAAGGACGCCGAGAAGTTCGCTGAAGAGGATAAGAAGAGAAAAGAGTCTGTCGAGACAAAGAACCAGGCAGATACTCTCTGCTATTCTACGGAGAAGGCCCTCAAGGATTATGGTGATAAGGTCTCGGATGAAGAAAAGAAGGCCATAGAGGCAAAGTTAAATGAACTTAGAGAAAAGATCAAGACGGATGACGTAGAGGATATAAAGAAATCAATAGAAGAGCTCGCTAAGGCGTCGCATAAGCTCGCGGAAGAGGTATATAAGGAACAGGCTGCGAAACAGCAGCAAGGCGCGCAACAGGATCCAGCTCAAGGCCCCGGAGAAGGTGGCCCACAACCCGGACCGCAACCCGGTCCACAAGGCCCAGAATCTCCTGAGCCCGCTAAAGAGGATGTTGTTGACGCGGAGTTTAAGGAAGATAAAGCAAGCGAGCAGAAATAGTGTCAGAAAAAGACTATTATGATGTTTTAGGTGTATCGCGTACCGCTTCAGCTGGTGAGATAAAGAAGGCCTACAGAAAACTGGCCCTTAAATATCATCCTGACAGGGTCTCTGATGATGGTAAGACAGAGGCATCCGAAAAGTTCAAAGAGGCAACATCAGCTTACGAGATATTAAGCGACTCCGCGAAAAAAGTTCAGTATGACCAGTTTGGCCATGCGGCCTTTCAGAACGGTGGCTTTGGCGGCGGCGGCTTTGGTGGGATGGAGCATGCCGAGGAGGTCTTCCGTGAATTTATGGGTGGCTTTGGCGGCGGCGGTGGTGGTATATTCGGAAGCATATTTGAAGGCGTCTTTGGTGGTTCTTCTTCAGGCTCACAAAGGAACGCGCCTCGCAGAGGCTCTGACCTTGAGATGAGCATGGAGATAACCTTTGAAGAGGCTGCCTTTGGTATAGCAAAAAAGATAAAGATACCTCGATACGAGACATGCCCTACATGCGATGGTGACGGCGCGAAGCCGGGTACAAAGAGAACGCGTTGTTCTTATTGCGCGGGCAGCGGGCAGGTAATGAGCCAGGCAGGTTTTTTAAATATCGCGAAGACATGCCCGCGTTGTAATGGCGAAGGCGAAATAGTTGAATCCCCATGTACAGAATGTAGATCCACAGGACGCCTTAAGCAGGAGAAGAGCCTAAAGGTAGATATCCCCGGTGGAGTAGATACAGGGACAAGGGTTAGGATGTATGGTGAAGGTGAGATCGGTCAACGCGGCGGTGGGCGCGGAGACCTTTACATCCTTATATATGTGAAGAAGCACCCGATCTTTAAAAGAGATGAAAACAATGTTATCTGCGAGGTTCCTATAAGCTTTGTTCAGGCCGCCCTTGGCGATGAGGTCAGTGTGCCTACATTACACGGAAAAGTTGATATGAAGATTCCCGCGGGAACGCAGCCCGGCAAGATATTCAGGATCAGGGACAAGGGTATCAGTGATGTGCGCGGACGTGGAAAGGGCGACCAGTTTGTTAAGGTTACAGTAGAGGTGCCCACTAAGTTGACTGCACAACAGAAGAAGCTCTTGAAAGACTTTGGCCTATCAGGCGGCGGGACTACGCCCGGGATAAGTTCTTTTGTGGATACGCTAAAGAAAATCTTTCAATAAAAAAGCTATTTTAAATAGTAACTTTTGTAACCTTAATTAACCTTTGCAACTTTTTAACATATTGATAAGAACGTAAAGGAACAAGATGCCGACATATGAATACAGATGCCTAAAATGTGACAAGACCTTCGATGAGTTCCAGTCCATAAAGGCCAAACCTTTGAAAAAATGTAAATATTGTTCAGGCAAGGTAGAGCGTCAGATTGGCGGCGGAGGCGGATTTATTCTTAAGGGCAGTGGTTTTTATTCAACAGATTACCGCAAGCCTGATTACAAGGAAAAAGAGAAGAAGGACAAGCCGGCATCTTGCCCCGCAAAAAAGAGTAAAGAGTGCAAGGGTTGCCCCAAGGCAGAGAAGTAGTGAGAAGATTCGTAATATACTGGCTACCGGTTATTATCTACGCAATAGCTATTTATGTCGTCTCCTCAATACAACAACCGCTTAAGAGTATAGAATTCTTTCCTTATTCGGACAAACTCTTGCATTTTCTGGAATACGCTATATTCGCTTTTTTAATGATCAGAGCACTGTGTTCGTTAAGGTCGAATCATAAGATCTTGTATTTGAGAATAGCGGCAGTGGCGATCGTAGTGTTTTATGGTTTTACCGACGAGATCCACCAGTGTTTTGTTCCCCAGAGAGATATGAGCATCTTTGATCTGTTAAGTGATAGCCTTGGCGCGTTAGTTGGCCAGGCATTTTTCAGAAGATAGGAAACTTAACATTACTGTCTTTGCTTCGTCGCACTTTGTGCTCCTCGCAAAGACAATGTATTGATTGCATATAGCTTACGCCACTATGTTTCATAAACTATAGGTAGTCTTTACCCCCGCTGTTTCGCTTTGCAAAACAAAGTGACGGGGGTTAATTCGGTCGTATCCCCATTTCTTGCTTTCGCAAGAAAGCAGTGGGGATGGCCTCATTAAGGAGATACAGATGGTAAAAATAAGTCCATTTCAGGCCCTCAGATATAATAAGGACAAGGCCAATCTTGAAAAGGTAGTTTGCCCACCATACGATGTCATAAATGATAAGCAGAGGAAAGGCTACATTAGAAAATCAGTCCACAATATAGTAAGGATCGCCCTGCCTCAGAAGAAAAATCTGACGCACGATTACAAGCAGGCTGAAAAAGATCTATCCGCATGGATCGAAAAAGGTATATTAAAACATGATTCCCTGCCGAGTCTTTATGTCTATGTCCAAGAATGCGTTATGGATAATAAAAAAGTAAGCCGTTGTGGATTTTTCTCGTTATTAAAACTCGATAGTAAGGGGGATTCAGGCGTGCTTCCTCATGAGAATGTTTTTTCAAAGCCGCTTTTGGATAGGGCCAATCTTATGAAGCAGACGAAATCGCATCTAAGCCCCATATTTATTGTCTTTAAAGACACTAAAGCCAAGGCTCAAAAGATATTGTCAGATATAACAAAAAAAACAAGACCCGAATCTGATATATACGCCGACGGTTCAAGGCATAAGCTCTGGCCTGTTACGGATAAAAAGATAATCAACGCGCTTATAAAACATGTCAATCGCGCGCAGACATTTATCGCTGATGGGCATCATCGCTTCAAGGCATCTATGGTAGCCAAAGATTATCTTAGCAAAAAGAAGAGTGTAAATAACGGTCATTCACATACCTTAGTATATCTTGCCGGTTCAGAGGATAAAGGGCTCGAAATTTTGCCTACTTATAGAGCGGTCAGGACACTCCCCAAAGGTTTCGACATGGAGTATATTCAGAAACGCCTTGGCAAATACTTTGATATCAAGCCTATATCATTAAAGCTCGTAGATAAGGCATTAAAAGGCGCGTTTAAAAAGAGAGAAGCGGCCTTTGTCTTATATTACAAAAAGAAATATCTGCTCGTAGCGCTTAAGGATAAGAGCGTTATAAAAGAGATAGAGCCTAAGGAGGCAAGCCTTACATGGAAGAGCCTCGATGTGTCAATATTGCATAACTTTGTATTTAAGAAGCTCCTGAATATAAAAGAGAAAATAGCAAAGAAGCAGAATGTAACTTACTACAAAGGGAAAAATGAGCTGATTAAAGAGGTTAACTCCGGCAAGGGCAAGCTTGGTATCTTGCTAAACCCCTCTACAATGGATGATGTGGTCAAACTTGCCAAGAATGGCGAGAAGATGCCCCATAAATCTACTTATTTCTACCCAAAGCCTCTTACAGGGCTTGCAATCCACAAGTTTTAGTATATAAAGGGGGCACCCTTAAGCACGTCATAAGCTTAGTTTTTCATGTTTTTGCTTAAGGGTGCCCCCTTTTGTTTAAGACCGGTTCTTGAGCACGAATACTCGTGCTCAAGAACCGGTCTTGCTATGTGCCTTACTATCA
>CAZWMG010000026.1:0-19229 GCA_964634945.1 uncultured Planctomycetia bacterium | reverse complement strand
AAGCTTTTTCTGCTTGTATAAATTAATTGACTTTATATTACTTTGCAAATATACTATAATATAATAAGTGCAAATACTCTACTATGTATAAAAATATAAAAAATATTATAATAATAGTTTTGGTTGTTCTGGCGCTCTCTGTTTTAGCATGGTGCTTTTTGCTGCAAAAAGTTACTGTGAGTGAGCGCTTATTGGCTGAGGATAACCTCTTTAATGAGACTGTAGCCGAAAAGAAGGCTCAGGAGAAGTTCTCCCGTATTGATAAGGAGAATGAAGGCCTTCAGAATAATGTTGCGAGCCTGATGCAGAAGGCAAAGGCCTTGGAAAATGAGCTCGCGGGTTACAAGAATGCCATAAGCTTTTCCAAGCGCCAATTGTTAAAGTTTAACAATGATAGCATTCTCGCCCAACGAGAGATTACGCAGATAGATTCCAATACTAAAAACCTTAAGAATAGGATTGATTATATATCCAGAGACGTTCTAAAGGTATCGCAAAAACTGACATTGCTTACCAAGACCAGAGACGCCTTGCAAGAGAGGCTCTCTCAATATGAGCTTGAAGAGCCTTTAGGCCCGATACGGCATGAGGTTAGTGATAATGTGCCAGTTCCTATTGTTCAGGCTCCTGCCGCCCAAATCGTCAAGTCCCCTGCCACTTCTCTTGATGAAGAGTCTATTACGCCTTACGGAGAGGTTTTAACGGTAAACAGAGAATTCGCTTTCATAGTTATTAGTCTTGGAAAAAGAAACGGGATAACTGAGGGCATGGTCTTTAATATTCAACGCGACAATAAAAATATAGGACAGATAAGAGTAGAGACGGCTAGAGAGAATATTTCCGCTGCCGCTCTTATTGATAAGGATACGCTATCAGATATAAGGGCCGGGGATATGGTTTTCCCCCAGGTATAAAATAAAAAATGGATAAGAATAATCAAATTATAGTAGCGGGAATATTAATAATTATCTTAGCTTCCGGCGCGGCAACGTTTTTCTATATGCGGTCAAATGCGGAGGTTAAAAAAACAGATTCTTTAAAAGAAGAGATATCATTAATTATTGCCAAGAAAATGGTTCTGCTTAAAAAAATAACAGAGGCAAAGAAGCAGAAAGAAGAGCTTGCCTCTAATCTGCAGAGTTATAGTGAAGCGATTCAGTCTAACGAGGCGGAAATTGCAGATATACAAGAGGAGAAAGAGGCTGTATTGATCCAACTTAATGAGAAAAAGGGTCTCCTTTCTCAATTGCAACAGGCTCTGGAGAGTATAAAGCTTGACGAGAGCGCGCTTAAAGGTAAACTTGATAAGGCAAAAGGAGATCACGAAGACGTTCTTAAGGCTATTGAATCGATGCGCAGCAAGAAATCTATTCTGGAAGAAAAGATACAATCTTACTTGGAGTCTTCCCAGGGCGTTGAGCTGCGTAAGATCGTAGTTAAGGTAGCAGGCTCTGTCTCTGGTAAGGTAATCGACATCAATAGCGAATACAATTTCGCGGTGATAGATCTTGGCTCTCTTGACAATGTAAGGAATGGAGATGCCTTAGGCATATATCGCAATTCTAAGCTTATAGCGAAAGCTATTATAGAGAATGTTTATGAAGATATGTCAAGTATAATAGTATTTGATGAATGGCGCAATGTCGAGATAGTTTACGGGGATACAGTCAAAATCTTGAGGAATTAAGAATAAAGTAAAGGCAGCCCCACTTATCTTTGAAGGTTCAAAATAAGTACAACCCCTATAATTTTCCTTGATAATATGATAAATATAGAAAAAATACCTGTTTTGAGAGGCGATATCTCTGTTGCGAGCGATAAATCAATATCCCACCGAGCGGTTATGATATCTTCTATCGCTAAAGGCGATAGCCTACTGAGAAATGTTCTAGATGGCGAAGATTGCCACGCTACAATAGACGCCTTTAGACAGATGGGTATCTCTGTTGACGCGCGATCAGATGGCGGGCTTATTGTGAAGGGGAAAGGCTTAAGGGGGCTTAAGCAACCTGAGAAGAATCTCTACCTTGGTAACTCAGGTACCTCGATGCGGCTTCTTATCGGCATATTGTCCGGTCAGAGATTCAGGTCTGTTTTGACAGGGGACGCATCCCTTTCAAAAAGGCCGATGAATAGAGTAACCCAGCCGTTGATGCTTATGGGTTCTGATATAGAGGGCGCGGATAATGCTAATTTCGCGCCCATTACTATTTTCGGGGGCACGCTTAAGCCAATTTCTTACAAATCCCCTATAGCAAGCGCGCAAGTCAAGTCTTCAATAATGCTTGCCGGGCTTTGCGCTGATGGCAGGACCACAATTATTGAGCCCTATAAATCGAGGGATCATACCGAGAGGATGTTATCACTCTTTGGCGCGGATGTGAGCGAAGAGGGGCTATCCGTATCCGTAGAAGGGCTAGGAGATAAAGAGCTGATACCTCAACAATTAGATATTCCGGCAGATATATCATCCGCGGCATTTTTTATTACCTTGGCAGCTATTGCTAAGGATGCTGAGATAAAGATAAAGAGATGCGGAATAAATCCTACTCGTACAGGTATTATCAACGTATTAAGAGATATGGGCGCGGACATATCTATGGTGAATAAGACCGTTGGTTCTGAGCCGATCGCGGATATTGTAGTGAAAAGTTCAAGCCTTAAGGCAGTAAGAGTCCTTAAGGAACAGATCCCTTCGTTAATTGATGAGATACCGATGATTGCGCTATGCGCAACACAGGCAGATGGCGTTACATTGATAGATGGCATAGGAGAACTGCGGGTCAAGGAGACTGACAGGGTAAATTCTATTATGACCAATCTTAAGGCCTTTGGCGCCGATATCACGGCAGAGGGGGAGGCTTTTGTTATAAAAGGACCGAAAAAATTGCAAGGTGCCTCGGTTGATAGCTTTTACGATCACCGTACCGCCATGATGAGCATAATAGCGGGATGTATCGCCGAAGATAAGACCAGGGTAAGCAATACAGACTGTATAGCAACCTCTTTTCCTGGCTTTATGAACATATTAAAGACGCTTGCTAAGTAAATCTATTATATTTATAATTGACAATAATAGATACATTTGTTATAATTTCATACACTCCAGAAGAGTATCTCACCACAATCAAGGAGATTACAATGGCCACAATCAGAAGCAATGATCTTAGAAGGGTTTTTGATGTTCTGGTAAGATTCTTTAATCGTTTTTTAGGGATGTTTTCAAATGACATGGGTCTCGATCTTGGGACAGCAAATACCCTTGTTTATGTTAAAGGACAGGGTATCGTTCTTTGTGAGCCGTCTGTAGTAGCCATACAAAAGGGCACTTCTAAGGTATTAGCGGTTGGCTCGGAGGCAAAGAGAATGCTTGGAAGGACTCCGGGCAATATCGTCGCCGTAAGGCCCATGAGAGACGGTGTTATAGCGGATTTTGAGATTACACAAAGCATGGTGCGTTATTTTATAAAAAAGGTCCATAGCCGCAGGGTCTTTGTTAGGCCGCGTATCGTTATTGGAATACCCTCAGGGATAACCGAGGTAGAGAAGAGAGCGGTTCGTGATTCCGCTGAACGAGCGGGGGCAAGAGAAGTTTATATGGTAGATGAGCCTATGGCAGCCGCGATAGGCGTAGGCCTTCCGATCGTAGAACCGGCGGGTAACATGATAATAGATATCGGAGGCGGTACAACCGAGATGGCTGTTATCTCCTTAGCCGGTATAGTATTCTCAAAGTCGATAAGGATCGGTGGAGATGAGATGGATCAGGCCATTATTGAATATCTTAAAAAGACATACAATCTTATGATAGGAGAGCGCACTGCGGAAGATATTAAGATAAAGATAGGTTCCGCGTATCCACTTGATGATGAGCTTAAGCTGGAGGTTAAGGGGCGTGATCTTGTAGCAGGGCTGCCTAAGATGATTACCGTTACTTCAGAAGAGATAAGAGAGGCATTATCAGAGCCTATACATGAGATAGTAGAGACAGCAAGGATCGCGCTTGAGCGCACACCACCTGAACTTTCAGCTGATCTTATAGAGAGGGGCATTATGCTTGCCGGAGGAGGAGCGTTGCTTCGAGGCTTAGACAGGCTTCTCGCGGATGAGACAGGGCTTCCTGTGCATATAGCGGATGACCCGCTTACAGCGGTCGCGCTTGGCACGGGAAATGTATTGAACGAATTAAAATACCTTAAACGGGTTGTTGTTACACAAAAACCCGAATATAGCACATAAAAACATTGAGTGAAAATAAAAAAACCTATATTAGCTTTAGTCATAATCTTATATGTAGCGCTTATCTATTTTTCCCCGCCTAAATATATTGATAAGCCTAAATTTCTGTTTTTAAGCATAGCTAAACTGCCTCTTAACCTTGCCCATACTTTTTTCCGAAATATTAATTATTTGGCCCATTCCAAGGATATGATCCAGGATAATAAGTGCCTGCATGATACTGTTGACGCGCTTACTCTTCAGCTGAGTCAGTACAAAGAGATTGAGCAGGAGAATACCCGCCTCAGAAAATTGCTGAATTTTAAAAAGGTCTCTTCATCAAAGCTTATAGCAGCAGGCATTATAGCAAAGGACTCTTCCAATTTTTCCGATACTATCGTTATAAATCAGGGCAGTAGAGATAAGATAGCACAGGATACGGTAATAGTCGCGGAGGCAGGCTTAGTTGGCCGAGTGTATGAGAGTTCACCATCAATGAGCAGGGTAATCCTTATTACGGATCCCAATTCTCGTGTAAGCGCTGTCTGCTCCAGATCACGGCAGATAGGCGTGCTCTTTGGAACCTCTTCCAATTTATGTGAATTAAGGTATCTTCCGCTCGTTACGGACGTTCTGGTAGGTGATGAGATTGTGACATCGGGATTCAGCGATATATATCCTAAAGGCATACTAATAGGGCATGTCATAAAGATCATAAGAGAGCAAAGAGGCCTAAGCCTTACCGCTATAGTAGCTCCGGCTGTTGATTTTACAAGCCTTGAGGAGGTCTTGTGTATCGAATAAGCGCTATAGCGATTATACTGCTGGTAGTGTGCGCGGGCCTTATACAGGTTGGGGCCTTTAATTATATAGAGATCGCCGGAATAAAACCGGATCTCCTGCTTCTTATAGTTGTATATATCTCCCTGGCCTGCCAAGGCCCAGAGATGGTAAAAGCGGCGATAACAGCCGGGATAATAAAGGACGTGACCTCATCCGCGGTCTTTGGAAGTTATCTCTTATCATTCTTATTGCTTGGATTGCTTTTGAATTACCATCAGAGGAGATTTTACAAGGAAAAGATATTTGCTCAAATCATGTTCGGCTTCTGCTCATATATATTCATAGCTATTTTTATTTTTGGCTTTGACGCGATAGCGCAAAGAGGCATCGGCTCATTCTATCCATTTTTCAATGTTGCTATAAAAGGGGCGCTCTATACAGGGATTGTTTCACCCCTGGCCTTTTTTGCTGTCTCCAGGATTTTGCGTATCCGGTTTGCTCACGTGATATAACAAAAGTTCTAAAAAATATGTTTAATCAACGTATAAGGATAGTAAGCGCGGTTATACTTGCGTCGTTTTTGATACTAATAGGCGCGCTTTTTTATTTTCAGGTCATAAGATTCGCGCATTACAGGTCTTTAAGCCTTAGAAATAGCCTTAGGGTGATCCCTGTTCAAGCTTCGCGCGGAGGGATATATGACAGAACAGGCAAGGTATTGGCCAAAGATGAGATATCTTTTGACCTGGTAGTTATTCCGCAGGAAGTCTCAGATATAGATCTTACTTTGAAGCGTTTAAGCGATATAGCGGGTATTAAGGTAAAAAAGCTTAAGAAAAATTACAAAAGAAATTACCGCCTCCCGTTTGTGCCCGCTACAGTAGCCAAGCACTTAAGCCCGGAAGAGGCGTTTTCTATAGAGGAGAGACTTTCCGGCATAGCAGGCGCTTTAATATGCGCAACCCCAAGGAGGATATATCCGAACAAAGAGGTAGCCTCGCATGTCATAGGTTATATAGGTAAGATAGCTCCTACAGAGTTAAAAAAGCTTAAGGCTTACGGATACAGCATAAAAGACCTTGTAGGAAGAAGCGGTGTTGAGAAATATTATGATGGTTATCTCCAGGGTGAAGACGGCGGTATACAAATAGCGGTAGATTCGCGATCCAGAGAGGTCTCCAGGCTCGGGTTTAAGGAGCCCCGCGGCGGTAAGAATATTACACTTACTATAGATTTAGGCTTGCAGAGTTTTATGGATATGCTCTTTAAGGATAAACGCGGTGCCGGCATAGTAATGGAGGCAAAGACAGGCAAGGTATTGGGCCTTGTAAGTAGCCCTGAATTCGACCCTAATATTTTTAATCTTGGCACTAACAGAGAGAGGGCCAAGATACTTACAGATAAGAACCTCCCTCTTCTTAACAGGGCCATAGCATGCGGTTACCCGCCAGGGTCTACATTTAAGGTTGTTCTTTCAGCCGCTGGTATAGCAACAGGGGCCATAAAAAAGGCAACAACCTTTATGTGCAAAGGCATCTTTTTCTTAGGAAAGAGGGGGTTTAAATGCTGGAAAAGGTCAGGACATGGACACCAGAATATAGTTGACGCGCTTGCACATTCATGCAATGTCTTTTTTTACAATCTTGGAAAGGTCCTTGGCGCGGAGGAGCTTCACAGATATGCCTTATCATTCGGGTTTGGCGCAACTACAGGCATAGACCTGCCTTCAGAGATAAAGGGCGTTGCCCCAGGTCCCTTATGGAAGCGTTTTGTTATTAAAAAACCATGGTATGAGGGCGATACTATAAACTATTCTATTGGCCAGGGGTATCTCTTAGCTACACCTATTCAGGTTTTGAGGGCCATTACCATTGTCGCGAATGAGGGTTATTGCCCGCAACCATATGTAGTAGAAGAGATAGAGGGAAGAAGGCTTTCGCGAAAGAGAGATTTTACCACAAGAATAAGGTCCGGGACATTCAAGCTTATCAAGGAAGGACTCTTTAATGTGGTAAATAGTTCTACGGGTTCTGGTCAACGCGCGAAAGTAAAAGATTTGGAGGTATCAGGAAAGACAGGAACGGCCCAACCCGGCACAAAAGGTGATAGCCATGCCTGGTTTACAGGTTATATGCCTTTTGATGATCCAAAGATAAGTTTTGTGGTATTTATTGAACATGGTGGGGCAGGCGGCGTAGAAGCCGCTAAGATGACTAGGCTTTTAGCGACATATCTTAAAGAGAATAGGTTCTTAGATGGCGATGAATAAGATTTTTAAAGGGAGAGATCCGGTCTTGCTGCTTATAGTAGGTGCTATTTTTGTAATAGCGCTCTTTTCACTATATAGCGCTTCACATTGCCCAGGCAGTAGTATAGTAAAGAATTTTTCCATACAGCAGGCTGTATGGTTCGGACTGGCTCTTATCATATCGATTATGTTTATAACACTTGGATATGAGAAGTGGCTCGATTATAGTTATGTAATATTTGGCTTGAATCTTTTATTATTGTTACTCGTGCTTTTAGTCGGCAATACGCATCTTGGAGCGAAGAGATGGCTTAGCCTGGGCCTTTTTAGCCTACAGCCATCTGAATTCTGCAAGATAAGCTTTATACTGGTCTTTACAAAATTCTTAAGCGATAATAGTAGTAGGCTCGATCATTTTAAGACAGTATTACTCTCTTTGCTGGTATGTATGGCGCCTTTTCTGCTTATATTAAAACAGCCTGACCTTGGCACAGCCTTGGTATTCGTACCGATATTCTTTGTTATGATATTCGTGGCAGGGGCGAAGATAAAGCACCTTATTATCCTTATTCTTACGGGTTCGGCAGCCTTACCTTTTATGTGGTCGATGTTAAAGGTCTACCAGAGAAAAAGGCTGCTTGTTTTTTTAAATCCCAATATAGACCCTCTTGGCGCGGGGTATACTATCATACAATCAAAGATAGCTGTAGGTTCAGGCGGATTATTCGGCAAAGGTTGGCTCTCGGGTACGCAAAACCAGCTAAACTTCTTACCGGAACGCCATACAGATTTTATATTTTCAGTTATAGGTGAGGAATGGGGTTTCGCGGGTTCAGTTATACTTTTAGGGCTTTTCTTATTGCTCGTAAAGCAGCTTTTATTTATCGCGAATACTACAAATGACAAGAGCGGTAAGCTTTTGATAACAGGTATTATTGCGTTAATATGGTTTCAGGTCTTTGTAAATATAGCTATGACTATAGGGTTGATGCCGGTCGTAGGATTGCCCCTTCCTCTGGTAAGCTATGGCGGTTCTAATCTTATGACTATAATGGTTCTTATATCATTGGCTATCAGCGTTAACGCGAAGCGTAAAATATTCTAAGGGGACACCCTTACGCACAAATAGTGACCAAATTTTATAAAAATATATATTTTTAATACATTCTCAAAAAGGAAGATATGGTTATCCAAAAAAAGAACAAAAAAACAGGGAAGTTTAATCGTAAGGGTGTCCCCGTAAAAGTTGAGTTGACAGAAGAATTCTTGCTTAGTATCCGTAAGCCGGCCCGTTACATAGGAGAAGAGCATAATATTATTAAAAAGCAATGGGATAATACATCTGTAAAGTTTTGCCTCTGTTTTCCGGATCTCTATGAAATAGGCATGAGCAATTTAGGCATTAAGATACTCTATCATATTCTCAATAAGAATGAGAATGTCCTATGTGAACGCTCTTTTACCCCCTGGTTGGATATGGAAGACGCTATGATAAAGAATGATATCCCTTTGTTCTCTCTTGAAAGCAAGATGCCTTTAACGGAGTTTGATATACTGGGGTTTTCCCTTTCGTATGAGTTGACCTATACAAACATCCTTACCATGCTTTTCCTCGCCAGGATACCATTTAAGAGCAAAGATAGAAAAGAGAGTGATTACCCGCTAATAATAGCGGGAGGGCCCAGCGCCTGCAACCCAGAACCGATCGCGGATTTTATCGATCTATTTCTTATCGGTGATGGAGAAGAGGCTATCTCTGATATAATCGATACGTACGCTAGATACAGGCATGATAAAAATAATTTACTTAACGAGATGAAAAAGATAGAAGGCGTATATGTGCCATCGCTTCATAATGAAAAGGAAAAAATTAAAAGGCGAAAAATCACTGCTTTAAAAAAAGAGGATTTTCCGGTTAAACCCATAGTCCCTTATGTTCAGACGGTTCACGACCGGATTACCCTTGAAGTCATGAGAGGCTGTCCTAATAAATGCCATTTTTGCCAGGCAAAATCTTTATATCATCCTGTTCGCATAAGAGATAAGGAAGATGTAATTGAACTGGCAAAAGAGTCATACAAAAATAGCGGCTTAGACGATCTCTCACTTTTATCTCTTTCCAGTTCAAATTATCCGGGTATTGAGAACCTGATAAAGGATCTGACAGAGATATTTCTTCCTGTTGGCGTTGGCATCTCATTACCGTCTTTACGCGTAGAAGAGAATCTTGAAAACCTACCAACGCTTATAAGCGTTATCAAAAAGAGCTCTCTTACATTCGCCCCGGAGGTAGGGACAGAGAGGATGCTCAAGGTGATTAATAAAAAGATTGATCATGATACACTGTTTAAGGCCTTAAGGCATGCTTACAAGAACGGATGGCGCCGCATAAAGCTCTATTTTATGATAGGGCTGCCTGAAGAACAAGAGATAGATATTGAGGCGATTGTTGATCTTGCTGATTCTATCGCCTTGCTTAAGAAAGAGATCTCAGGCGGCCCCGCAGAGATAATAGTAAATGTTTCATCATTTATACCGAAGCCGCATACATATTTTGAGCGTGAAAAGATGGCAAGCGCGGATGAGCTTAAGGCAAAACAGGCCTTGATATTATCAAGAGCCAGGTCCAAGAGATACCTAAAAATCAAGTTCCATGATATCGAAACCAGCATATTGGAGGCGCTATTTTCAAGAGGGGATAGTGATATGTCAAAGGCCCTGTTTGCTGCCTGGAACCAAGGCGCCAGATTTGACGCGTGGAGTGAATCCTTTAACCCAAAGATATGGGATGAGGCCATTACAAGTTGCGGGCTCGATAAGGAGTCATACCTCCGCGAAAAAGAGAAAAACCAAGACCTGCCATGGTCTTATTTGCAATGCGATTAGAAGTAGTCACTTTACGCGGCTAATTTCAGTTAGAGATTTCTTAAATTATCATTTATCATTATAGAACAGATATTGAAAAATATCCTCTAAGGCCTTTGTTTAATTGACATTTTTTTTATTATAGTGTAAAATTAAAACTAATAAAAGTGTTTGAAACTGTTCCCGTTCCCGAACCAAAGAGGAGAGTCGGTTGAATTACACCTATCGTCCCCTTTGGCTTGAAAACAGTTTCAATACTTGCAAAGGGGGATTAGTTTGCTAAAATTAAGGAGAAAAAAAGATGTCTGATACAGATAAAGGCGTGGTGAACAGGCTCTCACTTGTACCGGCAGGTTTAAGGTATAAGCTCATGATCGTATTTTCCCTCATGTCTATTATCCCGCTTATGATATGTGTATACATAACAACAAACTTTGTTTTTCCATATATAGGCATGACCAGCTCCCTCGGTATTGTAATAGCGATAACCATATTTATAGCGATATTGGGTTTTATTCTCGCTAAAAGGATGATAGAGCCTATTGTAGATCTAGCGATAGAGGCAAAGCTTATCGCGGGTGGTGATTTTGAACGCTCTATAGAGATTAAGGAGGAGGGCGAGGCGAGAGACCTTTCCTTGTCTCTTAACGCTATGTCAGACACGATCAGAGACAACCTGACTGAACTAAAAAACTATGGCGAGAAGACTAGAGATATAAATACAGCGATCCACAAAAAGGTTATGGTTCTTTCAGGTTTGCTTCAGATAGGCAATCTTATCTCATCAGGCACAGACTTAAAACCCGTACTTGATATACTGGTAGAGAAGATATCGCTTCTGGATAATGAAAATCCCGCCGGCGTTATGCTGTTAGATGGTGAACGTGAAAGCATGATACCGTTTTCATCAATAAACATAGACAATGCTGAAGCTTTGAAACTACCAGTAAGCTTGAAGCGCGGATTATTGGCGCGTCTTAGAACAGAGATGCATGATATCGTTCTTGATAAAAACCTCGATAAGGATGACGATGATACCGTGGCGTTTAAAGAGCTTTACGCGTTTAAGAATTGTATCGTTATTCCTGTTGTCGTATGTGGCAGGCTCGAAGGCGCTATCTTCCTTGGAAATAGCGAGGATGATTTCGAGTATAAGAAGGATGACATTGAGCTTCTGCATGTTTTTTGCAAGCAAGCGGCTATCGCTATTGAGAATGACTCGCTTATTAAGAAGACCGAGGAGCTTGAGGTCAAGGATGAGCTTACCCAGTTGTATAACGCTAAGTTTATAAAAGAATATCTCGATGAAGAGGTAAAGAGGGGGATGATGTATCAGCGCCCCTGCTCGTTCATCTTGCTTGGCATAGATGATTTTAAGCTCTTCTGTGACAAATATGGCAGGCTTTCAGGTGAAGCCGCTCTTAAGAGGATAGCAAAGCTTATCAAGAGCGAGCTTAGTCCCGTAGATAAAGCAGGACGTTTCGGTGAGACTGAATTCGCGCTTGTACTTCCGGAAAGAAACAAGAAAGAAGCTAAAAGTATTGCCGATGAGATGCGGGAGAAGATAGCGTCACTTAATATACTGCCTCATCTGAAAGATAGCGCGACTTTTCTTACAGTAAGCGTGGGTTTAGCTGAAAATCCGATAGATGGAGTTTCAGGTAAGGAGCTTACAGATAAGGCAAAAAGCTTGCTTGTATAGGCAAAGAACGAAGGACGCAATATAGTAAAGGCGTAATCTTATGATAACACCACCAAAAAGAATTATATCAAAGCAGCTTGGTGAACTCCTGCTGGATAAGAAGATAATAAATGAACGCCAGCTTCAAAAGGCACTTGCCACACAGAAGGATAAAGGTGGACTTATAGGTGGAATATTAGTGCTCCTAGGATACGCTACAGAGGAGCAGATAGCGCAATCGCTTACCACGCAATTTGGTTACCCCTATTTGCCGCTTACAAATTATGAGATTGACGCCAAGATTGTAAAGCTTATACCTGAAAATGTTGCTGTGCAATACAACATGATTATCATAGATAAGATTGGCAATTCTCTGACTGTTGCCATGTCTGACCCGCTTAATATCCATGCCATAGAGGATGTTGAGCTTGTTACAAACTGTAAGGTTCAAGTCTTCGTAAGTACTCAAACCGATATTAAAGAGTCAATTAAGCGTTATTATGGTTCTGTCTCTAAAGGATAGAATAACTAATAAGCTCTTAGAGAGCAGAATCATAAGTCAAGACCAACTTGATAAAGCCTTACTCTTCCAAAAGGAAAAAGGCGGAAAACTAAGCCAGATACTTATTGACTTAGGTTTTGTTAAGCAAAAAGAATTTCTTATCACACTAAGCCAAGACCTCAATATACCCCTAATAAACCTCAGTAAATATAATGTAGACCCGGCAGTTATTGAGATTATACCAAGAGAGATCTCTCGCCACTACCACATAATTCCATTATCAAAGATGGGCCCGACCATAACAATAGCTGTCGCGGACCCCCTAAACATATTCGCTATAGATGATATAAAATCGCTTACAGGTTTTGATGTAAGGCTTGTGCTTACAGACAGCGGCTCCATAGACGCGGCGATAGAGCAGCATTATGGCAAGCATACGCATAATCAGCTTGAGAGTGTAGTAAAACGCATGGAGGCGCCGGAGGTTCTTCTGACAACGCAGGATATCGATGCGGTAAATCCTGAAAACCTTGTCAAGCTTACCCAGGAGATGCCTATTGTGCGGGCGACTAATATGATACTCTCTGAAGCGGTACGGCTAAAGGCGAGCGATATTCTTATAGAGCCTATGGAAGGTGAGACCAGGGTCAGGTTTCGCATAGATGGCCTGCTCCAGATAGCGCGCCTGCTTCCAAGGACACTCCACGAGGCTGTAATATCGAGAATAAAGGTAATGTCAGAGCTCAATATAGCGGAAAGGCGCCTGCCTCAGGATGGGCGTTTTAAGCTTAAGATAAGAAATAATTTTGTTGATTTTAGAATTTCCATACTCCCGTCAAGCTTTGGAGAAAAGGCAGGCATCAGGGTGTTGGATCAGTCAAACGCTACGTTAAATGTGGAAAAACTAGGCTTTACAGGTAACTCTTTAGAGGCGCTTAAGGAAAATTCACTAAAACCTCATGGTATGATTTTAGCATGCGGGCCGACAGGAAGCGGAAAGACGACAACATTGTATTCTATACTGCATTATATAGATAGCCCGGATAAGAATATCGTAACTATTGAGGATCCGATAGAATTTGATCTAAAAGGTATAAATCAGGTAAACGCGAAGCCCGATATAGGGCTTACATTCTCGGCGGCGTTACGTTCTATATTGAGACAGGATCCGGATGTAATAATGGTAGGAGAGATCAGGGACTTCGATACCCTTGATATCGCGGTGAAGGCAGCGCTTACGGGCCACCTTGTATTAAGTACTATCCATACTAATACAGCTCCGGGCGCTATTACACGAATGATAAATATGGGGCTTGAGCCTTTTTTAATCAGTTCTTCCGTCGCTATGATCGCCGCTCAAAGGCTGGTAAGAAAGATCTGTGATAAATGTAAGGACCCTTACGAGATAGATAGTGATACAAGGCGTGCCGTAGGAATTATTGATGAAAATCTCACTACCTTTTATAAGGGAACAGGATGCAAATTCTGTTTTGGCACAGGATATAAAGGCAGGATAGGCATAATAGAGGTCTTAGCGCTGGATGCCAATATAAAGCGTCTGATTATGAATAATTCTACTGAGGCCCAGATAAAAGAGCAGGCACGGTCTTCCGGCATGATTACGCTTCGTGAAGATGGCATATCAAAGGCAAAGGAAGGTTTAACTACCCTTGAAGAGATAATAAGGGTTACTGTTGGAGATCAGAGGTAATAAAAATGGCAGCATCTTTAAAAGAAAGACTTTTGGAGGCATTAAGAGATAGCAAGCTTTTTACCAAGGAGCAGCTTGTTGAGGCTGTAGAGTTGCAGAAGGCTCAAGGTGGAAATCTTGGCGCTATTTTGCTTAAGAAAGGATTTATTAAGGAAAAGGATCTGGCTATTCTTTTAAGTTCAAGTCTCAACCTCCCGATGCTAAACCTATCACGTTTTAGTATAAACCCTGATGTGGTAAAGCTGATACCTGAGAAAATAGCAAAGCAATATCATGTAATGCCCGTATCTATTATGGGCGATAGTCTTACACTCTGCATGGCGGATCCTTTAAATATATTCGCGATAGATGATATCAAGGTATTAACAAATTATAATATAGATCCCGTAATCAGTACGGATAAAGAGATAGCGGACGCCATACACAATTATTATGGAGCGGAGTCAACACAGCTTGCGCAGATATTACAAGAAGTAAAGGATGCGGATGAGAACGAGCCAATGGAGGTTGCCAATACCGAAGAAGAAGAGGTGGTTGATATCGTCGAGGCTACAAAACAGAGTAAGGTGGCCCCTATTGTTAAGGTGGTTAACCTTATGGTTGCCGAAGCGCTTGAAAGCCGCGCGTCTGATATCCATGTTGAGCCGCAGGAGAAAAGCCTTAGGATAAGATACAGGATTGACGGCGCGTTGCGAGAGGCATTCTCACTTCCTAAAAAGGACCAAAACGCAATAATTACACGCTTGAAAATAATGTCCGGATTGGATATTACAGAATGGCGGATACCGCAGGATGGCAGATTCAGGATACGTATGCGCGATAAGGAGGTCGATTTTCGTGTATCGATATTACCTACAAATCACGGCGGCAAAGTCGTTATGAGGGCACTGGATAAATCAAGCCTGAGTATCGGTTTGGATAAATTAGGATATCTACCGCAACCTCTTAAGCTTTTTGAGCAGGCGATAACCAAGCCTTATGGCATGATACTCGTCACGGGCCCTACCGGAAGTGGTAAATCAACAACTCTTTACTCTATTATAACCCAGCTCAATACCCATGAAAAGAATATCGTTACTATTGAGGATCCTGTAGAATATCAGGTAGATGGTATAACGCAGATACAGGTAAACCCAAGCATAGAATTTACTTTCTCAACAGGCTTGAGGTCCATATTGCGCCAAACCCCTGATATTGTGCTTATCGGTGAAATAAGAGATTTTGAGACAGCGGATATAGCTATTAAGGCGTCGCTTACAGGGCAGTTACTCTTTAGCACGCTTCATACCAATGATGCCTGTGGCGCTATAACCAGATTGATAGATATGGGTGTTGAGCCGTTTTTGGTCGCGTCAAGTCTTATAGCGGTAGCTGCGCAAAGATTATGCAGAAAGATATGTGAAAATTGCAAAGAACCTTATGAAGTTACCCCTGCTGTTTTAAAGCGTCTTGATATAAAAACACGCAAAGACGCGGTTTTTTTTCATGGGAAAGGCTGTAGCAAATGTAATAATACAGGTTACCTTGGCAGGATGGGCACGCTCGAGGTTTTGCTTATAGATGACGCGATAAGAGACTTAATAGTTAAAGGTAAGTCATCCGATGAAATAAAAGAGTATGCTATCGCCCACGGCATGAACTCCTTACGAGAAAACGCGTTTAAAAAAGCAGTAGCCGGTTTAACCACGATAGAAGAGGTCTTGAGAATTACGACTGAAGAGTAGATACTAGATACTGGATACTGGACGCAAGATACTGGATACTGGACGCAAGATACTGGATTCTAGATACTAGATAGTTATAAAACATAGGAGTAAAAGATGGCGAATTTTAAATACACAGTAAAGAATGCCGAAGGCAAGACGATTAATGGAAGCGCCGGAGCAAAGAGCAGAGAGAATCTTGTAGAACTGCTAAGTAAAGAGGGTTTTACAATAATATCTATAGAGGAGGATGCCAGTGTTCAGGAGAAGAGCGTCGCGGCTGCCAAGAAAGTAAAGCTTGAGGACCTGGTAATCTTTTCACGACAGCTTGCTACAATGGTCGAGGCAGGCATACCGCTTGTCAATGTTTTGGATATACTCGGCCAGCAGGTAGAAAACAAAGCATTTGCCGAAACCATAAAAAAGTTAAGAGACGATGTTGAGACCGGTTCAAGCTTTTCCCAGGCGCTTGCGAAACACCCCCGCATATTCTCCGCGCTTTATATAAACATGGTAAGGGCAGGTGAATCAAGCGGAATGTTAGACGAGATACTAAACAGGGTATCAGTTTATCTGGAGAAGACCGCGACATTACAGCGCAAGGTAAAATCCGCTATGATATACCCGATTGCCGTTATTACCATATCCATAGCGATTACGATATTTCTCTTGGTGAAGGTTGTGCCTACTTTTAAAGGTATATTCGATATGCTGGGAGGTTCGTTACCGCTTCCCACTCAGATCCTACTTGCCGTAAGTGATTTTTTACGTAAATGGTTTCTTTATGGGGTTGTAGGATTAGTTGTTTTCATTATCATGCTTGCGCGTTACGCAAAGACGGAAAATGGAAAAGTGGCGCTTGATACAATCCTATTAAAGCTCCCTGTATTTGGCGATATTATAAGGAAGGTAAGTGTAGCCAAGTTTTCAAGAACCTTTTCAACATTAGTAAAAAGCGGGGTCCCTATTCTTAGTAGCCTTGATATTGTGGCAAAGACCTCAGGTAATAAGATAGTAGAGAAGGCTGTTAACAACGCTAAGAAGGCTGTACAGGAGGGTAAAAATCTGGCAGACCCCCTATCTAAGACAGCGGTATTTCCACCTATGGTTGTAAGGATGATAGCGGTGGGAGAGCAGGCAGGAGAGCTTGAGAAGATGCTTAGCAAGATAGCGGATTTTTATGACGAGCAGGTCGATGCCGCGGTTGACGGACTTACAAGCCTTATTGAGCCTATGATTATATTGTTCCTTGGTGTTATAGTCGGTGGTATTGTGCTAGCGATATTTATGCCGATATTTAAGATAACAGAGATAATTGGCTAATTCTAGATACTAGATACAGTAAAAAGAGCGTGGTTGCAAAGGTTGCAAAAGTTACAAATGCTACATAGGTTGCATAAGTTTTTTTAAAAAGTAACATATGTAACGTAAATTAACTTACATAAAATAGATAAAATAGGATAAAATAGATAAAATAGGGACAGACACCTATTTAACTTGACACTTTGCATGAACACAAAAACCATAGGAGTCACGGCAATGAAGTTCAGAGTATTTTTATTAACAGTATTAATAGTGTTATCCTGTTTAAGCGTATCTTTTGCTGAAGAAAAAATAACGCTCAGTACATTCTATCCCGCACCATACGGGGACTATGATGAGCTGACCGCGAATAAAATGGTTGTAGGCCCTACATATCCAATACCGACTTATGATGGCGATCTGTCTGTACAAAATCAAATCATAGGTGGATTTGGAGCTCGAACTACAAGCGGCACAGAGGATTGGAACCATGTATCTAATATTCGCTCTGGAAACGGATACACACTTTTAAATGGAACCGACTCTAATGGGCCGGGCTCTGGATCTTATTTTCATCCATTTAATTTTGAATATAACTCAAAAAATGGCGCTGGCAATATGACCCAACTTGCAATCCCATATGGAGACAGCGGTAGTATGAACTATGGTATTTATATGCGAGGAAGATATAGCGGAAGTTGGACGGCGTGGATGAAGGTTCTTAGTGAAAACTCCGCTGGCAATGTTGGCATTGGGACAACGAGTCCTGATCTGGCGTTACATGCTGTATCAGGCGCTAATAATACCTCCCCTTTTATGCTTGAATCGAGTAGCACTTATGATGTATTTTCTATCTTACCATATAACGAGATTACTTATTTATCTACAGGAATCTATTATAAGAATGGTGCGTGGGTTCATAATGGTGCTGGAACCACTAATGCTCTTTTAGGTATTAGTGGTTCAACTGGTGGGCGTTGGTACGCCTCGAATAATAGCACAGGAAGCTGGAACGTAGCAAGCAATGTACAACTTTGGAATACTGCAGGTGTCTTAACAGCCCCATCAAGCTTTCACCTTAAAGAAAACTTTGTTGCCATAGACACTAACAGTCTTCTACAAAAAATTGACCAATTAGAAATAAGCAGGTGGAATTATAAGTCAGAGGGTGCTTCAGTCACTCATATAGGTCCGATCTCCGAAGATTTCTGGCAATTATTTAAAACAGGAGATTCTGACAAAAGTATAGCTCTGGTTGATGAAAGTGGAGTGGCTTTAGCCGGAATCAAGGCTTTATTGGAAAAGATAAACATTCAGGATCAAAGAATCGAAAAACTCCAGAAAGAGATTACAGAGATAAAGGAACATTTTAAATAGGGACAGACACCTATTTTAATTGACGCTTTACTTTCAAAGAGGTATAATCCTTATATGCCACGAATTGCACGTATTGTTGCAGTAGGATATCCGCACCATATTACCCAGCGAGGAAATTATCAGCAGAAGATATTTACTGATAATACTGACCGAAAAAAATATCTATCATTTCTAAGAGTAGAATGCAAAAAGTATGGTTTGGTCATATTAGCATATTGCCTTATGCCAAACCACGTACATTTTATTGGAATTCCAGAAAAAGAGGACTCAATGGGGAAAGCGTTTAAGTATGCCCATATGAAATATTCACAATATTATAATAAAAAGATGTGTACAGTTGGACATCTTTTTCAAGGACGATTTTTTTCTTGTATAATGGATGGGCAACATACGCTAGCATGTGCACGCTATATAGAGAGAAACCCTGTGCGTGCAAAGATGGTTAGAAATCCATGTTTTTGGAAATGGTCGAGCGCAAGGGTGCATTGCGGAATAGATGAGCATGATGGATTAGAGGCCAATAAACTTTTTGATTATGTCAGTGAAAGGCAAAAAGACTGGAAGGTGTTCATAGAAGCGCTTGATAACCTTGATAAGGTAATGCAAATAAAGCAACAGACGGTGAGAGGAAGGCCTCTTGGTGATAATGATTTTGTAGAAAAACTTGAAAAAGAACTCAAGAGAGGATTAAAGTTAAAGCCTAAGGGTAGGCCGAAAAAGGAACCTTAAAAATAGGTGTCTGTCCCTATTAAAAGAAAAGAATCAGCTAACTTAAAAAATATTGAAAAAATAGCCCCCTTATGTTGACACTGGTTATGTATTATGTTATCTTTTAAGTG
>CAZWMG010000025.1:0-25851 GCA_964634945.1 uncultured Planctomycetia bacterium | reverse complement strand
AAGGAGGACTGCGCTACGCCCCGACAAACACTATTTAAGCCAAATTAAATGAGCAGACAATTTATGGAACGCAAGTGACATAAATTGTAAGCCATAAGGCTGTCTGCGAATTTAATCCGCCGTAGCTCTCATCATTATATACTCATCGTAGGCGAAAGAGGACTGCACTACGCCCCGAACCAATTACTTACTCAGGCTTCTTATCTCTCAACATCAAATCACTAACCGCTGTATGAGGATTCTTATCCTTAAAAAGTACCTGATATACCTGTTCCGTAATAGGCATATCTATGCCAATTTTTTTCGATAATCCATATACAGACCTGGTGGTCTCTATACCTTCTGCCACCATATCCATATTTTCTATCAAGTCCGAGAGTTTTTTGCCTCTGGTGATCTCCTCACCAACTGTCCTATTTCTGCTATATAAGCTTATACAAGTCGTTACAAGATCACCGATACCGCTTAAACCGTTAAACGTCTCCTTCTCTGCCCCAAGAGCGGACCCTAGCCTTTTCATCTCAACCAAACCGCGTGTAAACAACGCGGCCTTGGCATTGGTGCCTAATTTTAAACCATCTGAAATGCCTGCTGCGATAGCTATAATATTCTTTAACGCTCCGCCAAGCTCCACTCCTATCATATCTGTAGAGGTGTAAACCCTGAAGCGATCCGAGGAAAAAAGTTCCTGTGCCTCCTTAGCGATATCTTTTGCAACCGACGCGACCACAGATGTCGCGGGCAGTCCGCCTGCTATCTCACAGGCGATTGTAGGGCCTGATAGAACAGCTATATCTACGTCACCCATTTCATCCTTAATAATCTCTGAAGAACGCTTGAAGGTTTCGTTCTCTATGCCCTTTACCACACTTATTATTACTTTTGCGCCTAAGCGCGTACCTTTGAGCCCTGAAATTACACTGCGCAGAAATTGTGATGGGATAGCTATAACAATAGCAGCGACGCTATCTGTAGCCATATGCATATCAGATGTTATCTCTACCTCATTAGGTATAGCTATACCTGGAAGAAATTTCTCATTATTGCGGGTGCTCTTTAGTATATTCGCGTATTCCGGGAAAGCGGACCAAAGCTTGACATTCAAGCCCTTTTTTGCCAGTAAAATAGCCAAAGTTGTGCCCCAGCTACCATCTCCTAATACGCAAACTGTATCTATTTTATACATAGTGATATAAGTATAACAAATAGTGTATATTGAGTCAAGAAAATTGGTGATAAATTATCACCAATTTGCCTCCAAGAAAGACCTCTTGTGCCATGACCGGTTCTTGAGCACGATCGGTTGTGCTCAAGAACCGGTCATGGCATTAATTATAAAGGCTATTTTAATGCGAGCTATATAGAACTGTTTAAGGGGTGTGCTAGTAGGTAATATTTAATGGTAACTCTACTGGGAGAAGGTTGAAATTGCTGCTAGATTTTATCTCTGGCCAGAAAGTATCTCTTTTGCTCTAATAGCATCGGCACTGGAAGGGTATGCTTTAATAAGCTGACTATATATCATATTAGCCTTGCTAAAATCCTTCAAGTCATCCTGATATATCGCTGCTATAGAACATTGCGCAAGGCTGGCAAACTCTGAATCAGGATATTGGGTCTTAACTTTTTCTAATACCTCAAGAGTTGACCTATAATCCCGAGCATAATGAAAATGTGACGCGATAAACATAAAGATCTCAACGTTGTATTGTTGTCCTGGATACTTTTGAATTACACTTTGCAGCTTGGTAGTTGTGTCCTTAATAAGCACGAGATCACCTTCTTTGGTAGCCTGGGCAACATTGCTTATAGCCTCAAGCATCTCATCAGGCATGGTACGTCTTATCGGAGCCGGTATATAAACCTGTGTCGGCTTCTGCAGAAATTCATCAACCCTGTCAGAGCCAGTACCCAAAAGAAGCATGACCTGTGGTTTCTCAATAAGTTGATAAAGCTCAAGCATAGACTTCCATTCTTTATCTGACAATAGCTCCGGCATCGTGGAATATGAATATAATTGAGTGGATGCCTCCTGCCCGGCAGATACATAGGTCGATATCCTTTTAGCTTCCCCTGTCTTTAATGGGTGCGTCTTCGATAAAAGCCTTACCCTGCCTTCAAGTACCCCGATCCAGGTCTGCTTCTGTAGTACCTCTATTATAAATGCCGTACCAACAACCTCTGCATCACAAGCAGGCGTATATATCCGCATGCTGGATCCTTTAAACTTGTCTGTGGTATTTACTAGAAGTTTGCCATATGATATGCTGAAATCCGTATCTATATTACGCAACCCACTATCGAGTTTTGATAATACTATTAATGACTCATCTTTTAATCTTGCCTTGTACCTGCCTTTTGAGGCGATATTAACTACGGCTCCTGCGCCCAATTTTATCTTATCACCTGCTTTTAATCGCATTTTAGGTTTCGTCGCGATCCAAACATTATCCGCTTGTCTGTATATCCTGGCTTCACCTGCACAGAATTCGACAAAAGGTATCTTTTGAAGTGACTGCGCTCTTATGGACCACGCCAGAGAGAGAACAAGCAAAAATGACGCAGCTATCTTTACAGTAACGGGAATAGGAATAATAATAGAATCCATAATCTTTGATGCCCCATCCCGTATTCTGGCCTTTAAGCTATGCTCCTTCTGGGACTGAAGCCTTTCATCAAGCAATCTATTGAATTCAAAATCAAATCCCTGAGATTCCTCAATAGGCGAAAGTTTATTGAGAGAGGCCCTTAAAGTCTTTATCTCATCTATCCTCTTGCTGCAGCGGGGGCAATCAGCAATATGAACCTTTAGAGCCTCTCTCTTTTTCTGGCTATATTCTCCATCTAAATAGAGCGAAATATCTTGAAATTTAATTTCGCATCTCATCTTTTTTCTCCATTTTTCATATAATTAAGTAATTCCGCTAATTTCTTTCTTCCGCGCCATAGGCGCGAACCAACCGTCATCGGCCTGCATTTCATGATCTTTGCCGCATCCTCATATGAAAGCTCTTTTATATCGCAAAGAATAACAGCTTCTTTCAAATGAACCGGCAGATGATTAATAGCCTGCTGAATAATCGCCTCTACCTCATTCTCATGGGCATGTTCATCGGGTTTCTTTGATGAGCAAGCAATATTCTCAGTAGATAAGACGTCTCCGGAGGCATCAGAATACGGATCCACTTTAACAGGCCTGACCCTCTTATCATAAGAGGCATGCCTTAAAAAGTTCCTGGCAAGGTTACCTGCTATCCTGTAAAGCCACGAAGAGAACTTTGCTCTGGGCTCATATCTATGTAGATTGGTATACGCCCTGATAAAAGTTTCCTGCGTGAGCTCCTCTGCGCAATGACGGTTGCCAATGAACCTGTATAGATAATTCAATATCGGCCTTTTATACGCGTCATACAACTCATTGAAGGCCTCTCGATCTCCCTCTTTAGCGCGTATTACAATATTCTCATCTTCCATATGTAGAACCCTTAAGGTAAAAATATATTCCCATTTTATGTTAAAAAGTTACAAATGTTACAAAGGTTAATTAAGGTTACAAAAGTTACTTAGCAAATGAAACTTTGTGCAGCTATTTTTGAGATTATTGTATTTGCAACCTATGTAACCTATGTAACGTTAGCAACCTTTGTAACCTATACCTTCTGCCCAATCTTGTATTCGGTGCCCTTTATCAATCGGGATATATTTGCGCGGTGCTTATATATAATAAATACGCTAAGCAGGCACGCGAAGAGAATATATTCCTTTGGTGTATGTAAAATGAACATTATAACAGGAAGGCATAGCGCCATGACTATAGAGCTAAGCGATACGTATCTAAAGATAATCGCCGATAGGCCCCATATAAAAATACCAACTACCATTGCTAAGGGCGCAAGTCCTATAAAGACACCTATCGCGGTAGCTACACCTTTACCGCCCTTGAACTTAAGAAAGACTGTCCAGATGTGTCCTGTTACAGCCGCAAATCCAAGCATGATTCTAAATAATTCAACGCTCGGTAAAATGCCTGGTTTATAAAAAAAGCCCGCTACAAGAGTTACCGCTACAAAACCTTTTAACGCATCCAGAAAAAGCGCGGTCAAACCCGGTGCCTTACCAGCACTACGTATAAGATTTGTAGCGCCAACATTACCGCTGCCATGTTCACGTATATCTATGCCTTTTAAACATTTTCCCAGTATGTAGCTAAAAGGTATAGCGCCAATAAGATAAGATATTAGTATTCCACAGATAAGACTAAGCATTACGTTATCTCCGATTTCTGCCATTATAGTAAAACTCTATATTCAAACCTTCTCTTTATTCCTCGGACGTAGCTGGAAGCTTATAGGGATTCCTTCAAAACCAAACTCTTTTCTAAGCTGACGTTCAATAAATCTTATATATTCTCTTTTTATAAGCTTAGGGTTCGTACAAAATAAAGTAAATTGAGGCGGTCCAATATTTGTCTGGGTGGCATAAAATATTTTTGGCCTAGCGCTTTTTTGCGCTACATGCGGAGAATGCTTCTGCACCCTTTCAAAAAACTTATTGATTTGGGGCGTGGGTATTAGAACTTGAGATTTTTTCTTAAGTTCACGCGCGGCGTCTAGCGCTTTAATTATATTGCGCCTTTGCATGCAGGAAGTAAATAGCACCTGCATCCATTCAATTGGCCGATACATAAAGACTAGGCGCTCTTTATAGGCCTGAGTATCGATATCTCTAATAAGATCCCATTTATTTACAAGAAGCGTGCAAGCCCTACCCTTTCTTATGGCATAATCCAGAACAGCGATATCCTCCCTGCAAAGGCCTTTCACGGCATCTATCATGATCAAGGCTGTGTCCGAACCTTTAAGGGCCTCTTTTGTCCTGGAAAGGCTAAATATCTCCACAACATCCTTGATCTTTTTTTTGTGCCTCATGCCTGCTGTATCAACAATTACAAGTATCTCATTATCTCTTTTTATTGTTATATCCACCGAGTCTCTTGTCGTACCTGGAGCGTCATCGACCAGTAATCTCTCTTTATCAAGAAGGCAGTTTATAAAAGACGATTTACCTACATTAGGCTTACCGATTACCGCGATCCTTGTCTCTTCACGCTTAATCTTATTCCCGGTTGAATAGTGTTTTTTTATGGTTTTGTTATACTCAATAATATATGCCGCAATATCAGCATAGAGCCTACTCATACCGGTTCCATGTAAAACAGATATCGCGTAAGGCTCATCAAGGCCTAGACGATAAAAATCAAAGGCGTCATTACCTTGCTTTTTATCATCGACCTTATTGACTACAAGAAAGGTCTTCTCATTACGTTTTTTCAATATATCCGCTATATGCTGGTCCTGATATGTCAAACCCGACTTTACCTCAGATACAAGAATCACGGCATCAGCCTCTTCTATAGCTTCTCTACTCTGTTTATATATTAGCTTCTCCATGGGCTCTTGCGGTTTTGACATAATACCGCCAGTATCAACAATTATACAAGCCTGCTTGTGAAAATTAACAGTTGCGTAAAGGCGATCGCGCGTAACACCCGGCACTGACTCAACTATAGCCTTGCGCTGCTTTAGTATCCTGTTAAAAAGGGAGGATTTGCCAACATTTGGCCTGCCGATTATGGCAATCTTGGGGAGATTAGTTGTATGCTCAATGTGGCTCATTCAATACCTTGCTGCCACGCCAGATGTAGTCAAAGCATGACGCCATTGTGAAAAAGACTGTTGCCCACCAGAATATATAACGATATGGGCTCTGAAGCAGTGACACTATAACTGTAGCCATTTGAAAAAATGTAGTAACCTTGCCTATCGGGGAGGGCTTAATATCAATGCTCTTGAAAATAATAATAATAAGCACTGACCCTAACAATATAATAGCATCCCTGCTAATAACTATGATAGTGAGCCATGGTGGTATCTTAGAAGCAGCAGGAATATGTCCTAGCATAGATAGGCACAAAAACGCTGTCAGTATTAAAAGCTTGTCAGCGAGCGGGTCAAGAATCTTGCCCAGCTCTGTTTTCTGGGAAAACTTTCTTGCTATATAACCATCTATAGCATCTGTTAGGGCACAAACAAAAAATATACCAAGCGCGACAAACCTTAGGAAATCATACTCTGCCTTATAGTAAAAGAGCGTGGTCAAAAGAAACGGCACCAGCAATATTCTTGCTATAGTTATCTTATTTGCGAGGCCCATGTTTATAGATTTTCGGTTCACGGTCTTTGGCTTACGGTTTATGTAGTAAATATTAATTTAATGAAATTGACTCTGAATTATCTAGTTGCCTTCGCGCCACAGAATGGGCAAAAATTTGTTCCGGCAGGCAGATCTTTACCGCACTCGGAACACTTAACATCCTGAATCTGGAGTCCGCAATTTGGGCAAAATTGCATACCGGGCGTTATCTCTGTACCGCATTTCGGGCACCTTTGATCAATGACCTTCGCGCCCCTTGGTTCTGATGGTATCTTGTCGGAGATGTAATCTACCATATCAGCTATAGCAAGATGTGTAGCCTTACCGAGAGGTGTTTTTTTAAAGCCACCGATAGTGCCACCTATGCCTTTATTGTAATAGCCTAGTGTAAGGCCTGACGCCGGAACTTTTTTTTCAAATCTTTTTGATCCGCATATCTCGCCGGTAGTAGCGTCATATATCCTGATAATGCCCCCTATATGCGCCTCTGATGTCTCACCGCCTAAATTAAAACCCTTGATCGTAATACCTAGGCCGCCGCCTGATTCCTTATACGTAAACTCTGTAATAGTGCCTCTTACAATGTATTCGGCGCCCTTCATCCTGCCTGTCTTTGCACCTGTCGCGGATGAGACCCTGCCTCCTGTTACAAGATCCTGTTCCGTAGTTATGTCACTAAGATTCATTCTCTCCACAACATCAAATTTGCCTGTATTTACAAGGGCGTCGGAAAGCATCTCACCCATACCCGTACCAACGTCCCACTTAGCGTCATGCCAAAACCCGCTTGATGCCTTTGTCTCAAACCCATATACCGTTACAGTCGGCTTATAAGCGAATGCGGGGGATGAAAAAAAACATACCGCTATAAATATTACCGCGAAAAACCAGGTTGCCCTTTTCATAATCATACCCTCCCTTTATTGATAGCCTTTATTGTATTATTTAAACTACTCCAATATCCTTATCCTTGTCAGTGGCCAGTACAACAGAAATGCCTTTCCAACTAAGTATTTTTTTGGCACAAAACCCCAGTATCTACTGTCTCTTGATGAAGCGCTATTATCGCCAAGTACAAAGAAGCTGCCCTCTGGTACCCTTGCTGTCATATCCTCTTCACCATAAGGCGTACCCTGCTTATTATAATAATAGGTCTGAGCTATCTTTTGTGGCTCCTGAACCAATACGCCATCAACCCATATATTCCCGTCGATAATACGTACGGTTTCACCGCCAATCGCTATAAGCCTCTTTATAAAGTCCTTTTTGGTGTCTTCGGGGTATTTAAAGACTATAATATCCCCACGCTTCGGGGCCTTAAACCTGTATATGAATTTATTTACAAGTATGCGGTCGCCCTCAATGAGGGTTGGGCGCATTGAGCCCGTAGGTATCTTAAACGCCTGAACAACAAACGTCCTGATGATAAGCGCTAGTATTACAGCTGTTACTACAACTTCTACATTTTCGCGATTGAATATGGACTTAAGTATACTCTTTAAATAAAATTTAATATTCAAAAAAATCCTCCTTTTTAATTATATCTTCATCACAGACAAAAATGCCTCCTGCGGCACCTGAACTTTGCCAAACTGCTTCAATCTCTTCTTGCCTTCTTTTTGTTTCGCCCAAAGCTTTCTTTTTCTTGTTATATCGCCCCCATAGCACTTTCCGGTAACGTTCTTTTTTAATGCCGGGACCGTCTCTCTCGCTATTACCTGATTGCCTACTGCAGCTTGAATCGCTACCTGAAATAGCTGTTTTGGTATAAGCTCTTTAAGTTTTAACGCTATGGCTCGCCCCTTCACCTGCGCTTTCTCCTTAAAAATAATTGAAGAGAGTGCGTCACAAGGTTCATTATTAAGTAATATATCAAGCCTGACAAGGTCATTTGCCTGATAATCTATAAATTCATAATCCAGAGAACCGTAACCTTGAGTAAGCGATTTAAGCTTATCATAGAAATCGGTTATAATCTCAGATAAAGGAAAATAATAAGTAAGGTTTGCTCTCTCCGGGGTCAGATATTCAGTACTTATATAAATACCTCTCCGCTGCTTTGACAGCTCCATAATATTGCCTAAGGATTCTGATGGTATTATCATCTTTGCCTCAACAAACGGCTCCGCTATCTCTTCGATTTCCTGAGGATTTGGTAGTTTTGTCGGGTTCTCTATTTCCAACACTTCGCCATTTGTCTTTTTGACCCTGTAAATAACTCCGGGGGTTGTGAGCACAAGATTTAAGTTATATTCCCGCTCAAGCCTTTCCTGTATAATCTGCATATGCAAAAGGCCTAAAAACCCGCATCTAAAACCATAACCCATAGATGTAGAGCTCTCCTGCTCAGAGCTAAAAGAACTATCTGATAACTGTAATTTTGAAATCGCGTCACGCAAGCCCTCAAAATCCTTGGTATTCATCGGATATATGCCGCAAAAAACCATCGGCCTTACCTTCTTGTACCCCGGAAGCGGGGCCTCTGCGGGAGATCTCGCATCAGTGACAGTATCTCCGGCTACAACATATTTTGGATTTCTAATATTTGACGCGAAATAGCCTACCATACCACAATCGAGAGATGTCATTTTATGCATACCGGGATTAAATACTCCGATCTCCAATAACTCAAAATCTTTAGAGACCTGCATGAATCGAATCTTCATACCGGGCAATAGTTTACCGCTTACAATTTTTACATAAACCATAACCCCTTTATATGAATCATACTGAGAATCAAATACGAGTGCCTTCAATGGCTTATCCGCCTCGCCTTCAGGGTAAGGAACTTGCGCGATAATTCTTTCCAATATCTCTTGTGTCCCTATATCTTCTTTAGCGCTGGCAAGTATGATCTCATCCTCATCAATATTAAGCATATCGCGTATCTGGGCCTTTACTTTGTCCACGCTCGCGTTTTGAAGATCAACTTTATTTATAACAGGTATAATAGTTAGGTTGTTCTCTTTAGCTAAATAAAGATTCGCCACTGTTTGCGCTTGCACGCCCTGAGCCGCGTCAACAAGAAGTATCGCGCCTTCACATGCCCTTATTGATTTTGACACCTCATATGAAAAATCAACATGCCCTGGGGTATCTATTAGATTCAGGACATACTTCTTCCCATCCTTTGCGCTATAATTTAGGCGTACGGCCGAGGCCTTGATGGTTATGCCGTGTTCCCGCTCCAGGTCCATGCTATCGAGAAGCTGGTTCTTAAACTGACGCTCTGTTATAGCGCCTGTAAATTGGAGCATCCTGTCAGCAAGTGTGGATTTGCCATGATCTATATGCGCTATGATGCAAAAGTTTCTTATGTTTTTGGTATTCATTTAAGCATATCCTTGCCTCTCTCCAGCAGGTTCTTAACCCCCTTCTCACTCTTAGCTTCCGCATAAATACGAATCAGTGGCTCTGTCCCTGAAGCACGAAGCAATAGCCAGCTCGCATCTTCGAGTATGAATTTAATGCCGTCATACGCCTTAAAGCGAAGGAGCCTCTTTCTCGCTATAGTTCGAGGGGGATTACACTGTAACTTATCCATAAGAGTAGCTGTTTTTTTCATTGGAGATCTCATGTCAATCCTGCCATAACAGAACCTGCCATAGCGCTTATCCATGCCGCGCATTATTATATCTATGCTCTTTTTTCTGTATGAGAGCATCTCCATAAGCAAAAGCGCTGAAAGTATCCCGTCTCTTTCCGGTATATAACCGCAAAAACCTATACCCCCGGACTCTTCCCCGGCGATTAGCACATTCTCCTTAAGCATAAGCGCTGATATATGCTTAAAGCCTATGGGGGTTTCAAACATTGTGAGATTATATCTATCGCATATCCGCTCAATTAATGTTGTCCCGGATATAGTCTTGACTACATCACCTGTCAATCTCCTGTTCTCAATAAAATGCAAAAGAATAAGAGATATGATCTGCCCGCTCTCTATAAACTTTCCATTAGGGCGCAGGGCGCCTATCCTATCAGCGTCGCCATCCATAGCAACACATAGGTCAAACTTCTTCTTTCGAATATATTTAGATGGATACTCAAGGTTCTTCGGTATCGGTTCAGGATTGACACCTCCAAAAAGCGGGTCAATACTACCCCTGATAGTTTCGATACCGGGCCATGGTTTACCAAGAATAGCCTCCAGGTAACCCGCTCCGGCGCCATGCATATAATCGATAAGCACCTTAGGGCGAGCCTGCCGTATCTTTTTAATATCCACATAGTTCCTAATTAACTTAATATAATCCAAGGAGGCGTCTATATACTTAATCCTGCCTTCTTGTTTTGCTTTTTCGAAATCTAATACCCTAGGCCTTTTCTTTCCTATGAGCTTTTCTATGCTACCGGTTGCAACCTGATCCGCGGATGTCGCTAAATGGGTCTTAAATTTTATACCGTTAAATATAGGGGGATTGTGACTCGCCGTAATAATAATACCCCCATCTAATCGTTTCATTTTAATGGCAAGAGATATCGCCGGCGTAGGCGTCGGTTTATCTGCAAGTAACACATTAATGTGATTAGCCGCCAAAACTTCTGAAACTAATTTAGCATAGACATCAGACATAAACCTGGTATCATAGCCTACTATTATTCGGTTCTCGGTTTTAGGTTTACGGTTTACGGACAATGCGGTAGAATTTACATGATCAGCTATAGCCTGCGCAACTATCCGTACATTGTCATAGCTAAACTCCTTGGCTATTACCGCTCTCCAGCCATCTGTCCCAAATCTGATACTCATATGCTATTACTCCATCAATAACTATCTTAAACTAACAATCGCCTTTTTTATGTCATCTGCCTTAAACAGATAGGTCCCCGCGACTAAAATATTAGCACCCGCGGCCCTTGCCAATCTTGCTGTCTGATTATTTATCCCGCCGTCAACCTGTATATCACCCTCGTAGCGGGTTCTTATCTTTTCAATCTTAGGCATCATGCCTTTCATAAAACTCTGCCCTCCAAAACCCGGCTCAACCGTCATAACGAGAACCAAATCTACAAGGTCAAGCACGTCATATATCGCGTTGGGCTTAGTCTTTGGTTTTATAGAGACCCCCGCTCTTACGCCATAAGATTGGATTCTTTTTATCAAGGCCCCTAGCTTAGGCGCAGCTTCAGCATGGACCGTAATAAGATCACTTCCTGCTTTCACAAAATCATCTACGTATCGCTCTGGCTTCTCTATCATAAGATGACTGTCTATAATAAGTTTAGTGTGCTTGCGTAAAGATTTTACAACAGGAGCCCCGATAGTTAGATTTGGCACGAAATGGCCGTCCATAACATCTACGTGAATCCAGTCCGCGCCCGCTTTTTCAACACGCCTGATCTCTTTACCCAGATCACTAAAATCCGCCGCTAATATTGACGGTGCCACTAAAGCATTGCCTGACGCGCAGTAAATTTTTTTTAGTTTAGACCTACATTTTTTATTCATAGTTTAGACCTTCTCTTTTTAAGCAACAAAGAGCCTTTCTATATCAAGTTTCTCTTTATCCACTTGCGGACCGATAACCGCCAATTTCAACGCACCGGGCTTAAAGAGCCTTGTTGCCACGTCTTTTATCATATCGGCATCTACCTTTTCAATATCTTTTAATATCTGATCCTTCGTATGAATTCTTTCTGAGATTGAAGCCTGTTCTCCAAGAAAAAGCATATTCGACATAGTGCTCTCCAGCGCCATAAGAAGGCCACTCTTAAAATACTCTTTAGACATGTTTAGCTCTCTCTTATTGACCGGATACTTTTTTGTCTTGCTAAACTCTTTTATCATGATCGACACAGCTTCTTTAAGTTTTTTATTATCAATACCCGCATGTACAAAAAAAGATCCTGTATCTGAATACGACTTAGCGGATGAGCCGATCTCATAGGCCAATGATCTCTTCTCTCTTATCTCGTTGAATAGCCTACTCGACATATTGCCCCCAAGTATAATATTTAAAAGCGCGAGCCCATAACGTAAGGGGTGCTTACGACTTAACCCCTTAACCCCAAGGCAAAGGTGTGTCTGCTCTGTAGCCTTATGGAAGAATTCAACCTGTTGGGCACCGATAGAATCAGGCGCCTTTTTAAATGCCGGCTGTTTCACCGGCTTTTTCTTATCAAATGATTTTTTGATTTCAGATACAAATTCATCATGAATTATATTGCCGCAAGCTACCGCTATAATATTGTTCGGCGCGTAAAAATTAATTTTTTGAGCCAAAAGAGCTTTTCTATTTATAGCGCCTACAGTATCATAGGTTCCTACAAGAGGGAGCCCTAAAGGGTGGCCCGGCCATAAAAGCTTATCAAGAAGATCGTGCACATATTGCATGGGTAGGTCCAGATACATCCTGATCTCCTCAAAGATAACCTTGCGTTCCTTCTCCAGCTCTTCCTCGTTAAATACAGAATTTAGCACCATGTCAGAGAGCACATCACATGCCAAGGGTAGCCGGTGCGAAAGTATCTTCACGTAATAGCAGACGCACTCTTCCGATGTGAAGGCATTAAAAGCGCCGCCTTTTGTCTCAATGGCTTGTTTTATCTGCTGGCAGGAGCGGTTCTTAGTTCCCTTAAAAAGCATGTGCTCCATAAAATGCGATATGCCCTGGTTCTTCTTTGTCTCATATCTGCCACCTGTCCTTATCCAGAGCCCGACAGAAAGTGAATGCGCGTCAGGGAACCTATTGGTAATCACCTTAAGGCCATTATTTAAAATCGTCTCCTTATGCACTTATTAACTCCTTATCTTTATTGCTCTTCATTCTTACTGCAATCCAAATACGCCTGCAATATAATCTGCGCGGCAAGCTTATCTATATGTTTCTTTCGTTTCTCTCTACTCATGTCCGCGGCAATCAAGATCTGTTCGCCCTGGCTGGTAGTAAGCCTCTCATCAAATGTTAGGACCCCTGCCTTGACCCTGCGTTGTAAACGGTCTGCGAAATCTAGCGCCTTCTCAGCTTGGGGCCCTTTTGTACCATTCATATTAAGAGGTAGCCCTATAATCACTTTATCCGCGCCATAACGTTCTACGAGAGCTACAATGTAATTCAAAGAGGCCTTGATACTTGTTACATTAATGGTCTCTTCGGCAAAACTTATAGTCTGCGACTCATCACTTATAGCGACACCTATTCGCTTCGTACCTAAATCCAGTCCTATAATACGGGCCACTTACATTTGTCCTTTAAAATCTTCTTTTGGGCAAGGTCAACCAGATCCTTGACATTCTCTGCTCTATCATCAGAGCATACAAGGGTAACATCCGGGGTCTGCACAATAATAACGTTATCAAGGCCGATAGTAGCTATTAGATGAGACTTTTCACCAATAACAACTGAGTTCACCGTATCTATGCCGATATGGTTTGCGTCAATATTATTTTTACTACTATCTTGTTTGATATATTTTTTCAATCCGTTCCAGGAGCCTATATCGTCCCAAGCGATATCTGCTCTCACTACCAAGCTCTTCTTTGTCTTCTCCATAATCGCGTAATCAATGGAAATATTAGGAAAATGTTCATAATAGCGATTTATCGCGGACTGTTGGGTCTTTGTTCCAAGTGAAGCCTCTACCCTTGAGAGTGCTCGAAAAATAGCGGGGTTGTAGCGCTTAAATTCCCCTAAAAAGACTTCTGCCTTACCAATGAATATGCCACTATTCCATAAGTACCTTTTAGATTTTGTAAATAACAGCGCTTTTTTAATAGTTGGCTTTTCTGTGAATTTATCTACAACATATACGTCATAGGGCTGTTTGGCCTTTACCCGCTTATATAATGTTCCTGTCTTTATATAGCCATAGCCTGTCGCCGCGAATCTTGGTTTTATTCCCACAGTAATAATAGCGTCCTTAATGCATGTGATAAGGGATGAGAGCCTGAAAATCTCTTTTATAGCGGGCTTATCATCTATTATCTGGTCCGCAGGCAGAACAAATATTACGCCATCAGGGTCCTTCTTTTTAACCAAGGCAGCTCCTAGTGCAATTGCCGGCGCTGTATTTCTTGAAACCGGCTCCGCTATAATATTTTCCTTAGGAAACCATGGTAAGGCCTTTCGCATCAACTGAAGGTGCGTTTTACTTGTAGCTATTAGGATATTCTTTAAAGGCATGACCTGCTTGAGCCTTTCTATGGACTGCTCAAGAAGGGTCTTCTTGCTATTTACTTTTAAGAAGAACTTTGGTGACGATTTTCTCGACTTGGGCCAAAGCCTCTTGCCTGAACCACCCGCGATTATTATGCCATGCAACATTATCTTACGCCTCCTGCCATACTTTTAGTAAAGAAAACTGCGTCTCTTATCGCTTTAGACTTATCGGGCAGGCTCTTCTCTATCCTGTTTATAATAGCGCTTCCCACTATAACGCCGTCACAATAGGCACTTAAACTCTTCACCTGCCTTGGCGTTGAGACACCGAATCCGACACAAACCGGCTTGCTACTTGAGCGCTTAATCGCTCTTATATGTTCCCTGATATGCGTTGGCAGCGCTTTTCGCGCACCGGTTACGCCTGCAAGTGATACATAATATATGAAACCTGTCGATTTCTGAGTTATCAACTTCATCCTCTTGCTTGTAGTCGTAGGCGCTACTAGAAAAATCGTCTTGAAATCATATTGCCTGGCAGCAGAGATAAGTTCATCAGCCTCTTCAGGGATAAGATCAGGAATAATAACACCGTCAGCGCCGGCGATCATTGCCTCTTTCACAAAACGGGCTATACCGTAACTATACACCGGGTTATAGTAGCCCATAAGCACCAGAGGGATATCGGTCTTCTTGCGTAATGAACTAATAAGCGAAAATATCCCGGGGAGATTTACTCTCTTCTTAAGCGCGCGAAGAGATGCTTTTTGTATAGTTGGGCCATCTGCTAAAGGGTCTGAAAAAGGTATACCGAGCTCAACGATATCTACTCCTATACGGTCTAGCTCCAAGACAAGCTTCTCTGTGGTCGATATATCAGGGTCCCCTGCGCAAATATATGCTATAAAGGCCTTTCTCTTCTGCTTTCTAATATCCTTAAATCTCTTATCTATCCTATTCACTATTTTGAGGCCCTCCTTGAATTGTGGTATCTTTAGAATTCTAATACAACCATTTCTTATGCAAATTTATAGTATAGTTTCGTGATGCGTTATGCATATTGAGTATTGCGCAAAAATTAAACGCAATATGCAATACAAATTTAATTGCGCAAAGCGCATAAAATTAAATTACATCCTTTATCATATCAATATCCTTATCACCCCTGCCTGAGAGGCAAAGAACAATTACTTCGCTCCTCTTTGATTTAAGCTTCTTAAGATAGCTAATAGCATGGGCGCTTTCAAGCGCGGGAATAATGCCCTCAGCCTCTGAAAGCAATCGCATAGCATCCAATGCCTCTTTATCTGTTACTGATACGTATTTCGCGCGCTCGCTATCTTTATAAAATGAGTGCTCAGGGCCAACACCAGGATAATCTAATCCTGCTGATATAGAATGGGCTATCTTGACCTGTCCGTCCGTATCCTGCAAGAGATAGCTCTTGGAACCGTGCAATACGCCAACCCTGCCCATTTGCAATGTCGCGGCATGTTTACCTGTCCTGACGCCAAAACCCGCTGCCTCAACGCCTATAAATTTTGCCTTTGATTTAAGATATGGATGAAACAGGCCAATTGAATTTGATCCACCTCCGACACAAGCAACAAGATAATTAGGCTCTTTCTCTTTAATGGCCCTTAACTGGGACTTGGTCTCTTTACCTATAACAGACTGAAAATCACCTACCATAGCCGGATATGGATGAGGCCCAACAACAGAGCCTATAATATAATGGGTAGTACCTACATTTGTAACCCAATCTCTTAAGGCCTCATTTGTCGCGTCCTTTAATGTTCGCGAACCGGTCAAAACGGGTATTACGCGCGCGCCTAAAAGCTTCATTCTAAAAACATTTAGTGATTGACGCGCTATATCTTCCTCACCCATATATACATCACATTCCAGTCCAAATAACGCGGCGACTGTGGCTGTAGCTACTCCATGCTGGCCTGCTCCTGTCTCAGCAATAATGCGAGGCTTCTTCATCTTTAATGCTAAAAGCGCCTGCCCTAATGTATTGTTTATCTTATGCGCCCCGGTGTGACAAAGGTCTTCTCTCTTTAGATAAATCCTTGCCCCGCCTAAAGACTTTGTCAAGTTTTTCGCGAAATAGAGCGGGGTAGGCCTTCCGGCATACTGTTTGAGATAGTAATCAAGCTCATCCTTAAAGGACTTATCCTTACTAGACTTATAATACTCTATCTCGAGCTCATTAAGAGCTGCCATTAATGTCTCAGGCACATATTTTCCTCCAAATATCCCAAAATATCCTCTCTTATCAGGTCTCATACGCTCTTCCTTTATATTAAAATTTTAATTTTCATATTATTACTACAATAAAATCTACGTACCAATTAAAGCAGGGCCTTTTCATTTTGAGCGGGCACGGTTTCCGCCAAAGACGGAAGAGCGAGAAATGAAGTGGAGTAAAAATTTCTCGCCCGGGAAATTTTTATGTCCCTGTGTAATTGGTGCTTGGACTATATAAGCTATATACCTCATATAAATACATGCCGCTTTACTAAAATCTTTCAAATTCCTTTATTTTAAGTTACTCATAACATCCGCAAATATCTTTGTCGTATCAAGCAGGCTCTGTACGTGGACAAATTCATTATCAGAATGGCCTGAACCTCCGCCGTCTACTGAATACCCCAGGCAAGGTATGCCCTTTCTTATTAAAAACCTTATATCTGTAGCCCCCGACATAAGCGCGCATCTAATATTTTTCTTTAAAATTTTCTTAGCTGATCTCTTGAATTCCTTAAATAGCATATTATTATCATCCGAGATAACAGAATCTTCTTCGCTTACAAGCGAAACTTTTACATCAAGCGCCTTGTCCTTCTTCTTAATCTTTCTTATAAAATCAGAGATCTCCTTCTTGACATCACTAATATTCTCTTCAGGTAGAAATCTACGGTCTATGGTAAAGCAGGCCCTGTCAGGAACAATATTTGTCTTATGTCCACCCCATACTTCTCCGCCCATCATCATGGTTGAACAGCAACTCTCTCGTGATTTAGTATGATATTGCGTCTTTCTCTTCTCTATGCTCTCCTTAAGCGATAAAAACTCGTTGGCGACAAATATCATCTTTTCAAAAGCGTTTATCCCCTTATGCGGTTCACTACCATGGCACGAGAGGCCCTTTATCTCTATACTAAACCAAGCGATACCCTTGTTTCCATACGATATATGGCCATCATAATGGCCCTCGCTTATTGCGTAATCAGGCCTTATGAGATTCTTTTTCACCAGGTAACCAAAACCTGTCCTGCCTCCTATCTCCTCATCAGGAGTAAAAGAAAGCTCTATGTTGCATTTCGGTTTAACGCCGCTTCTTTTAAGCGCCTCTACAGCGATAAGGGTGGCTGCTATATTGGCCTTCATATCCTCTGTTCCGCGCCCGTAAATTTTCCCATGCTTTAAAACGGGACTAAATGGCTGAGTCTTCCAACTTGAGGTCGTTGGAACAACATCGTAATGGCCGTTTATGTGAAGGGTTCTGCATGCGCCAATATTCCAATTAGCTATCAGGTTAATTCTCTCTGAGCCTGAGTTTATCTTGTATTTTTTTAGTTCGCTTTTTGATGTAATTATGCGCCTTGTATCCAGCCCAAGTTTTTTACAGCGCTTTTCAATAAAATCAACTATTCTCTCATAATTTTCACCGGGAGGATTGACCGTTGGTATAGAGACAAGCTGCATTGTAAGTTTTACTAACTCATCTTTGCCCTTATCAATAAACTGAAATACCTGCTTCATAAAATTTACCTTTTTTTATCTCTCTACTATAACTCGCTCAAACCGACTTGGCGTTTTTAATAAAACTCGAAACCAATGCCTCATCTTTTTTCCCCGGTTCCTTCTCCACGCCGCTTGAGACATCGACACAGAACGGCCCTATCTTCTCCACGGCGGCTTTGACATTATCAGGGCTTAAACCTCCTGATAAAAAAATAGGTATATTAGGCTGCCTTAATTCGGTCAGAATATTCCAATCAAAGCTATTGCCTGTGCCGCCATATTGGCCCTGCTTAAACGCGTCAAGCAATATAAAATCTATATCGTAAAATCGTTTTGCATCATCAAGCGATCTCTCATCCTTTATGCGAAACGCCTTTACAATCTTCTGTTCTTTAAAACAACCGCAATATTCGGGGGACTCGTCTCCATGGAACTGGAGCATATCAACCCTACCAAGATTATCTATTATATCAAGAACCCTTTTCTTTTGCTCATTAACAAATAACGCTACTATCTTCACATCGGGTGATAGCTGAGCTATAATATCTCTGGCTTTCTTTGGATCTATTCTCCTCGGGCTCTTGGCAAATACAAAACCTAAAAAATCCGCTCCGCAATCTTGCGCCAGAAGCGCGTCCTCTAAATTTGTGATACCGCATATCTTTACTTTGGTCATATCATCTTCCGGTAAATTCACGTACCTTCTTACCCAGATCTTTAGCATCCATAAAGACCTCACCTATCAAAACAGCGCTAGCTCCGATGCTCTTAAGAAAGAGCACATCAGAACGGGTGCGTATACCGCTTTCGCTGACAATAATCTTGCCTTTTGGCACTATGTCTATAAGGTTCTCTGTCGTGCTGATACTGAGTTTAAACGTGTTAAGGTCTCTGTTATTTATGCCTATTATATCCTGTCTCGCGCTTATAGCCTTTTCCAGCTCTTCCTTGCTATGCGCTTCACAGAGAACAGAGATGTTTAATAATTTGGCGATATTGGAAAGCCTGATGATCTCCTCTTTTGAGAGTATATCGGTAATTAGTAGTATCGCGTCAGCCTCAGCAAGGGCGGATTCATAAACCTGATACTCATCTATGATAAAATCCTTTCTCAAAACAGGTAGGTTTGTGACCTTTCTTACCTCTTTTATGTAACTGAGCTTGCCCTTGAAAAAGGCCTCTTCCGTTAGCACTGAAATCGCGGCAGCGCCATTTATCTGATACTGCCTCGCGATACTTTTAAGGTCGAATTCTTCTCTAATAACGCCTCTGGTTGGTGATGCTCTTTTTATCTCCGCGATAATATTAATATCATGCGACTGGCTAATAGCCAGCTTAAAATTACGCCTAAGAATATTCTTCTTAGAAAGCTGATGCTTGATATATTCTAACGACATTATTTTTTTTGATCGTTGAATACGCGTTCTTGTCGATTTTATAATATCTGATAGTATCATCTATTTGTAAATACCTTAAGCTGCTCGAGTTTGTTAAGCGCGATACCTGAATCAATAGAAAATCTCGCCATCTTTAGCGCCTCTTCTACATTAACCGCCTTTTTCGCCGCGAGAAGCCCATACGCGGCATTTATCAATACAACATCGCGTTTAGGAGATTTTTCTCCCCTTAATACAGAAACAACTATTTTAGCGTTCTTTTTAGCGTCACCACCGGCGATATCCTTTAAGCGCGCTCTTTTGATGCCAAACTGCTCGGGCCTTATCTGATAGGTTTTAACACTTCTTCCTTTTAATTCGGATATCTGCGTAGGGCCTGTAACCGATATCTCATCAAGTGAATCTAAACCGTGCACAACAAATGCTTTTCTTAGGCCAAGCTTACCAAGCACTCTAGCCATTATTTCTGTGAGGGACTTACTATAAACCCCCAAGACCTGGCAATGCGCGTTCGCGGGATTTGAAAGAGGCCCCAATATATTAAATATAGTCCTTATTCCTATCGCCTTCCTGACCCCAGCCGCATGTTTCATTGCATTATGAAAGAGCGGGGCATAGATAAAACCTATGCCTATGCGCCTGATGCTTTGCGCGACCTTAGAAGGTGAAAGATTAATATTAATACCCAACGCCTCCAGTACATCCGCTGAACCGCATCTGCTTGATACTGATCGGTTACCATGTTTCGCGACCTTTATTCCACAACCCGCAACAACAAACGCGACTGTGGTAGAGATATTAAATGTATTAGCGCCGCTTCCTCCTGTACCGCAGGTATCCAGAATAATCTCTTTTTCTATGTTGATCTCGCTACGGTCAATATTAATGCCACCCTGCACATTAACCGTACGAGCAAATCTCCTCATAACAGTCGCCGCAGCCGTTATCTCCGTAACTGTCTCACCTTTCATACGCAAGCCCATAATAAGCGCTCCTATCTGCGAGGGGCCTGCTCTACCACTCATAATTTCAGAAAATGCCTGCTCCATTTCAAGTGCTGTCAGATCTTTTTTCTCAACAACTTTAATTATAGCTTCTTTTATCATTTTCTTATCCTCATAAAATTCTTAAGTAATTTCTTGCCTTCATTTGTCAGGATTGACTCCGGATGGAACTGTACGCCCCATACCATATATTCCTTATGCCGTATTGCCATTATCTCATCATCTTTAGTCCTGGCAGTAATCTCAAGGCAGTCCGGCATGCTCTTTGGCTCAATAATCAACGAGTGGTACCTTGTCGCGGTAAAAGGGTTTTTTACCCCGGTAAAAATATCCGATTTATTGTGATACACAAGAGATGTCTTGCCATGCATAAGCCTCTTAGCGCCTACCACCTTTGCTCCAAAAACCTCGCCAATACATTGATGGCCTAAACAGACACCAAATATAGGGATCTTGCCTCTAAACTCTTTTATAACGGATTTTGATATGCCCGCGCCATCAGGCCTTCCCGGACCGGGTGATATTACTATATGCTCAGGTCCTAGCCTTTTAATCTGCGCTAAGGTTATCTTATCGTTTCTGCTGACCTTTAAGCGCGCACCAAGCTCACCAAAATACTGAACCAGGTTATACGTGAAGGAATCATAATTATCAATCAATAGTATCATATTATCTCACCTGCCTGGCTATAGATACAGCCTTAAGCATGCCCTTTGCCTTGTTTATAGTCTCCTGGTATTCCTTGGCAGGTACAGAATCAGCGACAATGCCGGCGCCTGCCTGAATATAAGCCTTGTTATCTTTAAGCAATATTGTGCGTATTGTAATACACGTATCAAGATTTCCTGAAAAAGATAGGTATCCCACGCATCCTGCATACGGGCCTCTCTTTGATATTTCAAGCTCGTCTATGATCTCCATTGCGCGAATCTTTGGAGCGCCGGATACTGTCCCGGCTGGAAATGACGCCTTAAGTAATGCCAACCCATTAGAGTCTGGCAATAGTCTACCTACACAATCACTTACAATGTGCATCACGTGAGAATACCTTTCAATAACCATAAATTCGCTTAAACGTACGCTACCTGGGACACAAACCCTGCCTAAATCATTTCTACCCAGGTCAACAAGCATAAGATGCTCCGCCCGCTCTTTTGGATCAGAGAGCAACTCCTTTTCTAAGAGCTTATCCTCCTTAGCATCTTTACCTCTTGGCCTGGTACCGGCTATAGGGCGTACTTCCGCTATGCCGTCCTCACCACGAACCATGATCTCGGGAGAAGAACCGACAAGCTTAAAATCCTTAAATGAGATATAAAACATATACGGCGATGGATTGACCTGACGCAGCGCCCTGTATATATTAATTGGATTCTTGTTGTAATCCGTCTCAAGCCTTTGCGATAGCACAACCTGTATAATATCACCGGCCTTAATATATCTTTTTCCCTTTAATACACTTTTTGAAAAATCCGCTTTTCGCATATTTGATTTAAATCTTATCGGCTTTGCTCTCTTTTCAATCGGTGAGAGATTTTCCTTAAGCGGTTTGTTAAGTTTTGCAATTAAGCTATCTATCTTATCTATAGCGGTTTTATGCGCGCGGTTAACAGCGGAACTTGAAGAGGATTTTATATGCGCGTTCGAGACAACCTTTATTGTATGGTTTACCCTGTCAAAGACAAGTAGCGTGTCCGCGAGCATAAGCCTTAAATCCGGAAGGCCAAGGTCATCTTTACAAGTATCTGGTATCTCTTCGATGAAACGAATAAGATCATAGCCTATATAACCGACCAATCCGCCGCAAAATCTGGGGAGCCCTTTCACCTTAATAGATTTAAAGGCCTTCATCATCTTGTTAATATAATCAAGCGGATTTGCGGTACTTGTTCTTACAGGCTTTGACTTCTCCATTATTTTCACAACACCGCCCTTGGATTCAATAACAACGGCCGGGCTGGAACCTAGAAATGAATAGCGGCCTATCTTCTCACCGCCTTCCATAGATTCAAAAAGAAAGGAGTTCTTCTTGTCATCTATCTTTAAAAACGCCGATAAAGGCGTATTAAGATCCGCGGAGATCTCCTTATAGACAGGTATGACGTTGCCTCTCTTTGTTAGTCTTACAAATTCTTCTTTTTTTGGATAGTACATTAGTATACTCGTTTTGGATCAAATACCTTTTTGCCCCTTGGCATCAAGCGGCCTGATTTAAGTTCACGGTAAAAACAGCTCTTATATCCTGTGTGGCATGCGCCGCCAACCTGTTCTATCTTAATAAGCAGGCAATCCATATCACAATCAGCGTATATCGCCTTTACCTTTTGTATGTGCCCTGAAGACTCACCCTTAAACCACATCTTCTTTCTCGAGCGGCTATAATAATTACATTTTTTCATCTTAAGAGTCTTCTCAACCGCCTTCTTATTCATATACGCGACCATTAATACTTCATTGGTCTTGAAATCCTGCGTTATCGCCGGAATAAGGCCATCTGTAAACTTCAATTTATCTACAAAACTCATAATCTTATCTCAACCCCTCTTTCTTTTAAAAACTCCTTTGCCTCTTTTATGGTATGTTCTTTAAAATGAAAAATACTAGCTGCTAGCGCGGCATCCGCTCTTCCTTCAACAAGGGCAAGGCGTAAATGCTCTAGATTGCCTGCTCCACCTGACGCTATAACAGGAATATTTATGGCATCTGATATGGAACTTGAAAGCTCTATGTCAAAACCCGCCTTTGTACCATCACAATCCATGCTAGTAAGCAAGATCTCACCAGCGCCTAAACCGGTAACTTCTTTAGCCCACCCCAGCGCATCCTTGCCGGTAGGCCTTCTACCGCCGTGGGTATAAACCTCCCAGCCGTCACCTTCTCTCTTAGCATCGATCGCGACGACTATGCACTGTGTACCAAAACGTGATGCTGCCGCTCTTATAAAACCCGGGTCCTGTAATGCCTTGGTATTTATCGAGACCTTATCAGCGCCCGCCTTTAGAAGGGCTTCTATCGTATCGAGTTCTTCTATACCCCCGCCGACTGTAAGAGGCATAAAAACATTCTCCGCGGTACGCCTAACAACGTCTATAAATATTGGCCTCTCTTCATGGCTTGCGGTAATATCCAAAAATACAATCTCATCCGCGCCCGCCTTATCATAAGCCGCTGCTATCTCCGCGGGATCTCCAGCATCACGAAGATCTAGAAATTTTATACCCTTAACAACCCTTCCGTCTTTCACATCAAGACAGGGTATGATCCTCTTTGCTAACATATTACGCTTCCTCTGCTATTTTAATCGCTTCTTTTAAATCGAGCCTCTGTTCATACAGCGCCTTACCGGTAATCACGCCGTAAAGATTTGCACTCCCTAGCGCCTTTAGATCCCTTATATCCTGCAAAGACGATATGCCACCGGAAATAATCACCTTTATTGAAACAGCGTCAAGCATCTTCTTGGCAAGCTCGATCTGCGGACTTTCTAATGTTCCGTCCTTAAGTGTATTGGTATATATAATCATGCCTACACCTAAAGACTCCATTTTTTTAGCAAGGGCGAAAGCATCTATTCCCGTAGATTCTGTCCAGCCCTTGGAAAGAATAGTATCGCCTGCAGCATCTATACCAATGGCTATTCTTTCAGTACCAAAGGTTTTGATTAATCTTTTGACAAACTCGTCATCTTCATACGCCCTAGTACCTATAATTACCCTTGAAACGCCTTTTGACAAAACAAGCTCAACAGCCGCGTCTGTCCTTATACCGCCGCCTAGCTGTACAGGTATGTTGACTGATTGACATACCTGTTGAATAAGATCCAGATTCTTAGGCACGCCTGCCAGGGCGCCATCAAGGTCTACCATGTGCAGAAATTTAGCACCCATCTCCTCCCATTTTTTGGCAACTTCCGTAACATCAGCTGAATAGAAGGTCTCCTTATTAAAATCGCCCTGTAAAAGTCGAACTACTCTTTTCGATCGTATATCAATCGCTGGTATAATAAACATTTATAGGCTCACAAAGTTTTTAATTATCTTCAAGCCCTGCTCCTGGCTCTTTTCAGGATGAAATTGCATCGCATAGATATTATCTTTCCAGATCATCGAACAAAACGCGCCCCCATAATCTGTAATTGTAGCTATAACAGAGGTATCCTCAGGCATCACACAATAAGAATGGACAAAATACATATATGCCTGCTGGGCAACCCCTTTAAGCAAGGGGCAGTTAGGGGCTTTGAGCTTTAAATTGTTCCAACCCATATGTGGTATCTTTATGGACTTGTCCTTTTTAAAGGAAATAACATCACCCTTTATGAGATCAAGCCCCTTATGTTCACCATCTTCAAAGCTTTTTGTAAACAAAAGTTGCAAACCTAAGCATATACCTAAAAAAGGCTTGCCTGATTTTATAAAATCTAATATTGGATTAATAAGCCCGCGCCTGTCTATCTCATCGTATGCGTCCTTAAACGCGCCGACCCCGGGAAGTATCAGCTTATCAGTCTTTTTTATATCATCCGGCATTGAGCTTACCACTACTTTATCTGTATAGCGCTTAATAGCGTTACTTACAGAAGCAAGGTTGCCCATGCCATAATCAACAATCGTAATCACAGCATTCCTTTAGTTGAAGGAACTTTATTGCTCCTCCTGGGCTCTATCCTGGTTGCTTGTGAGAGCGCCCTGCCTAGCGCCTTAAATATGCTCTCAAGTACATGATGTGCATCTTTTCCTCTTAGAATGTCTACATGCATATTGATACCGCTACCTAATGTGAATGCCTTTAAGAGCTCTTCACAGTCATTTAAGTCATAAGCCTTAGGCGCCTTCAGGCTCTTTACCTTGGTCTTAAAATACAATGATGGCCTTCCGCTGATATCAAGAACTACTCTTGCGCGAGATAAAGCCTCATCCATGGGAACAAAAGACTGGCCAAATCTACAGATGCCTTTTTTAGAGCTTAGGGCCTTTTTAAATGCCTGACCCAAGACTATACCTATATCCTCATTAGTGTGGTGTATATCAACAGAGAGATCACCCTTAGCCTTTACACTAAGGTCAAAAAGGCCATGGCAGGTAAAAAGGTCTAGCATATGATCGAGAAAACCTATGCCGGTATCTATCTTTGACTTACCTTTCCCATCGAGATCTAACTTGATAGTAATGTCCGTCTCTTTTGTTTTACGTTTTAATAAGGCTATTCTTTTTTTCATATCTTAAATTCTCCTTTTCTCTAAACCAAAAGCTTTTATTGCAATTGTAGCAGGACCTTGTTGTTGTGAGCGGGCCCGCCTGCCGGCGAGGCAGGCACGGTTTCCGCCAAAGGCGGAAGAGCGAACAACAACGTGGAGTCAAATTTCCACGCTGGGGAAATTTG
>CAZWMG010000024.1:0-27110 GCA_964634945.1 uncultured Planctomycetia bacterium | reverse complement strand
TAAGTTCCGAATTCATAATATTGTTATTGACTTTTTACCCCTTATAAATTAAACTTATATATATACTTATATATATAGGGAGTCATTATGCGAATTCTATCTTGTTTTATTAGAAAAAATAGAGGTTTTACGCTCATAGAGATAATGGTTACTGTCTCTATCATAGCGCTCTTAGCGGGCCTATCTATATCAATGATGTTGCGTAACAGGTTAAATACTAATGAGGTAGTTGCCATAACATCATGCAAGACTATTGTATCTACCTGTCAGAGTTATTATACTAGTACGATACCTCATCAGTACCCCCCAAGCTTGGCAGCATTAGGTGTAGCCGGGCCGACAGGGCCATCGTATATTGATACTGCTCTGGCATCCGGCAATAAGGCAGGGTATTTATATGCATATCAGTTAACTACACCTGTATCATTTACTCTTAACGCTAATCCACAGGTACCTGGCAGGACAGGTGAAAGATATTTCTACTGCGATGAAACAGGCAGGATCACAGCAGCCAAAGGTTCTCAGGCAGGCCCTGGTGACGCGGCGGTAAATTAGCAAAAGATATCATCTTAATAACTTTCTAAACATATGCATAGAACAAAGCTTAATAATATTAATTCAGGCTTCACATTAATAGAGACTGCTATAGCTATCGCTATATTCGCGGTTATAATAACATCTTCTTTGTACGCCTTTAACAGGTGTATGTCCATGTTAAAGGCTGCAAAGGATATGAATATCGCGACAAGCGACATAAGAAGTGTTTGTGAACAGTTAAGGCGTGAAGTAGATTTGACCGGTACGATAGTATCCAGATCTTACTCCCTCGCCAATATTAATCTTACAGAGCAGGTGACTATAACCGCGGATACTACACAGATACCTATACCTGTAAACGCAACTATAACCTGGCAGGAAGAATCTCAAAGGCCGCGGTCTATTTCTGTTGATATGCTTTTAGAGCAGAGGTAGGGGCTGACTCTCTATGTTTAAAACAAAATACGCGCTTTTTACAAAATCCGGATTTAGTCTAATAGAGACTATGGTTGTTGTAGTGATTGTTACTGTAATAGGCATGGGCATACTTGGGCTAATACTAAACTCATTAAATTCTTATTATACCCTAACCGCGCTAAATGACCTTAATACTAGCGCCTCATTCGCGGCCGATGAATTGATAAATGACCTTCGACAGGTAGATATAGCCATGATCACCCAATCTCAACAGGTGCTTGACCCCGCAACCGGAGAGCGCCATGATATACTGATCTTTCCTATGATAAATGGGTTGGATATTAATGGTAATCCGAGTTGGCAGGGGGCTATTGTATATTATCCTTTTACAAACTCGGATGGCATAAGCCAATTACACAGATACGCATATACGGATGCGTCTCTATTTGACACGGATTTTCCATTGACTGTATCTGTTAGCGCGTCAGGAATAAACCTTTTTAAACAAGATGGGTCAGCCCTGACTTCTCTTAACAGGGCAAGTGGAGCGCAAAGAGTTCTGGCAAACTCTATATCAACGGAAGACGCTAATAATAACGGCGCGTTGGATGCTAATGAGGATGACGCTGATGCGTCTTTACCAATGGATAATGCCAACGGTACCTTAGATAGCGGGATAGATTATACGATTACAGGTAACACAGTCTTTTTTACGCTCTTCTTGCAAAAACCTGTGGCAGGAGTAGCAGGTGTTTCCAGGCGCAATGTTTCATATACATTAAATAGCGCCGCAACATTAAGGAATTAAGATGTTATCATTTACAAAAGGTAATAGAGGTATGGCCTTAATACTTATATACCTGCTTTTATCCCTGCTTGTTATAATCCTTAGTGTATTTTTTTATACATCTATTCAAGCGATGAAAGTAAGTCAGAGACGCCTGGATATGATAAAGGCTTTTTACGCCGCGGAGGCAGGGCTCGATGTCGCTTTGCAGGATATCTCAATTACTCCGCTTGGCGCTACTTTTGGCATTAATTCCGCGACTGAGTATGCGGTGACTATCACTCCTATTGATGCTACTAAATATACAATAAACAGTATTGGATATTGGCCTTCAAGCAAAGTAACCCCCAGGGTGGAGGTTCAGTCGCAGGCTGTAGCGGAGATAATAGCCAATGATGATTTTTTTGATAACGCTCTTTACAGCGCCAGCAACCTTACGCTTAAGGGGAATGCTTACAGTATAGATGGTGACATATTTTATAATCAGGATTGCAATCTTGATGTTAGCCATCCTGAAAACGTAACAGGTACGATAACTCCGGGAGAGCCTATAGATTTTACAACAGACATAGATTACGCGCTTCTGCGCAGTATGGCCCAAGCTCAGGAGGATAGTGATTTTTTTGATCACACAGTAGATGTCAGTGATTTCTCCAGCAGCAACCTGCCTGTTAGTTTTTGGTATGATATGGCCAATGGCATACCAAATGTGATTTATGTTGAGGGCACAGGAGATCTTGGTATTTCCGGCACTATGGTTGTTGGAGGATTTGTTGTTGTTACATCCGGGGACTGCCAGATATCGGGAACTGTCACGCTTGACGGATGCCTGCTTTCTACGGATGATCTTAAGGTATCGGGTACTATAAGCGCGACAGGCGGATTATGGGCAGGAGGTATTATAGATGATGAGCGCGCCAATAAAGACGGAGCCTTTATAAGCGGCAACATAACGTTGACATATGATCAGACCTTTATGGACGCGATAGAATCTATGAGCTTTCTTGCTGCCGGCAATACGGTTCTTGTATCGTGGCAAGAGACCAGAAGAGAGGCCCTGTAGTATATTAATCGCGTATAAGGAAAATAAATGCAAAGTTCAGCTAAAAAGAGTTCAAAGGATGTACAGCTTGCCTTAGATATAGGCAGTCATTCTATTAAGGCCGCGGCTATTTCACACGCAAAGCCAAAGCCCCTTCTATTAAGTTATTCAATAATACCTATAGGCGATGATATAGTTAAGGCGATTAGTCAGGCTTATGACGCGCTTGGGTTTACAGGGACGAGGGTCGTTATCTCTGCTTCAGGCTCAATGGTTATCGCCCGTTATATACATATGCCGTCTATGAATGAGAAAGAGCTTGAAGGGGCCATCAGGTTTGAGGCGGAAAAGGTGATGCCGTATGATATCAACGATGTCCAGCTTGATTTCGCTAAGATAGAGGATTTAGATGATAATAAGATGAGCGTTGTGATGGTCGCCGCTAAAAAAGATTTGATAGAGGCTCAGATAAGAATGCTCAAGGAAGCGGGGCTCGAACCCGCTATTTTTGATGTTGATCTATTCGCGGTTATTAATGCCTTTATGAATTCTGATGTTGATAAAACAGGCGTCTGTGGTTTGCTGAATATAGGCTTTAAAAAAAGTAACCTTAGTATTGTTAATGAAGGCAAGCCATGTTTGTCACGCGACATTGATATAGGCGCGAAAAATATTGTAAAGATTATCGCTGATAACTCTTCAGTCTCCGAGCAGGACGCGCTAAAGATGCTTAATGATAAGCTTGGTGCGTTTGATACTCTTTCGGATGATGAAAGGCATGTTGTCGAAGGCCCTATCGCGGAGATATTATCTCGCTTAGCGGATGAGGCTGTGCTATCATTTGATTTTTATGAAAATCAGCATGACAATAGTGTAGCAAAGGTTTTTATAAGCGGCGGAATGAGCATACCTAAATTTATAGAGGGTTTTCTTAAGGAGTCTCTTGGCCGCGGTTTGCAAAGATGGAACCCTATGACCAATATAGATATATCCGAAGAGATTGATTCCAACAAACTAATGGAATCGGCACCACAACTCGCTGTAGTAACAGGCCTGGCACTTAGAAAGACACAGTAGTATGATAGAGCTAAATCTTATACCTAAGCACTTACGTATCGCTAATAAAAAAAGCAAGTCAAATCTTGATATAAAATTGCCAAAGGTCGCGCCGATACCGTTGATCGTAGGCCTTATCTCTGTAATCATACTTAGCCAGGTTGTATTGGGCATGCTCGCTGTCATGCAGCAAAAAAAGCTAACTCTTGTAAAGTCTAAGCTAAATAGCATAATGCCGCAACACGAGATAGCCGTAACGCTTAAAAAAGAAGTAGATAATTTAAGCGGTAAGGTTGCTGTAATCGAATCTCTTACCTCAGGCAGCCTTGTTTGGGCCAAGAAGCTCCATGATTTAAATAATTCCATAGTTGATGGTGTATGGTTAAGCGCGTTGTCGCTTAGCGTAGAAAAGTCAAAGAACCCCCAGATCTTTGCGGGTTTCAACAAAGGTGCATCCCCACAAGTGCCTGTGGATAAAGAGATGCTTGTGGTTAATGGGTCAGCTGTATCATCAGACTCAGACGAAGCAACGGCCATAGTGGGCAGGTTTATCGATTCCTTAAAGATGAATACGGATTTTTTCAAGGATTTTGACGACATAAAACTTTCATCCGTTCAAAGAGAGACACTTGGCGATACAGAGATCATGAATTTTACAATTATCTGTTATTTCAAGCCGGGAAGGAGCTACTTTGAAAAACTTTAGGCAGGAGCTTGTGAAAAATCAGAAGCTTATAATATATGGCATAATCACGCTTTGCCTATTGATAGCTAATTACACACTTTTTTTAAAGCCTACAATGGCCTCACTCTCCAAGACCACACCAAAACTGCGTCAAATGCAGCGCCAACTTGCGGTTGATGAAAACGAGGTCGCGTCCATCCCAAGATACAGGACGCAGATAGAGGATATGAGAGGCAGGCTTTCTAAACAGAAGAAGAAGCTTTCCACCAAGCAGGAGATATCCAGTGTGCTTAAGGGCCTCTCAGAGATCGCCAAGGACTCAGATGTAAAGATATTGTCTATAAAACCATATCCGGCAGTAACCGGTCAGCAGCAGAACGCGGTCTCCAGCGCTTATCAAAAATACCCCATTTCGATAAAGGCGGTATGCGGGTATCATCAACTTGGCATTTTCTTAAATAAACTGGAAAACGCGGATACCTTTATGCGTGTTTCAGATATAAAGATTGCCGCGGATGTGAAAGATTATACGCAACATCTTGTGTATGTACTCGTTAACACCTATATACTAAATGAAACATAATAATATGAAAAAAAATATGTCTATAACTCTTTTGTTTTTGTCCCTTGTTTTTTGTCCCTCGCCCCTTGTGTATGCCCAAGAAGATGATACCTTTAAATATGAGATAGGCTCGAACAGAGATCCTTTTATCCCCTTAGTGACAAAAGATGGTAAGCTTACTGTCACATATGGCACATTAAATTCCATAAATGATGTTATATTAGAAGGCATTCTTTATGATGTTGCAGGTAAATCAGTGGTTATAATGAATGACCTGGTGCTGCAAGAAGGTGCCCGTGTGGGCGGCATTCAGGTAAAAATAATAGAAGAGGATAGGGTTATATTATCTTTTGAAGGCAAAGACTATACTTTTAAATTAAAGGAGTAACTATATGAGACTTAAAGGTTTTTTTGTGTTGTGTTTATGTTTAAGTGTAATTTTCAACGCAGGTGTGAGTCCTTGTGTTTTTGGCGCTGACTCTCCTGCTGGGGAGGTTCCTGTTGCCCAGGATGATACTAATGCCCAGGATGCGTCCACATCGGTAAAGACTGAGGAGGTAGCTGATGTAGAGGATACATCCACGCCGGGCAATGTTACATTGATATTTAAAGATGCGGACATTAGAACCGTATTGCACACACTTTCATATAAGAGCGGTGTGAACATTGTTGCTTCAAGTGATGTTGAAGGCCAGGTTAGCATAAGACTCGTGGATGTTCCCTGGGATACGGCGCTTGAGGTTATCTTAAAGAATCACAGCCTTGCCAGTGAGAGAATAGGTAATATTATCAGAGTCATAACATTAGAGAGTGTTGCCGAGGAAGAGCTCCAGAACGAGGTATTTGTGCTTAACTATTCAAAGGCCAAAGATGTAGCAGCTGCTATAGAATCTACAATAACCAATAGAGGAAGCGTAAAATTTGACGAGAGGACAAATACCATTATTGTTACAGATATCCCAACCAATCTTTATAAGATAAGGATCGTTATCGAGAGGTTAGATAAAAGAACACAACAGGTATCTATAGAAGCCAAGATTATTGAGGCTAGGCTTAAGGATGAGGATGAGCTTGGTATCGATTGGTCAGTAGAGGTAACCGCTTCCGGCTCTTCACGCCCAACAACCCTACCCTTTGACAGGAGCGAGGTACCTTTTTCAGACAAGGGTAAGAATAAATCCATTGCTGGATATCTGCCCTTGGGCGACTCGACAACTGATTTTCCAAGTACACTATCTCCCATGTTTCCGTATGTTGGCGCGGAGAGCTTCACATTCGGAACGCTTGATTTTACAGGATTGCAAGCGGTCCTGAAACTATTGGATAAGAGCACAGATACAAGCATTCTTTCAAACCCTACGATTACCACGCTTAATAATCAGGAGGCAAAGGTAGTTGTTGGTGAGGTATTTAATATACCAACCTATGAGCGCAATGACCAGACAGGAAAGATGGAGATTACAGGCTATACAGAAAAAGATATAGGCATAATTCTTACTGTTATACCTAATGTAAATGAGGCAGAGGATATTGTGGTTACATTAAAGCCTGAAGTTAGTGCCTTTGATCAGTGGGATAATTTTGGAAGCGGTGAAGACGCGATTCAGGCCCCGCGCTTTACAACAAGAACAGCTGATACGCAGGTTATGATAAAGGACGGTCAGACCATCGTTATAGGAGGTTTAAGAGAAAATACGACTGTTAAGGTCGATAAGAAGGTGCCATTCTTAGGTGATATACCTCTTTTAGGTGAGTTGTTTAAATATAAAGAAGATGATATAGATACAAAGGATCTTTTGATATTTGTTACTGTAAAGCTTTTGGATGAGGATCAGGATGATAAGCCCCTTATGGAACAGACCGTAAAAGATTTTTTTAATGTAGAAAAAGTAGATGACGTCAAATTCAATTAATCCTAATAATTATATAAAAATAAATTAAATAGGGACAGCGCCCAATTAAATATTAACCTTTTTTGCAATTATATGAAAATAACATATCATGCTTTTTTCAGTAAGACCGGATGGATGCGCTATATTTCGCATTTAGATCTTCTAAGGCTTTTTAATAGGGGTTTGCGCAGGGCGGGATTTAAGATTTATCTAAGTAAGGGTTTTAATCCGCGTCCTGTTATAAGGATTAAGAAGGCGTTAAAACTTGGAGTCGAGAGCAGGGAAGAAGAGGTGGAATTTTTACTTGAAGAGACTATTGATCCTATTAGTTTTAAGGAGCGTTTTAATCAGCAGTTACCGGATGGCGTGGAGATATTAGAGATGCTAGAATCTAGAATCTAGAACAGAGAGGAGTAGTAAACAGAATATGCAGGAAATACTTATAAATATCGAAGCAGGAGAACGCAGAGTAGCAATTTTGCGTGATAAGAAACTTGAATGGTACTTCGTGGAGAGGATTGCGGAAAAAAGGATTGTCGGCAATGTCTATAAAGGTTCTGTTAGTTCAGTACTAAATGGCATGGGCGCGGCTTTTGTTGATTGCGGCCTTGAAAAGAACGGTTTTCTATATGTCGATGACATTACGGCGCCGTTGATAGAAGATGAGGATTCGGGGTTCTTTTTTCCGGCACATGGGAGCAAACATCGCAATTCAAAGACAAAGATAAGCGAGGTTATAAAAAAGGGCCAGGATGTACTTGTCCAGATTACCAAGGAACAGCTTGGCACTAAGGGCGCTCGTCTTACAACCCACATATCGCTTCCGGGTAGATACCTTGTTCTCATGCCTACGTCAAAGCGCGTAGGAGTATCCCGCAGGATAAAAGAAGATGAAGAAAGGCGCAGGATAAAGGCCCTTTTGCACGAGATAAAACTCCCCAAGGATGTAGGGCTTATAGCCAGGACCGCGGCTGAGGGCTGTAATAAAAGAGAGCTGGTACGTGACGCAACCTATCTTTTAGATGTCTATAAAAAGATAAGCAGCGCGTCAAAGAGACGAAAATCACCGGTTCTTGTTTTTGAGGAGTTTGATATAGCCTTAAAGATTGTACGGGATTTTTTAAGTGATGACACAACAAAGGTAATAGTAGATGAGATACAGGAGTTCAAGCGTCTCAAGGCTTTTATCGGCAAGATCGCGCCGAAATACAGAAATAAGATGAGCTTTCACAAGGACCATGTTCAGCTCTTTGAAAAACATAATGTAGAGAAGGAGATCGACAAGCTCTTCGAGCGTAAGATTTATTTAAAATGCGGCGGCTATATCACTATTGAGCAGACAGAGGGGATGATAGCCATTGATGTAAATAGCGGCAGGTTTACAGGCAAGAGAAACCTCGAGGAGACGATATACAAGGTGAACAAAGAGGCTGCCGAAGAGGTAGCGCGACAATTACGCCTGCGCGATATAGGCGGTATCGTAATTATAGATTTTATTGACATGGATGTCTCTTCCCATAAGAAGGAAGTATATTCTATATTGCAGAACGCTCTTAGGAAGGACAAGGCAAAGACCAATCTTATATCTTTTTCAGAGCTCAATATCGTAGAGATGACCAGACAGCGCGTGAGAAAGAGCCTCGAAAGCGGTTCTTATACAAATTGCGCTTATTGTGGTGGCAAGGGCATAGTAAAATCAGATAGCGCGATAGTCATATCAGCGCTAAGAAAGATAAAGAGCTTTCTAAAGGTAAGACGCCCCCGCAAGATGTCTATTGAGATAATCGTCCATCCGCGTATAGCGCAGCGGCTGGTAACCAATGACTCCGCTGCGGTCGATAAGCTCAAGAAGGTCTTTAAGCGCCGCATAACAGTTGTCTCTGATGATACCCTGCACACAGAAGAGATCAAGATCAAGGCCGTTAATTAGTCCTCACTTTAAGTTTCACTGCCAAGACCGGTTCTTGAGCACGACCGCTTGTGCTCAAGAACCGGTCTTGAAGCAAAAATAATTTTTTTGCTTGCCATATATTTATATATATGTTATACTTAGCCACTAATTTTTAATGTGGTAATATGCAAGTTTTTTACACAGCAAGAAGAAGAGCTGTGTAAAGTACTTATTATTTGAAAAAAAGGAGAATTTTACCAAATGTATGCAATCATTGAAGTTGGAGCAAGGCAGGAGAAGGTAAAGGTAGGCGATTCGTTTGATATGCCGCGCACAACAAAGAAAAAAGAGGTCTCTTTTGATAAGGTACTTATGACCATATCAGGTAAAGAGGCTGTTATAGGTACCCCATATGTCAAGGGAGTGAAGGTAATATGTGATATAGTAGGCGATAAAAAGGGCCCAAAGACGATCGCTTTTAAGTTCAAGAGAAGAAAGAGCTATAAAAGAAAAGTCGGGCACCGCGACCTATTAACAAGGGTAAAGGTCAAGGAAATAAAATAAGTATAAAACATTAGATTAGTTTTTATTTAATCTATACTATTAAACACTAATAAACAAAGAGGCAGTCAATGGCACATACAAAATCAAAAGGTTCTATAAGTAACGGTAGGGATAGCGCGTCGCAAAGGCTTGGCATCAAGCGTTATGGAGGCCAGCTTGTAAGCGCGGGTTCTATAATAGTTCGGCAGCGTGGTACCAAATTTCAGCCTGGCCTAAATGTGGGCATTGGTAAAGATGATACTCTTTTCGCTAAGATTGATGGTACCGTAAGGTTCAGATCAAGAAAAGTAGATATCGTAGCAGCATAGGTTATATTTATGTTCATTGATACCGCCAAGATAACTGTTCAATCAGGAAGTGGTGGTAAGGGCGTAGATAGTTTTTACAGGGATAAGCTGAACATGAAAGGCTTTCCTGATGGCGGAGATGGCGGACATGGTGGCGATATTATATTAAGGGTGAGCACGAATGTGCACACCCTTATTAATTTTAGGTACCGTCAGTTATTCAAGTCCAAGAACGGCGGGCATGGAAGTTCAAAGGGGAAACGCGGCAGAAACGGTGAAACCCTTTTAATAGATGTGCCCGAGGGAACACTTGTTTATGATTTCTTAAGCAAGGACCTGCTTAAGGATCTTGTAAAGGAAGGTGATGAGCTTCTTGTTGCCAAAGGCGGTATAGGCGGCAGGGGCAACAGGAGCCATAAGAACGCTACCCCCGGAGAAAAGGGCGTAGAAAGGAAGCTCTTTTTAGAGCTAAAGCTAATAGCGGATGTAGGAATAATAGGCCTTCCTAACGCCGGAAAATCAACACTTATATCAAAGATATCTAAGGCGCATCCTAAAATAGCCTCTTTCGCATTTACTACAAAGAGCCCTGTTCTTGGTGTGGTTGAATATGATGGTGGCAAGAGATTTAAAATAGCTGAGATTCCCGGGCTTATTGAGGATTCACATAAAGGAAAGGGCTTAGGCGATAAATTCCTTCGCCATGCCGAGAGAACAAAGTTTTATATCCACCTTATCGACCTCTCAAAGACAAGCGCTGAAGAGGTGTTATCGGATTACAATAGAATAAATACAGAGCTCTCGCTTTATAGTAAAAAGCTTATATCCAAACGCCAGATCATAGTAGGCAATAAGATTGATATAAAAGGCGCAGAAGATAGCCTTGAGTTTTTGAGAAAAGAAACAAAGAAAGATATCATCGCGATCTCCGCGAAAGACACGACAGGCATTGATGAGCTTGTCAAGGCGGTCGCGAGTAACTTGTAAGGCATAAGGGGCAAGAAAAAATAAAGGCAGAGGTAAAGGAAAAGGGCAAATGATAAATCCTAAACTCTAATATCTAAATGCTAAACAAATTCAAAATTCTAATTTTTAAAATTCAAAACTTTTGTTTTGAGCATTTGAATTTTGGTAATTTGATATTGTTTAGAGTTTAGAACTTAGGATTTAGAATTTAAGGATTAGGTTTGTTGCTTAATCCTTAATTCTTACCACTTAATACTCAATATTCTAATCATTAGAGGTAACGATGAAAAAGAAAATAATAGTAGTAAAAGTTGGTACCGCGGTTCTTAGCAAGGCAAAACGTCTCTCACAACATAAGACAGGCAAGCTTGACCCAATATTTATAAAGTCACTCATTGCTCAGATATGCAGGCTCAAGAATTTGGGGCTTAATGTTATACTCGTATCTTCCGGCGCCATAGGAGCGGGGATGGAGGCGATAGGGCTATCTAATCGTCCTGGAAACCTCAATAAACTGCAGGCATGCGCCGCTATAGGCCAGGGCAAGCTTATGAAACTTTATGAGGAGAACTTTCGTTCCCATAACAAGCACGCCGCGCAGATACTGCTTACAAGAGAAGATTTTTCCAGCAGCAAAAGGATAGATATGGCAAAGCATACTATTATGAGCCTGCTAAATGACTTTAACGCGGTCCCTGTTATCAATGAGAATGACACTATAGCCACAGAAGAGATAAAATTCAGTGACAATGATATGCTTTCAGCGCTTGTAGCGAGATTTGTTGGGGCTCAGGCACTTGTTATTCTTACCAATGTTGATGGATTGTATGACCCAAGGGATAAAAAAGTGATACCAATAGTAAAGAGTGTAAACAAGACAATTGAGAAGATGGCAGAACCCACAAAGAGCGCTCTTGGCAGGGGTGGCATGCTAAGTAAGATTCAGGCGGCAAAGATAGCCACATTAGCGGGCATAAAGTGCGTGATAGCAAATGGCAGGGAAAAAGATGTGCTACTTAGAATAAATAAATCCACTAAGTTGGGTACGACTTTTTTGCCCGCGCTAAAGAAAAAGAGAAGATAAGATGACGCTTAAAACACTAGTCCAAAAAAAAGCAAAACAAGCCAAGGCAGCTTCCAGGATATTGGCCAAGTCCTCTACAAAGCAAAAGAACGAGGCGTTAAAAAAAATGGCAAGTAACTTAAGAAAAAAGGCCAATACCATTATCAGGGAGAATAAAAAGGATCTCTTGGTTGCTAAGAAGGCCAATCTCTCAAAGGCAATGATAGATAGGCTCAGCCTGAATAAGAAGCGTATTGAGGAGATGGCGGCTTCTATTGACGCTGTTATAAAGTTAAAGGATCCATGCGGAGCGATAGATAAGATGTGGAAGAGGCCCAATAGGCTTGTTATCGGCAAGATGAGGATTCCTATAGGTCTTATCGGTATTATCTATGAATCGCGTCCAAACGTTACATCGGACTGCGCGGCACTCTGCATAAAGAGCGGCAACGCGGTTATACTAAAGGGGGGTAAGGAGTCCATACATTCAAACCTCGCTATATACAAGCTCTTAAGGCTCGCTTTAAAGGAAAGCGGCCTGCCTGAGGATTGCGTAAGCATGGTTGAGTCTGTGGATAGAAAGGTCGTTACATACTTACTGGAGATGGATGATTGTCTTGACCTTATTATCCCGCGCGGTGGTGAGGCGCTTATAAGGATGATAGCTGATAAATCAAAGGTGCCTGTTATCAAGCATTATAAGGGCGTATGCCATGTATATGTTGATAAAGAGGCAGACCTTAAAAAGGCATTAAATATATGTATTAACGCCAAGGTCCAACGCCCCGGGGTATGCAACGCCATGGAGACATTGCTTGTGCATAAGGATATAGCCAAGGTTTTTCTGCCAAAGGCGATAGAGGTATTAGTAGCCGAAGGTGTGGAGATAAGAGGCTGCGTGCGCACCAGAGAGATTTCAAAGAGTGTAAAGAAAGCGACAGAGTCCGATTGGTATGAGGAATTTCTAGATCTTATCCTGGCTGTCAAGGTAGTAAGGAATGCAGAGTCCGCGATAGATCATATCTCAAAGTATGGTTCAGGGCACTCTGATTCTATAGTAACTGAAAATTATGGCACATCGCTTAAATTCTTAAAAGAGGTTGATTCCGCCTGCGTATACGCGAATGCCTCGACACGTTTTACAGATGGGCACCAGTTTGGCCTTGGCGCGGAGATAGGTATCAGCACAGACAAGATACACGCCCGGGGGCCCATGGCGCTTGAGGAACTTACGATATATAAATATATAGTATTTGGCAACGGCCAGATAAGGAAATAGCAAAAGCATGCGTATCGGATTATTCGGCGGCACATTCAACCCCGTGCATAACGGTCATATTTCGCTGGCATCGCAGGCTAAGTTAAAGCTAAGGCTTGATAAGGTAATCTTTATTCCAACGTATATTCCGGTACATAAGGATAGTGAAAAGATGATCCCCGCTATTGACAGGCTCTCTATGATAGAGCTTGCCATAGGAAAGAAGGCGGGGTTTGAGGTATCGCCATACGAGATTGACAGGAAAGAAAAGGTATACTCTGTTGATACTATAAAGCATTTCAAGGATAGCTATCCGCAAGAGACAGAATTCTTTTTCTTGACCGGCGCGGATTCTCTGGCAGGACTCGATACATGGAAAGATATTGATAAGATTTTCACGCTTTGCGATTTCATTGTTTTTACCAGGCCAGGATTCGCTAAGGCTGATAATATTAAGAATGTAACATACATAGATATGGATGAGGTTGATATATCCTCTACGCAGATAAGAGAGAATATCAGTAGAGACAACCCGATAAGTGAGTTAGTACCGTTTCAAGTAGCGGATTATATAGTCAAGAAAAACCTGTATAAACACCCGAGGTGAAAAATGTATGATGTATATTTTTATAAAAAGGATAAAGAGCTCCAAACAGGCTTAACGCGTGAAGAGATAGCGGCTGCTATCAAGGGCCAATCCGGACTTTTGTGGCTCGATATAAAATCAGCCGGGCCAGATGATATAGATATGCTCTCTAGTATATTTAATTTTCACCCTTTGACAGTAGAAGACTGTATTATGCCCAATGCCCGTTCCAAGGTTGAAATGTTTGACCACTATCTTTTTGTTAATACCTTCGCTATAGAGCTTCATCCTGATCAGGATGAGGAGATAAAGACCGTTGAGCTTGATTGTTGTCTGGGCAAGAATTTTCTGGTAACTGTTCACGCTGATAATGTAAGGTCAGTCGCTACTACAAAAGAGAAGATCGGCAAGAATTCCCCAACATTAGAACACGGCGCGGATTTTCTATTATGCTCTATCATAGATACAATGGTTGATAACTATTTCCCTATTATTAATATGTTTGATGACAGAGTAGATGATGTAAGCGATGATATCTTTAAGGAACCTGATCAGTCCACCCTTAACAAAATATATAATCTTAAAAACGAGATAATGTTTTTACGCCGCACTGTCGGCCCGCAGGCAGATACGGTTAATATGCTGATACGAGGCGGATCCAGATTTATCACATCTTCTCATGTAGCGTATTTCAGAAATATCTACGATAACCTTATAAGGCTGACAGATACCATAGGTACGTCCCGTGATATCATCACAAGCGCTCTTGAGGCATATAATTCCGTTGTCTCAAACCGCCTAAATGAGGTCATGAAGACCCTTACCGTAATCGCGACTATCGTGATGCCTTTAACGCTCTTAGCGAGTATATATGGCATGAACTTTAAGAATATGCCGGAGCTTTCAAGCAAATTTGGCTACCCTGTTGTCATAGGTATCATGCTTTTTATATCCGCTGCCATGTTATACTACTTTAAACGTAAGAAATGGCTCTAAAATAATATGTTTTTAGCTCTTTTGCTTTTAACACTACTTATGCTTTCAGCCTTTTTTTCAGGCTCTGAGACAGCCCTTTTTTCACTTACGGGTTTCCAGAAAAAAAAGATACAAACAGATAACCCATCCGCTTCAAATACAATATCTTTTCTATTAAAATCCCCTACAAGAACACTTGCCACCATACTAATCGGCAACATGTTCGTAAACATCGCCGCTGCCAGTATAGCGACTATCTTGTCTATATCACTTTTTGGCGCTAAGGGCGTTGGGATCTCTATCATATTTATGACCCTGATCCTGTTGATCTTCGGTGAGGTTACCCCAAAGACCTATGCCATGAGCAACCCTGAAGGCTTTTCCATATTTTGTTCAAGGCCGCTTCATATATTCGGTAAATTGATATGGCCCATAAGGCGACTATTGAGTATAGTATCTGATATCTTTATTATGCTTCTTACCCATAAGAAGAAGGCAAATCCATATATTACTGAAAACGAGCTAAAGGCTCTTATGACTATCAGCAGAAAAGAAGGCATAATAGATGATGATGAAGAAGAGATGATACATTCCATCTTTGAGTTAGGAGATCGCAGTGTCGACGAGATAATGAAACCACGTGTCGATGTAATCGGCTGTGAAAGGCAATCTTCGGCAAAAGAACTTATCAAAATAATGAAACAATCCAAGCATACAAAGATACCGATATATGAGTCTACAATAGACAAGATAATAGGGGTTATATACACCAAGGAGTTTATGCTAAAAAATAAGGGGCAGATAAGCCCCTTTATCAAAAAACCACTATATGTACCCGAGACCGAGAAGATAGATGATTTGATAGTCAAGTTTCAATCAGCCAGAACATACATAGCCGTTGTCCTTGATGAATTTGGCGGCACCTCAGGCATTGTTACATTAGAAGACGCGTTAGAGGAGATCGTTGGTGAGATAAAAGATGAGTATGATAAGGAGATAGTGCCGATTAAACAGGAAGAAGACGGCTCTTACACTGTATCAGGTAAAGTAGCGATAAGGGATGTAAATGATGAGCTTGATATATCGCTTCCCATGGATCAGGTTACAACTATAAACGGCCTCTTGCTCTTGCTTTTTGAGAAGGTCCCCAAACAGGGCGAGCATGTCAGGATAAAAGGCGTAGGTTTTAAGGTCCTCCAGGTAAAGAATAATATGGTTGTAAAGGTGAGGGTTACAGTATCACCTATAGCGCAGGAAGAAGATTTTAAGGACAGCTTGTAATGGTTATACTATATATTATCATTATAATAATAGCGATACTCTTTGAGGGGTTCTTCTCAGGCTCTGAGATAGCCATTATCTCTCTTAATAGGATACGCCTGAGGATACTCTCCGAGGCAAAGGAAAAAAAAGCCCTGCTTATCCAGAGTATGCTTAAAAACCCTAACAGGCTCCTAGCCACTACCCTTGTAGGCACTAATATCGCGGTTGTCGTATCATCCTCATTCTGTACAAAATTATTATATGATAAATACGGCCCTGATACCGGGTGGATGACAACCTTATTGCTCTCCCCGGTTATACTTATCTTCGCGGAGTTTATACCAAAGGCTGTATTCGCGCATGGCGCTAATAAGATAACATTTTATCTGGGCGCGGCATTAAAATTTTTCTGGAAGATACTATATCCTATCGTCTGGCTGGTCAATATCTTTGTAAACGCTATTCTCGCTCTTATCGCGGGCAAAAGATCAATAAAAAAGAAGAGCCTTTTTGTGACCAAGGATGAGATAAGATATCTTATAAAAGAGAGTGAGGCGCAAGGCCATATAGATACATACGAGCGCTCCATTATCTATAAGATATTCGATATCGGAAAGAAGAAGATAGCCTCTGTTATGAACAGGCTTGATAAGCTAGTCTATATCCAGGAGTCCGCGACAATAGATGACCTGCTTGAAAAGGCAAGAGAGACAGGTTATTCAAGGTTTCCTGTCCGGGCCTTGCAAGGTAATTTCATCGGCATAATAAACATATTAGATATTGTTTATCAAGAGGATAAGACCCAGCCATTAAAGAATTTCCTACGTCCTATAGAATATGTTAATACGGATATGTATGTTGACAACGCGTTATTCCGTATCAAATCCAAGAAACAGACCCTCGCTATTGCCGTAGATTCAGAAGATAAGCCGATAGGGTTTTTCACTATGGAAGACCTCCTAGAAGAGCTTATCGGCGAAATCGATTAAATAAGGGGACACGATACTTAATTGGTGGCCCTTTATGCCGGAACTATAAGGCATGCATCTATACGCTTAACTAATTCCGGCCTGCTATTGACTTTCCTTAATCAGGGGTGTATACTTAAAGAAATAGTTAAAAAACTATAATCCCCCCTGGCGCAATATTGTTTCCTTTAATCAAAAGGAGCACAATGAAACTGCGTCTATTTATAATAGTTTCTTTATTTGTCCTCTTAAGCCAATCTATATATTGTCTTGCAGATAATATCCCTCTATATCCTTGCGATTACTACGGTGTAGAAGAATCCTCCAACACCTTAAAAGCAGCCAGTATTATAACTGCTAAAGATCCCGACAATATAGCCATAGGCAGTTTTATAATTAAAAAAGATGGTCAATACGGGCTTCTAAGCTGTGCAGGGGACGATTCTTCTACTCCTGAAGACGAAGGCGCAGTTGATGGGGATGTCATAACATTTTATATAGATGGTATCAAACAGCAGAGCCAGGCTATATACAAGGCAGGGGATGTAGTAAAGGTCAATTTAGGTACAGCAACAAATTCAGGCGCTTATAACCTCCATCTTTTAGATATGCCTGGATATAGCAGCTACAACAATAATATAGATTACAGTGCCGCTGCAGTGGCCGATATGATTCTCGATTATCTCGTCCCCGCTAATACAGACACTCAAGCGCAGCTTATGTCCAGCCTGGATCTGAATAGTGACCTCCAGATTACCGGTTCAGAACTCGCCAAAATACTTAATAGTAAATCTCCTGCTGCCTATCATTACGGTACTACATCCGATATTCAGCGTTACTCGGATAGGGGCCTTATAAATACCTTTGATGCGGCTAATCAGGACGATTGTATAAAACATATGTGTCATTGGCTCGCCTATGATATTCCCAATGCACCTGTAGGAAAAGAAAATATACCTGTGGCAGTATGCACATCATCTGATACTGCAATAAACGCAGATAGTGATTACAAGCACTGGATGTCAGTAGTGGGCATACGGACAAATCAGGACCCATGCCCCAATCTCCCTGATCTACATTCATTTAGGGACTCTTACGATATTCCTGATACTTTAGAACTGTACGGTGTATATGTAAATGACCCGGGCCAGGAAGGCCTGGGTTTTCATTCCTACGTCGCCTCTAATATATGGACAAGCAAGTATTTTCGCCCCATCAAAGCAGGTCTTCCTGAAGCAGGCAAATACGTTGCTATATTTGAACCGCCTGATTCTGATGCATTAGAAGTGACTGTAAAGAAACCATCTAATAATAAGAGCCTCCAGGTCGCTTTAAAGACTCCTGAGGCGAGTGTATCTATATACATCCCAGGATGGAAAAGCACAAAGACACAGAGATATCTTTTGTCTGTTCTAAAGAGCCTTAAAGGTTCAGATGATTTTGCAAACCTTGTAAATGACTTGTATTTTGGCAAGGCCTTAAAAAATGCACAGGTAAAGCGCTGTTTTAAGGTAGATGGCAAGACAAGCGATGACTATACCATCATCCCCTTTGATAAGAGGATAAATAAAAAGAATGTAACAACAGCGGCCATGATAATGAATAACGTAACAGGTCAATTTCAGATGGCTTTTGCTGATCCAGAGTCTTCAGAGTTATTTAGGCCTATGCCTCTATCACAGGCTTACAGGGCTTTAAGAAAAGAGGTAAAGTGGAACAGAGAGTGCCCTATAAACAAATGGTTATCAAATAGTACTGGTAATGCACTTTTTCCTGGCTGGAGTATTGTAACTTCCAAAAAGAGGAGAATAGACCGCTATGTTACTGTTACAACTACTCATAAATATACAGTTACTCCTGATAAAAAGATAACAATAGAGAGCCCCTCACCTCAAGTTCAGATACTCGGTACACGTTACTATAGGCGCAGAGGGGGTTATAATTGCAGGTATCTTGCGTTCAGAGTTAAAGAACCAAAAGATTGTATAGTCTCTATAAGTAATGCAGCAATGGGTGCAGGTAGCCGTTTCTACAAGAGCGGTAACGAGTATTTTCTAACAATCTCCGGAAGATGCAATATATCCTGCGATATAAAGCTAAGGACAAAGGGTTCAAACAATAACCTCAAGCAAGGCGGGGTAACCTATATATATCTAAGGTGATATTATGAAGAATAGTCTCTTTTTCAGTATAGTATTAATCCTTTCCATAATGGTAGGGGTATTTATCTTTAAGCTTGCGAATACTAATATTGATAAAGAGCCTGTTATTGCTGAAACAAAAGCACCTATTAAGATTGCCCGGGTTATAGCACCTAAAGAAGAGAGCATTGAGATAAGAGAGCCTGAAACTAGGGGCTTGGCAAAGAAGCATGTGTCTAAGAGAGAGGTTGAGATAAGAGAGTATGTCAGAAAGTTTAATATTCCCAAAGAGGCAGCAAAAGAACTTTTTCAGGCTGTTAGAGATGGTAAAGAAGAGATAACCGCAGATAACAAGCTTCTAACCAGTGAAGAATTTGAGGAGTTGGATATGACCTTATCTGAAATGGAAGAATCTCCTCTTACCGAGGATATGGAGAATCTCATATCAGGTTACAGCGTTGAGACTCAGGTGTTCGATGATATGGTATTAGCCTGCCTTCCAGAAAGTGCCTATGAAGACCCTGATTCTGCCGTATTAAAAGCTCAGGCCTTAGCAGATATAGGCTTTTCTGCTCTTGCAAAACAAAAGTATGAAGATGCTGAGAACGCCTTTACCCGCCTGATAATGAATTACCCTGATGAAGAGGCAACGCAGATAAGCCGTTTAGAATATTCCAACCTTTTGCTTGAGCAGGGTCGAATCAATGAGGCAATACGGGTAGTGGATGAAGCTGCAGCTCTAAATAGTGATGACAATGAATATATAGTAATAGCAGGTTATCTTAAGGAAAAGATAGAAAAATATGACTAATATGCGCAGGATATCGATAATATTGATGCTTTTTATAATAGGCTTGATGCTTACGCAGAAGCCTGTTATTGCTGAGGAGACTCATAGCATATCACTTAAGTCAGGCTATAATTTGATATCTCTGCCAGTTATTCCCAAAGATACACGTATAGCCTTTGTATTTTCATCTATCACCACGCAAGTAAGGGATGTTTGGGAATATAATCCTTCTGATGTAGTAGATCCCTGGAAACATTATAGGCCTGGTTTGGATGCTTATTCTGATCTTACACATATGGCAGCTGGTAAGGCTTATTGGATACATGTAAAATATAATACAATCTTTAAAATCAAAGGAGAGCCTGTATCAGATAATACGCCGCTTAGCCTTAAGAAAGGCTGGAATACCATAGGTTGGCCATATAATGATACAAAGGATATAAAGACCGCTTTATCGGGCTTGGTGTTTGGTATAGATTATAACCAGGTCTTAAGATATAACAGCTCAAAAAAAGGATATGAGTATTTTTCAAATCAGCCTGAAGCAGACCAATTCTCAAGCTTTGAACCTAATGGCGGCTACTATATTCATATGCTTAAAAATAAGAGTATAGTATTAGGTATATTTGATGTCGTAGCCCCTGTTATTGTTCTTAATCAGCCTAATACGCCTATTAACAAGGATGTCACACTTTCATATACAGTATCGGATAATGAAACTTTAACAGAAAATATCAAGGTTACAGGTGATAGTTCTCCTTACAAAAATGAGGGTAACTATTCTGTAACTCTTACAGCAACGGATGAATCTGGAAATTCTGCAAAATCCAATACAATTAGCTTTGTCATAGATAAGACATTGCCTTCTATTGCAATAACAAGCCCTTCTAATAATGCTGTTGTCAATACCCCTACTGTCACCTTAAAGGGTACTGTAGATGGCGTGGCATTTTCTGAAACACGCACTCTCTCAGAAGGAGAAAACATCCTAACCAAGATTGCCACAGATGTTGCTGGTAACAGTTCTTCAGCTTCAATAGGTGTTACTTTAGATACAATGCCACCTGAGATTATTATAACTTCCCCTCAACCCTACCAGGTTTTTATTGCCCCTGATGTCACAATAGAGGGTATTGTTGACGGCGTTTACTTTAGCGAATCAGCAATCCTTCAGGGAGAGGGCCGTAATATTCTCAAGAAAGAGGCCACAGATGCTGCTGGTAACTCTTCATCTGTGACGCTAACGGTCATATACTCTCCCGGTGAGCTTATCGGGCCTGAAGGGGGAGAGGTTGTATCATATGATGGTAAGGCAAGGCTTGTTATACCTGCAGGCGCGGTATTAGAGCCAACACGCATATCAGTAATAAGCATAAGTCCAAGTCTTTTTGATGAAAAACTTCCCAAAGATTACCAATCCACTGTCGGGGTACAGTGTGAGCCCATGGGCCTAATACTCCAAAAAGAGTCGCAGTTAATAGTAAAGCTGGATCAAGAAGAGATACCCGGCACGGAATTGAACTTAGGTTTGTATAATTATGGTTTAGATGAAGTGGAATTGTTAGGCCAGAGAAGCCCTGTACAAAAAGACGGGGTTACGGTCATATTCTCTCTATGGCATTTTTCAGAGTATTTCGGATTAAAGAGCATGGTCTCGCAAGGCGCGCCAATCGGTTCAGGCGTGCAGGTTCCTCTGCCTGATCTTTTGACAGGCTCTTATAGTTACGAAGTATCTATCATGGCGCCTCCCGGAAGAGCAAAGATGCAGCCCGCTATATCCGTCAAGTACAACTCCTCAAGCGCGAATTCCTGGGCAGGTTATGGCTGGAGCCTCAACCCGGGATATATAGCCCGCAGCACCAAGAGCGGTATGCCTTCTTACGATGATGAACAGGATACATTTATACTAGTCAGCGGAAGTTCAAGCAGTGAGCTTGTCCATCTGATAGACAATCTTTACCAGGCGCGGGTAGAGTCTGAATTTAGCAGGTTCTACAAAGAGACAGATGACTCCTGGCGGGTTGTTCAGAAAGATGGTACATCCATGCGTTTTGGCACGGGCGTGGATTCAAAAGAAGGCTCAGTCAAAGGATCGTTTACCTGGAAACTCACCCAGATAACAGATAATAATGGAAATACTATAAATCTCTCTTATGCAAAGGATGAGGGCAAATCATACCTATCCAATATATCTTATAACGGCGGCACGCATGTCCTTGATTTCTATTTAGAGGATAGAGATGATGTCGTATCCAGTTATTTAAGCGGTGACAAGATATCCATGAGGAAACGCTTAAGGAGGATCGATGTCTCTGTTGGCTACAGCCTGGCCTGGCATTACGAGCTAAATTATGAATATGCGTCAGAGACAAATCGTTCTCTTCTAAAGTCTGTGCATAGATTTACCTCAGATGGAAAGAGCTTTCCCGCGCAGGAGTTCAATTACCAGAACCATGATGGTGGATTAGAATGAAGAATATGCTAAAAAATAATCTAAAGATAATGCGCAAGATAGGCATCCTATCTCTGGTATTTTTGCATATTCTAAGCCTCTCTCCTGTAAGAGATGCCCTTGCTTATAATGCTGAAAGCGCTAATTATAAACTAAGATCATCAATTGCTAATGGCTCCTCAGATAGAAGCTCTACCATATATTCACTAACAATGGAGGGCATAGGCGAGCCGTCTGTTGGTATTGCTCAAAGCGCGAACTATAGGATAACCAGTGGTTTTGCCGCTGCCCTGGCAAACGACCCGCCGGAATTTATTGGCATGATAGCCAATCAAAGCTGGCCCAAGAACGAACCGCTTATGGCGGCGTTTGACCTGGATGATTATTTCCAATCCGAGCTGGAGCTGACGTATACGGTATTTGATAATACATTAATAGGCGTTGATATTGACCCTGCCACAAACATAGTAAGCTTTACTCAGCCCGATGCTTATTACGGCACAGAGATGATATATTTTATCGCTACAGACACAGATGGTAACGAGGTAAGCAGTAATGATATCATGCTCCAGGTATTAAATATAAATAACCCGCCTATCCTGGACCCGATAGCTGATATTGCAGGTTCAGAAGGCGATTTAATCACTATAACACCATATGCCACAGATACTGACAGCGATATAATTACCTATTCATTCAGCGAGCCATTTGATGCTAATGGCCAATGGCAGACTGATTTCCATGATGGCGATGGAGGAAGCTGTACGTATATCGTTACTGTTACTGCCACGGATAAAGACGGCTCAATATCAAGAGACGTTGACATAACTATAAACAATGTCAACCGCCCGCCTGTTATTGAGCCTATAGGGTATCTCTTTGGAGAGGAGAACGCATTAGTCAGAATAGAACCGCAGGTTATGGATGCGGATGGAGAGCCTTTTGAGGTATGGTATTCAGAGCCATTTGGCGAAAGCGGAACATGGCTGCCAAGTTATGAAGATGCCGGAACATACACAGTTATTATTACCGTTTCAGATGGTATAGATACTGTTACGGAATCTGCTGAGCTTACAATATCCAATGTCAACCGCCCGCCTGTAGCAGGGCTTACATTATCATCTTATACACTTGAACCAAATGAAGAATTCCAATTAACGCTTACCGCCACGGACCCTGATAATGATGCTTTAAGTTTTGTCATTACAAGAGACGGCGTAGAGATAGCATCAGATGTCATTACAAGCACATACAGGATGCCGTTATCTATCAGTGATATAGGAGACCACACAATAGAGGCGACAGTAACAGACAATGGTACGCCCGAGGCCCTATCGGTTGCAGATACAAAGGGCTTAAATGTTATAGACCCTAACGCGGATAGGGATGCTATTACGCCTTTGATGGGTGATTTTAATGGTGACTGCCTGACTGATGTCGGGTTCCATGATATAAACCTAGGTACATGGGAGGTATCCATATCAAACAGCGGTACATTTATAAGTACCTCATGCTGGTTAATTGATTTTGGTACTTCACGCGACTGGATACCCATAAGCGGTGATTTCGATGGTGACGCTATAACAGATATCGGTATATACAACAATACTACGGACGCGACAGATGGCGGCAAGTGTAAAATAGCCCTTTCTACGGGATCAGGTTTTAATATTTCAGGAGAATGGACCAAATTCACAGAGTCATCTTATGATTGGCAGCCTTTCACAGGTGACTTTAATATCGATAAATACACAGACCTCGGTGTCTATAATAAAAAGACAGGTGAGGCAAGGATAGCCTTTTCAGATGGCAATAGCTTTGGCGAGTTCCAAGCCTGGATAACAGAATTTGGCGGTGATGGGCACTCGTTATTTACCGGTGATTTCAATGGCGACGGCCTGCCTGATATCTGTACCTTTGAAAAATCCACAGGAAAGTGGCAGGTTGCCTTTAATAATTCAGAAGGTTTTGTAGATTCTGCCGAGTGGATAGCCTCTTACGCAAAGGACAAGGATCCCTTAGTAGCAGACTTCAATAATGACGGGCTCACTGATATAGGATACTGGGACAAGGATACCAATCAGTGGCATTACGCTATATCAGGTGGAGACAGGTTTATTGATAAAGGTGTATGGTATACAGAATTCGGAGACAGTGTAGATGAGTATGCCTATGTAGGAGATTTTGACGGAGACAGTATTACTAATCCGGCGCTTTTTGATATGGATGAGTATGGTATAGATAAATGGACAATTGATACAAGCGCGGGTGATTTTTCAAGCAATCCAACAAAGCCAGATCTTTTAGTAGGCATATACAATGGCACAGGAGGCGCTACGCATATTACTTACCAAGAAGTCGCGGGCGGCGCGCATACATTCCTGCCGTTTCCTGTATATGTAGCCACAGAGATACGGCTCATTGATATGCTCCCCGCTGATAGTGCCCAAGAGACATATCTTCAGAGATTTATATATGAGAATGGTTATTTTGACGCTGTGGAGAGAGAGTTCCGCGGTTTTGGCAAGGTCACTGTTACAGATGATATTACAGGTAACTTTACAGAGAGTTTTTTTTACCAGGGCCTGGATAGTCAGGATGCAGCGCTAAAGGGAAGAATAGAGAAGATTTTTGCCTATGATGGTAACAGGCAAAAGATATCAGAGGTAATAAATACCTGGAGCGTCAGAAAATCCGGGCCTTCTGACGGTGTATTAGGTTTTCCATATCTTGAAAAGGTCAATACCAGGGTCTGGGAGAGGGGCATCCCCCTTGATGCTGAGAATGAATTTATCTATGATAACCTTGGAAATGTCATAAAGGTCACGAACAAGGGTGATATTAATATCGCGAATGATGAGAAGATAGCTCAGACAGTATTTGCCCCTGCCTATGAAGAAGGCCATAACAGGCCAATTCAGACTACGCTTAAAGATAGTAATGAAACTATTATAACTAAGAAGAACTTTGAATATGATTACAGCGGCAACCTTACTAGAGAGACCGCGTGGCTTAATACCGATCCTAACAATGGGCCAAGTGTTTCTTATTCATATGATACCTATGGCAATCTTATAAGTACTCAAAATCCTAATGGCAGGAGTGTCTATACATCATATGAGAGCGCTTATCATATATTCCCTGAGACTATTACCAATGAGCTTGGCCATACCATACAGTATAAATATAATCCAATATTCGGTGCTGTAGAAGAAGTTACAGATACCAATGGCTACAAGACAACCTCTGTCTATGATTCCTACGGCAGGATTATTCAGCTTAAAAATCCCGATAATGAGGTTGTAACTACTTACTCCTATCCGGACTTTAATACAAAGGTGACCACACAGCTCAACCTTGTTAGCACAGAGCATGTCGATGGTATCGGCAGAGGCTATAAGAGTGTAACTTCAGGTGATGATAACGGCGCAAAGCGCGATATAATCAAGGAGGTATTTTACAATAATCGCGGCTTAGTTGATTATGAGGTGCTCCCATATTATTCAGGTGAAACACCTAGAGCATTTATCAGGTATGAATACGACCTACGCGGCAGGACAATAAGCACGACCGCTGATTACGAAGGCACTATGTTGGATGCCACATCTTTCACAAATTACATATCCGCGCTTGAAGTAGAGACCATAAATGCCAAGGGCCAGAAGAAGCTTACCCGGAAAGATGTATACGGCAATATAATAGAGGTTACTGAGTATAATGGTTCAATGGGTACATACAGAACATATTATACATATGATATACAAGGCAATCTAAAAGAGGTAACTGATGCGCAGGATAATCATACATATATAAATTATGATTCATTAGGCAGAAAGTCTGACATGACAGACCCTGACATGGGGCACTGGTCGTATGTTTATGATAGTATGGGCAACCTTATGTCTCAGACCGATGCCAAGGGCCAGGTAATCAATTTTGAGTATGATGGATTAAGCAGACTTGTCAAGAAATCGTCTTTGCGAGCCGAAGGCGAAGCAATCTCAACCTTAGCCTCATATGAATACGACAACCCCGCAATGACTAATTCAACAGGCCGTTTAAGCAAGGTCACTGACAAACAAGGCAACACCACTACCTATAATTATGATAAAGGAGGAAGGATAACAAGCTCTACCGCTGTTATTGATAGTGTCTCTTACACAACATCTACTACATATGATATCTTAGGAAGGGTTAAGTCTGTTACCTATCCTGATGCAGAGACAGTAGATTACGCCTACAATTCCAACTCCGGTCAGCTCCGGTCTTTGCGAGCCGAAGGCGAAGCAATCCCATACATCCAAGACATCACTTACAACCAGATGGGCCAGATAGAGCGTCTATCATATGGTAATGATATGTATACAGACTATACATATCACAATGACTTTAAACTGCAAAATTTAAGGACTCTTCCTACAAGCAGTAGCGCCCCTATACAGGACTTAAATTATACATTTGATAAAGCTGGAAATATCACAACCTTAACTGATAATATAAAGAGCAATATAAGGCAATTTGCTTATGATGATCTAAATCGTTTGACTCAGGCATACAATGTTCCAAGTAAGACAGGCAGATACCAGGATATAACATATCAGTATGATTCAATAGGTAATATGACCTATAAGTCTGATCTTGGCATGTTTAGTTATGGTTCCGGAGCAGGGCCTCACGCTGTTACAAGAGCCGGAGGATATAGTTATACATATGATGCCAATGGCAATCAGACTTATGGCAGAAGTAGAAGCATGTCTTATGATGTTGAGAACCACCTTGTCCAAGTAGATGCTCCGTCAGGAGAGGTTAATTTTGAATATGACGCTGATGGCAGCAGGATACGAAAGATTGAAGGAGAGGACACAGTTACTTATGTAAGCGCGTCTTATGAAGTGCGCAAGACAGATGGCGTTGAAAAGATAGTAAAG
>CAZWMG010000023.1:20164-29347 GCA_964634945.1 uncultured Planctomycetia bacterium | reverse complement strand
GGACTTGACTTTGTTGCAGTATGAGTTACAATTCACCAATTTCGAAAAATTTAAAGTTTTTTCTTGACAAACTGGCGCTATTATAGTAAATTATGCTAGTAGTAAACAAAGGTGTAGATGACTTAGACTGCAAGGTAAAAGCAACTTCCCCTTGCAGTTTTTTGTTTCTACCATACAGCTACAATCTGAAAAGAAGGAGGTACACGAGTAATGGCAAAAGGAACAGTAAAGTGGTTCAATAACAGCAAAGGTTATGGATTTATTACACCTGAATCAGGTAATGATGTATTTGTACATCATAGCGCAATTCAGGGTGATGGTTATAAGTCTTTAGACGAAGGTCAATCAGTTGAGTTTGACATCGAGCAGGGCCCTAAAGGCGAACAGGCCGTAAATGTAGTAAAGCTTTAAATCTAGTGTAAAGAAAAAGGCCCGGTATTATTACCGGGCCTTTTTTTTGTAATTTTGGTGAGGATTTATGTTAAAAGATATAGCAGAACAATTTAACGCTCTTGAGATTTGTGAGAACCGCTCTCTTACTGACAAATATTGTGAGCTTGTTTTTTATAGCAAGGATATAGGCCAATGGCATGAAATATGTACAGGCATCTTTGATAAAGCGAAAAAACCAGCGGGAGTAAGGCCTACTGAAGAGGACCTATCTTTGGCTGAAAAGTATGGCGGCATATTTAATGACCAGGTATTATACAAGAAGGATTTTGATGATTCGATGATAATAGTGATGTTTTGGCCCTGGCAAAATACAACTCATGTTACATTAAAAATGGCTGTTTTGGATAAGTAGCCTATATTATTTTATTTATTTTTTTTGTTTAAAGTTGTATAATCTATCCAACTATGAAACCTATAAAAGGCCACAGAGATTATAAGCGTAGAGAATTTTGCAAAGATATCAGTTGTGACATACAACTGGATCTTGACGCGCAGGAGCAGGGTTCCAAAGAGTATGAGCGGATAAGGCAGATATGCCAAGAGAGATGCAAGTATACTACGTACCAATTTCACCATTGGTTAATTGAAAAAGGTTTTTTAATAATAAAGCCTGAAGCCTAATAACTATATCAAGAAAAAATTAAGGAGGTATCTTCTGATGGATTGGGGAATTAAAAATCGTTTAAGCCGGCTTATTCAGACTGACGGGCGCTGTTTTTTTATGCCTATAGACCATGGATACTTTCAAGGCCCTACGCGTTGTTTAGAACGCCCGGCTGAGACCATAAAGCCGCTTATTTCATTTTGCGACGCGCTTTTTGTTACGCGCGGGGTGCTGCGTTCATGCATTGACGCTGTAGGCAGTAAGCCTATAATCCTACGTGTATCAGGCGGTACCAGTGTAGTCGGAAAAGACCTTTCAAACGAGGAGATCACCACATCCATACAGGAGATCATTCGCCTTAATGCTGCCGCTGTTGGTATCTCAATATTTGTTGGCAGCGATCATGAACGTCAAACCTTGCTTAATCTTTCAAAGGTTGTTAATGAATGCGAAGATTACGGCATCCCTGTAATGGCTGTAACGGCTGTAGGAAAAGAGATGGAGAAGAGAGAGGCGCGTTACCTTGCCTTGAGTTGCCGTATAGCCGCTGAATTAGGGGCAAGGGTAGTAAAGACCTATTGGTGCGAAAAAGATTTTGATAAGGTTGTCCAGGGCTGTCCTGTGCCGGTTGTTATGGCAGGTGGGCCTAAGTGTAATTCAGAACTTGAGGTGTTAGAATTTGTCCATGATGGTATGCAGAAAGGGGCGATTGGCATTAATCTTGGAAGAAATGTTTGGCAAGGCAAACATCCTGTGGCCATGACTCAGGCCTTGCATGCGATTATCCATAAAAATATGACTGTTAAAGAGGCCTATGAGCTATTCAACGACGTGAAAAACAATAAAGATATATGCGTGTAGTAAAATATTATAATAATAGCGATTTACGGTTAGAAGAGATGTCCGTACCGAGTATTGAGCCAGGTGAGATATTAGTAGAGGTCTTGGCTAGCGGTATATGCGGGACAGATGCTATGGAGTGGTATAGGATCAAAAAGGCTCCCCGCATCTTAGGCCATGAGATAGCCGGCGTAATCGCTGAATCTAAATCAGACAAATATAAAGCGGGGCAGAGAGTCTTTGTAAGCCACCATGTGCCGTGTAACAAGTGCAGATATTGCTTGGCTGGTAATCATACAGCGTGCGATACACTGCATAATGGTAATTATATTCCGGGTGGATATAGCGAGTTTATTAGAGTGCCAAAGATAAATGCTGATTTTGGCGTTTATCTGTTGCCGGAAGATATCTCTTATCATGAAGGCACAATGATAGAGCCATTAGCGTGTGTAGTTAGAGGGCAACGAGTAGTAAACATAACCAAGGATCAGGTTGTATTGGTCTTAGGCAGTGGTATCTCTGGGCTCTTAAATATACAGATGGCGAAGCTAAAGGGTGCCAGGGTTATCGCTACGGATATCAACGAATATAGGTTATCAAAGGCAAAGGAATTTGGCGCGGATGAGGTTGTTCTTGCTAGTAAGGCTTTAGATATTAAGGCAGATAGAGTAATAATCTGTACAGGCGCTTATCCTGCGACAGAGCAGGCATTTAAATGTGTTGATAAAAGCGGCAAGATACTCTTATTCGCTATCCCTGATAAAGATATAATGATTCCTACAGTTGATTTCTGGAGAAATGAGATAACAGTTACATCTTCTTATGGAGCCGCGCCCGTTGATTTGGAAGAATCTCTGGATCTTATTAAGAACAAAAAAATAGATGCTAAGAGTCTTATAACCCACGTTCTTCCTTTGGAGGAGGCGAAAGAAGGTTTTAGGCTCGTTGCAGAGGCAAAAGAATCGTTAAAGGTTGTTTTGGAGCCAAGGCACAAGAAGGCGCCATAAAATAGATCTGCATATTTTTTTAAAAATAACCGCCTCAATATAATATCGGAGCACGAGCCATGTTAAGTCGATCGTTAATTCTTTCCGTAATAGGTATACTTTTATTTATATCAGTGTCTTTTGCCGGCATGAATGCGTTCAGCGAAGATTTATTTGGAGGTTTTATACCCCCACCTAGATTATTAGAGCCTCGCGGGGAGACAGCGGATATTGCCGGAAAAAAGGAACTGATTTTTAAATGGAGCCCCCATGAAGGGGATATCTTGCAGAGAAAATATTACGATTTCAGGCTTTATGAGGGGTATCAGGCTCTGGGCCCTTATCGGATTCTTAAGAAAGAGGTTTTGCCAAACAAACATCAGATCGGCGTTAAAACTTCTCTTTTTAAGGTAGGAGCCATATATACATGGACACTAAGGCAGAAGTACCGTTCAAGCGGCAAGAGCAGGCGCAGTACGAATTCATTCAAGATAATCAATAAATAGATATTTGGCGAGGAGTAATTACCCAGTATCAATATTATAAGGATTTCAGTAGATGCCGAACGAGAAAATAGATACAGCAGCTTATATGGCCCCTGGGGAGAAAGCAAAGATCATTAAAATCTCAGGAAAGCCCAATTTGCGTAAAAAGCTACTCGATATGGGCATAATTCCAGGCTCTCTCATAGAGATGATAAGGCCCGCTCCGCTTGGCGACCCTGTGCAGATAAAGATAAAGGGCTACCATTTATCATTGAGAAAAACAGAAGCATCGCATATATTAATAAAAAAACAGAGACAAAAAGAATGAGACTCTCAGACGCAACCCCGCATGCAAAACTTATCTTATCCGGGATAGAAGGTGGCGAGCACCTGGAGAGAAAATTGACAGATATGGGCCTTATCCCCGGTGAGGAGATTAGCAAGCTCGAGTCATCGGGTAAAGGTCCTGTTATACTTTTTGTAAAGGGAGCTAAGATAGCGATAGGCCGTGGTATGGCAGATAGGATCATTGTGAAGGAGAAAATTATCAAAAAGAATCTAACAATAGCCTTGGTCGGAAATCCTAATTCAGGCAAGACCTCCATTTTTAATAATATTACAGGAACAAGGCAGCATGTAGGTAACTACCCGGGGGTCACTGTGGAGAAGAAGGAAGGTTCTTTGCAGTATGGTGATTACACGATGCGCATTATAGATCTGCCGGGAGTCTATAGCCTTACAGCATACTCCTTGGATGAGGTTGTTGCGCGTAATTTTATATTAGAGGCAAAGCCTGACCTCATAGTCGATGTAGTGGATTCATCAAACCTCGAACGCAACCTTTATCTTGCGACTCAGCTTATGGAACTTGAAGTGCCGCTTGTGCTCGCTTTTAATATGAGTGATATCGCGAAAGCAGCAGGACAGCATATTGATGAAGACGCTTTTTCAAAGCTAGTCGGCATAAATATAGTTCCGACCGTTGGCACTAAAAATAAAGGCACTGCACAGCTTCTTAAGACAATAGTTGAAACCTATCAACGAAAAGAACAGATTAAAAAAGTCTCCATAAACTATGGCAAGGAGATAGAGGACGAGCTATTAAAGCTCTCTGTCAGTTTAAAAGATGTTGATGCCCTGACAAAGCAATATCCGATTCGTTGGCTCGCTATTAAACTTATTGAGGGCGATAAGGATATATTAGACTTTGTAAAGACAAAGGCTGGTACAAACAAGATTCTTGAGCAGTCAGCCTTAAGCCGCAACCACATAAAGAGCATATTCGCGGATGATCCGGAGACTATCATAGCGGATAGGCGTTACGGCTTTATAAATGGCATGCTTCACGAGGTTATTACAAATACGGCAGAGTCGCATCTTAAGATCTCCGATATGATAGATAGGGTCGTTGTTAACAGGATTGCCGGTATACCGATATTTCTTGGCGTTATGTGGCTTATGTTTAAAGCTATATTTGCCTTTAGCGAGAAACCCATGGAGCTGATTGAGCAGGCGCAGATGTTTGTAGCTGCTTTTGTTTCAGGGTTTTTGCCTGAAGGTAGTTTTATTCAGGGGCTTCTAGTCGATGGCGTGATAGGCGGGGTAGGTAGCGTGCTTGTTTTTGTTCCGATTATCTTTATGCTTTTTCTTTGTATGTCTATATTGGAAGATTCAGGCTATATGGCAAGAATAGCTTTTATAGTCGATAAATTTATGCATAAGATAGGCTTGCATGGCAGGAGCTTTATACCTATGCTCTTAGGCTTCGGATGTAACGTACCCGCTATAATGGCAACAAGGGTGATAGAGTCTAAAAAAGACAGGCTTACCACAATATTGATAAATCCTTTTATGAGCTGTGGCGCTAAGCTCCCAATATATACACTACTTATAGGAGCTTTTTTTAGTAAACGCATTTCGGGAAATGTACTTTTTTCGTTATATCTGCTGGGATTTGTAATGGCTGTTCTGATGGCGAAACTTTTGAGAAAGTTTGTGTTTACCGGTGAAAGCGCGCCTTTTGTTATGGAACTTCCCCCTTATCGCATGCCGACAATAAGAGGCCTCTTTACGCATATGTGGGAAAGAGGTTGGTTATACATAAAAAAGGCAGGTACGGTTATATTAATAGGATGTATTTTGATATGGTCGTTAAGCGCTCTTCCGCTTCATGCGCAAGGAGATCTTGGCAAGAGCTATATTGCCAGGATAGGTAGATTTATAGAGCCTGCAATAAAACCCCTGGGCTTTGACTGGAAGATCGGTACCGCGTTAATATCCGGAATAGTCGCAAAGGAGATAGTAGTAGGTACATTAGGAGTATTATATGGCGCGGAAGAAGGCCAACAGGGTCACTCCACAAGCCTGCGTAGCGCGTTAAGAGAGGACAAGTACCCTGATGGCAGAAGGGTATTTACCCCGTTAATCGCGTATGCCCTTATGGTATTTGTGTTGTTGTATATACCTTGCCTTAGTACAGCGGCAGTTATTAGAAAAGAATCAGGCTCATGGGGGTGGATGTTTTTTAGCATAAGCTACTCAACGTTTTTGGCGTGGTTAGCCGCGTTTATCGTGTATCAAGGCGGCAGGTTGCTAGGATTTTAGTATTGGTATATGTGGATATAAAGAAAGTAGAGGGATAAAAAGGCTCATTTTAAGAGATGTCTGCATATTCTGGCTTAGATATTTATTATGGCTCTACTTACGAAAACGCAAAGGGTAACGATACCATGAGATATAAGGCAGACGCTTATTTTGATGGCCCCACTCTTTTGGTGTTTGGCAGTATTGTAGGTGAGAGAAAAAGCGACCGGGGCATTAAGCAGCTGAAAATATAGCAATAAGCAAGATGCTTAAGATAAAAATAACCAGAGAAGATTGAGTATTATTCTATTACCTCTGGTTTTTTCTTTTGTGTTGTTTTGAAACCGATTTTTTGTTATAATCCTAAAATCAGAATTAATTAAATAGGGCAGTGGTTCACAGTTCTTTTAGTTTTAATGAGGCCACAATTTACGGATGCTGAAAGACTACTCGTGACGTAAATTGTATGGCCGAATTTTATCCACCGAAGTTTGGACACGATGTCGCTAAGCATAAAAACGAAGGCGGATAACCAATACACGTAATTTACGCCTGCCTGCCGGCAGGCAGGGATCCATTATCTAGATTCTTCGTCTCGCTACTTACAGCGGCGGACTCAGAATGACAAAATTTTACGCGCGCCTGTAGCTCAGTGGATTAGAGCACTAGTCTACGGAACTAGGTGTCAGAGGTTCGAATCCTCTCAGGCGTGCCACTATTAAAGGTTACAAAGGTTACACAAGTTACAAAGTCATTCTAATTCTATGCAAGATATAATATACATGAGAGAGGCCCTTAAGCAGGCACAGAGGGCATTTGATAGCAATGAGGTGCCTGTGGGGTGCGTAATTGTTCATAAAGACAGAATAATAGCGCGTGCGCATAACCAGGTGGAGACCCTTAAGGATCCTACGGCCCATGCGGAGATGATAGCCATTACGCAGGCTGCTTCTGCCATGGGGAGTAAATGGTTGCAAGAGGCTTCGGTCTATGTTACAATAGAGCCTTGTCAGATGTGTGCCGGGGCACTTGTTCTCGCACGGATTAAAAGGCTTATATTTGGCGCCGATGATGTGAAAACAGGGGCATTTGGCTCTGTTTGCGATATCTTGAAATTCAAGAACCTAAATCATAGCTTTGAAGTTACACGCGGCATATCATATCAAGAAAGCTCTTTTATTATATCAGAATTTTTTAAGAAAAAACGCAAGCCATAAAGATCTGTTGTATATTTAGTGCGGAGGGGTACCCAAGTTGGCTGAAGGGGCGGGTTTGCTAAACCTGTAGTAGGGTTTATAGCCCTAGCGAGAGTTCAAATCTCTCTCCCTCCGCCATAAATTATTCGAAAAACTTCCCGGTTTTTCTGAGGCTTATGATTTTTCTATTAATGCAGAGAATCATAGGCAATAAATATGTCATATATTGTATTTGCGAGAAAGCCGCTCGTCAGGATTTTGAAACAAGAAGGCTCCCTGTCCCTGAATTAGGAGTAATAGCATGTCTTATATTGTTTTTGCCAGGAAACCGCTCATCAGAATTTTGAAACAAGAAGGTTCCCTAGCAAAGAACCAAAGGTTTTAAAATGTCCTATATTGTACTAGCGAGAAAATGGCGCCCACAATCATTCGATGAGATAGTAGGGCAGGAACATATCACCACTACATTAAAAAATGCCATTAAACAGGACCGCGTAGCGCACGCTTATCTTTTTTGCGGGCCAAGAGGCATAGGAAAGACTACCACTGCCCGTATTCTCGCAAAGGCCTTAAACTGCGAAAAGGGCCCCACGCCTTCTCCCTGCAACAAATGTGTTTCATGCAAAGAGATAACAGATTCAAAAAGCATGGACATTATTGAGATAGACGGTGCCTCTAATCGCGGAATAAATGAGATAAGAAACATCAAAGAAAACATAAAATTCTCCCCTCAAAACGGGCAGTTTAAGATTTATATTATTGATGAAGTTCACATGCTTACAACAGAGGCATTTAACGCGCTGCTTAAGACATTGGAAGAGCCACCGGCGCATGTAAAGTTTATATTCGCGACAACTGCCGCTTACAAAGTCATACCTACTATTCTTTCTCGCTGCCAACGCTTTAATTTTAGAAGGCTCTCTTCCGATGATATAGCCAAAAAATTAAAAGAAATCGCGAAGAAAGAGAAGGTCAGTATTGACGAGGCAGCGTTATTTAACATCGTAAGGCAGTCAGCGGGCTCCATGAGGGACGCGGAAAGCCTCATGGACCAACTTGCTACATATTGTAAAAACAAGATTACAGTGGAAGAGACAAACAATATACTGGGCCTTGTTGAACAGGACAGGCTCTATCAGTTTGCTCAGCATATTATAGATAAAGATACGCCATCCGCCATTAAATTCATCAGTAAGATAATGGATGAAGGAACTGACCCTAATCAATTTTTGATAAGTCTCGTAGAGTATTTTAGAAACGCGATGCTTATTAAGGAAGGCAAGGCCCTGATCCCCCTACTTGAGCTTACAAAGGATGAGGTGGAGAGGATAGCGGCACAGATTAAATCTCTTTCCCGGGAAGACATCCTATATATACTATATTGCATGATGAACGCAAGCAACAGTATGCGCCACTCTTCCATACCAAAGGTCTCGCTGGAGCTTCTTGCTGTAAAGTTGAGCAGCAAAGAGTCCATAGTCTCCCTTGGCGAGATTATGAGCCGCTTAAATAGCTTAGAGAGGGTAAAAGCAGAGTCCATAAAGTCAAAGCCTCCTTTAGAAAAAGATATTAGCGCAGGCACTGATGTTGCTCATGATACTGCCAAAGAGATTAATCCTTTGCCTGCAGATGAGTCCAAACCCGAACTTTATCGCGTAAGAGAAGCATTGCAATTGGTTATCAAAAAGATCAAGCAGGAGAAGATCTATATAGCGTCGTGTCTTGAAGAGGGGCTACTCGTTGATTTTAAAAATAATATTATTACGCTTAGTTTCCCTAAAAAGAATACATTTCACAAGGAGAGCCTTGAGAAGCAGCAGAACAAAGATCTTATAGAAAATAGTTTTAGTCAAGCGCTCGGTTCTAAAGTAGGAGTTGAATTTATCATTACAGAAGATGGCAAACAGCCAGTCGATACCGCAAAATCCGATAAACCGAATCAGCCGCATCAAAACCCCTTAAAGAAAGCGCTTTCTGACCCAATAATAAAGAGCGCGCTAGATATCTTCGATGGCAATATTATGAAATTCATGTAA
>CAZWMG010000023.1:0-20064 GCA_964634945.1 uncultured Planctomycetia bacterium | reverse complement strand
AATAATAAAGAGCGCGCTAGATATCTTCGATGGCAATATTATGAAATTCATGTAAAATGAGACCCCCTTCTTGCTTTCGCAAGAAAGCAGGGGGTCGAATTTTATCCACCGAAGTTTGGACACGATGTTGCTAAGCATAAAAACGAAGGCGGATAACCAATACGCGTAATTTACGCCTCTCTTCCGGTAGGCAGAGAATGCAATGACGTAAATTGCTGCGTGAATTTTATCCACCGAAGTTTGGACACGATGTTGCTAAGCATAAAAACGAAGGCGGATAAGTAAAAATATATGGAAAAATACACTAAATCCATGTCTAAATTAATACAGGCGCTTAAAAAGATGCCTGGAGTAGGCCCAAAGAGCGCGGAAAGGATGGCTTTTCATATATTAAGGCTCCCTCACAGCGAGGCAAAATCCCTCGCATATTCCATATTAAAGGTAAAAGAGTCTATAAAATTCTGTAAGTTATGCGGTAATTTAAGTGAGGATGACCTGTGTAACATATGTGATAATCCGCAGAGAGACAAGAGCATAATATGCGCGGTAGAGCAGCCAACTGATATAATCTCAATCGAGAAATCAGGGGCATATAAGGGCCTTTATCATGTGCTTGGAGGCGCTCTATCTCCCTTAGATGGAGTAGGCCCGGAGAATTTGAGGATAAAAGAGCTCGTTGGACGTGTGAGAACCAAGAAGACAGAAGAGGTTATTGTGGCTACGGACTCGGATTCCGAGGGAGAAACAACAGCCCTATATCTCTCAAGGCTTTTAAAGAAAGAGAAGATTAAGGTCACGCGGATAGCTTACGGGCTACCCATGGGTTCAAACCTGGAATACGCGGATCAGTTGACGCTCGCAAAGGCGCTTAAGGGGAGGAATCCTATTTAGCCTTGACATGAGAGTAAGTTTTTAGTATAGTAATAAAAATCTTGTCCATCTTTACCAATTATTATTTAAAATCAGATACCGAACACCGAAAAAAAGGAGGGTTGTTCAGATGAAGGAATATAAATTTTTAAAGATAGCGCGCATGATCTTTAAGGCGCTAGGATGGGTCGCACTCGCCCTTGGCGTAGTGACAGGCGCGATAGTTCTTATTACAGGAGGAGGCGCTCCTACTATTACGCCTCAGGGTATCGAGATTCCAGCGACACCAAGAGCAGCGGGCCTGATCTTTATGGTAATGGGCGCTTTTTATTTCTTTATCCTGTTTACAGTTTCAGAGATCATAAATATACTTCTTGATTTAAAATCAAACTGCAATAAACCGGTAGTTTAGTCTACAGAAGGTAAAAGATGATAGAGATACGTTGGCATGGCCGTGGAGGCCAAGGAGCAAAGACCGCCTCACAATTTATTGGTGAGGCAGCGCTTGACGCGGGTAAATATATACAGGCATTCCCAGAATATGGGCCGGAGAGAGCGGGCGCGCCTATCCGTTGTTTTACAAGGATTGCGGATAAACCTGTAACAATTCATTCACCTGTAACAGATCCTCAGATTGTTGTTGTTATTGACCCTACATTGCTTGATTCTATAGATGTAACAGAGGGGTTGAGAGAAGACGGCGTTATCTTGGTCAATTCTGACCAGGACCCTAAAACTATCCGAGAAAAACTCAAATTTAAGCATGGAAAAGTAGCCACAGTTAACGCTACTAAGATATCGCTAGAGACATTAGGCATACCGATGCCTAATACACCTATGCTAGGAGCCCTGCTTAAGGTCAAGGAGATTGTTTCTATGGATGTGCTTAAGAACCAGGTTAAGCACAAGTTCCTTAAAAAGATCGGCGAAGAAAAGACAAACGCGAATATTGATGGCATCAAGCGTGCGTATGAGGAGACAGAGATAGGATGAGTAAAAAAGGTTGGAAAGAGATACCGATAGGTGGCCTTATAGATGAGGCAGGATCAGCAAAGAAGTATGATACAGGTAGCTGGAGAACCTTTAAGCCTGTTGTAGATAAGGCTAAATGCATAAATTGTCTTCAGTGTTGGATATATTGCCCTGATTCCAGTGTAATCGTAAAAGACCAGAAGATGGAAGATTTTGATTATGACCACTGCAAGGGGTGTGGGATATGTGCTTCCATATGTCCTGTAAAATGTATTAAAATGGAGAAATAATAGCAAATGGCAAAGATGATACCGTTGACAGGAGACCAGGCCGTAGCAGAGGCCATGAGGCAGATAGACCCGGATGTAGTAGCAGCGTATCCTATAACGCCGCAGACAGAGATTGTTATGACATTTTCGCAGTTTGCCGCGGATGGCAGGGTAAAGACAGAGCTTATACCTGTTGAATCTGAGCATAGCGCTATGAGCGCATGTGTAGGTTCAGCTGCCGCGGGGGCACGAACAATGACAGCGACATCAGCTAATGGACTTGCCCTTATGTGGGAGATTGTCTATATAGCGGCATCAACTCGCCTGCCGATAGTCATGCCTGTTGTAAACAGGGCGCTATCAGGGCCAATAAACATACATTGCGACCATTCCGATACTATGGGGGCACGCGATTCAGGATGGATACAGTTATACGCGGAGAACGGACAAGAAGCTTATGAAAACACTATACTCGCGATACGCATTGCTGAATGTAAGGATATACAGCTTCCTGTGATGGTTTGCCAGGATGGATTCATTACCAGTCATTCAGTTGAGGGCGTTGAATTATTCGATGATAAACTTGTAAAAGATTTTATTGGAGAGTATAAGCCGAATATGCCAACCTTGTTAGATACGGATAAACCTGTAACTTATGGCCCGTTAGATCTGCAGGATTTCTATTTCGAGCACAAGAGACAGCAATCAGAGGCCATGAAAAACGCGATGTCAATTATCCCAAAGATAATGGATGAGTTTAACAAGACATTCAAAAGGTCCCATAATATTATAGAGAAGTATAAGATGGATGACGCGGAGGTTGCTATTGTAGTAATGAGTTCAACAGCAGGCACCACAAAGGTTGTTGTCGATGATTTAAGAGAAAAAGGCCTTAAGGTCGGCCTTGTATGTCCGCGCCTTTTTAGGCCATTCCCCGCTAAAGATATCATAGATGCTATATCAGGGCTCAAAGCGGTTGCTGTGCTTGATAGGGCTGAGTCATTTTCTAATTGTGGTGGGCCACTATTCAATGACATAAGAGCGGCTATGTATGATTCTAAAAATAAGCCCCTTATGGCTAATTACATCTTTGGCTTAGGAGGAAGAGATATCTTCCCAAAAGATATAGAGGATGTGTATAAAGAACTTTTAGAGGTAGTTAAAGTAGGTAAAGTAAAAGAGAACATAAATTATATCGGAGTAAGAGAATAATGGCTAATATAAAAGAGCTTTCAAAACTGCCTGAGCGTTTAAGCCCTGGGCACAGGTTATGCGCGGGCTGCGGGGCCTCTATCGTGGCGAGGCAGGTATTAATGGGCGCGGGGGAAAAAGATGTTGTCGCAGGTTCTGCTACAGGTTGCCTTGAGGTAGCTACTACTATCTATCCTTTTACCGCGTGGAACGTACCGTTTATTCATAATGCGTTTGAGAATGCCGCTGCTACTATGAGTGGTGTCGAGACCGCGTATAGGTCGCTTAAGAAACAGGGAAAGATAAAAAAGGATATAAAATTTGTAGCCTTTGGCGGAGATGGCGGCACATATGATATAGGCTTGCAGTCACTTTCAGGAGCATTAGAGAGAGGCCATAACTTTGTTTATGTCTGCTATGATAATGGCGCGTATATGAATACCGGGATACAACGTTCAAGTGCCACGCCAACAGGAGCATCTACTACAACCGCGCCTGCGGGAAAAGAGAGTTTTGGAAAACCGCAGATTAGAAAAGACTTAACAGCCATAATTGCCGCTCACAGGATACCGTATGTGGCTCAGGCTTCAGCCTCTAATTGGAATGACCTTGTTACAAAATCGCAAAAGGCATTTGAGACAGAAGGCCCCGCGTTTTTAAACGTCTTGGCGCTGTGCCACAGAGGCTGGAGATATCCACAGGCAGAGGGTATCACTATAGCAAAGACAGCGGTAGATACCTGCTTTTGGCCGTTGTATGAAATTATAAACGGCAGAGAGTACAAGATAAATTATAAGCCAAAAGAGAAGAAGCCTATTACAGAGTGGCTAAAGACACAAGGTAGATTTAAGCACCTATTTAAGCCTGGCAACGAAGATGTGATTAAGAGTATCCAGGCAGATATAGATGCTGAGTGGGAATACCTAAATAAGAGAGCCGAACTTTAAGCTAGGCATAGAAGAGTTATCAAGAACGGTTCTCAAGCACAAACGCTCGTGCTCAGGAACCGTTCTTGTTCTTGAGTAGATAAAAACAGAAATATTGTTCTTTACATATTTGCGTTCCTCGATACCTGCCTGCTGATAAGCAGGGTTCAGTTTCCGCCGAAGGCGGACCAGCCTACGGCTGGGGTAGAGCAGAAAACATGGCACTATATTCTATATATGTATTAAGAAGTAACAAAAACAATAAAAGATATATAGGCTATACTTCTAAAGATTTAGAGCATAGGCTGCTGGAGCATAATACAGGTTCCAATCAATGGACCAGCCAAAACGGTTCTTTTAGATTAGTCCATGTGCAGATATTTACAGATATAAATAAAGCAAGAGAGATGGAAGCCTTCCTGAAATCAGGCCAAGGAAGACAGTGTTTAGATGAATTAGGGATTTGAAATATCGTTCTTTACATATTTGCGTTCCTCGATAGCTCAGTTGGTAGAGCAGTTGGCTGTGCACGGAAATGAATCCATCGCGAGATTCATTCAAAGGTTAGCAGCACTTGCGATAAATCGCAAGAGGAAAAAGCGGGAGAATTGCTGGAAACCGTAACAGATTAAGCTGACGGCAATCAGCAGCCGAGCCCAGTAAACGGTAGATTACAGCACTGTTGCTGTGGAAGGTTCAGAGACTATGCACTCGCTGCCTAAGTCTATTATAGATATGGTAATGATATAGTCCGACTCTCACAGAAATGTGAGTCAGATCGTAACCAATTTGTCGCAGGTTCGAGTCCTGCTCGAGGAGCCATAAATCAAAAACCCAAGGGTGATATCACCCTTGGGTTTTTTTGTTAACTAGTCTTATCCTGTGGACTCGAAGTGAGACCGCACCGACCGAATAGGGAGGAAACCGCTAAACAAGAAATTGATTCTAGAAGGTTCCTCGCTCCTAATTAACGCCTAAGGCAGAGAAAAGGCCGTAAGTCTGAAAGGACCGGCCATCAACGGACGGCGCAAAAATTACTTATGCAACTGTTGCTTGTAACTATGTATCATATTTGGTATAATTATGTTAATGGTTTGATACTTATTAATAACAGGGGGCTATGAAAGTGAATAGAAAAGGAGGTGGCCAATAAGTTGAAATAATGTGCAGGAATAGAGCATTTGGAAGATTAAAGTAGATAGGTAAAAAAGGAGGTTAGTATTATGAAGAGAAGCATCGGATTAATTATAATTACAATTATGGTTTTTGCCCCACTATCGGCAGTGCAAGCAGAAGAGGCAACTAAGGCCCTTTTGTTAGGTAAGGTAGAAGCTAACCTTTGGGAATCAGCAGCAGCTATCTTTTTTCATATTGCCGACTATAACCGTACTGATCAACGCATTGCATTAAATGATTATAAGGATGATATAAAAACCATACAGAGGATGCTGTCACGATTAGAAGAAATGGAACTATCCGATAAAGAAACGTTGGCTTTAGCGGATATTAAAAAGGCTTGGAATACTGTGAAGATAAAGGGCGATGTATTGATAAAAATTGATGTTGAGAAGGAAAAATATTCTCCGATACATGAGTCAAAGATGCATGATTACTGGTCAGATGTTGAAAAATTAGATCACAAAATTGATGAGCTTATCAAAAGCATAGCTGGTACGCACTAAGAATTCAGAATTTTGTATGGCATAGAAGGCGTTGGTAACTTATAAAATAGGGACAAGCGCTCATTAATTAATAAGCCCTCGCTTGTTATCAATATTAATCAGTCCGAGGAGCCGCTTAATAGTGCCCCTTGCAACGAAATAAGTTGCAAGGGGTTTTTCTTTTTGATAAGATATATTAGAGAGGATTTTATTCTGAAAATTAAGGAATGTATCTTTATGAGAAAATTTTTGTTATGGGCATTGCTTATCGTCATTATTAGTGGATGCAAGACAGGAGATGTCTCAGAAAGCCGCCAAAATTCGAGACTACTACATGATATTTGGGTGCTTGAATCTATGCAGACAAGTATAATTAATGTGGATGCCGAGAGAAGGCCGATGCTTGAACTTTACGTAGACGAAATGAGAGTTTCAGGAAGTGACGGATGCAATCGTATCTCAGGAAAAATAGAGATGCTTGATGAGAAACATCTGAAATTCGGCATGATTGCTTCAACCCGCAGAGCATGTCCAGATATGACGATTCCTGACATATTTACAAAAGCATTAAGTGAAGTTCGCCAATACAGAAGACAAGGCCTTAAACTGTTTTTGATGAATAGTATCGGACAAGAAATCTTGCAGTTCAAAAAGGTTGATCAACTGTAAATTGCGTAGAACGCTTTGCCTTTTCCGAAAGACAGCAATCCCTAAACTCCTCCCAAAAGTTGCGAAAATCGTAGTCTCGGGGGAGCCATTTAACAAAAAACCCATTTTACGACGGGTTTTTTATTAACTAGTCTCATCCTGTGGATTCGAAGTGAGCGAGTTATGCACCACATTTTTCTTGATTTACAAGCCTTAACAGTAGTAAAATATGAATAATAATTTTAGGAACGTGTTATACGAAATCGTCAAAAACAAAGGAGCGGTAATGGGAGTTTTAAGCCTTACTAAGGAAAAAAGAGTATTAACAATGTTGTTCTTTTGCGCGTTATTATTAAATTGCGTCTTGGCATTTGCGGCTTCTGATGAATTTACATATGATCAGGATATAGCAATACAGAGAGTATCCACTGCGGCAATAGGGCTTAGCGGAATCGCTAGAGACTTTGGCGATAACGAGGAATTTATAGATATGATCCGTTCATTTGTTGACCCTATCCGTTTTTACCCTGACAAATCGGGATATTTTTATGTATATGGTTATGATTGTGTAAATATTGCTCATCCCACACAGCCCGACCTTGTAGGAAAGGATCTTTATGATTATCAGGATTCTAAAGGCGCATATGTAATACGCGAGCTTGCAGCGGCAGCTAAAAACGGCGGCGGCTTTGTAGAGTATTACTGGGTAAAGCCCGGTGAACAAGGAGAGCATAAAAAGGTAGGCTATGTTGAGCCTATTCCTAATACAGATTACTTTATAGGCACCGGTGTCTATCTGCCGGAAAAAGCTAAAGGTGATACACCTACACAGTAAGTTAAGGTTTGACTTTTAAAAAGAGGATAAAATAAACAAATGAGAAGTCTTTTACTGATTTTGACGTTATCTTCGATTCTATTTACAGGGTGCGCTACTACTGCTTTTAACGCGGAGAACTGTTTTTACGGCATAGGTATGAATAGCGCTTGCGATGCTAAAGATTTTGAAGTTTTCCTGTCTAAAGAGGGTGAAGTAGAATGCAATTCCAATGATAGGACAATGAACAGGAATATCTACGCATGGGCAAATTTTGATGCTGAATACATGTGTTTGGGGATAACCATTTATAATAATATGCCATCAGCGATACCTACGAGTTGCCTTACGGATTCCTTTAACCTTGTTACTACTGAGGGTAAAGTTATTAATCTTAAAAAAAGAAGCCTGGCGTTATATCCTGCCGGGGGGAATATTAATCCGGGATGCAGTGTACTTTACCTGTTAACCAGCCCCTATGGCGCTGATAGCGAAAGATTAATGAGTCATACAACTATGGTAATCTGCGAGTTAGGCACTTTATCTGACAGGGTAACAATAGTCTTAAAGCCTATACTAAAAAAATGCAAGAAACAGTAAAGTCTCTATAGGAAACGCAAAGGGTAGGCCTGAAAAGAGAAGCACTGTACTTAGATATTGAACCAGACGCTTTATCTAATCTATTATAATGCAAGATGTTATAAAATAAACATTAAGTTCTCAGCATAGCATACCATGTTATCAACATCACCCATTCCCCAGGCTATAAATTAAAAACAAAATCTACTGTATTTACTAAAACAACAATGATACAATAAATAATATTATGCCAAGACATTTTAGAGGAACAACAGAATATCAGAAGAGAATAGGAATACGCACCTATTGTGTGTTTCTGTTTATTTTTTTGGTTAGCTTTTCAGGTTTATCTTATGCAAAAGATATAGTCTTATCTGAGCAGGAAATTGCAGAGATAGGTAATAAGATCTTTATTAATGAATGCTCTTTGCGTGAGGATCGTTTAATCCAATGGAACGAGGGTGAGGATTTCTTATCATGCGGAATAGGCCATTTTATATGGTATCCTAAAGAATACAAAGGGCCCTTTAAGGAGAGCTTTCCTGAGTTCTTAGATTACGCGAAAAGCATGGGTGTTGATGCTCCTGAATGGTTATTTTTGCAATGCCCATGGAGCACGCGGGAGGATTTTATCAAAGATAAGGATAGTGTCAGGGTAAAACAGCTGCGGGAGTTTATCATAGTTACTAAGCCATTGCAGGCGCAATTTATTGTTAAGCGTCTAAATAACGCTTTGGCATTAATGTTAGATAGTGTTACGGATAAAGATAGGGCAGTTATACAAGATCAGTTTGAACGCCTTGAGTCTACTCCATCCGGCGTCTTCGCATTGGCTGATTATATAAATTTTAAAGGATTGGGTATTTTGCCTTCAGAGCAGTATAATGATAAAGGTTGGGGGCTTAGCCAGGTTCTGCTGGATATGCGAAATAAAGATGACGCCCCTGACGCGCTTAAGGAATTTGCAAGAGCAGCTAATGAGATACTTGTAGAGCGCGCTAAGAACGCGCCGGTTAACCGCAATGAGGAGAGATGGTTACCCGGCTGGCAAAACAGAGTAAATAGATATCTTGAGTAGTAATTAGGCCTTTTAATGGAAGAGGTGAGTGCATGGCGTCTAAGTTGGATAAGATAGTTTCTAGGGTGTGCCCTTTTTATTAAATGATGCCTAGTCGCTAAAACAATATTTTCTTATTTTATAAGTATACAGATTATAAGCAATATGGTAATATAATAAAAAAAAGGTGTATTATGCATAAGAACCAAGATCTTATATTATTAGTTGTTATTTCTTTTTTGATAGTAACCGCCGTAGGTCTTTTTATAAGGATTAATCATATAGGCAGCAGGCTCATAGATATCAGGCGGGTATTAAATCAGCGAGAAAACGCTGATTTTTTAGATATTAAAGAATGGGAACGGTTCGCACGGGAGATAGATTCCAGGATTATGTCTGTTTCAGAGGAGATGGAATCAGCTATGATGCGCATGGAACATAGGCCTGAGGATGCACAAGCAGGCGCCAATGAGGCCTTAGAAGTGTTCAGACAAGAGATTGATGTTGATATATCTAATATGCGTAATGATATTAAGGATATTCAAAGGTTTCAAAGAGATATAGAAAGTGAGATTAATCTATTAAAGAGAAGGTTATAGCAAAAGAGGCTAAAAAAGGGAGGTATAATATGAAGCAGGTATTAAAGTTTTTTGCCCCACTTATTGTAATAGGCCTAATGGTTTCCGGATGTGGTGCTGGGGTGAGTGAAGATAAGCCCATAGCAGAGGTAAAGAAGGAAGCTCAGACAATGTCTGTAGAACAATTAAAAACCACGATCGCAAAGTATAAAGAAGTTATACAGTCCAAGAAGACTGAGATAGATCAATTGACAGCAAAGCTTAGAAAAATACCGGTAGCTCAGATGATGGGCAAAGAGGCCGGCAAGATTAAAACAGAAATACAGAATATCACCACATCTGTAAAGGCTTTGACCGGAATATTAAATACATATTCGCAGGCTCTCAGGAGCAAATAATTAATTCACTTTAAAAGAAGCGCTAAAGAGCGTTAGCCAGCGTCAATTAAAAACCCAAGGGGACATACCCTTGGGTTTTTAATTATTACAATTTTTAAAAGGCCGTAAAGGAGCTATTCCCCACTAAAGCCGTAGAGGCTACTATTAAAAAGGCTTGCGCATAGTTAAATTTTATAGTAAATTAAGGATTGGAGAAGAGTTAATATGGTTAAAAAATTTGCTACCGCGATAAATTGCATGGATGGCCGCGTTCAAAAGCCCGTCATAGATTATATGCTGCATAATTTTAATGTAGATTATATAGATATGATTACTGAGCCAGGGCCCAATAAGATACTCTCCGAAGGCAAGGATGCTTATATCATTGAACACTTAAAGGAAGAGTTAGAGGTCTCAGTAAAAAAGCATGGCTCCGAGATCCTCGCTATTGTAGCGCATTATGATTGCGCAGGCAACCCTGAGGATGAAGAAGTGCAAAAAAAAGATCTACTAAAGGCAGTAGACGCTGTTCGTTTGTGGGGGTTTCCAATAAAAAAAATAATCGCTTTATGGCTGGATCAAAATTTTAAGCCATCTATTGTTCTGTAGCGATTGCTACCACCTGTTTTATTAGATTATCGCAACTTTAAGCTATGTAACAAGTAAGATACTACTCTTTTCTTGACAAATCCCCTGCTTTTGCTACAATAACACCACCTTAGAAGAAAAGTGCAAGGAAAGAGTTTATATAAATCTAAAACATAGAGCAGTTTATCCCAAAAGGCGTAAGAAGATCGACGCCTTTTTTATTTGAACGGAAAGTTAAAAGAAGATGCCAAATCAAAAAAGAAGAAAAGATGTAAGGAATCTCGCGATTATAGCTCATGTTGATCATGGCAAGACTACGCTTGTTGACGCGCTCCTTAAATATACAGGCGCTTATGATTTCAAAGACGGCGAGGTTGCGATAATGGATTCTAATCCCCTTGAGAAAGAGAGGGGAATTACTATTCTTTCTAAGAATGCCTCACTTCAATACAAAGGCGTACAATTTAACCTTGTTGATACACCCGGGCATGCTGATTTTGGCAGTGAAGTGGAACGTATTCTTAAGATGGTTGATGGCGTATTGCTTCTTGTTGATGCCTTTGAAGGGCCTATGCCGCAGACTAAATTTGTTTTGAAAAAGTCGCTTGAGTTGCACTTAAAACCGATACTTGTTATAAATAAGCTCGATCGTCCGCATGCACGCCCGGATGAGGTTGCTGATTTGACATTTGACCTTTTTTGTGAATTGAATGCCTCTGATGAGCAATTGGATTTCCCTATTGTTTATGCTTCAGGTAAAGACGGATACGCGACACTTGATCTTGATGAGCCACGAGACTCTATGAAACCGCTTTTAGAGACTATTTTGCACAGGGTATTGCCACCGATAGCTAATCCCGATCTACCTTTTCAGATGCTTGTTACAATGCTTGATTATGACTCTTACGTGGGCAGAATCGCTATAGGCAGGGTTTTTCATGGCGCTGTTAAGGTTGGCGATCCTGTATCGCTTGTCAAGCGCGACGGAACTATTGCCAAAGGCAAGGCAACCAAGATTATGAAGTATCGCGGGCTAATTCGCGTAGAATCTAATGAGGCCATAGCGGGAGATATCATATCGATCTCCGGGATAGAAGATGTAGAGGTTGGAGAGACGCTTGCCTCTGCGGAGGAACCAAAAGGGTTGCCCACCATTAAGATAGATGAACCTACAATCTCCATGTATTTTTCTCATAATACAAGTCCTCTTGCGGGCAAAGATGGGGGTAGATTCCTGACATCGCGGCATATTCGGGAACGCCTTATGCATGAGGCCATGATAAATGTCGGTATCAAGGTTGATGAGGTTATCGGGACAGAAAGGCTAAAGGTATCAGGCCGTGGTGAACTACATCTTGCGATTCTCATTGAAACGATGCGCCGTGAAGGATATGAACTCGAAGTCTCTAAACCGCAGGTTATTTTGAAGAAGATGGGTGATAAAGTACTAGAGCCTGTCGAAGAGGTCGTAATTGAGGTGGAAGATGAATACCAGGGGGTTGTTATGCAGGCTATCGGAACGCGCAAGGCTCAGATGAGTGATATGAAGAAGACATCTTCCGGCACTTGTCGCATGGAATTTATCATTGCCTCAAGGGCATTGATCGGGTTTAGGAGTGAGTTTCTTATGATAACTCGAGGAAGTGGCGTAATGTACCAAAATTTCCTTGAATATCAGACTTATAAAGGAGATATGCCTACCCGCCAAAGTGGTGTCCTAATTTCACATGGACACGGTGACGCTGTGGCGTACGCGCTCTATAATTTACAGGCACGAGGTGAAATTTTTGTTAACCCGGGGGAGAAACTATATGAAGGCATGATTGTAGGTGTAAATAATAAAGGGCCCGATCTTATTGTAAATGCCTTACGTGGAAAGAAGCTGACTAATATGCGTGCCACAGGTAGTGATGATGCTATAGCGCTCACGCCGCCGCGTCAGATGACCCTTGAGTTTACCCTTGAGTTTATAGAGGATGATGAATTGGTTGAGATAACCCCAAAACACATTAGACTCAGAAAACTACATCTAACAGAAACGGACCGCAAGCGAGTTACCCGTAACGTAGAATCATAATCGTATTATACTATATACAACACCACGCAATAATTAAATAGTATTAGTATACTATAATAGCAAGGGAATAGACATTCAGCCTATCCCCTTTTTTGTTTTATAAGCACCTGCTTATCAAGGCATTGTAAACTATGCGTATCAGTTAATGCTGCTTGACTTTCTCATTATAAAGTAGTAATTTTATACTAAGTTCTATAATTGTAAAAACAAAGATAAGGATGATATAAGCTATGCTGCAGAGGGCAACAGATTGGATAGTATACTCGTGTGTTGGATTTGATCCGGGTTCAAGAATAGGCGGCGCGCTTAATTTTTTTATTTATGACTCCATAAAGATACTCTTGCTTTTATTTGTCATGATATCGATAGTCGGTTTTATCAGAAGCTATGTATCTCAACAAAAGATTAAATACTGGATAAGCAAAAAGGGGATACTTGGAAATATCCTCGCGTCTCTCTTTGGCTCTGTAACGCCATTCTGCTCGTGCTCATCTATACCTTTATTTTTAAGCTTTGTAGAAGTTGGAATACCGTTGGGGGTAACATTCTCGTTTTTAATAACTTCGCCCTTGATAAATGAATATTTAGTGATTATTATGTTGGGTTTTTTTGGATGGAAGATAACACTTCTTTATGTATTAAGTGGACTCGCTATAGGTACTGTATCAGGAATTATATTGGGAAAGATGCGCCTGGATAGGTATCTTGTGAAGGAGGCTACTCAACAAGATAAACAGCCGATAAATGAGAAGAGTTACGACAGCCTAAGAGATAGGATATCTTTTGGAATAAATGAAGCAAGATCAATTATAAAGAGGTTATGGATGTGGGTATTATTAGGAGTAGGCTTAGGCGCGATAATCCATAATTATATTCCTCAAGAGCTCATACATTCTGTTATTGAACGGACCGGTCCATTTTCTGTTCCAATTGCTACTATTTTGGGGGTACCTATGTATGGAAGTTGCGCGGCGATTGTGCCGATCGCGGTGGTATTATTTAGAAAAGGCGTCCCACTTGGAACAGCGCTAGCCTTTATGATGGCAACGGCTGCCCTAAGTTTTCCGGAAGCCGTAATCCTAAAAAGAGCTATGAAATTAAAATTAATAGTCATATTTTTCAGCGTCACAACAGCAGCAATTATTATTACAGGATATCTTTTTAATCTCTTACAGCCCCTAATGTAGGATAAGATTTTTTAATGGATGCCTTACTTTTCTTTAACGCGTCAAAACATAGAATAAAAAAACAATGCTTGTAAGAACATTCAGCCTTTTAATGATGGCGGCATTTTCAGCAATGCTTGGGCTAGGCATAATATCACCATTTTTACCGGAACTGGTAGGAAAGCACGGCGCCAATGGTTTCTGGATCGGCATGATCTTTGCCGGTTTTGGAATATCAAGAGGCATAATAACCCCGTTTATAGGACGCATTTCAGATAGGGTAGGCAGGAAGATATTCGTAGTTTTGGGATTACTTATCTATACAGGTGTTTCTTTACTTTATACGAAAGCAGATAGTGTTTATTTGCTAACCTTAGTTCGCCTTATCCATGGGCTTTCCGCGGGCATGATACTACCGATTGTTATGGCATATGCGGGACAATTTTCCAAAGAAGGGCATGAGGGCCTAACAACAGGGGCATTTAATATGGTCCTGTATCTCGGTTTGGCAACGGGCCCGTTGATTGGTGGAGAAATTGCGGAGAGATATGGTTTTAACGCTGTCTTTTATCTTATGGCTGCTTTAGGGGCCATAACACTCTTTCTAGTTATATTTTTCCTTCCCGAGATTAAGGGGGATGACCCTGGCCGGGACAAGCCTCAAATATCTTTGCTTAGCATATTTCATAAGGAATATTATATACGAGTTGTTCTTATAATGTCATTTATATCAGTGGCTATTTTCGCGGTGTTTATGTCGTTTCTTCCATCAATAGCTATAAAAGATTTTGTTGATATGATACACATAGGCATAATTATGTCTACAGCTATATTGACAGCAGGCCTATTGCAGATCCCGTTCGGCAAAATAGCGGATAGCCATACACAACTAGGTAAAATCTTGCAGAGCAGTGCTGGCATAGCCATCTCTATGCTGGCCTTATCGGTTTTGCCACTTTGTCCTGATTTTAGAGCGCTTTTTTTAGCGGGTTTTTTTATGGGCCTTGGAGCTGCTATATATGGGCCGGCTTTATCCGGTATCTCTGTAAAGATCGGACAAAGAATAGGCATGGGAAGCTGGATGGGTGTGTTCTGGGCGGCCATGAGTATCGGGTTGGTTTCCGCGCCGCTTACCGCCGGGATTATAATGGACAGATTCGGAATAAATTCCGTTTTTTATTCTTTCGGCATATTTGCTTTTTTTGGACTGCTTTTTTGCGCATATTATATAAGAAAGAGACGATATTAATATTTCATTATAAATATTTGCAAGGGTTTAATCAATGTTTAAAAGAGGGAAGGTAATGGTACTAAATTCACGCTGGTTTTTAAAAAAATCAAAGAGTATCGACGAGATACAGAGTAGTTTGATACGTTAACGCCGCTTACTTATAATAAGAGAGCCTTTTTAAGCCCTCCTTTGCAGGCTCAAAATCAGCATCTAACGCAAGAACTTTTTCCCACTCTTCTTCAGCCCTATCTAATTCCTTTATAGTAAAATGTAAAAGGCCCTTATTGTAATGAGCAAGCTTTAAATTCGGATCTATGCTTAAGGCCAGATTGTAGTATTTTAATGCCTCGTCTGTATTTTTCTGCGCCAAATAAATATTCGCGAGATTAACGCAAGCAGTGGTGTTTAAAGGATCGTTTTTTAGGATTTCTTTATATTCTAATTCTTTTTCACGAAACTCATTCTGCTTGGCGTAAGAGTTTATTGTGTATTCCGAATTTTTAGGTTTTTGCTCAATGCCTATTACTGAAGAGGCGTTTCTAACGATGTTTGGATTATCAGGGTTAAGGTCAAGGGCCTTTTTAAAGAATATTTCAGACTTTTCTTTTTTATCCTGATTGTAATATAGTGTGCCAAGATTATTATACGCGGAGGCATAGACCGGATCTATATCAATAGAACTAAAGAATGCTTCTTCCGCTTCGGAGAGCTTGCCTTCATTCATCAGCGCTATCCCCAGATTATTATATGATACTGCATAACCCATCCTTGCCATAGGCAGATTTGTAAATATAATAAAAACCAGCAGAAGCAGCAATTGTTTTCCTAATAACTTATAATCTTTTTTGTTGAAGCTTGCGAGCATCTTATCTAAAGCAAAAGCGGAAAAAATAATCATTATGGGGACAATGGTTAATCTGTACCTGGCATTAATAAAAAATAACATTATAGCCGCGGTGTAACTTACCAAGAAAAGATAAATTATTGTTTTTTTGCGTTTTCTTGACAGAGAAAGAAACAAGCCCAATAGCCCCAGGGGGCCAATAACAATAAACGTAAATACGGGTAATCTTAATATGGGCACGAATCTTTTGATGAAATAGTAATTTAAAATATCGGGGATTTCATAGGAATTATAAAAGTAGTAAAACTTTTTGATTAGTACATTCAGAAAGTGAGAGGGGTTTTTAGCTATAAGCCTTTTTGTATTGTCTATCCAAAAATCCGATACCTGTGTCATAGTAAGTTCTTTTTTTAATATATCTTGCGCGATTTTTTTTGAGTCTTCCAACAGGCCTTTTGAATCCGGACGCATCCCCTTAGGCGGGCAGAATAGGCCGTCCGCGCTGGGGTTGTTGCCGATATAAAAGTTTATTCCGCCGTAAGATGTTATGAGGATCTTTTCTCCTGTTACAAGGTAATTTCTGAGAGTAACGGGAAAAATCACGGCAAAAACACTTATGAGCAGGATTGCGCAGAAAGAGGCTCTTTTTTTGAGCTCAAACTCTTTAAAAGAGAAGGTTATCCAGATTATTACCAGCGGCATGAACATCAACGTTGTCGCCCGCGCCAAGGACGCTAGTCCCAATGTTATTCCGCAAAAGATAAGAGTCTTTAAGCTTCTATTAGCTTCAAAACGCAGCAGCAGATAGATCACTAAAGAATTAAGTAGGGTTATGAGCACAGAAGATGATATGAGCGCGTCATTAAATAGAAAAGGAAGATATAATGAACCGATTATGCCTGCTATTACCGCGATTTTAAGGCTAAAGAGCCTTTTCGCGATTAAAGATACCAACACGCAATTAAAGGCGCTCATAATTAGTTGGACGAAGATGACCGAGCTAAGACTGTTTTTTAAGATTACTAAAAGAATGCTTAAAAAATAAGCGTAAAGAGGCATGCCTAAGAATATGCCATTGCCTACCCAGTTGCCGGCTATTATATCTCTGGCCCATTCAATATAAAGCTGAGAATCCAGGCTATTGTCTATAGGTAGAAAAAAAGGGGTTGCTTTTAGCTGGAAAAAATAGACAGTTCTTATTAACAGGGCGAATATGAATATTCCCGCAAGCCATAAGGATATTTTTTTATTTTCGCTGCTTAGTAACATATTGCGCCTGAGCCTTAACCGTATTGCCTATAATATATATGAGTTATTTTGCCCTACCAGTTTACTTAGTATCATATTACTACAAGCAGAGGGTTTTTACAATAATAAAACCTAATAAATCTATTGCAGTCAGACTTTGTTTACGGTAAAATAACAGGCACTTATAAGCATAGTTATTGATATCAATATGAAACCAGCCTGTTATCAAGAGAGATGTTCCATGGATATAAAAACCCCATACTATTTAATTGATGAGAGAAGATTATTGGAAAACCTTAAAATAATCAAATATATAAAAAATCATTCAGGGGTAAAGTTTCTTCTGGCGCTTAAATGCTTTTCTGTCTGGAGCGTCTTTAATTTGATGAAAAAATATATGGACGGCACGACATCAAGCTCGCTTTATGAGGCAAGGCTAGGAAAGGAGAAGTTTGGCAAGGAGACGCATGCGTATTGTGTAGCCTACACCAAAGATGAGATCAAGCAGGCTAGCAGATTTTCTGACAAGGTAATATTTAATTCGTATTCACAGTTAAAGAGATTTCATCATTTAGCGCGAGGCCGTAAGATCGGCCTGCGTATTAATCCGGGCATTAGTTATTCTCATTATGATCTGGCAGATACTGCCAAGCGCTTTTCAAGGCTCGGGGAACATAGAGTATCTATTGCTAAGCAAGCATCGAAACTTATCAGCGGCGCGATGTTTCACTTTAACTGTGAAAATAGTGATCTGAATAATTTCTCCTCAAGCATAGATTACATAAGCCGTAAATATGGATTTTTATTAAAAAAACTGGAATGGGTAAGCCTTGGCGGCGGTATTTATTTTTCTCAAAAAGGTTATCCTATAAACAAATTTTGTAAAGTATTAAAAGATTTTAGCAATCGTTTTAATATACAACTTTATCTGGAGCCCGGAGAGAGCGCTATTACGCAATCAGCGGATCTGGTTACCAGTGTTGTCGATATCATACATAACAAGATAGATATAGCGATTGTTGACGCTTCGATAGAGGCGCATATGCTCGATCTGTTGATTTACCGCAACAACGCTAAGATAAAGAAAGTTGACAAAGGCAAATACAAGTATATGATAGCCGGGCGTTCATGCTTGGCCGGTGATATATTTGGAACATACCGCTTTACATCAGAGTTAAAAATTGGTAAAATCATCAAGTTTGCAGATGCCGCTGGATATACTATGGTTAAGAAGAACTGGTTTAATGGGCTTGCGATGCCTTCTATACGCGTAAAAAGATTAGACGGGTCCATTGAGTTGGTTAGAAGTTTTGGGTACAAAGATTTTGTAAACAGCTTGTCATAGCCAGATCGACGTAGGATAAGGAGGGTGTGGTTAAAATGAAAAAAAACGTATTAATAGTTGGCGCAGGGGGCGTTGCTCATGTAGCGGCGCATAAATGTGCCCAGCAGAATGATATCTTAGGAGATATATGTATCGCGTCAAGGACTCAGAGCAAATGTGACGCGATTATTGAAAGCGTAAAGAATAAAAAGCACATCAAGAACGTTTTAGGAAAAATATATTCGCGTCGAATTAACGCTCTGGATATCCCCGCCTCAATAAGGCTCATAAAAGAGACTAATTCTCAAATTGTAATTAACCTTGCTCAGTCTTATGTTAATATGTCTTTACTCGAGGCCTGTATAAAAACAGGCGCGGCGTATATCGACACAGCGATACATGAAGAACCGGATAAGGTCTGCGAAGATCCCCCGTGGTACGCTAACTACGAATGGAAACGTAAGGATTCGTGTAAGGATAATAATATCACGGCTATATTAGGGGCCGGGTTTGACCCCGGAGTAGTAAATGCTTATTGTGCTTTAGCGGTTAAGCATTATTTCGATAGTATCGACACAATAGACATAATGGATGTTAACGCGGGTAACCATGGCAGGTACTTTGCGACAAACTTTGATCCGGAGATTAATTTCCGGGAATTTAAAAAAGTATGGACATGGATTAACCGAAAATGGGTAATGAAGAAGGTCCATTCCATAAAACTGGATTATGATTTTCCAATTGTCGGTGCTCAGCCCGTATATCTTAATGGCCATGATGAGCTCCACTCTCTGTATAAGAATATTGACGCTGATAGCATACGATTCTGGATGGGTTTTAGCGAGCATTATATAAATGTTTTTACGGTGTTGACAAAATTGGGCCTGACATCAGAACAGCCTATCAGGACAGCGGAAGGCGTGGAGGTAGTACCTTTAAAAGTCATAAAAGCGATCCTGCCGGACCCTTTGTCCCTTGCGCCTGATTATACAGGCAAGACCTGTATAGGTAATTTTGTAAAGGGGATTAAGGATGGTAAGAAGAAAGAGATCTTTATTTATAACACGTGTGATCATGGACAATGTTATAGTGAGGTGGAGTCACAGGCTATCTGCTATACGGCAGGGGTGCCACCGGTTGCCACCGCAATCCTTGTGGCAAAGGGTGCTTGGGACGTAAAGAGTATGGTTAATGTTGAAGAATTGGACCCGGATCCATTTATCGCGTTACTTAATGAAATAGGGCTACCAACTATCATAGATGAGAAGCCATCTGTTATGTTGTTGCCTGTTCAGGCGACAAAGGAGTAAAGTTTTGTAAACTTGCATTCTTTTTAAGCGGTTATTAGGTAATAGCAAAGAGAGCGTTTTTTTAAAGAAGACTCCCCATATACTGAAAAATTATTGATCCGTTAAAAACAGCAATATCTCGCTCTACGGGTTATGTCCTAGCATAGATAAATTTTACCCCTTGCGATAAAATTAGTTGCAAGGGCTTTTTATTTAGGTGTATAATCGTAAAGACAGTTTTTGTTTTATGTGTGTTGGTTACGATTGTTATTAAATTGCAAAAGGGCTTATCTGCCTGATAAAGAAGATTGTAATTACAAGTGCAACAAATAGGAGTTAAAAAATAAAGCTCCAC
>CAZWMG010000022.1:29526-29614 GCA_964634945.1 uncultured Planctomycetia bacterium | reverse complement strand
ATCCTGTCCTGGTTGTCATAACCAATACTTGATATGACCTGGACATTGATAAGGTCAGTTGGGTTACCATTAGCATCTATTGAGCCAT
>CAZWMG010000022.1:19177-29426 GCA_964634945.1 uncultured Planctomycetia bacterium | reverse complement strand
ATGTATATATGTTCTGAGCTATTAAGCGGCCTTCTGTGTCATATGTTATGCCTGATATTACCTGAGTGCTTATATGATCGTAAAACTCACCCTTGGCATCTACGCTGTTGAATGTAGCTGTTGTCTGACTCTTTACCCTGTCTTGGCTATCATATGTGATATCCTTGATTTCCTGAACATTGATAAGGTCAGTTGGGTTACCATTAGCATCTATTGAGCCATATGTATATATGTTCTGAGCTATTAAGCGGCCTTCTGTGTCATATGTTATGCCTGAATAAACCTGTACAGTTACTACGTTCGTAAAATCAGGATCAGCATAATTTATAATAGTAACCTTCTTTGGCATCCCCTCATTGATATGGCCTGCTTCATAAACCTCGATTATCTTTCTTTCTGAGCTTATTGGGTTACCAAGTACCCCGTAATATACTGTATCAATTACCTGATTGCCATCCTGTTCATATGTAGTAACCTCTTTTATAAGATTACCATCCTCATCAAATTCCTTGATAACATTCCCTGTTCCTTTGGCAGAATATTCTGTACGCGTTCCATTCAATAGTGTCGTACTCATCGTATCTGTTTGACCGTCATATGCAATTTCCACATCTCCCGAAGTAAGAGACATGCTGATGCCTTGTCCTGCCAGAACATTGTAAAGTGTAGATCCTGTAATAGGCGCTGGTGCCTGAAGGTCTGGCTGGGCACTTGCAGCTTCGTCATCACCGGCTATAAGAAGACTCATAATATAATCAGCCTCTTCTTGTGAGATAATGCCGAATTCAATAAGGCTTGCTATTCTTTCTAAGAATACTTCGAGATCTTCTTCTTTAATCTGAATACGGCTTATAGCCTCTAAGCCTGTCTTCATTTCGCTAAGTATTAATATGCTAAAATTCTCAGTATTGACTCTGGTTATATTGTCTTCTGAATCATACTCTCTGGTTATCTGTTGGTATAGCATTGGCTTGGATTTTATATCTACCTCTATATACTCATAATCTTCGCCAAGATCTATATGCTCTTCCTCCCACACCGGATTCGTATATAGATTGATTATCTCCGATCTCTTAATAAGATTATTATCCTTGTCATATAGGTACATATTTTGAGTAAGAAGACAGCTAACAAGCTCTCCTGTATCAGGCACTATTAATACAGCTCCGTATCTATTTTCTATTACTATTCTCTCTTTAACCTCTCCGTTTTCATCGTAGATCTGGAAATCCTGATAGAGAATCTGACCCATTTTATTGTAACGAGTCTCATTAATAACCACTACTTCTGTAATCTTTCCGCTTGCGTCTTTTACCTCTATCTTTCCTGATACAATATTGCCATCTTCATCATATACAGGATCTATAACATCATATATCTCATCATTAAGATCATAACCATTGAATTTTTTAGGAGTCTTCATAAGCGAACTGCTATTAAGATCGGCTAATCCTATAAGAGGTACAATGCCGAGATTTTCAGATTTTACATGATACATATTATTATACCTGTCATAGCGCTTAGTAATGCGCATATACGCTTCCCAGATTCTCCTTAGCTTATTCCAGCTGTATAGTATATTTACTATTGTCTTTCCGAAGAATATCTTGTTACCATCAGACCTATACTCTGTAGTCTGCACAATATTTCCGGCGCCGTCATACATATAAAGAGCGGTCTTAAGATATGTATTTACTCCGTACCCATTTAAAAACTTTGTAGACTGTGATACTATTCTGCCCTTAAGATCATAGGACATATTATAGGAATATTTTGAGGATGTAATGCTTGAGAGGAGCCCATCGGAGCCTTCGTAATAATCTAAAATCTGACTTCTGATATTGCCTATAGAATCATATCTCATATTACTGGTAATCTGCCTGCTTGATAACGTCTCCGCGCCTGTTTCAGCATCAACATTATATATACGTTTCTGCTGGTTCTTTACCATCTCAAGTGAGTTATAAAGATATGCCGTTTCTTCTGCCGATACCTTTACCCCGAAAGAGTCATATGAGACCTCTCTTACCTTGCTGACATTTGAAAGATCATCATAATTATAATATTTATCATACCGCTTCATTGGGGTCCATTTAGTAGAATAATCTATTAAATGCTCACTTCTCATTCTGCCCAGGCTGTCATATGTTATGCTCTCATGCTGCTGTCTCTCTTGATCTCCATTGACATCTGTTGTAAGGCTTATATAACTTATCTTTTGACCGTTATCATTGTACATGGTTGAATGTTGCTCTATACTATTATTTATAACGGTTTCATTAGGTATATAATTTGACACAATTGCATATTTATCATCCAATTCGTTTGCAAAACGCATATTGCTATCATCTATGATAGCGGCCCTCTCTAAACTATCATTAAGATCAGAATAGGAGTCATTATCATCTGTTAGATATGATGTATCGTTAGATATGTTAACAGATTTATATTCCAAAGCGACTTTTGCACTAGCGTTCTCCTCTAACTCAGCGAAATAATTTACCATTTTACGGGTTTCGTTTCTGAGATCAACAGCAGAACTCACCTGATCTGACATATACTTTGCGCAAGCAAACGCGGCAACATAATCGCCATTTTCTAAGAGCTGTAATATGTCATAATCTTTTGCATTGCTAATATCTGCCGTGACATCATCCATGGCCGCATTAAAATCTGATTCTATATCGGACTTGATATTCGTAAGCAATGATTGCAATTCCGACTCAAGCCTATTAATATCCTGAAGCGTCTCAGAGTAGTCATCACTATTAATAAGTATCTTAGTCAAATCGATAATATTCTTACGAAGTTCTATGGCGGCATTCCTTAACTCTGTATAACTATTTAAGTACTTATCTCCTAACATAGCTAAATGGGATAGTCCATTATTAATACGTTCGATAAATGAGGTCAGCTCAAGAACCGCTGTTATAGTACCTGATGTTGAGACTCCGCTTGATACAGTCTTCTGCTTAAAAGATACTAGCATGCCGGAGGAATCGTATCTTCCGTCAGACCATACTACCTCAGTCTCTTGATCTAGATTATATGGCACTTGAGCAGCCAACTGCGCAATAGCATCATATATATCACGCGCGCCATCACATCTTCTTTGATAGCTAGAGAGTATCTCTTCCTGCACAGCTGCCTTTTTCTCAATATTATCTATGCTAAGCTGCAGGCTCGCTAAATAGGCTACTGAGGCGGGGTCATTAGGATCGCTATCCCGTTCTGCCCTTGAAAGCATATCTGAAAGATTGCTCTTTATGGTATTGAGGATATCAGACTCTACCCATACATCATAAATATCCTGCTCTTTCATAATTAGAAAATCAGCTGAAACCTCGGTCAAAGAGATTAGGCTATCTGATACATTATTCTGGGCAATTTGTAGAGCCTGGGCATCATCGGCAATAACTGCTGCCTTTAATGCATTGAGTTGACTATTAATTAACCCTACTTTTGATCTTATATCTTCTATATACCGCTTATCTGAGTCATCACATACAGCGTATTCATTCTCTATCGTCTCTTCAAGGATATTTACAATGCTGATAATATGCCATACAGACTCAAGTTCTATACCTGTTTGGGCTGTGGCCTCCACATAACCGGTTATATTACCATTAGCGTCATATGTGATGTTGGATCTGGTAGTCGTTGTCTTAAGATTGGATCTAAAGGGCACAACTGAGGCAGCCTTTACTGCCTTTGATATTATTGTATTTGCCTGGCCAACTTCTACCTGGAAAGAGTTCTGCATACTGTTGATATCTTTCAATATGGAATCTATCGAATTCTTAACATCGAGACCGATAACTAATTCATCTAAAGTACTCTCTATAGCAGCCTCTATATCACTTTTGTAAGACGCGTATTCGCTATCAGAGATTAGGTCTGATAAAGATTCGATCAAAGACTGCTTCTTTTCAACGTGTGTTGAAACTGACTGGGAATAAGTAAGAACCTTTTCTTCCAGATCATCAAGAAGCCCGATAATCTCAGTATAATATTTTCTCTTATCATTATCAGATTCCGCGTTTTTGAAATTATTAAAAGCAAGCTGAAGTTTTCCTGTTACAACAATAATACCGTCTTCGCCTGCAAAGAGTTCCCTATCTTCTTCCAGCGCGTATATCTGAGAATATACAGACTCATAAACCTCGGAAGATGGATCTGATATAATAAACTTTATATTGTTTAGATCAGCTATATCCTGATCTATTGTCTGCAACAGGCCTTCTGTTGAATCTATGAATCCCTCTATTGTAGCTATTATTCCATTTGCGTCTGAGGTCAAGCCACTTAAGGTTGCTAATTCAGCGTCAGCATAGTAAGATGATGCCTCTTCATAAACACTCTCCAATGCCAAAACAAGGTCCTGCTGAAGGGTGTCTATATCATCAGATTTGTTACTTATCGCCTCATAAAGTAGCCTAGCCTTATCTATCGCGCTATCTACAATAAGCAACAGGTCGGTTAAGGACGATATCTTGCTCTCCTGATTTTCGTTATCTGAGTTTTTTATCACGTACTCTATATATTGATAAAGATTGGATGCCTCTATAATCGATAACCATGATGCCTTTAAACTTAAAACCCCTAGATTCTGGCTTGAAACATCCTGATATGACGCAATTTGACCGATCTCGTTATATGTTATATTTGAACGTGTCATATCAAGAGTCTTGGTCTCAAAGACAGCGTCCTCTATCATGCTGATATGGTCTGAATTAACTAATCCGAAATCATTAAGAAATATCTCAAGCTCCTTGATAGAATCCTCTTTGTTTTTAACAGCTTCATCAGCGGCATCAGCCTCTTCCTGTAATCTACTTACCTCTTCCCATGTTTTGTGCTTATTGACATCAACATCAACCATATTGCCATCACTATCAACATATTGTAAATTTGATATATAACCTGTAATGCATTCGGGATGTGTCACATCATGGGTAAAATCGCTCCTAATCTCAATACTTGCCACTACATAAGAAAAATCTGATTTTGCAAGATCCTGCGGTGGAACAGTCTCAATTGACTCAATCTTATAATTTGTAAGCGTCTGACCTGTGATTAAGAGGCCCTCTGAATCATAGACAGTAACTATTTCACCCATACTATATGGCTTACCAATAGAGATAGCATATACCATGACAGTCTTCTTGGTTCTAATATCACCGGTATATTCATATTCCTCAATCTGCCACGAAGTAAGGGCTTCATCTACCACCTCGGCAGGGGGTTCGGTTGTGGTATCCTCAGAATAGAGATATCTATATCCCTTGATCTGCTTGCTAATCTCTTTTCCACCTGCATATAAATACTCAGTTGTCTTTCTGGTTGATTCTTTAAACTCAATAGTAGTCCCGTTATCTACCTTCCATGAAGTAACAATCTGTTCTTTGGTAATATTCTCTGTATTACCTTCATACTGATATGTGATATTACGATTTCCAATATGCTCATTATTTGTATTATAGACTTCAACACTAACCTCTACCATACGGCCTAATCTGTCATAGCTATACTGCTCAAGCTCTTTCCCTTTATAAGACTCTGTTCCATCAGTAGCGTAAGTATATTTTTGCTCTATCTTAGTTATCTTGTTATTTGATCCATCGTATGTATATGTGATAACAAGCTTCTGCTTTAGGGTCTCAAGTGGTATCATTTCGCCTAAATCATTTTCAAAGCTACCAACACTATAAGTGTATACTGTCTCCCCTATAAGCAACACGCCCTCATATCTATTTACAAAAACTGATTTACTTACCAATTCAGCTTTGCCATTAGTTCCTATTTGATATGTTAATCTCTCGTAACCATTATCTGTCTGATTCTCAACTGCATACTGTCCAATAGCCTTTAAGCTATCCCTAAGATTGTCTGCAGCGGTATGAGCCTGCGCGGCCTCTTCTCTTAAGCGCTCTAAATCCTGTTGCGCCTGATTCAAGTCATTAGAATAGATAAGCTCAACAGCAAAAAACTGAGCATTTACATTTTCTAGTTTACTCAAAACCTCTTCCTGCATTGCGGTTATGTCTTCTCCTGACTGAATCGCTATAAGCATAGTATTTGTCAACGTAGATACGTCCTCTAATGTTAACAGTATCTCTGATAAGTCATTGGCCCTGACTTCTATCTGCTGGTATTCTGATACAAGATATTCCTGCTCAGCAACAGTCTCCGCAACAGAGGCCTTTTCTCTCAGCTTCGCTGCTTTATCGCCAAGAGCCTTTATCATATGATCGACCTGTATATATAGGCTGTTAGCCTGCCCATAAGAATACCATATAGAATCAGCGATTGCCTCTTCGCTTGTCGCGTTCTCCGTATAACCTATCATCTGGTTATTAATATTATAAGTTAAGTTAGATCTATGGGATACTGATGTAATATCTAGGCTTGATGGAAGAGCTATCTCTACAACAGACTCCTGCTCTTTTATTTTTAGCAAGGTATCTTTTATATAGCTTAACTCTACTGTTAAAGACCTTACAGCATCACGTTTGTCTTTTAGGGTCTCTATCTCTGCGGCAATACTATCGACTATGCCTTTTAAAAGATTCTCATACGCAATATAATCCTGATATTTGGGGCTATTATCCTCAAATGCCCTGATAGTGGCTCTTTGCGCCTTCTCATATAGGCCATATTGATCATTATACTCCTCCTGCTTATCATTTATGGATACGCTTAGGTCATCAAGCAGATCCTGATAATCTCTTATGTCACTTACCGCGTCAAGATAAGAGCCAAGAATATCTCCCCTAAGGCTGTCTAAGCTTTTCTGGTACTCTTGCTTTGCGGCCTGGATAATGCTCTCTTTCTTATTTGACCTTATCGCTTCAAATAACTCTGCTGCTTTTGCTTTAGATGTTGCTGATAGGTTTGCGATCTCGCTTAATTTTTCATTGTAATGTTGACCCAATACAGAAAAGTTATATTCTGATTCATTGCCATATAATGCCTCTAAATTCTGATATATACGCGTTAAGACATTAGTCAATACATCATTAAAGTTGGTTATGTTTATCAATAACAGTGAACAACTATAAAAAGCGTTATACGCCTCGTTTTTGCCGTTACCATATTGAGTAGACGTTATATCATATGAAACGACCTGATTAAGATCATTGTAAACCATATTATATTCATTAGAGGCTGTCTGGATATTGACGCCAAAAGGTATGCCGCCTGAAAGAGAATCGTTGAGCTCCATAACCTCGTAAGCCTGGCCAAGGATATCTTCTATATCTTTATAAAAACTCTCGTATGCATCCCTTAAATTGCTACTATCATCTATTGTTTCCTGCAAATCCTGCAAGCTACTCTCAGGAACATCAGCCTCCTCTGCCGCAGTCAGTTCAGAACGTAATTCACTCAATAAAATGTCTAGGTTAGAGATCTCTATATTGATAGCCGGTAGCTGCGACTCTACGCCGCTTATAAAGCCTGCTAGGGAATAAGCTACATCCTCAATAGCTATTAGCAAGGCGTCCCTAGTATTATTAATAGTATCTTCATTATCATCCGCGTTTAGCGCGTCAAGTAGCTCAGATGCCAAGCCTGCCGCGGTATTAGCCTTTAAGCTTATATCTTCTAGCGCCTTTACCATATCACCTATGGAAGATATCTCGTTAGCGATAACAAGCGCTTCATCACTTTTGCCTGCAGATTCGAGACTATTCTTATTATCAGTAAGCGAGATTATCATATTCTCAAGCTTATCAATATAAAAACTTACCCAGGAAGCGATATCCTGCGCCATATCCAGCGCATAAAAAGCCTGGTCAATGCCTCTGCCGCAAACAAGGGTTATATTCTCATTAGAGGCTGTACGGCCAAATTCATCATATATCATATTCCATGTAGATATTGTACTTACATCCATACGTAATGGTATATTCATATATATATCTTGCTCATATGATATAGCCTTACCTATCAGCCCATAATCGGTCTCAATATCACTATCTCCATATAACAATTCCTTATATGCCTTAACTATATCCGCTCCAAAAGTTGTTTTGATATCATCTAATAAATTGTATTCATAAATAAGGCCAAGCGTGCCCTCTGTTCCAAGGACTTTTATTTCATTGGACAATTCATTGCCATCGCTATCGTAATCCGCAATAGTCATATTAACTCTTCCAACAAGATTAAGATTTATTTCTGTTGTATTTGTAAGCACCCCATCCTCATCATATGAGAACTTTTTAACAGTCATTTCTTCTAATACATTAAATCTCTCATCTCCAAAAGCGTCCGACTCATAAACAAAATTGCTTCTTTCTGTCTTTTCTTTAAAAGCATACGAATCATCTAAGAAGACATATTCTTCGGTTATCCAGGAGGTAAGCCTGCTTGAAGAGTCTTTTACCTTTGTCTCAACAGTTTTACCTGATATGCTGCCATCACTTTCAAACTGATATATTGTAGTCGTCTCTATTCCATCTTCAGCCTCTACCTCCGCGACTAATATTCGTTGGCCGATAGAATCTATCGTATAATACGCGGTTCTACCATTCGCGGAATCGATTACTTCTTCGGTTATAAGCGTCTCTATTCCCGGTTCAGTAAGATCGGCCAGATACGTGCTTCTGGTCTCTATACCATTTTCCATAGATGACTCTGTACGTTTACTAGCGACTAATACGTACTCGGCTACGGTCTCATCGCTACCTTCAACCTCAACATCCTGCATTGTATAATATTCGACATGTGTGGCAAATGTAGATGTCAAATCATATGCAATTACAGTCTTATCCACTTCCTTGCCCGATTCATACGTAATATTTGTTATTGATGCCAGATTTCCATTAACATCTCTTGTTTCTTCTATAGATGATGTCAGTACCATCGCGTCCTTAGACTCGTCCAAGTCATAAATAAGAATAGTCGATACAAGGCCGTCTACTGTCGTCTCTTCCCTCTTTATCTCAATCCCTGTCTCTGGATTCTGATAGTCCTTTCTATAGGTACGCGTTATGCTGACATTGTCAACAACCTCTGTAACTTTGTAGGTTCCCATAAGATCTATATAATCCAGCGCTATCTCCGCGCGCTCTTCTACATCATCAAATAGTGTATCTAAGATATCAGAGCGATCCTGCGCATCAGCATATATATTATCTATGCATGATATATAGTCACCAAAAGCATCCATCACCGTCCCAGCTGCTGTCTTGGCATCAAAGGCTAAAGGCTCTATCTCTTCATCTGTTAAGTTGCTGTCAAAGCTTTCCTTTAATGCTGCCATAGCGATCTCAGCAGATAGTACAGTGGTTTGCAAGGTCTCTAAATAACCTATCTCGCTTGCGTAATATGCCCTTCGTGCCACAAGCAAAACCCTTTCCTGTTCTGTTAAAGAGGGGCCGTTAAGAGCGGCCTCAGCTGCGGAAAGATTTGCTTGCGCTTTAGAAAGAAGCGACGCAACCTGATTGGAAAGCGCGCTAAGAGATGATATGGCCTGCGCTAAACTCAATTCAGCTATGCCATCCTGGACTGAATGATTAACACCGCCTATCAATTGCTCTTTATCATTGTATATACTTGAATAGATGAATTGCTCTGAGGTAATATCGTAATCAATGCCTTCAAATGTTGACACCTCTTCTGAACGAATTATCTTTGAGTATATCTGGCCTAAACCGTTATATGTAACAGCGCTTACGTGGGTAGTTTTTAATATCTGAGATAAAGGACTTGTCTCTTCTTCTGTGTAACTGATGATATTGGACTCAGCATCATATGCCATATCATACTGCGAGTACGTATAAGTCGTATCGACCGTTGCGTTTGTTGAGCTTGTACCATACAAATGATCAACCCTTCTCTGCGTAAGCATCCTGTTGGCAGCATCATAAGTAATATTGCTTACCGCCTGATCTGTGGTAAGATTATGAAGCGTAGAAGTAGCAGAGTCATGATAGCTTCTCATGTTACCGGCTGCACCATATTGGATTAAACTTCGCACAGTAGTAGTTAAGACGTCAGATGTAGCGTCAGAGGTTGATATAATCTCATACCCTATAGTCTGGCCTGCGGAATTCACATGGCCCGCGTAACTGTTCTGACTGGTTTTATCAGTACGAATATTTATGGATAAGGTCTCTGGATTTAAGGTTATTATCGTAGCGTCTGCAAGCGCTACAGGCTCACCAAAAACAAAGGCTGTCTGCATCGCTTCGTTCTCTTCTTCATCACTGCTTAAGTTTGTAAAATCTACTTCTATCCCATT
>CAZWMG010000022.1:0-19077 GCA_964634945.1 uncultured Planctomycetia bacterium | reverse complement strand
CTTCGTTCTCTTCTTCATCACTGCTTAAGTTTGTAAAATCTACTTCTATCCCATTAGCGCTAAAATCTACTAATTTTAAATACGCTATCCTTTGCTCTGTAGGTATATCCTGCCAGTTTTCAGGCAAGCTTATTAGTGAACTGCCAAGAAGATGGACAGTCTCATCTGATCTGGATCTAATGGCATATACCTTATCTGCGGAGTCTATTGCTGTATCATAGCTTAAACTCCTTGTTGTTGTTATATCTATCAAATAACCATATAGATTTGTGCCTTTCTTTGTTGCGGTTTCAATGTAGGAAACGAGTGTTTTTCTATCATCAAATCTGAGATTAGATCTTGATATAATTTCCGTGATATCGACAGCATCGCCAGTTATATCTGTGCCTGCAAGTCTAATAACAGCATCAAAATCCGCTATCTGGCTCGTAGTATCGTAGGTCATATTTGTATAATCTGTTGTTTTGATAACTTCGGGATTGTCTGAGCTTATCTCCTCCTGATGGTATGACGTAAGCCTTCCAAGGATATCATAGGTACCTGACCATCTTACGTTATATCTAAGCCCTGTTCCATCAACTGATGTCTCTTCATATGCTACAAGTTGCCTTATGGAATTATACGTAGCATCATTCTCTATAGTAGTTATATTGCCCTGTGCGTCTGTAAGCTTCTTGATGGTATGAACCAGATTTTCTCTGGAATCATATTTACCACTAAATTCTAATGTTGTGCTCTCACCCTGCGCGTCTATATAAGTATCTTTGTACCCTATTACGAGGTTGTCCTTGTATTCTATATCCTCTCTTCTACTTGTTGTTGTACCACCGGTCGCTGTAGTTTCAGTCTGCGTAAAGCTTGTCATATGCACGCCCTGGTAAGTAGCCTGCCAATCAACAGTCGATACCTCATTTGTGGCCTCGGACCAGCTCTTGATCTGATAGCTATCGAGCAGGTGCCTGTCCTCAACATTCGGATTAGCATGATATGAACCAGACCAGTCAGCCCAATATTGCCCCTTATCCTGGCTAAAACCTTCTTCGTGATATGATGTCAGATTATGCGAACCGTCATAGCCCATGCCATTACGTACAAAGTTATATTCCCCTGTTGCTTCATCCCAGCCTTCTTCATTGCAACTCGTCATATCTTTACCATCATAAACACCATTATATACATGTTTGTATGAATGGTGCTCATATACAAGCCCGTCATCTCCTTCTTCATGAACAACCGTCTTCTGAACATAGGCTGTAAGATTTTTGTGAGCTTGAGTATCGTAGCCACCATAAAATACAGAATCAGCGCTATACTCCGCGTTAGACCAGCTAATGTAAGTTGTGCTTCCAAAGCGATCCACTTCTTTAGCCTCATAGCTTGTTAAGAGTCCCTTATCGTTATACTGCATATTATATGTATCACGGAACGATACGTTACCAAAGCCATCATCGATATACTCATTTAAAATAGCGATAGTCATGCCGGCCTTGGACCATATATAACGTGTGGATCCATCAGGATTTTCAAGAGGTAGATAAGTGTTGCCGGCACGCTTAATAAGATTACGGGCCTTCCAAAGCTGCTCCTGCATCTGCATAGCGGCAAACATCTGATCCATATTTTGTATGTATTGATTCAGGTTTACATCCTGGAATATACTGCCTACCGCTACATTGCGATGATGTTCAGCTATGGCTCTGCGGTCTATATCATCCTGTTGTTTCTTCTGCTGTTTGATCGCTTCGATAACCGAGTATGTGCGCCCGACCTTCTTTTCCTGTGCTTCCCATCGCTTTGATGTGAGATCAGCTCCGTAAGTAATCTGCTGCCATGAGAATGTAATAATCACCACCCATGATATAGTACGTAGAAGTATACTATAGCAAGATGGCCGAATAGGTACCTTGTCATATAAATCAGCATTCATTGTTTTGTCCTTTTTTTATGGTCTGTTATATTCTTTCTATATACACTATATATAACACGCTAGAAACAGTTTTATTCCCATTAAATAATTCTTTTTTAAAGTCTTAAATAAGAGCACAAAAAAACACTCTTGTCCTTGCGCTTTATTCTTTTCTCTTCCACTACAAATATACGTCATAACTTATATATATTCAAGGTCTAGCCTTACTTTTATAGAAGATTATTGCCATGCCTTTAAGCGTCAAATATGTATCTATCTTGTTGATTTCTTTACAGTAAGGACAAAACAGGCTAGCAAGACCACCTGTAGCTATTACTATGGGGTTATTCTTATGGCTCTTTTTGATCTTCTGTACTAAGCCATCACATAAGCAAGCAATACCGAAAAATACACCGCTTTTTATGCTACCTACGGTATCCTTACCTATTAATCTATCCGGCTTACTAATCTTAATTTTTGGGAGCAATGCTGTCTTCTCTGCCAAGGTATCTATGGTGGTATTTACTCCAGGCGTAATAATCCCGCCTTCATATTCACCAAACCTATTAATGTAGTCAAAGGTAGTTGCTGTTCCAAAATCTAATACAATAGCCGGACTACCGTAAAGCTCCTTACACGCATAAGCGTTAACAAGCCTGTCCTGTCCTACCTGCTTTGGTTTTCTGTATAAGTTGGCGATGGGAACTATCATATCTCTTCCCAACAGTATCGACTTAATCCCAATCAGTCTTTCAATAACACGTTGCGCAATAATCGACACATCAGGGACAACGCTTGAGATAATGACAGCCTTGATTTTTTTTATGTCTGCACCAAGAGATTTTTTAAATGCCCTGGATATATCCGTTTCATTAATATGAGCATGTATAAGCATGGTCCTGATAATACGCTTTTTCCGAAAAATCCCCGCGTGAATACTCGTATTTCCTATGTCGATTACTAAAAGCACTTCTTACCTCCTTGTAAACATCACTAAAACAAGAACTATCTCAACAGCGTCAAATCTCCTGCCATAACTTTTTCGTAAAAACCATTATCTAATCGTATTTTTAACGCCCCATCCTGTTCAATATCAATTGCTTCTCCCTCTATTTTCTTGTGCATGCATGTTGCCCTTACTCTGCGGCCAAGCGTTACAGAGAGATTCCGCCACTGTGTTCTGATGGGCATAAATCCTTCTTTCTGAATTAGCAGGTAGTTGCGCTCCATGCTCTCTAATAATGCCTTTACCAGTTGTGGCCTTTCAACAAACAACCCTGATTCCTGAGCAATAGAAGTCGCCCCCCTTGGTAGCTCCGAAATCTTTGCATTCACGTTTATACCGATACCTAATATTAAAAATTTTACAGAATCTGCCTCCGCATCCATCTCCGTAAGGATACCTGATACCTTCTTCTCGTTTATGAGAATATCATTGGGCCATTTAATACAAGCCTGGGCATTCGCGCTTTCTCTTATAGCCTGCGCAAGGCTAACCGCGGCCATAAGTGTCATTACAGGGGCCTTGAAAGGCGTCATTTTGGGTCGCAATATGATTGAAAGATATATGCCCTTTTCTTTTGGTGAGCTCCATACGCGTGAAAGCCTACCTCTGCCCTTAGTCTGTTTCTCCGCTATAACGACTACTCCTTCTTTAGCGCCACTTTTTGCTAGGTTATACGCGATCGTGTTTGTGGAACCCACTGTATCGTGATAGATAATATCCTTACCTATAAAACGAGTTTTTAGTATTGGAGATATCTCAAATGGATAGAGCTTATCAGGCACCTTGCTAAGACGATATCCCAAATGTGGCACTGCGTCAAACTCGTATCCACACAAACGCAGCTTTTCAATATGCTTCCAAAAAGCGGATCTAGTAATATTTAATGATCTGCTTATCTGCTCACCCGAAAGATAATGTTCCGGTTTTTTTTTGAATATCTTTAAGATCTTCTCTTCCATATTTTAATCCTTACAACTTTCAGCCGTAGGCTGATCTGCTCCCGGCGGAAATTCTTAATTCTTAATCCTTAATTCTTAATTCTGTCTCTGCCTTTACCTTGTTCATTGCCTACATTTTTAAGCTTTTCAATCTCATCCCTAAAATACGCGGCCTTTTCAAACTGTAGATTTCGCGCAGCCATTTCCATCTCATGCTGTAACTCAGCTGCTACCTGACGTGATTCATGCTCTTTTATGGTCTCTCCGGCAGCCTCTGCCACAAGAGTCTCTGAATCGCGGAGACTATCTATGCCATCTTTGATACTTTTTTGAATAGTTTTAGGTGTTATATGATTTATTTTATTAAATTTTTTCTGGTTCTTTCTCCTGCGCGCTGTTTCATCTATGGCTTTTTTCATTGAACCTGTTATAGTATCCGCATACATTACCACCTGACTATTTACATTACGCGCGGCACGTCCCGCAACCTGTATAAGTGATGTGGCGCTTCTTAAAAAACCTTCCTTGTCAGCATCGAGTATACAGACAAGTGACACTTCCGGAAGATCCAGGCCTTCTCTCAAAAGATTTATACCTACAAGGCAATCAAACTTATGCTTTCTTAAGTCCTGCAATATTTTGACACGCTCTATAGCGCCGAGATCAGAGTGCATGTATTGCACGTTTAAGCCTAACTCATTCAGGTAAGAAGACAGATCCTCGGCCATACGCTTGGTAAGTGTCGTAACTAATACACGCTCCTTAAGTATCGCGCGCTCCTTAATCAGCTTAATAATATCATCTATCTGATGCCTTGAAGGCTTAATTATTATTTCCGGGTCCAACAGGCCCGTTGGCCTGACTAGCTGCTCGACAAAATGTTTTGTTTTACTCCTCTCATAGTTTGCCGGAGTAGCGGAGACAAAAACAGTCTGTTTTATAAGGGGTTCAAATTCATCAAATTTTAACGGCCTGTTATCAAGGCATGAAGGGAGCCTGAACCCATGGTTTACAAGGGTCTTCTTTCTAGAGTAGTCACCTTCATACATACCTCGTATCTGAGGAATCGTAACATGAGATTCATCTATAATAACTAGGAAATTATCCTGAAAGTAATCAATCAATGTATATGGGCGAGAACCTTCGGGCCTGCCAGATAAATGGCGCGAATAATTCTCAACACCATTACAAAAACCAACCTCTTTTAACATCTCCATATCATAGTTAGTTCTGGATTTAAGCCTCTCTGCCTCAAGAAGTTTGCTCTGATCTTTAAGCACCTTTAATCTTTTGTCAAGCTCTATCCGTATTGATAGAAGACCGCTCTCTATCTTCTCCTTGGTAGTGACAAAGTGCTTCCCGGGATATATGGCTACCTTAGGCAAATCCTGCTTTGTATTGCCTGTAAGCGGGTCGATTACGCTTATCTTCTCGATATTTTCATTAAAAAGCTCTACCCTTATAGCGTCCTGCTTATACGAAGGAAATATCTCGATAGTATCGCCTCTAACGCGGAATTTTCCGCGTGAAAAATCAATGTCATTTCGCTCATAATGTATATTGACTAGAGATTTAAGCATGCTCTCGCGAGAGAGTTCTGTACCGGTTTCCAAAAAAAGTAAAAGCTCATTATAGTCCTGCGGAGAACCTAGGTTATATATACACGAGACACTGGAAACGATAATAACATCACTGCGGGAGGAAAGGGATGTTGTCGCAGAAAGGCGCAGGCGGTCAAGCTCATCATTTATTGACGCGTCCTTTTCTATATATGTATCCGTATGCGGGATATATGCCTCGGGCTGATAATAGTCATAGTAGCTTACGAAATACTCTACGGCGTTTTCAGGAAAAAATTCCTTAAACTCACTATAAAGCTGGGCAGCAAGGGTCTTATTGTGAGAAATAATCAATGTCGGCTGATTCATGTTGGATATAACATTAGCCATTGTAAAGGTCTTACCGCTTCCGGTCACCCCTAAAAGAGTCTGGTATTTTTTACCATCAAGCAGGCCCTTTGTTATCTTTTCTATCGCCTGAGGCTGATCACCAGACGGCTTAAAATCACTCCTAATCTTAAAAGGGGGCACCCCTGGGCACGCTATTGTTTTGTGTTTTGTGTTTTTGGTAAACATCTTTCTAAAATTCATAAATTCTTGCAATATTTGTGCTCAGGGGTGTCCCCTTTAGGACCGTCCCCCCCCTATTTTCTTGCCTCAAGGGAAATGTCAGCGGATGGAGCTGAATGAGTAAGCGCACCTACTGATATGCGGTCGACACCGGTAGCGGCAATGCTTCTTACATTATCGATACTCACTCCTCCAGAAGCCTCAAGCAACGCCTTAACATTTCCTCCGCCTGCCTTCATCCTGTAAGCGTCTCTGATCTTTACCGCCTTTTTCATGCTGGCTATGCTCATATTATCAAGCATTATAATATCGGGATTATATTCAAGAACAACTTTAAGCATCTCTAAATTACTGACCTCTATCTCTATTTTCTTGCGATTGCCTGATGTTTTTTGAAATCTTTTAAGCCAACTCTTGAACGCGTCTTTTGCATTCCTTGCAGCTGCTGGTTTTATTGCCATAGCTATATGGTTATCTTTAATCAGAAACTGGTCATAGAGCCCCATTCTGTGATTAATACCACCGCCCATCCTTACTGCGTACTTTTGCAGGCGCCTGAAGAGAGGTATAGTCTTTCTGGTGTCCATGATTTTCGCTTGTACACCTTCTACGGCCTTGACAAAACAACGCGTTAGTGACGATATACCTGAAAGCCAGCCTAAAAAATTTAGGGCTGTTCTTTCTGCCGCCAATATAGACCGGAAGCTGCCGCTAATATGCGCTATCTCTTTACCTGTAGCGACATACGTACCATCTTTAACAAGCGGCTTAAACCTGACTTTAGAATCAACCGCCTTAAAAACAGCTTCTGCTATATCCAGACCTGATACAACATACCTATCGCGAGAAAGGATAACGAATCTACCTTTTTCTGATCTGCTAAACATAGCGTCTGTCGTGATATCGCCTGAACCGATATCCTCTTTTAGTGCCGCGCGTATCAACTTTTTAATTTTAGAGTCTATGATCATTTCAAGCCAACTTTCTTACTCAGCAACAATATCTCATCATCGGTCAACTCTCTGTAAGAGCCTTCCTTGGTATCCAGTGTAAGGCCGGCATAAACCGTTCTCTTTAAGCTTAAGATCTTATATCCCAGCACGTCAAAGGTTCTTCTTATCTGTCTTTTTCTGCCCTCATGCAATTCGACTGTAATATTTGTTGAACTTGTTAGCGATATTAGATCCCGCACTTTACATATAGATGGTTTTTCATCACCTATATCCACGCCTCTTTCAAGCCTTGCTATATCTCCTCTTTTAAGAGCGCCTGCGACTGTTACCTCATAGAGCTTTTCCATTTCATAGCGCGGGTGCATCATGCGGTGAGCGAGCTCTCCATCATTAGTTAGGATCAATAGGCCGGTAGTCTCTTTGTCTAACCTGCCGACAGGAAAAAGGCCTTTATCCTTAGGCACAAGGTCCATAACCGTTCTTCTGTTATGCGTATCTCTTAGAGTCGTTATATATCCACAAGGCTTATTTAGCACAAGATAAAGACGGGCCTTATCTCTTTCTAATGATATGGCCGCACCATCTATTTCGATCTTGTCTTTTTCAGTATCGACAGATACCCCGGGGCTTAAAAGGGGAGAACCATTCATGACAACCTTGCCCTGCTTGATAAGGTCATCTGCTTTACGGCGTGAAGCAATGCCTAATTGCGACAGGAGTTTATTTATACGAATAAGTGGTGACATAGTTTATAGTATGGTATTTTCTTCCGATACAGCTGGGATATCCGCTGTCTGGATCGCCTATTCAGGCGAGGTTTTCAATAGTCTCTCTTATGCGAACAATCTTTTCCTTTAAAACAGCTTCTTTCTGCCTTTCTTTCTCTATAATATCCTTAGGCGCCTTATCGATAAAAGAGGCATTGCAAAGCTTCTTATCCAGGCTGCTTAAGAATCTTTCTGATTCAGCAAGATTCTTATCAAGCCTTGCCTTCTCGAGAGCTATGTCTACTTTTCCCTGCAGAGGAACATATATCTGACAGAAATCTAGTATACTTGATGCTGATGCCTTTGGCTGCTTCATCTCCTCACCAATTGAGACATTCTCAACGCCTGAAACTCTACCGGCATAAGCCTTAATCTCTTCTAAAGACCCCTTAAGGCTACTGTCTCTGCTGCTAACTAATACATCTATCTTCAATTTATTAGGTATATTCATCTCTGCGCGGATATTTCTTATAGCGGCAATGATAGCGATAACTTTCTCCATACAATCAGTCGCCTGTTTATCATCAAGACGCTTATCCGGCTTTGGCCATGATGAAACCATGATAGAATCTTGACAGCCAAGCCCCTGCCATAGCTCTTCTGTTATAAAAGGCATTACAGGGTGCAACAATTGCAACGAGGCTTTTAATACGCTGTAAAGAATTAGTTGCGTCTGCTTAGTTTTTATCGAAACCTTGGAAATCTCTACATACCAATCACAATATTTATGCCATAAAAAATCATAAACCGTATTAGCCGCGTCGTTAAATCTGTAAGACTCAAGAGATCTAGTTACACCCTCAATCGTTCTATTAAATGATGTCAGCAGCCATCGATCCGATAGGGTAAGGTCGTCTGTTTTAATGTCGTCAAAAGTACCTGTTATGCCAGGTTCTAAATTCATCATTAAGAATCTCGAGACATTCCATAGCTTATTAGAAAAATTTCTGCCTGATTCAAATCTATCCTTTGATAAAAATACATCCTGTCCGGCGGCTGTAATAGAGACTATGCTAAAGCGAAGCGCGTCTGTACCATACTCCTTTATTACCTCTAACGGATCTATTGTGTTGCCTAGTGATTTTGACATCTTAGTACCTGTCTTATCACGGACCGTTCCATGTATATATACGTCCTTAAATGGAACCTCTTTACAAAATTCAAGGCCTGCCATTATCATTCGCGCAACCCAGAAAAATATAATCTCCTGTGCGGTAACAAGGCATGCTGTGGGATAAAAATACTTAAATTCCTCGTATTGCGTATCTTTAGCATCAGCTTTTTCGCACGACGCATCACGCACGACGCACGACGAATTAAATGGCCATCCAAATGTTGAAAATGGCCAAAGCCAGGATGAAAACCATGTATCAAGAACATCCGGGTCCTGTAATATATCAGTCGCGCCACAATCCGGACACTTGTCCGGTTTCGTTTTTGAAACGATTATTCCTCTATCTCTACCTTTACCTTCGTCATTATCATTGCATGCCCGGCAATAATAGACCGGTAAGCGATGCCCCCACCATATCTGCCTGCTTATACACCAATCGCGTATATTATACATCCAATCGAGATAGACTTTTCTCCATCTCTTCGGATAAAAATTTATCTTATTCTCCTTGACCGCCTTAATCGCGGGTTCTGCCATGGGTTTCATCTTAACAAACCATTGTTTTGAAAGATATGGCTCTACAATAGTATGACAACGATAACAATGTCCCACAGCATGCTTATGCGGTTCTATTTTTTTAATTAAATTCTTCGTATCCAAAACCTCAAGAAGCGCTTCGCGCGCCTCGAATCTATCCATCCCCTCAAACTCACCGGCATTCTCATTTAGCGTACCATCGGGATGCATTATATTGAGCTCTTCGAGCGCGTGTTTTTTACCCATCTGGAAATCATTTGGGTCATGTGCGGGGGTAACTTTTACAACACCGGTTCCAAACTCAGGATCGACCATGATATCCGCTATTACTTCCAATTCACGATTTAGGATAGGTAAAATTACTACGCCACCTATTAAATGCTTATATCTTTTATCTTTCGGGTTTACAGCAATGGCTGTATCACCAAGCATCGTCTCAGGCCTTGTAGTTGCGACAACAACATGATCAATAGAATCTTTAATAGCATAATTTATATAATATAGATGTCCGTCAACATCCCGATGCTCAGCTTCTTCATCAGAGAGCGCTGTTTGGCACCTCGGACACCAATTAATTATATAATTGCCTCTGTAAATAAGTCCCTTTTTGTAAAGACGGATAAAGACCTCGATAACAGCATCTGATAAGCCCTCATCCATGGTAAATCGTTCTCTGGACCAATCACATGACGCTCCGATAAACTTGAGCTGCTTTATGATAGTTCCGCCATACTCTTTCTGCCATTTCCAAACCTCTTTTACAAAACCTTCTCTACCAAGATCATGGCGTTTCTTGCCTTCTTTTAATAGCTTTCTCTCAACTACGTTCTGGGTAGCAATACCCGCATGGTCAGTACCTGGCATCCATAATGCTTCACAGCCTTGCATACGCTTATACCTGATAAGAATATCCTGTATCGTATTATTTAAGGCGTGGCCCATATGCAGTATGCCTGTGATATTAGGCGGAGGAATTACTATGGAATAAGGCTCTTTTCCCGGGGCCACCTTAGCGCTAAACAAACCCCTTTCCTGCCAGAGATTATAGATATTATCCTCTACCTTTTTTGCATCGTATATTTTGTCTAAATCTTTCATTAGCCCTTTAACAGTTTATATTCTACACTATCCTCTAATGCCTGCCATCCTGCTTCAATAATGTTCTCTGAGACACCTATGGTCCACCAGGATTTTTCACTATCCTGCGATTGAATAAGAACGCGCACCTTTGCCGCTGTGCCGGCCTTCTCATCAAGCACCCTCACCTTAAAATCAGAAAGATGCATATCCGCAAGCTTTGGATAAAAACCAATTAGCGACTCTCTTAACGCGCCGTCTAACGCGTCAATAGGCCCCTCTCCTTCACAGACGGTATGTTTTACGCTTTTATTCACCTTAATCTTAATCCTAGCTTCAGAATAGAGGCTGCCATCTTCATCCTTTTCATTGATAACTCTAAAACCTTCAAGCTCAAAGAACTTTTTATGTTTCTTCATCTGCCTGTTTAAAAGAAGCTCAAAAGAGGCTTCGGCTGCCTCAAAATGATACCCCTGATATTCCATATCCTGCAACAGCTTTAATATCTTTCTTGTATGCGTGCTGTTCTTTTTCAGGCCGATATGCAGCTCACGCGCCTTTGTCAGCAGGGTACTTTGGCCTGAAAGTTCTGAAACAAGTATTCGCCTTTTATTGCCGATAGCCTGAGGCTCCATATGCTCATACGATTGTGCCTTTTTCAGCACAGCGTTAACATGAACTCCGGCCTTGTGGGCAAACGCACTATTGCCTACAAAGGACTGGGTATCGAGCTGCTTCATGTTACATGCCTCCGCTATATAATGTGAGGCTTCGGTAAGTTCTTCTAATTTTGACACACTAAGACATTTCATACCAAGCTTGACCTGTAGCGAAGGTATAATTGAACAAAGGTTCGCGTTGCCACAGCGCTCTCCGTAACCGTTTATAGTGCCTTGAACATGATCGCATCCTGCCATAACAGCTGCTACGGAATTAGCTACCGCCATCTCACTATCATTATGGCAATGTATCCCAAGCGAAACGTTTATATATGGCTTTATTTGAAGCACAATATCCGCAAGCTCACATGTTAGCATGCCTCCGTTAGTATCACATAATATAACTGCCTCAGCCCCGGCATCCTGCGCAGCCAGCAGGGTTTTAAGCGCATAGTCGGGGTTATACTTATATCCATCAAAAAAATGCTCGGCATCAAAGAATACTTTTTTCTTCTTGGATCGTAAGTAACGTATAGTATCACTTATCATGTTCAGATTCTCATCGAGTGAAACCTTAAGGACATCCCTGACATGAAGATCCCAGCTTTTTCCAAATACCGTGCACACGCTACAACCGGACTTAAGCAACGCCTTAATATTCAAATCCTGCGATGGTTTTATGTGTGGCCTTCTGGTTGAGCCAAACGCGGTAATCTTTGTGTGCTTAAGCTTGGCCTTCTTTATCTTGAGAAAAAACTCCATATCCTTAGGATTAGAACCCGGCCACCCGCCCTCAATATAGTCGATACCTAAGTCATCAAGCTTCTTGGCTATCCTTAGTTTATCATTAACTGTCAAGGATATGCCTTCCGCCTGGGTGCCATCTCTTAACGTCGTGTCATACAATATTATTTTTCTCATAAGACCCTGCCTTCTTTTCAATGCGTTATATAGTAATGCATTCTGCTGATATCAACTGGCCTTTCCCAATTTAAACTCCTTATGAATTGCGCGAACCGCTTTTGTCGCGCTCTTCTTATTAATTGTACAACTAATCTTTATCTCGCTTGTAGATATCATATCAATGTTAATTTTATTACGCGCCAATGCTCCAAACATTCTTGATGCTATGCCGGAATGGCTGCGCATACCGATACCTACTATAGATAACTTAGCGATATTGTCATTGCATGCGATCCCGCCGGAACCTATGCCCTGCCTGACCTGTTCGGTTATCTTGAGAGTCTTTTTGAGATCCCTGCTCATAACCGTAAAAGAGACATCCGTATAGCCTGTGCGGCTTACGTTCTGTATGATCATATCTATATTGATGTTCGCGTCCGCTATTTTTTTAAATATCTTCGCCGCGATTCCCGGCTTGTCAGGGACATCACAAATAGTGATTTTTGCCTCATTCTTATTTAGGGCTACGCCTCTTACAACTATATCTTCCATCGATTTTACCTCCTTAGAAATAATAGTACCATTCTTATCTGAAAAACTGGATCGTATGTGTATAGGAACATTAAATTTCTTCGCGACCTCTATTGAGCGGGGCTGAATCACCTGCGCTCCGGCTGAAGCAAGCTCAAGCATCTCCTCGTAGCTTATAGATGAGATTTTTTGCGCATCCGCAACTATACGCGGATCAGCGGTATAGACACCCTCTACATCAGTGCACATTTCGCATGTTGATGCCCTCAAAGCTTTCGCAAGGGCAACCGCCGTAAGATTAGAACCGCCACGGCCTAAGGTTGTTATATCATCGGATATAGTTATACCCTGAAACCCGGCAACTATCACAATCCTGCCCTTCTTAAGCTCTGAATCTATTCTCTTGCTGTTTATATCAAGTATCTTCGCCTTTGTATGTGAAGCGTCGGTAATAATACCAACCTGCGCGCCTGTAAAAGATATAGCTTCAAGTCCAAGCTTGTGCAGTGCCATAGCTAGCAGCGCTATGGACATCTGCTCGCCTGTTGACATAAGCATATCCATCTCTCTTTCAGACGGCGAATCAGTAATCTCCTGAGCGAGGCTTATCAGATTATCTGTAGTATCCCCTAATGCTGAGACAACGACAACGACACCAAAACCTCTCTTCTTCTGCTTCGCTATCCTGTCCGCCACCTTCTTGATCCTGCTTGTATCCGCAACACTGCTACCACCGTATTTTTGAACGATAAGTTTACGCTTTAACATGATGTCTTCTCCTATGGTTTCTGATTGTTACAAAAACAGCCTCATACAAGACCACAAAAGCCAAAAACATAAGAATTACAGCAACTAGGGTCAGCAATAAATTCCTAGCCTGTATATACTCTCCGATTTTTAGCAAAAGAGCCGCTATGGTAGTTACCAGCATAAAGATTGTTGGAACTATTGTATATATTGCCGGTTTTCGTGTAGCAAGTAACCAACTGGTAATAACTATAAGCGCTAACGCGGCTATCAGCTGGTTTGCCGCTCCGAATAATGGCCACACCTCATTCCATTCTCCGCTTAAACCCAACCATCCGCTCAACGAAACTACTACCAGGGTTGCTATATAACGATTCTTAAGACGGAAAAGTTCCTGTGTAATATATCGCGCTATCCTTGTAGCTGTATCCAATGTCGTAAATATAAAGGCGTTTAATATTAAAACCGCGAATATCGGCCCAAATTCCCCTAGAAAACCTTTTGTAATCTCTCCAAAACCAAAAGCAAAAGCAGAAATAGGGCCGCCGCCAGTATTAACTACACCTCTTAAGTTTCCGATCTTTGAATACGCGCCTGCCACAACTAAGATCGCAAGTACCGCAAGAAATCCCTCTGCTATCATTGAGCCGTAACCGATCCTCTTCGCGTATATCTCATTCGGAAGCTGCTTTGAGGTTGTCCCGCTTGCAACGAGCGAATGAAAACCACTTATAGCGCCACAGGCAACGGTTATAAAAAGCACCGGCCAAAGCGCGCTCACTGACGTATCTGACGCTCCAACAAAAGCAGGCAGCTTCATGCTCGGTTGATACAAAATAAGGCCTACATAACCCAATCCTAAACCAGCAAAAAGTAAAAACGATGACAAATAATCACGCGGCTGAAGCAATATATTAACAGGCGCGATACTGGCAAAGTAGGCATAAATTAAAAGTACAATGCTCCAAACGTGGACAGGGTGAGCAACATTTAATGAGATCGGATACTTAAGACCAAGATACATTAAAAGCCCAAGCCCAAAAAGTCCTGATAATGTTACGCTTATCTGGTTATGCCTTTTTAGGAGCCTCTTCGCGTACAGGAAAACCCCCATAGTCATAGCTAATGGTATAAGCCCTATAGAGGGCAATACTATTGATGGCATCAAAACTAACGTCTTTGCGCATAGATGAACAAACACAGAGATTACTAAAATAAGCGCAACCCATGCGAACGAAAGGAATATCAGTTTCGCGTTATTCGATATCGTATCTCCCGCAAAATCCGCTATAGAGCGCCCTTTATGCCTTACGGATATCATAAGGCTGCAATAATCATGTATCCCGCCAATAAATATAGTGCCTAGCAGAACCCACAATAATGTCGGCGCCCAGCCCCATATTGATATAGCCAATATTGGCCCTACTACGGGCGCGGCACCTGCTATAGATGAAAAGTGATGCCCAAAAAGCATGGACCAGTGTTTTGCCGGAACAAAATCTATGCCGTCATAGTTTGTGTCCGCAGGCATCTTTCTATGCTTATCGGGTTTGAAAATGTTAACAACCTTTGCGGCGTATAAAACATAACCTGCCCAAAAGATCAAAACAGCGCCTGTAATGATTATGAGCACGTTCATTTTGCCAAAAAAGTCTCCATAATCTTAAAACCATTTTCAATAAGCAACTTGCTTGTTCTTGCCGCGGATTCACTGTATTTATCGGACTTGTCTTTCTCTATGCCCTCACCGCACATCGCAAATGGTATAGGATCACGCGTATGCGTACGTACCGCGATCGGTGTAGCATGGTCAGGAAGAACAATTACGCGAAATCCTTTTCTATCTTTAAACTCGTTGAGAATGGTACCGACTACAAGTTTATCAAAATTCTCTACCGCTAATATCTTTTGCCTAAGATCCCCATTGTGGCCTGCTTCATCAGGAGCTTCTACGTGGACAAAGACAAAATCTTTTTTCTTTAAAACATCGAGCGCGTATCGTGCCTTGGCAAGATAATCTGTGTCATAATAACCTGTCGCGCCGGGCACATCTACGGGTTCTAGTCCGATTATTTTTCCTATACCCTTTATAAGATCAACCGCTGAAATAATAGAACCCGTAAGATTAAATTTATCCTTAAAAAGCGGCATATCAGGTTTTATGCCCTGGCCCCATAACCATATCATATTCGCGGGATTTTCACCAAGATCTATACGCACCTTATTAATATCCAATTTATTTAAGACCTCTTGCGATTTCAGCATAAGATCCGTTAAAAATCCGCTAGCCTGGCCACGTGGTAGATAACGCGCTATCGGTTTATCAAGTATGTCATGAGGTGGAGTACATACGGTCTTTACAAGCTCATCCTTGTTTAACTTAGCTTTATCACAATCAATAACCGCAAGATGCCTATAGCTGATGCCCGGATAAAACCTTATGGCCTGAGAACCTAACTTCTTATCAATGGCGCTAATTACCTGATGCGCCTCTTTATTAGTTATATGTCCTGCGGAATAATCAGCCATCTTTTCCTGCGCTATGGTAACTGTATTGCATCTAAAAGCAACTTCATTTTTCTTTATCTCTATACCCATATTTGCCGCTTCTAATGGACCTCGCCCACTATAGTATTTTTGTGGATCATATCCTAAGAGCGCCATATTAGCAACATCACTTGCAGGTTGCAGGCTCTCCGGTACTGTAACAGCGCAACCTACCCTGCCTTCATTGGCAATAGATGTCATATTAGGTATGCGTGAAGATTCAAGAACAGTATGGTCGCCCAACTCCTTTAACGGCCTTCCACTCATCCCATCACCGACTAACATTACATATTTCATCATTACGCTCCAGATTTATATCGTGTTTATAGTTCTATAACATTCATAACCGCTTCAAGCTTTGCCTTAACAGTTATCGGTTCCTTAACGCTCTTTATTGCCCTATCAGGATCCTTCAATCCATGCCCGGTCAATATACAAACTACGCGAGTATTTTTGCGTCCTGGTTTCTGCCTTCGCTGTTCAAGAAAATAACACTGCTCATTTAGTTTTATAAGGCCTGCGACTGACGCGGCGGATGCGGGCTCTACAAAAACACCTTCTCTATCAGCCAGAAGCTGATACGCCTTAAGTATCTCGTCATCTGTTACCATATCGATAAGCCCGCCTGATTCATCACGAGCCGCTTCTGCCTGTTTCCATGACGCGGGATTACCTATTCTTATAGCCGTCGCTATAGTCTCAGGATTTTTAATAGGGCTGCCGTAAACTATAGGGGCGGAACCGGCTGCCTGAAAACCGCACATACTGGGGAGGTTTTTTGATTTACCCTTATCCTTATATTCCTTGTATCCCTTCCAATACGCTGTAATATTGCCCGCATTCCCAACAGGCATACACTGAAAATCCGGCGCATCGTCAAGTGTGTCGCATATCTCAAATGCACCTGTCTTTTGGCCTTCAATCCTAAAAGGATTTAAAGAATTTACCAAAGTAATAGGATTGTTATCTGTAACTTGTTTTACAATGTCCAGCGCATCATCAAAATTTCCATCTATGGCTATAACCTGCGCGCCATGAATAAGCGCCTGAGCAAGTTTTCCAAGCGCTATAGCGCCTTTTGGTATTAGAACAATGCATCTTATACCGGAACGTGCAGCAAAAGCAGCTGCTGAGGCTGATGTGTTACCGGTAGAGGCGCACATAACTGCTTTAGACCCGGCTTCAACAGCTTTCGATACCGCCATTGTCATACCACGGTCCTTAAACGAACCTGTAGGGTTTAAGCCTTCGTACTTTAAAAAGACCTCAAACCCTTTACCAAGCATGCTGCTCAAGCTCTCTGCCGGTATAAGTGGCGTGTTGCCCTCCTGAAGAGTGACAACAGGTGTCTTATTTGTTACCGGTAGATATTCCCTGTATCTATCTATAATGCCTTTATACATAACATTCAAGCCTTTCTATCTCTGTTATTGATAACTTCTTACTCCTATAAAAAACAAAAGATTTGACTTGGATCCTTCGTCTCGCCACTTTCAGTGGCGGAACTCAGGATAAATTCTCCCTAAACAATTTATCTCGCACGTTGTGCTCCATAAATTGTGGGTTCATTTATTTTAGGTCCTCTTCTAATCTTATAACAACTGATTTTCTTTTAATCACACTTAAAGAATCGATTTTTTTAAGCGCCTGCGCAAGAGCGCCCTCACATGCCGCATGAGTCATCATAACAATGGGAACGAGTCTTTCCCTCCTTCTGGCTTTCTGGCTAACAAAGGCAATACTAATCTTATGCTCAGATAGTATCCTTGATATCTTCGCTAGCACTCCAGGCTTGTCTATCGCGTTTAAATGTATATAGTATCTGGAATAAAAGCTATCCTTCTTTTTTATCTTATCAATCTGGTTGTCATAGACAATACTCGGCAACATAGCGGTTGATTTGCCTAATATCCCCCTTGATATATCAATGATATCACTAATAACAGCGCTTGCGGTAGGCACGGAACCCGCGCCTTTGCCATAAAAGAGCGCTTCACCCAACATATCTGTACTTAAGAATATAGCATTAAAATTACTATCCACTGACGCAAGCGGGTGCTTTTTGGGTACAAGAGTAGGATGTACCCGTACCTCCAGTTCCCTGCCAACCTTCTTTGCGATCGCTAATAGTTTAATCAAATATCCCCAACTATCTGCATAGGATATATCATCACCGGATATATCGGTTATCCCCTCGACATATATATCCTTAAGCTGTACATCAATGCCAAAACTTAAAGACGCCAATATAGCGAGTTTATGCGCGGAATCAAGGCCCTTGATATCCATTGCCGGACTCTTTTCAGCATAACCTCTTTGTTGTGCGCCTTTTAAGGCATCATTAAAACCTATACCGCTTTTCGCCATTTCAGTTAATATGTAATTACAAGTACCATTTACAATGCCGTATATGGAATTTACCTTATTGGCGACAAGCCCCTCCCTTAGGGCCTTAATTATTGGCACACCGCCGGCTACACTCGCCTCAAATCGAAGCTCCACGCCATTCTGCTGGGCTTCCTTAAAAAGGCTTTTTTTGTATACAGAGAGCAACTCCTTATTCGCGGTTATGACATGCTTTTTGTTCTTCAATGCCTGCATTATTATCTTGCGCGCAGATTTTATACCACCGATCAACTCAATAATAATATCGATCTTCGGATCGTTTAAAATGTCATTTACATTATCGGTCAGTATACGCTTATCGACCCTGACCAAGCGTCTGCTCTTTAAATCCTTATCACAAACCCTAAGAAGGTTTATCGAAACACCTAATCGATTTTTTAAATAGACTCTTTTCTTAAGCAACGCGTCTATAACGCCGGCTCCTATATTACCAAATCCTATTATTCCTACGTTTATATTTCGCATTATATTCCTCCGAATAAACCTATCGACTGGCCTATCCCCACTTCTTGCATTCGCAAGAAAACAGTGGGGATAAATTCGGGCTCATTATTTACGTCAACATGCGATTGCACGGCATCCGCAAATAATGCCCTCATTTATGGTCGGGGCGGCCGGACTTGAACCGGCGACCCCTTGAACCCCATTCAAGTGCGCTAGCCAAACTGCGCTACGCCCCGACAAACACTATTTAAGCCAAATTAAATGAGCACATCACTTACTGAGTCCGCAGGACGAAGTAAGTGATAAGTGCGAATTTAATCCGCCGTAGCCGTTATCATTACATACTCATCGCAAGGCGAAGGAGGACTGCGCTACGCCCCGACAAACACTATTTAAGCCAAATTAAATGAGCA
>CAZWMG010000021.1:19399-32325 GCA_964634945.1 uncultured Planctomycetia bacterium | reverse complement strand
AAGCAGAAAAAGCTTTTTTACAAGTCTAATGGTTTAAGTTCTTCGGGAATATCTATCTTAAAAGAGATATTTTTACCTGTGCGCGGGTGAAGGAACTCAAGCTCCGCGGCATATAACGCGATCCTGTTAAACGGTTCGCCGCCATATCTGATATCGCCTATTATGGGGTGGCCCATGTAAGACATATGCACCCTTATCTGATGCGTCCTGCCGGTCTCAATTTGAATCCGCAACTTTGTATAGCTCTTAAACCGTTTAATCACTTCGAATCTCGTAAGGGCTTCCTTGGAATTAAAAAACCTTACAGCCATCTTTTTTCTGTCGCGAGTCGCTCTTCCTATGGGCATTTCTGATAAACCTCTATCTTTGGTAACTACACCTTTTACAAAAGCTATGTATATCTTTCTTACGGATCTTGCCTTAAAACTATCAACAAGCGCGATATAAGAGCTATCGGTTTTAGCGATAACCATCAGTCCGGAGACTTCCTTATCAAGCCTGTGTACAATACCGGGACGCGCGATACTGCCTATGTGCGCCAATTTGTTATCGGTATGAAAAAGAAGCGCGTTAACAAGTGTGTGACTTTCGTTGCCGGGCGCGGGATGAACAACCATCCCTGATGGTTTATTAAGAACAATAATATCTCTGTCTTCGTAAATTATATCTAGGGGGATATCCTGTGCAGCTATTGATGTCTCTTCTATATCAGGAAAAACAATCTCTATAGCGTCGCCTCCTGATATCATATAATGCGCTTTTCTTTCTTTACCTGAAACAGTAACAGATCCTTTCTCAATCAAACGCTTAATCTGACTGCGTGAATACCTATCTCGTAATTTATGGGCAAGATAGATATCGAGCCGTGTATCTTCATCCTCAATGCCTACCTCTAACATCTCTCTATCCATCTCTTATCCTTGTATAGTTTATAATACTTCAAAAGCGAGTGGCTATCTGTAGCAGTGCATCAGTAAATTTTTAACAAGAGTTCGCAAGAAATTAGGGTGAATAAGTGGCGGAACTGACCCTAGTACAAATACTTGCGGGAATTCCGGCAAACGAGCGAATCCTAAACCGTAGCGAACGGCAAAAATATCCAGCGCTGCGCAAGAGAACCATTCGGTTTTTTAATATTATCTCTTTAAACGTTTCATAGATATAAATAAAACAATACCTGCTGATACAGATACAACACTTATAAGCTGCGCCAAGCTAAGGCATAGAAAGATTTGGGTAGCATCTCCACGAAGGAATTCTACTAAAAATCGAAATGCTCCGTAGAAAATAAAATACAAGGATATTATCTCACCCTTAAAACTGCGGCGGGATTGAAACAAGAAGAGCAGGAAAAATATAACCAAGAGCCCGGCAAAAGAAAAAAGCTGCGTAGGATAAACTTTTACAAGCGTGTCGGGAAACCAGACCCCAAGAAACGAGGATGTTTCTTTACCATAACAACAACCATTTAGAAAGCAACCTACCCTTCCTATCGAATGTCCAAGCGCTATAAAAGGCGCCATAAGGTCAGCCGCGTCAAGTATCGAAAAGTTCGTAATCTTAGCGAATACTACACCCGCGACTAACGCTAAGATGAGTCCTCCATAAAATATCAGGCCGCCCTTATTAATCATTAATATCTGTAATGGAGAACGCAGAAAAAGATTCATATTAGACAAGACATAGGCGATACGAGCGCCTATTATCCCTGAAACCAGAAAAACAATAATCAGGTTACCGATCGCCTCCGCCGGTAGATCGAACAGGCTTGCGCGTCTTGATGATAGATACATAGTAATCAAAAAAGCGAGGCCCAACATAAGGCCATACGAATGTATCTCTAAGGGGCCTATTGAAAAAAGTATCGGGTGCATATTTAGGTTTTCTTGCCCTTAAGCAAAGTCGAAGGGCGGTTTTTTAGTCTTCGGTTCTCGATCTTGTGTTGAACATATATACCAGCATAAGTATCGCACCTATGGTTATCGCTGAATCCGCTACATTAAATACAGGCCAAACTCTTAGGTCTATAAAATCCAACACGCAACCATAGAAAATCCTGTCTGTAAGGTTAGAGAGCGCCCCTGATAAGATAAGGAATAAAGCGAGTATTAACATGGGCGAGGTTGGCTTCTTTACAAAAATCATATATATAATAATAATGGAGACCACAAGAGAAGCCGCTACTAATACATAAAGATTAAGCCCCTTAAAAAGCCCGAAAGCTACACCACTATTGCATATTGGGGTAATGTGTAGGATATTTTTAAATATTGGAAAAGAAGAACCTTGTGAAAAGTTCCTGAATACGAAGAGCTTAAGAACGCGGTCAATAAAAAATATTAGAACTGATATAAGAAAGAAAGGCCTCACTCGACTAACTCTGCCTTGATTTCTTATCCTCTTGTTCCTGACAATCTATACATAGCAACGCGTAGGGCACGGCTGTTAAACGTTTTTGCGTTATCTCCTTTTTACATTCCTCGCATTTGCCAAAGTTCTTATCTGTTAAACGCTTTAAGGCGTCGTCTATTTTGTGAAGCAACTCCCGCTCACTCGCTGCTAAGCCAAGAGATAATTCGCGCTCGTAGTTATCGCTTGCCAGGTCTGCCATGTGAAAACTATAACCTGAAAGATCCCCAGTTGCATCTTTTTGTGATCTGCCTAAATTCTCTTTTTCAATATGCTCTACTTTTGAACAGATATCCCCCCTCATCTTCATAAGAGTATCTTTAAGTTTTGATTTAAGCTGCCTGTTCATTTTGCGCTGCCTCCTTTCATAGCAATAAGTACATCCTGGCATCTCCGGCATGTGCTTGGATAATCTTTATTACTGCCTGTAGTCTTGCTAAAGTTCCAGCATCTGTCACATTTTTCACCCTCTGCCTTATCTACCTGAATCGCAAGATCGGGCAGGCCTTCAACAACGACAGCATCAGGCGATTGTGCCTTCTTATATAATTCGACCTGAGAAACTATAAAGAGCGCAGGTAGGCTTAACTCGTTTTCAGATAAAAAGTTATAAGTATCTTCCGAATCAGTATACAGCCTTACTTTTGCCTCCAGCGAACTTCTTATTATACCAGAAACGCGGTTAGCTTCAAGCACTTTTAATGCAGCATTCCTTATTTTTCTAAGCTTCTCGTATCTCAGTTCCAATGGATTATCTATGGTAAGGTGCTCAATATCCGGAAAAAGGCTAAGGTGCACACTCTCCGGAGCGTTTTTTGCCTTTGGCATGGACTGAAATATCTCTTCAGACGTAAAGACCATAACCGGCGCTATGACCTTGGCTATTATATCAAGAATTTCATAAAGAGCGCTCTGGCAGGAACGCCTTCTATGGGAATCGGATTTAAAAGTATAAAGAATATCTTTTACAATATCCATATAAAAATTAGACATATCTATTATACAGAATGCGTACAGGCTGTGATATACCTTATGGAACTGGAAATTTTTATAGAAGCCATCTATGTCCCGAAGTAACCTGTGCGCCCTTAACACGGCCCACTTATCGATATCATCCATCTCCTCATATGATACCCTGTCTTTATCCGGATTAAAGTCATATATATTGCCCAGTATGAACCGCGCGGTGTTACGTATCTTGCGATACGCGTCAGTAAGCCGCGCTATGATCGTATCGGATATGCGTATATCATCATTATAATCTGAAAACGCTACCCAGAGCCTTAGTATGTCCGCGCCATAATTCTTTATTATCTCCTGAGCGGAGATAACATTTCCTAACGACTTTGACATCTTTCTGCCTTCACCATCTACTACAAAACCATGGGTGAGTACGGATTTAAAAGCAAGGTCCTGGTTCATAGCCATCGATGTAATAAGCGATGACTGAAACCACCCCCTGTGCTGGTCGCTACCTTCAAGATATAGATCTGCCGGATAATTGAGGTTTTTCCTTGCCTTGAGCACAGCCTCGTGGCTTACCCCGGATTCAAACCAGACATCAAGTATATCCTCTCCTTTTTGAAAATCGCTGCTGCCACACGCGCATTTGTACCCAACAGGGAGCAGCTCCTTCGCGTCAAGTTCAAACCAGGCGTCAGTACCCTTCTTTTTTACAATACTCGCGAAATGATCTATGGCCTTAGGATCCGCGATCCATCTCTTGCAGGATTTGCACATAAAAACAGGTATTGGAACCCCCCAATATCTTTGTCTGGATAGGCACCAATCGGGACGATTTTCTATCATAGTCGATAGACGTTGCTGACCCTGAGCCGGAACCCACTTAACCTCTTCTATCTTATCCAGTAATCTCTTTCTTAAATTCTTATGATCAATGGACATAAACCATTGTTCTGTTGCCCTAAAGATTATGGGATTTTTGCACCTCCAGCAATGTGGGTAAGAATGTGTTATGGAATCACTAAAGAGCAATAGGCCTAACCCTTGCAGTTTATCTTTAATCGCGTCGTTAGCCTTGTGCACATTCTGCCCTTTAAATTCACCTGCCTCGTTCGTAAACCTGCCTTTTTCATCAACAGGCATCACTATCTCAAGGGAATACTTCTGGCCCGTTAAATAATCATCCTGACCATGGCCGGGTGCTGTATGAACGCATCCTGTTCCTTCTTCCATAGAGACATAGTCCGCTAAAACTACCTTACCTTCGCGAAACTTGAACGGGTGGTCGTATATTATATTTTCCAGTTGGCTGCCTTTTAGATCAGCGACAATACTATAGTCAGTTAATCCTGTCTTCTCTGAGACCTGTTCCAGTAGGGCCTTTGCAAGGATGATGTTTTTGCTTTTCGTTCTTACAACGACGTAATCGGAGTCGGGATGGACCGCTACCGCGACATTGGCTATTAATGTCCATGGCGTAGTAGTCCAAATCAGTATATAGGAATCCTCTTGATCGGGTATGCCGAGATCTTTTAGCTGCAAACCATCTTTTAATCTAAATTTTACATATACTGAAGGGGAAGTGTGATTATCATATTCCACTTCCGCTTCCGCTAAGGCGGTTTCACATCTATAACAATAATTTACAGGCTTTAAGCCTTTATATATATAATCCTTCTCTGCAAGCCTGGCAAATGAACTTATGATAGCTACTTCATAATCCTTATCTGTTGTAAGATATGGATCCTCCCATTTTCCAAAGACCCCTAACCTCTTGAACTCTTCTTTTTGTATATCAACAAAACCGGCTGCGTATTCAAAGGCTTTTTTACGAAATTCTACCTGCTCGATATCATCTTTTCTTTTTTTAAGTTTTTTGAGAAGCTGGTGTTCGACAGGAAGACCATGACAATCCCAGCCAGGTACATATTCACAATAATGTCCGCACATCGTCTTATACTTGATGACCATATCCTTTAGGGTCTTGTTAAGGGCATGGCCAAGATGTATGTGGCCATTCGCGTAAGGCGGGCCATCATGAAGTACATATTTCTCTTTGCCAAAACGTGCCTGATCTATCTTAGAATATATATCGATGGATTCCCAGAACCTGGCCATGTCAGGCTCTCTCTGCGGGAGATTAGCCTTCATCTTAAAATCTGTCTTCGGTAAATTTAATGTCTCTTTATAATCCATATCCCTCTCAACCTCTAATATTACAAGTTCGCACAGTTATATAAAAATCTAAACGCCAATTCAAGCAGGGCCTTTTCATTTCGAGCGGGCACGGTTCGCCCTGATTAACATATATGCGAGAGCGAGAAATGAAGTGGAGTAAAAATTTATCGCTGGGAAATTTTTACGTCCCTGCGCAATTGGTGTCTAGATTTTTGTAACAAGCGCTTCGCGCAACTATTTAATATACTTCCCAATAATAATATCCAGCTTCTTCTTAAGATCATCTGAGATAGCATCAGGCTTTGTCAGAATAGTATCTTTCAGGGCGCTGGCGCATATACACTCTCTCTTAACGGGTAACTTCGTGATAACCTCTTTCAAGACCTTCTTAGCGCTATCTACATTCTTAAGAAGGTTCTGAATAATCATCTCAATGCTTACATCTTCTGACTCATGCCAGCAGTCATAGTCTGTAATCATAGCCATGGTAGAATAACAGATCTCAGCTTCTCTGGCACATCTGGCTTCCGGCATATTTGTCATGCCTATAACATCCATTCCCCAGCTTCTGTATAAATCCGATTCTGCCTTTGTTGAAAAGGCCGGGCCTTCCATGTTAAGGTAGGTACCACCGTTATGAACAGGCAGGCCTTGTGATTTTGCCGCTTCGTATAATATATTGTTTAACTCGGGACAACTCGGATTCGCGAAAGCTACATGCGCTACGATACCGTTTCCAAAGAATGTAGTATTCCTGGGCTGGTTTGTCCTATCCACATACTGATCGGGGATAAGTATATCCAGAGGCTTTATCTCCTCTTTAAGGCTGCCTACCGTAGAGACAGATATAATCATTTCCACACCCAGCTTTTTCATGCCATATATGTTAGCGGTACAGTTAAGCTCTGAAGGCAAAAGATGGTGGTCTCTTCCATGGCGTGGAAGAAATACAAGCTCAACACCTGAAAGTTTGGCGCATAAATATTCATCCGATGGTTTTCCAAAAGGTGTTTCTATTTTTATCCACTTAGGGCCCTCAAGGCCTTCTATCTCATAAAGCCCGCAACCACCTATTATTCCTACTCTCGGCATATCTTCTCCCTCTCTCCCTTGCAATCACAGGGGCCATCGTTTAGATCCTTACCACAATAAGGGCAAAGCCCCTTGCAATCCGCTTTACATAGTTGCCTTATCGGATAATCAAGAATTATTGTATCTTTTATATCATCGTTAAGCTCTATTACATGTTCGCCGCTTAAAGTGTAAACAAAATCTTCTTTCTTCTTAAAAGAGCGGGTAAAGTCAACAAGGCACCTGCTGCATTCGTGCCTCTCATTAGCTCTTATATCACATGATACAGTAAGAATATCTTTCTCTTTTTCGATATGTGCCTTAACCTTAATATCTGAAAAAAAGCTAGCCGCACCTTCATCTATATTAAGCTCTTCAGGGCTGATATCTTCTTCTATGTCCAACCCGCCCTGCATTATCTCTTTCACACATATTTTCATTTTTTATGCTTCTTAATTACTTGTACTGTTTCACGCGATATCATCAATTCCTCGTTTGTAGGTACAACGAGCAATTCTGCCTTAAACTTTGAAAAGAAGCTCTTAAGCTCCCTGTTAAGACTTTTTCGTATCAAGGCGCTATTTTCACCTATTCCACCTGTAAGTACAACCGCGTCTAACCCATCCATTGAAGCGGCATAGGCGCCTATATATTTCTTAATGCGATATACAAAAATATCGAGTGCTAACTTTGAACGTTTCTTACCTTCTTTCGCGTGCTTTTCTATATCCCTCATGTCATTGCTTATTCCTGATAATCCGAGCATGCCACTCTCTTTGTTAAGTAGATTATCAACGGATTTTATACAAAGGCCTTTCTTTTCCATTATATAAAGAACTACGGCAGGGTCTATGTCACCACACCTTGTGCCCATCAGGAGCCCCTCTAGGGGAGTTAAGCCCATGCTCGTGTCTATTGACCGTCCATTATTAACCGCTGTTACGCTACAGCCGTTTCCAAGGTGACAGGTAATCAGCTTGAGTTTTGAGCGCGGTTTTTTCATTATCCTGGCTGCCTGCTCTGATACAAACTTGTGACTTGTACCGTGAAAACCATAACGCCTTATCTTGTACTTGCTGTAGAATGCGTATGGTATTCCATAAATATACGCGTAGGGAGGTATTGTCTGATGAAACGCTGTATCGAATACAGCTACCTGTGAGATGCCCTTTGCGAATTTTCTACAAGCTCGGATACCCAAAAGCGCCGGGGGATTATGCAAAGGCGCCAGATCATTAAATTTATCTATCGCCTTTATCACTTTTTCATTAATTAACACAGGCTGTGAAAACAGCTCCGCGCCATGTACGACACGATGTCCGATAGCTGAGATCTCTTTGTAAGAACCTATTACGCCCTGTTGGGGACAGGTTAGCATGTCAAATATATGCTTTATAGCCTGGTGGTGGTCCACAATGAGTGCTGTTGATATGAAAGGTTTTTTATCGTAGCTACAATGAGTTGAGCTACTTCTTTTTGAACCTATCCTCTCAACAATGCCCTTACACAAAGGCTCTGATCTTCCGGTACTAAAGAATTGATATTTTATGCTTGATGAACCGCTGTTTATTACAAGTATTTTCATGGGTTAGTGGGTATCTTCTGAGGTTTTACGCGTTGGACTTAGATTTATTCTGATGGAGACAACGCATAGATGTTACGCATACTATATCGATAATGTCTTCCGCGGAACACCCCCTGGAAAGGTCGCTACAAGGGGATGCTACTCCATGAAGAAGTGGGCCTAAAGCGCGTGCCTTTGCAAGGCGCTCTGTAAGTTTGTAAGCTATGTTACCTGATTCAAGATTTGGGAATATTAAAACATTGGCCCTTCCGCCTATAGAACTTTTTGGCGCCTTCCTCTGCGCTACAAGAGGCACAAGCGCGGCATCCGCTTGAAGTTCACCATCTATTAAAAGATCCGGGTATTTTTCCTTGGCTATCTCGACCGCACGGACCAGCTTTTCAGTCTTTTCTGTCTTACCGCTACCCTTTGTAGAAAAACTTAAAACCGCGATCTTTGGTATCGCGGCGAATATATTCTTCATAAGCCTGCTTGCGGACATAGCTATATTCGCAAGTTGCCTTGGAGAAGGTTCCGGCACAATACCACAATCCGCGAATATAATAACGCCACTCTCGCCAAAGGATTCATCCTCAAGCACCATTATAAAGGAGCTTGACATGGTCCTTATATCAGGTGATATCCCAATGCACCAGAGCGCTGCTCTTGCTACATCTCTTGTAGTATGTATCGCGCCTGCTACGAAACCATCTGCCATAGACTCCCTTACCAGCATCGCGCCATAATATACCGGTTTTTCTATGAGAAGCTTTTTAGCGTCCTCTTCTGTCATCCCTTTGTGCTTGCGTATCTGGCAGAGTTTATATGAAAAATCATCAAGCTCATCTGAAGCGGCGGGATCAATGATCTCTATGCCGCTTAAATTCAGATTATTTTCCTTGGAGATAGCGTCGATCTTATCCTTATTGCCCAATATTATTAGATCTGCCAGCTTCTCACGATTAATATAGTCAGAGGCTTTAATAGTCCTGATATCTTCGCCCTCAGGAAGAACTATCTTGTGCCTCTTTATCTTCGCTCTCTCTCTTAATCCGACTATTACTTTGCGCATCTGATCCTCTTTGTCTTCTTTGACAGCTTCTTTTGAATCGCCGCGGCGACAACCTTAGGCACAAAACAACTTATATCCGCGCCCAGAGAAGCTGCTTCTTTGATAAGTTTTGATGAAAGATATGAATAAGATTCGCTAGGCATCAGGAATATTGTTTCCACGCTCTTGCTAAGACGCCTGTTTGTAAGGGCCATCTGAAACTCATACTCAAAATCCGATATCATCCTAACACCTCGTATAATAACATAAGAACCCTTGCTTCTTACATAATCGATTGAGAGGCCTTCAAAGCTATCAACCTCGATATTATCCAGATCCGCTGTTACCTGTTCTATGAGCGCGACACGCTCTTTAAGCGTAAAAAAACTATCCTTGGAGCTGTTATCAGCAACGGCAACTATCACTTTCTTGAAGATCTTTGCCGCTCTTTTCATAAGGTCTATATGGCCATAAGTAATCGGATCAAAGCTTCCGGGATATATCGCTATCTTAGTCATCCTTGCCCCTTCTATATATACTTATTATAGTATCGCCGTATTTGAGCTGGCGTGACAATTGAAGAGATCCAGCCTTAACAGGCAGATTCTCTTTTTTAAAATGCTCCACCACGACTAAACCTGAATGAGGAAGTATATCATATACAGTAATATACTTCAAGCACTTTCTTATGCGATTTCTATTATACGGGCCATAAATCACGCCACTATCGAGAGAGCGGGAAAACTTGTTATATGGCGGATCTAAAATCACAATATCGAATTTTTTTTCTTCTTTATGCATAAGTTTAATAGCAGCACAGGCATCCATATTAATTATCCTGATACTGGCTTCTTCGTCACAAGAGACTATCTTTGTGATACTTCTGTCTATAACATCGGTACATGCCTTGTTACTATCAACAAAAACCGCCTCTTGCGCACCCCTACTCAAGGCCTCAATACCTAAAGCTCCGCTTCCCGAGAAAAGGTCAAGCACGCGCGCGCCTTCTACATCAACAGTCAACACATTAAAGAGCGACTCTTTTACATTATCCTTTGTAGGCCTTATGCCCTTAGGCATAAATAATCTCCTGCCTCTATATATCCCGGCAACTACTCTCATCTTGTTCCTTTATCATAAGTTATATCCGTGTTTAGTTGTAAGAATTAAGGATTAAACAACAAACCTAATCCTTAAATTCTAAATCCTAAGTTCTAAATTCTAAACAATATCAAATCACCGAAATTCAAATGCTCAAAACAAAAGTTTTGAATTTTAAAAATTAGAATTTTAAATTTGTTTAGCATTTAGATATTAGAGTTTAGTATTTATCACTTATCCTTTAACCTTTATCCTTTATCCTTGCACCCTTGTATCCAGCATCTAGAATCTAGTATCTAGCATCAACCAATAAGGCCAAAATGGAACTTCTCTTTAAAATTTTCACTTAATTCTCTTTTAAGTCCTGCATAAGAAGGGCTTAAAAGATTAGGATCTTCTGCTACAATATCAAAAGCCTCCTTGCGCGACTCCTCTAATATGTCTACATCAGACACCAGATCTCCGAGAACAAGTTCAGGTAAGCCGTGTTGTCTTTTACCAAAAAGTTCTCCCGGGCCTCTTATATTAAGATCTTCCTGCGCGATCTTAAAACCATCTTCTGTATTCGCTATGGCTTCTAGCCTCTGGGTTGCCTCTTCTGTTTTGGCATCTGAGACGAGTATGCAGTATGATGGCCCCCTTCTCCTGCCTATCCTACCTCTTAACTGATGTAATTGGCTCAAGCCAAAACGCTCCGCGCTTTCTATCACCATAACAGAAGCGCTAGATACATCGATTCCTACCTCTATGATAGTAGTCGCTATCAACAGGTCGATCTCTCCCCTCTTAAAATCTACCATAATTTCTTGTTTCTCATTCACATCAAGCCTACCATGTATTAAGCCCACTTTAAAGTCCCGGAATATATCACTCTGCAATTTTTTATACATATTTGCGGCACCCTCTGATTTTAGAGCCGTGGATTCGCCTATTACCGGGTAGACTATATACGCCTGCCTCTTTTCTCTGAGTTGTGCCTTGATAAAATCATAGACCTCATCTACGCGTGACCTATCAACCCACATAGTCTTAACATCTCTTTTTCCTTGTGGAAGTTCATCAATTACTGACATATCCATATCTCCATAAAGTGTCATTGCCATTGTGCGTGGTATAGGAGTTGCTGTCATCACGAGCATATCGTAATTATCTGCCCTTGTTTTAAGGGCCCCTCTCTGCTCAACGCCAAACTTATGCTGTTCGTCGATAACCAAAAGGCCCAGATCTTTAAATTCAATACTTTTCTGAATAAGTGTATGCGTGCCTACTACTATGTCAGCCGAACCTGAAGATATAGCTTCAAGCACTTGCTCCTTTTCACTTTTTTTCATACCGTTTATAAGAAGAGCAACTCTTATTCCAAGTCTAGCAAAAAGGCCGCTAAGGCTAAGATAATGCTGCCTCGCAAGTATCTCTGTCGGCACCATAATAGCGCCCTGGTGGTTATTTGTTACAGTAAGAAAAAAACCATAGGCTGAAATAAGAGTTTTCCCACTACCGACCTCGCCCTGTATCAATCTATGCATAGGCCGAGAACTTCTCATATCTGATTTAATATCCTCTATGACTCTCTTCTGCGCGCCTGTAGGCTTAAAATCAAGCGCATTAAAAAACTCCTTCTCTCTAGCCTGCTCAATCATGTGAGCCTTGCCATCCGGCATATTTTTAAGCTTATGCCTTTTTATGGCAAGTACAAGCTGCAATAAAAAAAACTCATCAAAAACTATTCTTCTTCTTGCCTCTTCTCTCTTGGTCTCGTTTTCGGGAAAATGCACATTCATTATCGCTGAAGAGATGTCCAGTAATTTGTGCTTAGTCCTTATATCTATCGGCAATGTCTCATCAAGACAAGAAGCATACTGCTCAATACAATTCTTTATTATGCGCCTTAGGCTTCGCTGATTAACCCCTGATGCCAAAGGATATATTGGGACTATCCTTCCTGTATGCACAACGTCCTCCTGAGCTGGATCACCTCTTAATATCTCGTATTCAGGGTGCACGACCTGAAGCTTCGTGGTCTTCTGAATCTTTCCATAGAGTATTACTATATCATTTTCCTTAAAATAGCTCTTCATATACGGCTGTCTAAACCAAAGGCAATAGAGTTTCGCAATGCCATCTGAAACAACGAGCTGGAAGATTCTTATGCCGCTTTTGGCCCTGAATATACTTGATGAGACTACCTTGCCCCTAGTCGTCTGAAAAAGATCGGGCTTAAGCTGCGAGATTGGTTTTATATTACTGCGATCTTCATAGCGCATCGGAAAATATCTAAGCACGTCTTTTACTGTAAAGATGCCTAGCCGTTTTAGAAGTTTCAGCCTATCGGGGCCTACACCTTTTATATACTGCGCCGATGTTTCTACTGTATCTACTAGCATAGAAAAACCTTCTTCTTATTGGAGTGTAAATTCGCACTTATAACTTATGCCGGCCCTGTACCTAAGCAAAGTCTATGGTATGGGGTAGCTTCGCTGCATAAGTTATGTGCTCATTTTACTTGCACAAATCCAAAGACTATGGTATCATATCACATATTTAAGACAATTCTCAAGGAGGTTAATCAAAAATGTCAAGGAAATGTGA
>CAZWMG010000021.1:0-19299 GCA_964634945.1 uncultured Planctomycetia bacterium | reverse complement strand
CACATATTTAAGACAATTCTCAAGGAGGTTAATCAAAAATGTCAAGGAAATGTGAAATATGCGGTAAAGGCCCAGTAGCGGGAAGAACTGTGACCCGTCGCGGTATGGCAAAAAGTAAAGGCGGAGTAGGCCAAAAGATTGTGCGTACCAACAAGCGTCGTTTCCTGCCTAATCTACAAAAGATAAAAGCCATTGTTGGAAAAAGCAAGAAAACTATTGTTGTTTGTGTTGAATGCATTAAAAATGGTAAAGCCAAAAAGGCTATCTAAAGCAGCTTGTTTAATTGGCATAGAAATTTTACAACCTCGTTTGTGGAAGAGAGATAATACTTCGCAAGCGAGGTTTTTCTTTCTCCTTTTACAAAAACTGTAACGCCTTTTCCCTTTAATACCCTAAAAGCTGTCTCATCTGTCACATCATCACCTATATAAACAGGGATTATCTTTTCCCCCTTACCTTTTAGCTTATTCATAAGATACAAGCAGTATCTTCCTTTATCCCAATTTAACGCGGGCCTTACCTCAAGTACCTTTTTTCCTCTTGCTGTCACTATATCGCCTTCAGATAGATAGCCCCTTACAATACTATAGAATGTGTATTTAAGCTTCTCGATATCATGTTTTTTTACCCTTCTATAGTGCAGCGCAAAAATTATGCCCTTATCCTCTATCTCCCAGCCAGCTATGGTTCTTAGCTCCGCTTTTAACCTTCTTATAATATCGCTAACCTGCGCTCTTATCTTTGCGAGGTGCGGCAAGAGATAGCTCTTACCAACCTTGTCTATCTCAAGGCCGTGACAGCCCGCGTAATAAATACCTTTTAGCCCGACTAAGGCCTTAACCTGGCTTAACATGCGCCCGCTTACGATGGATACTACTACGCGTTTATTATTAGCAAGTTTACTTAAGACGTGACGTGTTTTTGAAGAAAGGGTCGCCTTACTGGGATTCTTTACAATGGGACTTAGCGTGCCATCGTAATCTAAGAAAACAAATATGCGTCCTGTTTTGGAGAGTTTTGGAACTATATGTTTTAAATTTAAAAAAAGAGATTTCAATCTATTCTCGATCAGGCTCTCTTTATCCCCGAACCGTTATGTATCTTACCGAATTCTGAAATAATATCACCTGCCCATTTATATATATTTTTTTCCGCTACCACCTCACGCAACGCGGACATGCGCTGCTTTCGCTCCTTAGCCGGCATCTCGATAGCCTGCCTTATCTTTTCAGCGAACTCTTCTATGTCAAAAGGGTTAAAATATAGCGCTTCTGATAATTCCCGTGCCGCCCCTGTAAACTGGCTCAATAGTAGAACCCCGTCTCCATCTGTCCTTGCTGATACATACTCTTTGGCAACAATATTCATGCCATCATGTAAAGAACTAACAACGCAGACATTAGCCATCTTGTAAAAAGCAAGTATCTCATCAAAAACAAGATGACGCCTTACCATAATAATAGGTGCCCAGTTCTCAGTAGAGTGCTTCCAGTTAACCTCTTCGACTACAGCGTTTATCTCATCATTTAGATCCTTGTAAACCTGAAGATGTATCCTGCTTAGGTCCCCGATCTGTATAAAGACAATCTTGCCCTTATACTTTGGGTATTTTTCAAGAAATCTATCCAAGGCCTTTATGCGCTCTATGATGCCTTTTGTGTAGTCTATCCTATCCAGGCCAAACATAACATAATCTATATCATACAAATTGTATTCTTCAATTAAAGGCTTCACAGACTTTTTCATATCTGGGGTGCGCGACTTTTTCTCAATGGCGCGATAATCAACGCTTATCGGAAACGCCCTAACAAGTGTCTCGTGGCCATTATGAATAATTGAATATCTTTCCCTGTCTATCCTTGCCTCAAGCGTTTTCTCTACCGTGTCAAAAAAATTCTCACAATGGTAACGTATATGAAAACCTAAAAGATCATTTGAGAGAAGCCCCTCAATAAGCTTTTTCTGTTTAGGGCAAATCCTAAAAACCTCTGAGTTTGGCCAGGGTATATGCCAAAAATGGGATACTATAAGATCGGGCCTCTTCTCCTTAAGCATCTGAGGCACAAGCATAAGGTGGTAATCCTGCACCCATACAAAGGCTTTTTTCTGGCCTACCTCTTCAAGCACCGCGTCAACAAACTTTTTATTTACATTATAGTAAGCTTGCCACTCATCTTCATTAAATTCCGGCCTTGTATAAGCTATGTGGCATAAAGGCCATAAGCCTTTGTTCGAAAAACCATAATAATAACCTGCCTCCTCTTCCTTGCTCAACCATATCCTTCTCAATGTATATGAAGGATCATTGGGCGGAACCTTTACATGGTTTTTGCTGTCTACGGTCTTCTTATCGGCTTTTCCTGAGCCATAAGCAACCCATACTCCTCCGCAGGCACGCATAACAGGGTCAAGCGCGGTAACGGCGCCACCTGTAGGACGGCTACAATAAGTTTTACCCTCACGCATGCTATGAATATAGGGTTCACGATTAGAAACGATCACAAGCATCCTATCGCCAAGTATCTCTTTTACTGTATCTTGCAGATTCTTTTTCGTATATGTCATTTTTGCTCCTGATGTATTGTTCTTATAGGGAAAGGTATCTCAATGCCTTCTGCATCGTATCTCTTGTGTAGTGCTTTTATGAACTCATGCTTAATCATATAATTATCAACAAACTCCGTTGCCCTGAGTATGACTGTAAAGTCTATGCTAAAATCATTAAATGTATGATACCTTATAAAAGGCGTAAACTCAGGCACTCCGCCGGTGGCGGTCTTCATAACCTCTTCGCCTACCTCGATTGTAATCCTTTCAACATGCTCAAGGTCACTCTTGTAATGAACGCCCACCTGTACAAGTACGGCTAGTTCTTTTTCGGGGTAATAATAATTGGTAAGCACACTGTTAACCAGTTTAGAATTAGGTATAATAACCGTATTGTTAGGAAGCATGCGTATCTTGACAGAGCGCCAGCCGATCTGAGTAACATACCCCTCCTCCTTGGAATCAAGCTTGACAAACTGACCGATCTGCACGGGCCTATCTATGAGTATGTGAATACCGGCAAAAAGATTCGAGAGCGTATCCTTTAATGCCAATGCCACTGCCAAGCTCCCTATCCCTAGAGCCGTTATTAGTGTGGTTATTTTTACGCCTAAAGAATCGAGAAGTATCATAACCCCTATAATAATGATAATAAGTTTTATAAAATTCTGTGTCAGGCTGGTAACAGGTAGGCCCGGAGCTACCTTACCTGCGTATTCAGCTAATAATTTAGATATCCCGTTTGCGAGAGTCCATGTAATAGATATTATTATCAAACTTAAAAAGATTCTATCTATTATCAATGACCAGTGTTCTGAAAAATTAGGGAGCATCTGTAAAGAAAAATATGCCGCAGGTATGAGTATCCAAATAAAGGACGGCCCCTTTATTGTTTCTAATATAATATCATCTAATCGTATAGCTGTCTTTTTAGCAATTTTGTTAAGCATGTTTAGCGCAAGGCCTCTGATAAAAAGGCCTATCAGGACTAACAGTATAAAAACTCCTGTCGCCAGGACATACTTAAAAGTGGGCGTATGCATTATCATATCAATCTGCAACATAGACCTCCTTATTAATGCATATTATTTAAGGCGTGGGTTAAGTATTAGTATAATATATTATATTATATAAGCTTTTTTGTCAAAGGCTTTCTTCCCCTGAATCACCCGCTCAGGATTATTTTCACCTAATATCCCTATGCTCTCAACATTCCTACCTACGCTTGGGTAATTTACGATAAAATAGTCTTGCCGCAATTGTGCAGGCTATTAGAAACAACTACCTATTAAAACTCACCTTGCTTTTGCAGGCGATTTACGCAGGAACGTTCACAAACTCCAACGTAGTTTGCTCACTCCACTTTGTTGCTCATTTATATAATTTGAGCAACACGAAAAAACCATGCCATTCGCAACAAAAAGGTCCTGCTCCAAATCACCTGAAAAACAAGGAAAGATATTACTCGCTACAAAATGGTTTGGCAGTAATCGATGCGGGGCTTTTTTAGTGCGAGCGGGCCCGCCTGCCGGCGAGGCAGGCATGGTTTCCGCCGAAGGCGGAAGAACGAGCAATAAAACAGAGTAAAATTTTCACGCTGGGAAAATTTTACGTCCCTGCATAATTACTGCCAAACCATTTTGAGATAAGGATAATAGATTGCGGGTATTACGCGAGATTAGGAGCGACTGCTCTCTGAACCGGGGGGGCCTTGACACGCATGTCTTTTATCTGAAGCGTTATTGATGTAATGCCTTTGTAGGTATTGAGATCACAGGAATAAGCGAGGTCTATTCTTTGCTTTAAAGGGTCACTTGGCAAAGAATCCGCCATATTAAAACCAACGGCCTCTGCCGTTATATTTCCATCTGTAACCCACATCTTTAGAGTAGAACGCCTTAGTATTTGCGGCACATTTCTTATACTGAGATTTTGCGATGAAAAGACAGGTCGTGGATTACCAAACCCAAATGGTCCAAGGCTGTCAAGATCCTCAAGCAAATCTTTGTTAAGAGATGATATAGATATCTCCGTATCTATTTTAATACTTGGGATAAGGCACTCATCCGATATCCTCTCATTAGCAATAAGATTCATCTTCTCCTTAAAACCGTTCAGGCTCGCCTTATCTATGGTTAACCCTGCCGCATTTTTATGGCCGCCATATCTTTTCAAAAGATCTGAGCATTCACTAAGGGCGTTAACAAGATTGAAATTCCTTATTGAGCGACAAGAACCTCTGCCTTCATCACCATCCATAGATATCATAACAGTAGGCCTGTAAAATCTGTCGACTATACGTGAAGCGACAATACCTATGATACCTTTATGCCAATTTTCGCCCTCAAGCACAATGACTCTCTGTCGAGTAAAGTCCACCTCCGTCTCTATCCTTGCCATAGCCTGACGTAAGACAACATCCTCCATCTTTTGGCGATTCCTATTCTCCTTAGTAAGCATTTTCGCAAGCTCACTTGCCTGCTTAGGATTATCTGTAAGCAGAAGATCTAAAGAGGCCTCAGGTTTACCGAGCCTTCCAGCGGCATTTATTCGCGGCGCTAAGATGTAACCAACATGATACGATGTTATCTCCTTACCTTTCAAATAAGACTCCTCTACAAGAGCCCTTAGTCCCGCTTTCTTGGTGTGCGTAATCTCACTTAATCCATTTTTTACAAGTATCCTGTTTTCGCCGATAAGGGGCACTACGTCTGCTACGGTTCCTAAGGATACCAGGTCAAGCTGTTGGTATAACCAGTTATCATCCTTACCCAATAAACCGGAGGCAAGTTTAAACGCGACACCAACGCCTGCTAAATTCTTGTCAGGATAAGAGCAGCCTTCCTGCAAAGGGTTTAATATGATATCTGTATCAGGAAGCTTGTTCGCCGGGGCATGATGATCTGTGATAACAATATCTATGCCAAAAGAGCTTAGAATCTCTACCTCAGCAACAGCGGTAATACCACAATCAACTGTAATAATAAGTTCTACCCCCTTTTTATGGATAGAATTTATATTGTGTTCGCTTAAACCATAGCCATCCTCAAGGCGGCTTGGTATAAAAGTATCTACGTCTGCCTTCAGTCTTTTCAGGACAGCTGATAATAACGCCGTAGCTGATATGCCATCAACATCATAATCGCCATAAACAAGGATCTTCTCTTTGCCCCTTATCGCCTTCTTTATTCTCGCGACAGCCTGCGCCATAGATTTCATTAAGAAGGGGTCGTGAAGATTTAGCAAGCTTGGATTTAAGAAAAACTCCGCATCCTCAACTCTTCTTATGTTGCGATTTACAAGCAGCTGGGCAATAATAGGGGATATGGAAAGCGCCTTAGCAAGCCTATCCTGAATGATTGAATCCTCTTCTTTTATTTGCCATATCTTTTTCACGCTACCTGCTCCTTAGAGGGTTCTATATGTATAGATATATGTGTAACACCCTCTATTTTTTTCTTTATGGCATCCTGAATCTTATGGTTGAGGCTATGCGCTTTGCCTATTGTCATGTCAGCATCAACCATAGCATGAAGATCTATATTTATATCATCCTCTCTGCCGCGGGTCCTTATATCATGGCATCCTCTTACTCCTTCAATCGACAGGACGACTCCCTCTATTGCGCTAACCGGGATCACCGCACGGTCACATAGAACATCGGAAGACCTCTTTAATATCTCAAGGCCACTGTAAGCGATAAGCAGGGCTATGAAGACTGAAACAATAGGATCTATAACAGGAAATCCGCTTTTAACCGCGACTAGAGCGGCTATAACAGATATAGATATAAGCATATCGCTTCTTGTGTGCTCCACATCCGCAGCGAGTATATCGCTTTTCAATACCTTGGACTCGTTCTTCTCATAAATATAGACAATGCAATTTATTGCCAAGGTAGCTATCATAACAATAAAGCTAAGTAGGGTAACTTCAGGCGCAACAGGGTGAAAAAATCTTATAACACCTCCTCTTATAAGATTAAACGAGATCATAAAAAGAAGTATCGCTATTACAATAGCGGCAAATGTCTCATATTTCTTATGTCCATATGGGTGCTCGTTATCTCTTGGTTGTGATGCGACAGCAATCGCCACAAGCCCTATCAGGTTGGATGCTCCATCAGAAAAAGAATGAAACCCATCCGCGCTCATAGCGCTAGATCGCGTAATAATGCCGTAGATAATCTTTGCGCCTGCTACAATCCAGTTCAGTATCAGGACAATGATTAGAACGCTACGAATTCTTTTAAAATGTGCTTGCATAATTCTAACCTCTAAACATTATTATTTTTTGCGGAAAAAAATGAGCAGACTTCTTCTGAGCATGTATTCATAAAGATCAAAAGGAAGTTATTTCTATAAAACCTGGGGATAGGAACATTAGATTCGCCACTGCATTTAAGCTTCAGGCTATAGTTCCTTGTTATTAAGAGCTATTCATTAACATGCTTAAGGAGCTCGACCTGATAAGGCCCCTTATCAGGCTCTATATGCGCTTATATATCATATAAAGCCTAAGGGCTGCTAATTACTACCTTCTCTTTTGCCATAGCAAGATAAGAGGGCTTGCTATAAATATCGTTGAATATATGCCGGAGATAAAACCTACTATAAGACAAAACGCAAAATTATTAAGTACTACTCCGCCCCATACGAATAGTGCGACAGCGGTAAAAAGCGTTGTGAGTGTCGTAAAAACCGTTCTGCCAAGAGTCTGATTTATGCTTAAGTTTATAAGGTCTGCGAATTTTATCTTACGCAAGAGACGCATATTCTCTCGTATTCTGTCAAAGATAACTACTGTATCGTTGATAGAATAACCTGCTACAGTTAATATGGCCGCAACCGCGGTAAGATCAAACTCTCTTCCGGCAATAGCCATCGCCCCAATTACAATTAAAACATCGTGAAACAGCGCTACCACACCCGCAAAACCATATTCCCAATGCTTAAACCTAAGACCGATATATGCCAGGATACCTAAAAGTCCGAATATCAAAGCACGTATCGCATTCTTTCTTAATAGCTTTCCTACGGAAGGGCCTACTCGTTCAACACGCATGAGCTCAAAACTATTATCTGTTATTGAATTTTTCAGAGCATCATTAATCTGCACATCTACGTCCTCTGATGTGCGTATTAGTACCTCACGGCCTCCTGTCATCTCTTGTATAGACGCGCCCTTAAGTCCTAATCCGTTAACCGCGGACCTTATTCTTGATATATCTATAGGATTCTTAAACTGTATCTGCTGCAGGGTTCCACCTGTAAAATCTACACCGAAATTTCTCTCACCACGTGAACCAAATATCGCGATACCGACTATGACAATAACAAGTGAGATACCATAACAGATTTTTCTCTTACCGATAAAATCTATCTTAGTATCATGTATCCAATTAAGCATCTTTAAGGTCTTGAAATTTGGTGAAAGCGCAAATAGCTGAAATATTGTACGAGTAACGACAAGAGCCGTAAAAAGGCTTGCGAATATACCTATCGTAAGAGTCATCGCGAAACCCCTTATGGGACCTGTGCCAAACTGGAATAAAAGTACCGCGGCAATAAGCGTTGTGAGATTAGAATCTATGATAGCGCTTAACGCCTTACTATACCCTGTAGATATAGCGCTACGCACTGTCTTACCGGTGCGCAACTCCTCTTTTACCCTTTCATATATAAGAACATTAGCATCTACTGCCATGCCTAAAGTCAAGATAAGCCCTGCTATGCCGGGTAACGTTAGGGTAAAATGAAAATACCCCATAACCCCAAGAATAATAAGAAAATTTAATATAAGCGCAAAGACGGAAACAATACCTGCTAAAAGGTAATATATCGACATAAACACACATACCAGAAAAGCTCCTATCGCTATAGCCTTTATGCCTGACTGGATTGAATCCAGGCCCAGGAGAGGCCCAACAGTCCTTTCCTCTTCTACTACAACAGGTGCCGGAAGTGCGCCTGCGCGTAATATAATAGAGAGATCATTTGCCTCTTCAGGACTAAACCTGCCCTGAATCACGCCTTCCCCGCTCGGAATTCTCTCTTTTATAACAGGTGCGGATTTTACATTACCGTCAAGGACTATCGCCAAGCGCGTGCCAACATTATCACCGGTTATTCTGGCAAATTTCTTAGCGCCTTCTTTATTAAACGCAATAGATACTGTCGGCTGGTTAAAAGAAGATTGGTCAAATTTTACAAACGCGTTCGTCAGATCTGCTCCGGTAATCTCCGAGTTCTTTTCCAGAAGGATTTTTTGGCCATCCTCGCCTACCAGGAGCTCGTACCCGCTTTCAATCTCTCCTGCTAAAGCTTTTTTCAGTTTCTCGGGGTTAGAAGATACAAGCCTGAACTCTAAAAGCGCTGTCCTGCCAATAAGTTCTAATGCTCTATCTCTATCAGTAACGCCTGGCAGCTGGATCACCATCTCATCCGTCCCCTGACGCTGTATAGAGACCTCCTTTACTCCGAACTGGTCCACCCTGTTTCTTATGATCTCCAGGGCTCTATCCGGAGCACCTTCTGCTTCCTCTTTCGTAAGTTTTGATGTGTCAACTTTAAGCACGAGATGCATACCACCTTGCAGATCAAGACCAAGATTTATCCTTCCTTCTCTTATGACATTACCTTCTGTGTCTTTAACACTAAGTGGTGGCCAAAGGCTCCATATTGAAAGACCTATAACAACAAGAATCAATATCGTCTTCCATTTCAGATTCTTTTGCATTTGACAAAACTCCTTTTGTATCGTTAGTTACTTGTTGGCTTCTCAGTTTTCTTTACTACCCCGGAAACTGCTGTCTTTGATATCTCTATCTTGACATTATCATCTACCCTGATCACATATGTGCTGTCCTTTATATTTACAATGGTGCCGTAAATACCTCCAGAGGTAATTACCTGGTCATTCTTCTTCAGCTCAGACAACATCGCCTTGTGATCTTTCTGCTTCTTCTGCTGGGGCCTGATAAGAAGAAAATAAAATATAACAAACATTAATATAAGCGGCATTAGGCTTATCAAGGGGTTTGGCGCCTCTGCTCCCTGTTGTTGCGGTACCTGGCCCATCGCATACGCTGTTGATAAAAACATATTTCAAACCTCCATTTTTTATCGGATAATGTACTTCACTTACCGAATGTGTGTAATGTTAAGTATTATAATTTCCTAAAAATTCTTTCTTAAATTCCAGGAATCTGTCCTCTTTTATTGCTTGGCGAATATTTTGCATTAGTTTAGCATAAAATGTTATATTATGCAATGACAATAGTCTTAAACCCAGTATTTCATTCGCCTTGAAGAGATGGTGCAAATAAGAACGCGCGTAACCTTTGCAGCACGCGCACGCGCATTCTTTGTCTATGGGAGTATTATCATTCTTAAATCCGGCGTTCCTTATCTGCATCTTACCTGTCGTTGTAAATGCAACACCATTTCTACCGTTTCTAGTTGGAACCACACAATCAAATATATCAACGCCTCTTTCAACAGACTCAAATATATCTATTATTGTTCCGACACCCATAAGATAACGAGTCTTATTATCTGGCAATATAGGAATTGTCGATTCTACAATATCATACATAAGCTCTCGCGGCTCACCAACACTTAAGCCTCCTAATGCATACCCGTCGAAGCCTATCTCTATGAGCCGGTCCGCGGCTTCTTTACGTAAATCGTGATACATGCCACCCTGTACAATTCCAAATAAATGCTGGCGTCCTTGTGTAGTTATGGGGCCATTTTCCCTATCGCTGTGCTGGCTTCCGGTATCTTCAAGGCAACGGAGAAAGTGATGCCTACTACGCCTTGCCCAATCAGTAGTAAGTTTAAGCGAGCGTTTCACATAATCATGTTGGGACGGATAAGGAACACACTCGTCAAGAACCATCATAATGTCGCTACCAAGTATCTGCTGAAATTCCAGAATCGATTCCGGCGTAAAGAAAAAACTGGATCCATCTATATGTGACTTAAATTCTACGCCATCATCCTTGATCTTGCACAACTGCGCCAGAGAAAAAACCTGGTACCCACCGCTGTCTGTCAAAATAGGTCCGCTCCAATTCATGAAATTATGGAGCCCACCGCCCTGCTTAATTACTTCTGCGCCAGGCCTCAGAAATAGGTGGTATGCGTTAGCAAGAACCATTTGCGTATCAGCTGATCTTATCTCGTCCGGTGTTAGCGTCTTGACAGAACCTACGGTACCTACAGGCATAAAATTAGGCGTATCTACTTCTCCGTGAGCAGTAGTAATCTTGCCTAATCTTGCCTGGGAATTTTTATCTTTGTGCAGAAGCTTAAACATAGGGGGCGCCCCTGAGTACGACTTTCGTTCTGTTTTTGTTTTTTTAAATACTAACCTACTTTTCATATTTTTTCCTAAATTTCGCTAAAATTTATTCTCAGGGGTGTCCCCTTTAGGAGTGTCCCCCTATATAATCAGCATCGCATCACCATAACTGTAAAAACGATATCTTTTTTCGACAGCTTCATGGTATGCCTTCATCAGTTTATCTCTACCGCAAAGAGCGGATACCAACATAAGCAATGTTGTGCGTGGAAAATGAAAGTTTGTAAGCATGCCATCTACGATTTTAAAATTGTAACCAGGGTATATGAAAAGGTCTGTCCAGCCTTTTGCAATACTTATCGCTCCTGAGACTCGTTTGGATAAGCCTGTCTGTCTGTTATCAGCCGCGGATTCAAGCGCACGGCAAGTAGTTGTGCCTACAGCTATAACTCTCTTGCCACTCTCCTTGGCTCTGTTTATCATCTCCTCTGTTACTTTAGGAATCTCAAAATACTCTTTGTGCATCTTATGCAAGGAGACCTTGTCTTCTGTTACTGGTTTAAATGTAGCATAACCTACATGTAATGTAATATAAGCTATTTCAACACCCCTGGACTTAATACCAGATAAGAGGTCTTCTGTGAAATGAAGACCGGCTGTAGGAGCGGCCACAGCGCCTTTCTTACTGGCATAAACAGTTTGATATCTATTTTTATCCTCTTCTTCCGGCTCTCTCTTTATATAAGGCGGCAGGGGTATCTGTCCAACTTCATCCAGAATAGTAGCTATATCTCCACTTATGTTAAAACGTATATACTTGAATTCTTCTTCACTGCCTAGAACCTCTGCCTCAAGGCTTCCATTATCAAAGATCAACTTTGTGCCATCCTTAAACTTGCGGGCAGGCCTTACTAGACACTTATAATCACAATTGCTTATTCTATCAATAAGTAATATTTCAATCTTGCCCTGAAATCCGAGCCTTTTGCCAACAAGCCTGGCATTTGATACCCTTGTATCATTTAATACTAGGATATCGCCTTCAGTTAAAAGCGTGCGAAGCTGATTGAAATTATAGTGTGTTATCTCATCGCTCTGCTTGCGCAACAGCAAGAGCCTGGATGCATCTCTCTGCTTTGCGGGAAATTGCGCAATAAGATCCTGTGGTAAATCATAATCAAAATCTGAAAGCTTCATTATTGCTTAATCCTTGTAACTATCTGATAACTTTACTATTTTTGCGTCGGGATAATATAGGCTCAATATCTGTTGGAAATCTTTACCTTTTTTTGCCATTGTGAACGCGCCCCACTGACAGAGCCCCACACCATGCCCCCAACCCTTTCCTTTAAAACATGCGTCCTTACCTATTATCTGCGTAGTAAAATTCGTACTCTTAATAACCCTGGAACCTAATATATTCCGGAAATCCTTTGCGCTTATCGTAATCCGTCGGGCATTACCTTCCAAAATAAGATTAATAATCCTTCCGGACTGATCTCTTCCTTTTATCTTTATTGCGGTTATCCTGGATACCTTATACCCTGCAACGTTGAGTTTATTCTCAATTTCCGCAAGAGAAAGATTAAGCTCCCACAAAAAATGTGGGGAATTTGCGCAATATATACACCTTACCCCCTTGAGGGGCCTTGCCTGAACATTCCATAATCTCCTGACATATTCCGTGTATCCACCACATGTAGCATGAAAAAAGGCTGGTAAAAGCCTGTTCTTATATACTAAGACCTCCCCTTTAGTCTCTCCTACAGCTTTATTTGTACGGTATCTCTCTGCGTAAACACCTCCGTATACCTGCGAGCTTATATCCGCTTTAAGATAATAATGCTGGCTATTGTTCTGCTGTGCCTGATAAAGCGCGAATGTTCGCGATGCTATGGCCTGTGCCTTTATTGCATCTATAGGCCAGCGATGTGATACCTCGTGAAAAAGAACCCCTTTAAGATAGTCTTCTAAATCAATTATATTAATAGCGCGAAGAAGCCCTTCCTTTGTTTTTAGTATCTGAAGACTGCCTCTATAAAGCCTTTTGCCGAGATGTATGGCTGGCTCTCTCTGAGGAATTATAAGGATGGCATATATCTTGAATTCTTTTTTACCGAAATCTATGCCATATGTGCTAGGCCGTATCTTTTTATTGAAAAAGGTTTTACCCTCACTTAGGAGCTCTCCTGTCTCAACGGTCCGTATCTCATACGGCCCTTTTATCGAAAGGTTTAGCTCATCCACATTATCCTTGATCACTACCCTGATTTTTTCTGGAATATTAATAGTCGCGGCCATAAGAAAGGATGTTGATAAAAAAAAGAGAGAGAGCAAGCATAGAAATAAAGAGAGGCTATAATTAAAAAAGGGTTTTTTCGCGCCTCTCATTCGGCTTCTATCCTCTGCTCCCTGCCATATGACTTCTTAAATCTTTCACGTTCGCTGTAAATGCAACCACAATGTTTCTGATGATAAAGCCCCATATCCTTAGAAAGTCTGTGAGACTCGCGAAACCCCGGACGAAAATCATTATAAAAGAATGCTACTGAATGCTGCTTCTGTGCCTTTACCGCGATCGCCTTCATCTCCTCGTGATCCTGGTAAGGACTTATGAAAAGCGTACTTGTAAAACCGTTAAAACCATTTTTTGACGCATATTCCGCAGTCTTGTTCAAACGCAATGCCCAGCAGAGGCCGCATCTTTGATCGTTTTCATGGAAGGTGATCTTTCTAAAAAAATCTTCAAAATGATAATCATTATAAAAAGACACCTTCACCCCTGTAATCTCAGATAACTTTATGCATGATTCTTTCCTATTTTCGTATTCCGATAGGGGGTGAATATTGGGATTATAAAAAAAGCCCTCCACATCATTGCCGCTATCCTGTAACTTTTGAATGCTATAAGCTGCGCAGGGGGCGCAGCAGATGTGTAAAAGTATTTTCATGATATTAGTTCTACATTATACGTTCTCCGTTATACGTTAAAAACTTACAACGCAAAACGTACAACTATGCTAATTGTTTTCCTTTTTTTCATCCATATGCCTATAAGCAAGCTCTGTTGCCTGTCGCCCTCTTTGGGTACGTTTCAAATAACCTATCTTAAGCAAAAATGGCTCTACCACATCTACTATTGTATCAGGCTCCTCATTTAAAGAAGCTGCGAGAGATTCTATGCCTACGGGTCCGCCATCGTAATAATCTATAATCGCGTTCAAAACCTTGCGGTCAACGGTATCAAGTCCTGCACTATCTATGCCCTGCGACTTAAGTGCCTTATCTACTATATTCTCTTCGATATCACCGTTAGCCTTAACTTGGGCATAATCACGCACTCTCCGCAACAATCTATTAGCAACACGTGGTGTCCCACGTGAGCGCTTTGCGATCTCCATTGCCGCGGCCCCTGTTATATTGACAGCTAATAGCGCGGCTGATCGTGTAATAATATTTAGCAGATCCGTTGGTTCATAAAAATCCAAATGGTGAAAAATACCAAATCTACCGCGCATAGGCGCTGTAAGCAATCCTGAACGCGTAGTAGCGCCGATCAATGTAAAAGCTTTTAGGTTAAACTTTATAGTCTTTGCATAGGGGCCCTTATCTATTACAAAATCTATCTGAAAATTCTCCATCGCTGGATAGAGGAACTCTTCTACAACTTTTGACATCCTATGGATCTCATCTATGAATAGGATATCACCTTCCTCAAGATTTGTTAATATCCCTATCAAGTCACCCGCCCTTTCTATGGCAGGGCCGGAGGTTGCCGTGATCTTTGTGCCCATCTCATGCGCCATAATATGAGCCAAGGTTGTCTTTCCAAGACCCGGAGGCCCTGAAAAAAGTATATGTTCAGCAGGCTCTTTACGCCTCTTAGCGGCCTCAATAAATATCAATAAATTTTCAACGAGCCCTGCCTGGCCAATAAATTCGTTTATCTTTGTTGGCCTCAACGAAATATTTAGTATCTGATCTTCGTCTGTCTCTTTACCGGTTATCAGCTTCTCTCTTGCTATCTGTTCCTCTTTTTTTACCTTGCTCATGACTCACTCCTTTTCTGCTTATAAACTTCGTTTAGGAGTTCTTCACTTGCGGAAATCTTAGGATTCCTCTGCATGGCCTTCTGTATCATTTCCTCTGCCTGCTGCTTCTTATACTGAAGCTGTATGAGCACTTGCAACGCTTCGCTCTTAATATCAGACTTAGATCCGGAATCCCCATCACCTCTAAAGCTATCCTGCAAAAGAGCGAATTTTCCTATTTTGTTCTGGAGTTTCGCAATAATCTCCCTTCCCCTCTGTTCGCCGATACCTGGAAGGGATTTCAGAAAACCAAGATCTCCTCGATCAATAGCTCTCGCTATCTCAGATATAGGCCTGTTTATAGCCCTTACCGCTGCTTTAGGCCCAACTCCGGATACAGTTATGAATTTTTCAAAAAACTCTCTTTCTACTTCATTTGTAAATCCTATAAGCACCGGGAAGCTCTTTGAATGGTCCGTGGAGTAATAATGAAATGTAAATAGGAATACCTCACTATCTACTGCTGTGGATTCCAGCCCATTATATACAGTAAGGGGTATAAGCACTTCATAGGTCAGGCCGCTCACGTCAACCGCGATACTTGCCTGGCTCTTTTTAATAAGCTTCCCCCTTATAGCATTAATCATATATTGACGGCCTCCAGGTGCTTGTTTTTGGCGTGATAAACATAAGTAAGGCATAGCGCCAAAGCATCAGTAACATCCAGCGGTCGCTCCGAATCTTTAAGATTTAACATATTATTGACTACACGCTGCACTTGTGATTTTGACGCGTTCCCATTGCCCGTAATCGCGCGCTTTGGCGTCTTTGCGGGATATTCAACTATCTCAACATTACCTTGACTGCAACAAAAAAGTATAATGCCTCTCGCATGACCCATAAGAATGGATGTCATAGGATGTTTGTAATGAGAATACAGCTGCTCGATAACGCATACATCCGGATGATGAGTCTCTATAATATCTACAAGTTGATGATAAATAGTTTCAATTCTGAGGGCAAGCGCGTCTTTACAAGACGTTCTTAATACGCCTGCTTCTATTACGGATACATTGCCTCTCTTCTCATCTATCAGTCCATAACCAGTTGTATTTAAACCTGGATCTATGCCTAGTATTTTCATTTTTTTCGTTGTGTTTTGTGTGTATCGCGTTGTACGTTATGTAATTTAGCTTTACGCAATACGCGATACGAAACTATTCCTCTTCTATCAATTCATCAGGTATATCGAAATTCGCGTAAACATTTTGGACATCATCATGATCCTCTAGCAGCTCAACGAGGCTTAAAACCTGCCTGGCATCAGAACCATCAAGTTTAACCGTGCTAGCAGGTATCATGGTAAGTTCCGCTGATTCAATAGCTATATTTGATTTTTCCAGAGCATCTTTAACTTTTTCAAAATCAGAGATAGAGGTTGTAATCTCATACATGCCTTCTTCAGTTTTCATATCTTCCGCTCCGGCATCAAGAGCAACAGACATTACAGCATCTTCATCGGTATTCTTTAAGGAAACTAGTATAAAACCTTTTTTTGTAAAAATCCAGCTAACGCTGCCAGAGCCTGCCATATTGCCGCCCTTTTTGGAAAATATATTTCTGATATCCGCGCTCGTCCTGTTCTTATTATCGGTCAGTGATTCAGCTATTATAGCCACTCCCTTAGGGCCATACCCTTCATAGGCTATCTCTTCATACAGCACACCTGGAAGCTCGCCTGTGCCCTTCTTAATGGCACGATCGATGTTATCTGCTGGCATATTGACGGATTTTGCTTTATTCACCGCAACTCGCAAGCGCGCGTTAGCCGCGAGATCCCCACCACCTGATCTGGCAGATGCTGTAACCTCTTTTGCGATCTTGGAAAAAACCTTACCTCTCTTTGAGTCTGTGGCCGCCTTCTTATGTTTTATACTTGCCCATTTATTATGTCCTGACATATCTAAAACTCCCTATCCTATATGTTCGTTATGGAGTTATTGCGTAATTGCACTTGGAGTTGCCCCGAACACCATAACGCTATAACGCAACAACGCTATAACACAATAACGCGTTCATTCTTCCTTCTCATGCTGTTTTGATTCCTGATACTTCGCTATTATGCCCTGTGCTACCTTAGCGGGCGTATCTTCATAGTGCGAAAATTCCATGTGGTATGCTCCCCTACCTGCTGTTAAAGAGCGTAATTCCGTCGCATACTTAAGCATCTCTGCAAGTGGTATCTGCGCCTTTACAACCTGGTTGGTACCTTTCGGCTCCATGCCCATTATTCTACCGCGGCGTGAATTAATATCGCCCGTGATAGAGCCCATAACATCCTCGGGGACTATGATCTCTACATTCATAACAGGCTCCAAGAGCACGGGGCTAGCCTTCTGCACGCCTTGTTTAAACGCCATGCTACCTGCTATCTTAAATGCCATTTCTGAAGAATCCACATTATGGTATGATCCGTCATAAATAGTCACCTTTATATCAACCATTGGGTATCCGGCGATAGCACCCTCCTTCATAGCCTGCCTTACGCCTTTCTCAACAGCAGGTATGTATTGCCTGGGCACGACTCCGCCAACAATCTTATTCACAAACTCAAAATCTTCTCCCTTCGGTAGCGGCTCCAACTCCAACCAAACATCTCCGTATTGGCCCCGGCCACCAGATTGCTTCTTATACTTACCCTGTATCTGTATGCCCTTCTTTATAGTTTCTTTATATGCTACCTTAGGCATACCTAAATCAACATCCACATGAAAGTCATTCTTAAGCTTATTCACCATAACAGTAAGATGCATATCACCAAGACCTGATATAATGAGTTCCTTTGTCTGCTGATCTCTTGAATATTGAAAAGTGGGGTCTTCGCTTGTAAGCTTTGCGAGCGCGGTCATTATTTTTTCCTCATCATGACGGGATTTTGGTTTTACTGAAAGAGATATCGCGGGTTCAGGCATTACTATAGGCTCAAACATAAGCCTTGACCCATCTGCTCCGATAGTATCGCTCAAACGCGTCTCTTTCAGTTTTGCTACTGCCGCTATATCTCCCGCTGAAACCTCAGAAACCGATTTTTGCTCTTTGCCCTGAAGAATAAAAAGCTGACCTATTCTTTCCTTGCATTTCCTTGTAACATTATAGAATGAACTATCGCTCTTTAATGTCCCTGAAAATACACGAAAAATCGTAAGCTGTCCGATGAAGGGATCTATCAGAGATTTAAACACAAGCGCCGAAAAACCAGACTCCCTCTTAGGCTCTATTAAAATCGGGTCCTCACTTCCTTCTTTCTTGGCTAATGCCGGAACAGCCTCAACGGGAGATGGGAGCAAATTCTCAATAGCTCGTATAAGCAAAGGTATCCCAATCTCTTTTGTAGCTGCCCCGCAAAGCACGGGAAATATCTTGGCCTCGCATACACCTTTTCTTAACGCGTTCCTTAACTCATCATCAGTAAGCTCTTCTCCTCCAAGATACTTCTCTAAGAGCGTGTCATCTGTCTCAGCCACTGCTTCTACAAGCTTCTCCCTGTGTTTTTGTGCCGCCTCTTTATCAGCAGGCTCAAGCTTGTCCAAAACGTTCTTATCTAAAAGGGAGACTGTCTCTTTAAAAGAAGACTCCTTGCCTATTGGAAATTCCAGAGGAACACAATTTTTTCCAAAGGTAGTATTTATTGATTGCATAGCTTTATTAAAATCGGAATTTTCCTTATCAAGCTTATTAACAAAAATAAGCCTAGGTAGGTTGCGTGCTGATAATAGATCCCATCCCTTTTCCGCACCGATCTCAACTCCGCTTACTCCACAGATAACGCATATGCCTGCGTCAACAGCACGCATACATGATATGGCAGAGCCTGAGAAATCCGCGTAACCTGGTGTATCAAGAAGATATAAAAGTTTATTGTTGTGCTCTATATGCAAAACTTTTGACCTTATAGTGACCTTGCGCTGTATCTCATCGTCACCATAATCACACATACTATTGCCCTGATCAACGCTTCCATGTCTTGAGTTAGCCCCAACCTTGTAAAGCATAGCATCGATACATGATGTCTTTCCTGACCCTGAATGCCCAACGAACACAACTGCCCTTTTGTCTTTCACATCTAGCATAATTGTAATTCCTCCTTTGGATAAGGTGATCTCCCATTATTTGCATCAACATGCAATAACGATTAGCGCCAAATGCACTTAAGGCCTGCAAAGATATGGGGATACGGTCAAGTTTATCCTTAGAACACCATTAATGAAGGCATTCGGGATAACATAGTTAACGCTTACTAGTAGCTTGAGTTGAACTATTATTATATTAAATGGTTATTGAAGAGTCAAGTTAATTAAATACAACAAACATAAAAGGTGAATTGTAACTCATACTGCAACAAAGTCAAGTCCGA
>CAZWMG010000020.1:0-32870 GCA_964634945.1 uncultured Planctomycetia bacterium | reverse complement strand
GTGGAGCTTTATTTTTTAACTCCTATTTGTTGCACTTGTAATTACAATCTTCTTTGGGTCTTTTCAAGCATAGTTCTCGCCACATTTATCAATAAGATAGAGACATTTGAGTCAAACTACAGCTTTAGGGTGGGTTTTCACAGAAACTCTCACAAACCCCAGCGAGGTTTGTTCGCTCCGCTTTCTTGCTCATTCAAATAGACTGTATGATACGAAAAAACCATGCCATTCGCAAGAAAAAGGTTCTGCTCAAAACCGCCCAAAGCCGTAGTTTGATATAAAAGTATCTTTATTTGATAACTTATAACAGGCACTATTCTTGAAATTTTTTGGAGGGGAATTAGAAAAGATTCATGGATTGAATAGCTGTATAGACATCTTCAACGCTAATAGCCCTAAGGCAGGCAAAACCTCTTTTGCAATTATGCGCAAGGCAGATACCCTCACAGCCAACATCCTTGTGGATTACTACATCTTTTTTGCCGAGAGGCCCCCATCTCAAAGAACTCAACCCCGGTTGGTTCCTGCCAAATATATCAAGAACAGGTGTACCTACCGCTGTCGCGACATGAACAGGGCCACTGTCATTTGATATAAATAGCACGCTCCTCTTAAGCAGGGCTGCTAGCTCTCTTAAATCTAACCCGCCGGTTAAAAAAATAGCCTCTTTTTGCATAAATCCTTTAACGCTTTCTGCGCAAAAAAGGTCTCTCTTATCTTTTCCGCTAATTACAGCTATTTTAATATTATTTTTTTCTATAAGCGCGTCCGCAAGTTTCGCGAATCGCTCAGATGGCCATATCTTAGAAACGCAACTTGCCCCTGGATGCAAGGTAACAAGCGTATCTTTTGCTGCTATGCCATGGTTACTGAGTATCTGCTCTATTCTCAACCTGGCATTATCATCTAACGCTACAAAGAGCTCTTTTTCCTGCGAACTTATGCCCAGGGCCTTTAATAGATCGAGAGTGTAATCACGTTCATGCTTTTCGCCCTTATGCTTGGTGTTCTTTATCCTGTCTGTCAGCAAAAAACTTAACTTATTATCATAGCCTACTCTTCTTGGTATATTCGCTATATAGGTTATGAGATGCATTCTGTTAGTGGGGTGAAATATAACAGCCCTGTCAAATCTGGCTTTTCTTAAGCGCAATGCAAAACGTATAGTAGCTCCTACTGACCTATGCAAACCTAACTTATCATAAGTAATAACCTCATCAATATAAGGGTTACCATCTACCAATAGCTTCCCATAAGGCCTTACTATAATGGCTATATGGGCATCCGGATATGCCTCACGCACCGCTTTTATAGCTGTGGTGGTAAGCACTAGGTCGCCCAGCCTATCTGTGCGTGCCAGTAATATCTTCATCTTCTTTGAATTGCGCATATATTTCATCTCGAAATAAATTCGTACAATACTCTCTCAAGGGCTTATTATTCTACAAGAAACAAGAAGAGTTCAATATGCCCATCCTACAATAATAATATCCTATCTACCGCGCTTAATACGTCCTTACTGGATATTTGCTTCATACATTCTAAATCAGATTCACATATAGCCTGCTCACATGGTGAACAGGAAACGCCTTTTCTCAAGACTACGCTCCCGGGTGAAATCGGCCCGTATTTTTCATGGTCTGTCGGACCAAATATAGCTACAACCGGCGTGTCTACTAAACCGGCAATATGCAAGGGAGCTGAGTCATTAGTTATAAGTAATTTTGATAATGACAAAAAATAAGCAAGCTCTCTCAGATTAAAAACGCCGCTTAGGTCATATGCCTTACTTTCACTATTGGCGATAATCTGGCTGCCTATGGCTTTATCATTGCTATCGCCTATAATAGCTACTACGATATCTGCCTCTTTGCTTAAACGCAAGCATACATCCATAAAGCCGTCTATCTTCCAGCGCTTCATATGACTCTTAGCCCCCGGAGCGATCGCGATTATTTTATCATCGGATAATATTCCTTTTTTGTTCAATATAGAATTGACCCTCAATCGGTCTTCACGGCTAAACAACGATGGAAATGGCGCGTCTTCTGTAGAGATGCCCATAACGCTTAAGATATTTAAGTGTTTCTTTTTTCTGTGAATTTCACGATCTGACCCCTTAAATATAGGCGTCCTGTATTTGGCCCCAACAAGAATGGGGAAAAGGCTGTGGCGCATATCAACCGCCATATCAAATGCCATGGATCTGAGCTTTGAAACAAGTTTCAGCTTATCAAACAGTCTCGCGCGTTTATTATATATCAATATATCCGATACAGAACTGTCTGCCCTAACGATCTCTCCTGCTTCAGAGCCCGCAAGCACAGTAATAGACGCCTTCGGAAACTCTTTCTTTAATACTCCAAGGACAGGTAACGTCAAGACCAGATCGCCTATATTAGTCAATGTAATGAAAAGTATCTTTTTGATATTTGTTTTTTCTATATTCACTTACAGATAACCTCTTCAATCGATTCTATCACATCATTAACACTAATAGATTTCATGCATCTGTAATCACCGCATACCACATAACAGGGGATATCGCAATCAGAGAACTTTTGCAAAACACGATAATCTCCGCGCCCGAAGGGTCCCGTGATATCCGGAGAGGTAGGCCCAAAAAGCGCTATTGTCGGGGCCTTTTGGCTGATAGCTATATGCATGGGCCCGGAATCATTTGCCACAACAACCTTTGCTCTTCGCATAATCGCAGCCAACTCTTTAAGTGTTGTTCTGCCGCATAGATCAACTACCATAGAACTACTCATGCGTATTATCTCTTGCGCCAGGGACTTATCTTTTGCAGCACCTGTAAGCAATATCTTTTTGGCGTATCGCGTTGTCAATGCCTCGCAAAGCTTGGCGTAATTATCTATGGGCCATCTCTTGGCAAGCCAGTTGCCCCCTGGGTTTATTACAAAAAACTCATCATTCTCATCTATCCCCGCTTTTTCAAGTATCTTTTTAGAATCCCGGAGAGAGTACTCGGGTATATTAAATTGATAATCCTTATTATCGGTATCCGCGCCTAAAGCCCTTGTGATATTTAAAAAATACTCAACTCTATGAGGCTGTCCAACCAATGGCTTGACTGAATCAGTAAGCAACCACGCGCGCTTTCTTGTATAGTAACCCACGCGGCGCGGTATACCGGAAAGGCATGCTATCAAAATCCTGCTCATAGAACGATGGAAAGATATAACAATATCGAATTTAGATTTTCTTAAGCTTAAGATAAATAATATCTTTGCCAATACCCCCTTATGCGAGCCTCGCTCATCAAAGAGTATCAGCTTATTAATATCAATGTTATCTTCAAGCATCTCAGCGCAACGCGGATGCACCATGCAAGCGATAAACGCGTCGGGATTATTCTCTCTTAGGGCCCTTATCGCGGGGGTCGTAAAAAGAATGTCCCCCAACCAGTTCGGCTCTATTATAAGTATTTTTTTCATATCATCTCACAAATATGGACTCTTACGGTTTTGTCTTCTGCTAGACGATTATGCCTCTGCCTTCAGCGGCGCTTTGGATTTTTTTGCCATGAATCTAAGTTTATGGCAAAAATGCCAGCGCAGCGAAGGCAGGAGACATAATCAATATTCTTATTTTAATCATCGTCACGGTGCTCTTTTATCCACGTATAAAAACCGCTTGTCTCTATCCAAAAGACAAAAAGGTTATCCGATGTCCTTGATATGCGCAATCTCTTAATAGCGTATATATCATCATCGGGATAATCTTTACCCGGATTGGTAGCGCACGCGCCGTCATACCCGGAATCGATAACTATTTGCCTGATATTTTTATTGAAACCACCGCTGCAATAAGCTATAAAATCTCCTGCCTGCGGTATCCTTTTCTTTAGTATGCGCCTTGAGTCATATATCTCTCTTTTAAGCCGAGCTTCGTCCTTGATATCGGGAAGATAACATTCAGACAATGTATGACTGCCTATCTCTATATTGTTCTCCGCCATCTCTTCTATCTGGGGCCATGTAAGATAGCCTTCTCTGCCTATCTTATTTAATACCACGAAAATAGCCGCGGGGATATTATGCTCCTTCATAATAGGAAAGGCATTAGTATAATTATTCTCATAACCGTCATCAAAAGTAATCGCTACTGTCTTATAAGGTATGGGTTTACCTGACTCCCGCAGCTCTTTGATCTTGTGCAGTGAAACTATATTATATTTGTTTTTTACCAGAAATTCCATCTGCCTTCTAAAACTCTCAGGCGATACGCTAAGTTTTGATTCCTTCCAATTTTCATCTACACTATGATACATAAGAACAGGTACAACATAGCCAAAACGGAATATTGAGCCAATCACTACAAAAATGAGCATTAAAAATATTATCAAAAGATAGGTGATTCTCTTTTTTAACATGAACAAACCCTATTCAGCCTTTCTTAACGCCTAATAGTTTTCTCATAGACATCTAATATACCTCTTGTCATTATCTCTACTGTAAATTTTTCCTCTACGATACTTCTTGAAAGCTTGCCCATCTTTTTTGATCTTTTCTTATCTGAAAGAATCTCAAGAATCGCGTTGCTGAGCGCTTCTTCATCTCCGGAAGGGACTAATAAGCCATTGGACTTATGCTGTATTAACGTGTATATGCCGCCTACATCCGAAGCTACAACAGGTATCCTCATGGCCATAGCCTCCAGGATCGAGAGTCCCAGCCCCTCCTGTAATGACGGATGACAAAATACATCAATAACAGAGAGTGGTATAGCCGTATCCCTGCATCCGGGATGAAACTTAACTCTATCTGTTATGCCCAGCGCCTCTGCCTGGGCTATTAAGCCTTCCTTGTATCTATGCGGGCCATCGCCTATAATAAGCAGTTGCATCTCTTTCATCTTTTTTAGAGCGATCGCAAACGCGCCAAGAAGATGCTTATGGCCCTTAACGCCTGAAAGGCGTGATATTATACCTATTACAGGTGAACCATCTAGCCCATATTCTTTCTTAATATGGAGCCTGTCCTCTGAAGATACCAGCCTGTCAAACCTCTTAAGCTTGATACCATTGCAAACAACGTCTATGAGTTCTTTAGGCAGCTTAAAATCATACACAAGGTGCTGACGAACAGCATCACTTATCGCTATTGTCCTCATCCCCCAACAGGGTAAAATCCGCCTAAAAAGTCTTCGTTTAAAAAATCCATGGCACGTTGTTACAAAGGCTGTCTTGCTTCTTTTTGAAAGCATATAAGCGATAATCTGAGTCACCCTTGTCTGCGCGTGTATGATATCTATGGATTTATCTCTTATTACAGGTAAGAGCTTAAGATATGAAATCAATGTATGGGGGCCGATATCGGCACTTGTATTAACCGGTATATCTATATGCGTTATACCTCCGCTCTTCATATCTTCGACAAGCTCGCCGCCGCTCGAGGCTATAATAACCTCATTGCCCAACGCCTTAAGCTGGGCTGCTAGGGAGGTGGTATATATACCTATGCCCCCTAAATTTAAATGCGTAGCTAGCAATAATATTTTCATAATTACCCCTTAAGCAATTCTCTAACAGCGGCAGCAACCTCTTCTGAGGTTATATTCTCCATGCATATAGGATTTTTGCATTTTGGCTTATAGCAAGGCGAACATTTTAACCCTTTGCAAATAACTCGGTATCTACCGATAGGCTGTAAGTGCCTCTTGGGGCTAGTAGGCCCAAAGAGAGCGACAAACGGGACTCCGCACAGAGTGGCTATGTGCATAGGCGCTGAATCAGATGTGATAAAGACCTGGCATTTTTTTATCACTGCCGCAAGCTGCATAACACTGGTCCTGCCCGTTATATCAAACGGCTTACTGCGAGTAAGCATAAGAACTCTTTTTGCGTATGGAGAATCGTCTTTCGCGCCGGTTATGATTATCCTTATTTTGCTCTGAGCGAGCAAATCGCATAATTTCGCCAGCCTTTGGGCCGGCCATCTCTTTGTCTTCCATTTCTGACTAGCGCTAAGACTTATTCCGACTAAAGCCTCTGACCTTCCTATCCAACTCTCGCTTATTAGCTTATCCGCGTATTCTGACTCTTGTTCGGATATCATCAGAGATGGCAATTTAGGCTCAGAATTGATGCCGAGTCGCTTTAAGAGCCTGAACTGATGCTCAACAGGCGGTATATTCATACGCGCTCCATCTACCCCGTCCGTTAACAAGAAATCGAGATGGCCGCTCTTATAACCAAGTCTGCGTCGCGCAAACGATAGAAATGATATTATATGGCTCTTCTTATTGTTCTGCAGGTCACATATCAGATCAAAAGAAGATCTTCTTAATTCAGATGAAACATCCAATAGCGCCGTGATGCCTTCTATCCCCCTTGGACGCCTAAATATAAAAAACTCTTTTATATATGGGTAACGCTTTACTATCTCAAGGCCTTCTTTGCTTGTAAGCAGGCTTATATGCGCTTTTGGGAATTTATCTCTTATCGCCTTAAGCGCGGGCAAAGAAAGTACTATATCGCCCAACGCGCTCCATTTAATTATTAAGATCCTGTGGGAATCAAGCGCCTCGTTATACACCTTAACGGTTTTTTTATACATATCGGCCAATGTAAAATTCTTCTCTACATTGGTCCTTGCCCTTAAAGATAATCTCTGCCTCAAGCCATTATCCCTTAAAACCCTGATAATCGCTTCTGAAAGCCCACTCCAATCCCTTGGAGCTACCAATATACCATTTTCACCATCTTTAATAAGATCGACAATGCCGCCTATTCTACTGGCAATTACCGGTACTCCTGATGCCTGTGCCTCAATTATCACCCTGCCAAATGTCTCTTCTCCGATAGAAGGCATCACAAGAAGATCCAGGCTCTTCATCTTCTCCGGTATATCATGACAGGTACCTAAGAAGCTTATGTATTTAGTAAGTGAGAGCCTCCTTATAAGCACTTCGAGCTCTTGCCGATATTTAGGTTTTGATGCGGGACCATCTCCGATAATCAGTATCTTTATATTGGGCATCAACCTGACTACCTTTGATATCGCCCGAATAAAATAGACATGTCCTTTTATCGGTGTAATCCGTCCCACAACGCCTATTGTATATTCTTTATTTGGATTTAATTTGTTAGGCTCTATATACACAAATTTTTCCAGGTCAACGCCTCTTGGTATCAGCCTTATTCTCTCGCGTGGAACGCCAAAACCCTTAATCATATGGCGCGCTACCACGTTGCTCGCGACTATTACAAACCTGGACCAGCCCATTACCTTACTAAAAAAGTGCTTTGAATAATGGCCATGACAAGTCGTTATAAATGGTACGCCCGCTCGGCGCGCGGCAAAGAAAGCTGAGAATGCCGGTACCCTGCTACGCGCGTGTACTATATCTATCCCCTCTTTTTTTATTATCTCCTTTATGCTGCCTATCATACTAATAATCGTAAAAAGGTTCTTCTCGTGAACAGGCAAGGTATAATGCTTGCCGCCGCAGGCCGCCAGCTCATTCAAAAGCTTTCCTCCATTGGATATCACTACAGCCTTATGCCCTTGCGATATAAGCTCTTTCGCGAGATCTATAGTACCTGTCTCAACGCCGCCGCTTTCAAGTTCCGGTAATACTTGTAGTATATTCATAATATAGTTCTACGTTCTACGTTCTACGTTTATTACATTCTTAAAATTCTAAATCCTAAGTTCTAAACTCTAAACAATGTCAAATTACCAACATCTAAATGTCCAAAACAGAAGTTTTGAATTTTGAAAATTAGAATTTTGAATTTGTTTAGCATTTAGATATTAGAGTTTAGGATTTACATTCTTCCTCAACCTCTACCTTTACCTTCACCTTTATCGTCAGAGAATCTTCTCCAGCGCTTCTTCTACCTGAGAGGAATTATTCAAAATAGCCTGTTGTTTCCCGGCATTAAATACATCTGATATTGAATCGTAAGTATTTCGGCTTGCCGCTATATCTATAAAACCGTTACCATGTAAATCATCTAAGAAGGCTATATGCCTCTTATCTTCATAACCTCCTTGGGTAAATACGATCGTATAACTCTTACTAGACGCTGCCTCAGATATCATCGATATTGATTCCTCTGATACCAGTACAACATCGGATAATCCGAGTATGGATTCTACCGCACCTTTGCTATTTTCTTCATTAGCTATAACAAGGAGCCTGCACCTCTCTTTGTCGAAGAACTTTTTTCTAAGCAGCTCCTCTATCTGCCTTGGCGTGCGCCGTGATGTAGTAATCAATATCTCCGCATCATGTTCTGCGGCAGCCTTAATAAGATTATCCGCGATGACTTCTATCGCTTCATGATCCATCTTGAAATTCTTAGCATCTCCTCCAAGCAGAAGGCCTATTCTTCTATCCTTGAGCATGCCCAACCTGTCTTTAAGCTTATCAGCATAGTAGCCTAGGCTTTTACTATCAACAAGGTTTAAGGCGCCATTTGTAACGACCACGTTTTCCGCTATTTTAGGCTTATCGTGCTTAGGGATTATAGCAAGATTAAATCTATTCAACGCTACAAGCATTGGCTTCATAACAACAATGGATTTCGCGTTATTTTCTTTTGATAATAATATGTTAACCGCGGCGGTTGAAGTGCCACATGATATCACAATATCGGCGTAACTTCGCATAAGGGTCTCATAAGAAGACTTCTTCAAATTAGCAGCCAGACACCTCATGCAGCCCTGACAACGCGCACTAGCTAGATTACCGCAAAGAGAGAGTATCTTCTCAAAAAAAGGATTCTTAAACTCCACGTCTACTACCTGTGCCCTTATATCCTCTCGCGCATAGCCCTTTCTCTCCCAAATATCCCTTATCCCTCTCAGGACAGTTTCTGACTGACGCAGATGCCCTGTCCTATTATCATTAAGGATAATGACATTCCTTACCGGAGTAGATTTCCATCGCCTATGCTGCCAAAGCCATTGCTCCGGATATTTTCTTATCATGCGTTCCAATATAGCCGCGTATTGCCTGAAGCCATCAATGACCGCTTCTTTCTTATCTATATCTTCACGCAGCTTGATCGGATCAAACATTATAAATCTTATAAATGGCCCTTTTTCTCTTATCGCGAAACCAGGCACTATAACAGCGCCTGTCTTTAACGCCATCTCCATAACCCCGTTGTTCCAAGACGCGGGCCTTGAAAACAGATCAGCGAATATGCCTTTTTTTCCCGCGTCCTGATCAACAAGCATGCCTACTATACCGTTTGAGCGTAATGTTCTTAGGGCCTCTTTTACAGCAGGGCCTTTCATGATAATCTTACAGCCATGCAACTGCCTATAATAATTTAAGAGTTCATTTAAATGGTAGGGTTTTTGTTCTCGCGCTATGCCCTTGTAAGCCAATCCCTTATAAGGCATCGCGGCATGCGATATCTCCCATGTGCCGAAATGTGCCGTCAAAAAGATAAGCCCCTTCCGGTCCTTAAGAACCTCTTTCGCTATATTAAAATTCTCAAATTTAATATAGCGCTCTATATATTGGTTATCTATCTTCGGCAAAAGGAACAAGTCTACAATGCCTTGCCCTATATTAGCGTATGTTTTGCGCAATATTGCCTTAAGCTCTTTTGGCTTATAGTCTTTTGCCAAGGCTGACTTAAGATTCGCGTAGGCTATCCTATAACGCTTAGGGCTTACTATACTAAAAAATGCCCCTAATCTTCTAGCTATGAAAAGCGCTAGCTTTACCGGTATAGCTCTAAAAAAATAAGAGACCGCCTTAGCCAGATAATAAAGTAGATAATCGCCTGTAGAAAACTTCACTCTCTTTCACCTTTAATTCAATCTTTAGGACAAGCAAATCCACCTCTTTAAGTGAGGGCAGATCCAACATGTCTTTTAGTTTTATCCAATCTTTTTCAGTGGTTACTATTGTATCAATATTATTCTCTTTAACGACCTTTGTTATCCTATCGATATCGGCGCCAAGGTACTTATGGTGATCCATATACGCAAGCCGTGATACTACCGGAACATTAAGCCGCTTTAATGTAATAAAAAAAGAATCATTATCCGCTAAACCGGATATCGCGCAGACCCTTCTTCCGTTTAAGGAATCGATTGGTTGCTTGTCATGTGAAACCGTATGAAAGCAGACCGGTTCGTGAATCGCCTCAAATATATCAATGTCATCTGCCACGCCGAGAATAAGAGACTTAATATTGGAAAGCCTCTCCTTGTCAACAAGGTCTGATTTTGTTATTACCAGGACATCAGCGCGCCTTAAAGAATCTAAAGGCTCTCGCAATATACCCGCCGGAATAAGAAAACCATTACCGATCGGGTCTGTCGCGTTAATAGTTACTATATCCACATCCCTTTTTATACTAAGATGCTGAAATCCGTCATCCATCAAAAAGATATCAAAGCTCAGATGCTCTTGTGCCTTCAGGGCATTTAAGCGCCTGTTCTTTCCTCTAAGAACATTGACGCCTGGAAAGTTTTGCAGGATAACCTTATCTTCATCCTCTCCATATCCTCTTGTCAAAAGAGCCGGCCTCTTTCCATCTTTTAGAAACCTATTTAAAATCGCCTCTGTAAGCGGCGTCTTTCCTGTGCCGCCCCAGGTTATATTGCCCACACTTATTACAGGCTTTCTTAGTTTAATTGATCTAAAGATTCCTATTTCATAAAGGAAATGCCGCGCCTTAACCACTATAAGGAATAAAAAAGAGAGCAAGGCCAGTAAAGGCCTTAACAGGGAGCTAAAAACTGTTTCGCTCTTACCTGTAACTATATTATGAAAATATCTTCTCATCTTCAATATGTGCAAGTATCCTTAATGTCGCGCCTTTGCTTAGACGCGCCAGCTTCTGTGCCCTCTTTCCAAGTCCGATGCGAAAATCAACATCTTCTAAAAGGCTTCTCAGGGAGCCTGTAAGCGCATCTCTATCCGCAACAACAATAGCGCCGTCACCCTGAATAAGCATTGCCGCAATATCACGAAAATTATATGTATATGGGCCTAACAGGATAGGCTTAGCTAGTGCCGCAGGCTCAATCATATTCTGCCCACCTCTTTTTACAAGGCTACCGCCTACAAATACTATCTCCGCTATACTGTAAAGGCTTCTTAGTTGTCCGATCGTATCGAGTACTAAGATATCCTTAACCGATATTTTAGCGCTCTTTGTCGATAGCCCTGAAACCAAAACGGGATTAAGTCCCTGGTCTGTTATGAGTCTTTGCAGCTCTTTTACCCGTTCTATATGACGTGGCGCGATAAGCAGCCTTAGGCCTGAAAACTTCTTCTTAAGTTCCATATAAGAACTTATTGCCATCTCTTCTTCGCCTGGATGGGTGCTACCCGCGATAAAAAGCCTATCAAGGCTACCAAGGGCCAAAGAGGATCTTATCTCTTCTTCATTGAATTTAAATGTATCCTCTGAAAAAACATTATCAAACTTCATATTTCCTGAAACCAGAACCCTAGAGGGATCCGCACCAAGATATACTATCCTTATTTTTTGATCTTCTGTCTGCATAAAAAGTTTTGCGATCTTTGCCAGGAATCTTTTAAGCAGGGGCCTTATTATCTTATACCGGCCAAAAGAATTATCTGATATCCTCCCGTTTACAAGAAAGGTCTTAACCCCGCTATCGGCCGCCTCATTTATAAGATTGGGCCATAACTCGGTCTCCACTATAATAAGAGCAACCGGCATTATATAACTAAAAACCCTTCTTACGATAAATGTTATATCAAAGGGTAGAAATATCACTATCTCATCGCCTAACTTCGACTTCTCTGCCGCAACATTACCTGTCTCAGTTACTGTTGTAATAACTACCCGGTAATCAGGGTGCTTCTCTCTTATCTGCTTAATCAGCGGCAGGACAGCCATAACCTCGCCTACACTAACAGCATGAACCCATATATTCTTTTTTTCTCTTAAACGGTTTATAAGGCTTTTTGGGTATAGACCAAAACGTAAGGCCAGCCCCTGCCTCCTCTTTCCCTTAAACAGAAAAAGAGGTAGATAAAAAAAAGCAAACAGTATAAATATAATATTGTATATAATACTCATTGTTTTACAAGTTATACACACGTTTAGTTGTAAGGATTAAGCGGTAAGCTATAAACCTAATCCTTAAATTCTAAATTCCAAACTCTAAACAATATCAAATTACAAAAATCCAAATGCTCAAAACATATGTTTTGAATTTAGAAAATTAGAATTTTGAATTTGTTTAGCATTTAGATATTAGAGTTTAGGATTTTACCTTTTCCTCTGCCTCTACCTTTTATCCTTGTGCTTTGTGCCTTAATTACGCCCGCGGATGAGCCTTTTGATAGGCTTCTTTCATGCGCTCAGTACTAACATGTGTATATATCTGCGTGGTAGAAAGACTCGCATGACCTAAAAGTTCCTGTACAGACCTTAAATCCGCCCCTCTATTTAACAGATGCGTCGCGAAAGAGTGGCGAAAAGTATGCGGTGATATATCATTATGCAGGCTCACCTTTTTAACATAAAAATCAACCACCCTCCTTACTGATCTATCGCTCATGCGTTTGCCGTGTTTGCTTAAAAATATCGCTTTCGTCTCACGGGATCGCATTGATTTTGAAGCTCGAATGTATTCATTAATAACCTTAGAGGCCTTATTACCAATAAGGGCAAGTCTTTCTTTTTTGCCTTTTCCAAAGATCTTAACTACGCCGCCAACAAGATCGCAATTATCAACATCCATACCGACAAGCTCTGAGACTCTCATGCCTGTGCTATATAATGTTTCTAATATCGCCTTATCCCTTAACCCCAACAAGTCGCCTGCCGGGGCCTCAATAAGTTTTAATACCTCTGCCTCGTGCATAAAGACAGGCAGCTTCTTCTCTTTCTTTGGTGTAGCTATACCGGCTAGAGGGTTTGTATGAACAAGTTGCTCTCTGACAAGAAATTTGAAAAAACTCCTCAAGGCAGATAATGTCCTTGCTATTGAAGCGCGAGAAAGATTCCCATGCCTTAGATCCGCTAAAAATTGCCTCATAAAGAGATAATCAACATCTTCTAACCGCTTCTTACCTAAAAATTTTGAAAACCGTTTAAAATCTATCCTGTAGTTTAAACTTGTATGGGGCGATACCTCTCTCTCTATTTCAAGATACCGTATAAACTTATCAACATATCTCTGCATTATTTAAGCCCCTGAAAACACTCTCTGGATAACCTTTAAGAAACAACTCATTTTTCTTTTTCAGGTAATTTCCTGCTGGTATATTTGCAATCAGGATATTTTGAACAACCGTAAAATGGTCCGCGTATAGAATTGCGCTCCACAAGTTCTCCTGTGCAATCAGGCTGAGGGCACTTAACCCCTGTGGGGAATGGCTTAGTGTTTTCACAACGCGGATAGGCAGAACAGGTCAAAAATCTGCCCTTGTTGTAATATTTTACTATCATAGGTTTACCGCATTTAGCGCAGACTTGGTCTGTTCCCTCAACCTCTACAAGCTCTATCTTACCATCCGCGGTCTTTTTAGCGGGCTTCGAATTTTTACATTTTGGAAAACCTGAACATCCAAGAAATGTACCTCTCCTAGACCAGCGAAAAAGCATGGCCTTTCCGCATATCTCGCACTTATAATCCGTGCGGACCTTTTGTTTTTTCATATCTTCCATTTGATCCTGCGCGAGCAATAGATCCTTATTAAAGGGCTTATAAAAATCACTTAAGACCTTGACCCAATCCATATCACCTTCTTCAATCTTGTCAAGATCATCCTCCATACCTGCCGTAAAACTTACATTAAGTATACCGGGAAAATGTTTTACAAGAAGCCTTGTTACTACAATTCCAACCTCGCTAGGATAAAAATAACCTGCCTTTCTTTCGACATAGTTACGCTGCACAATCGTAAATATAATAGGCGCATAGGTGCTGGGACGTCCTATGCCCTTCTCTTCAAGATCCTTGACCAGAGAGGCATCTGAATATCGAGCAGGGGGTTTCGTGAAGTGCTGAGATGGTATAAGCTTGACAAGGTCAAGCAGCTCTTTTTTCTGAAGCAATGGCGCCGCATCTTGCTTTTCCTGCTGCTTATCATCAAGAACGAGAAATCCATCAAAGATTACCTTGCTTCCCGAGGTTCTGAATATACATTTTTTATCTTCACTATCCGCAGTTGCCGCTATATCGACTGTCTGGACATTGAAATGGGCTGAAGCCATCTGGCTCTGCAAAAATCTTTTCCATATAAGCGTATACAGCTTTAGCTGGTCCGCGCTTAAATATTTACTCATTGCGTCAGGGGACCTATGCACAGAAGTAGGCCTTATCGCTTCATGCGCGTCTTGTGTTTTTTGTTTCGATCTCTTAAACTTGTGCGGTTGCTTCGGTATATATTCCTTACCAAAGCTCTTCTCTACGTATGCTGCTGCCTTAGCCGTAGCCTCCTTAGAGATATTTATAGAATCTGTTCTCATGTAAGTTATAAGGCCTGTCTCATCACCCTTCTCAAGCTCTAACCCTTCATACAACTGCTGCGCCAAGCGCATGGTTCTGCTTGCTGAAAACCTGAGCTTATTAAAGGAATCCTGCTGCATCGTACTTGTGGTATAAGCAGGGGAGGGCCTTCTTACCTTTTTTTGTTGTTTTATTTCAGCTACCGAAAAAACGCTTTTTTCAAGATACTCTAAAAGCTTGTCAGAATCAGCCTCATTCTTTATAACAGGTTTCTTGTTGTCAATACGAGCAAGCTTCGCGATAAAATTAGCTGTTTTTCCCGCGTCCTGCTTTTTAAACTCGGCATCAAGCTCCCAATATTCTTCCGGTTTAAACGCGCTTATCTCATCCTCTCTCTCAACAATAAGCCGCAAGGCTACAGATTGCACTCTTCCCGCGCTTAAACCGCGGCCTACTTTTTCCCATAAAAGCGGAGAGAGATTATATCCTACTATCCTATCAAGTATGCGCCTTGCCTGCTGCGCATTCACCTTGTTTATATCTATAGAGCGTGGATTTTTGAATGCGTCCGCTATAGCCTCTTTTGTGATCTCGTGAAATTCTACACGTAACATTTTTTGGTCGGAAGAGACAAGCTCCCTCGCAAGATGCCAGCTTATTGCCTCACCCTCGCGATCAGGATCTGTTGCCAGATATATAACATCCTTGCCCTTAACCTTGCCCTTAAGCTCCTGCACCATCTTTTTTCGCGTAGGCACTACAACATACTCAGGCTTAAAGGAATTCTTCACGTCAACACCCATACTGCTTGAGGGCAGGTCTATCAGATGCCCCATTGAAAACGTTACGTCGTATTTGGACCCAAGAAATTTTGCCAGGGTCCTTGACTTTGCCGGGGATTCTACGATTACCAGTGATTTTTTCATTATTTCACAGCCTTATCTTTGTTTAATATAAACCAGTTATTCCATGCTTGATTATCCTGACCATAATTCTGCCCCGATATCTTCTCCAGAGACTCTTGAGCGCATATCCTCACATTTTTATAATCATCGTTCAGCGCGATTATTAACACAGGGATAGCCGCGTCATTACCATCCGTTCCAAGCACATAGGCGCAGGATGCCCGTACCAGAGATGACCTGTCACTATTTAACATATGACTTATCTCACAAGTGGCGTCCTTGATCATCCAATTAGAAGAAAGCTCTACCGCGTAACTCCTAATCCTGGGGCTCTTATCGGAAAATGCTTCAAGTACCGCCTTGTATTCAGCCCTTCCATCTATCTTATCCAAGCTCTCTATGGCCATGAAGCGTACCTTTTCGCTGGAATCAGTTAAAAGAATATTCGCAAGAGGCTTTGCCGCGGATTTATCGCCTATTTTTCCTATTGCTTGCGCAGAGTAGAACCTTACCTGCCACTCATTATCACCGAGTAGCTTTATAAGGGCGGGGGTAGCCTTTTTATCCCCGATATTACCTAATGCCCTCGCGGCATTATACCTCATTGTCATCTTCCGCTCATTCGAAACGCTAACAATAGCAGGCACGGCCCTCTTATCTTTAATCCTACCAAGTATATTTACGCATACAACTCTTAGATCCGCAGGCTGGTTTTTCCAATCCCTTACTACAGCGACAAGCGGTTCGACTGAATCAGCTCCCCAGTTCACTAGGTCGCTCTTCGCAGTTCTCCGTATATTACCTTTTTTGTTTTCAAGGCTTACTATAGCCTTCTCGATCTTCTGCTTAAGCCGGTGATCAAATTTCCTATCCACTGCTAAGGCAGAATCCATCTTTAGCAGAAGGCCTGTAACTGATACAGCTATTACGATAACTAATACTATCCCTTTACTCATACCTTAAATCCACGTCCTTTTTAAGCCCTTATATAGAGCTTTCCCGGAAGCTGCTTAATTACGCCTTTCATTTCCATATTCAAAAGCGTAAATTTAGCCTGTTGAGACTTAATCTCAAGTTTCCGCACTATAGTATCAATATCACACGGCTGATCGGATAATATGCTAAATATGTTCTTCTCACGCGGATTTACTGAAACAGAGTGATCTCTATCCGCATCAGCAGCCTTAATCCTGTCAATATCTAATTCCTCTAATATATCATCCGCACTCTCGACAAGTTTCGCGCCTTGTTTAATAAGAGCGTTTGTACCATTGGATGAATATCTATCCGCCATGCCAGGGATCGCGAAAACATCCCTTCCTTGTTCAAGCGCGAAATCCGCTGTAATAAGCGCGCCGCTTCTCTTGGCTGCCTCAACAACCAACAGCGCCCTTGACATTCCGCTTATTATCCGATTTCTTTTTGGAAAATTATATCTAAGCGGCCCGGTCTCCATTGGAAATTCTGAGACCAAGAGGCCATTCCGGGATATCCTCTCAGCAAGATTCTTATTCTCAGCTGGATATACAGAACTTAGGCCATTGCCTAAAACCGCTATAGTTCTTCCGTTATTTTTCAGTGCGCCCTTATGCGCGGCTGTATCAATACCGCGCGCAAGCCCTGAAACAATCACTATCTTATGACCGACAAGCTCTGAAGCTATTTTTTCCGCCATGTTCAATCCATAGTAAGTACATTTTCGTGAACCTACTATTGAGACCGAGAGCTTATCGCCACTTCCGCGGACTCCCTTTAGATACAGAAGTATCGGCGGATCATATATCGTCTTCAAGGATTCAGGGTATTCTTTATCAAACAAGGTGACGATTTCTACCCCGGCGCCCCTTATTAGCTCTATCTCCTTGCCTATGTCATAATCTGAGTGCGCGTTTCTTATGGACTCTGCCGCATGTACGCCTATACCCTCTATGGATTTAAGCTTATTGACAGGGGCCTTAAATATATTACGCGGATCCCCAAATTCGTCAAGCAGGGCCTTTAACCTTATGCAACCTATGCCCTCTACCATATTAAGCAGTATAAGGTCTCTCTTAAAATCATCCATGCTTATTTTTTGTATTCATAATTTCAAGAATTTTTACTACGATATCTTCCGGTGAGCTATCAGATGTATCTATGGTATAGTCCGCACGCTGATAATACTCTTTTCTCTTATTTAAGAGTTCACCTATACTGGCAACGGGGTCATTAGTGTTAAGAAGAGGCCTATGCATACTGCCCTTTGTCCTCTCATATATAACCTCGGGCCTTGCTATGAGGCATATGACTGTTCCGTGTTCTTTGAGGCGCTTAATATTATTCACATCTATAACAACGCCGCCGCCCGCGTCAATTACAGCATTCTTATCGCGTGACGCCGCCTTTACTACTTCTGATTCTATCTTTCTAAAGAAATGTTCCCCATCATCCTGGAAGATCTTTGTAATGGGCTTGCCAACCTTCCATTCTATCATATCGTCAAGGCAGAGACGCTGTCTCTTAAGCTGTGCCGCTAGAAGCTTACCAACCCTTGTCTTTCCTGTTCCCATAAATCCTACGAGCACTATGTTTTTCATAATATAGCTCTACGTTCTACGTTTTACGTTCTACGTTGCGCCTGTTGCGCCTTTATCACACTCTTAAAATTCTAAATCCTAAGTTCTAAACTCTAAATAATATCAAATTACCAAAATCCAAATGTTTAAAACAGAAGTTTTGAATTTTGAAAATTAGAATTTTGAATTTGTTTAGCATTTAGATATTAGAGTTTAGGATTTATCGTTTGCCTTTTGCCAGCATCTAGTATCCAGAATCCAGTATCTAGGCCCTCTTCCTTATCTCATTCATAGAGTCGCCGCCGAACTTCTCCAGTATAGCCTGCGCGATTACAAAGGCTGTAACATTTTCAGCAACAACACTAGCCGCCAAAAGGGCACAGACATCTGAACGCTCTGTACTGGCCTTCTTGATCTTACCGGTCTTCATGTCAACGGAAGAAAGCGGATTCATAAGGGTAGCTATAGGCTTCATTGCGCAACTGACCTTTAAGGGCTCTCCGTTGGTCATGCCGCCTTCTATGCCGCCGGCATTATTAGTGCGTCTCATAAGAGTCTTTCCTTTTAATAGTATTTCATCATGAAACTCAGAACCGGGAAGCTGCGTACCTAAAAAACCCGCCCCGAATTCAACGCCTTTAATAGCTTGTATTGAGATGAGCTCTAATGCTAATCTCGCGTCAATCTTTCTATCATAATGAACATGGCTTCCTAATCCAGGCATAACATTTAAGCCTATGACTTCAAATCCTCCGCCTAATGTATCACCTCTTTTTTTCGCCTGGTCTATGCTCTTCTTCATCAGGGCTTCTGATTTTTTATCCGGGCAATTTAGACATGAAAGAGCCGCTCTTCTCTTTATAGCCTCTAATGTGAGCTCCTCCGCATCCACCTCAATGTCACCGATATATTTTGTGTAGCTGAATATGTCTATTTTTAATTCACTTAAAAATATTCTGCATATAGCGCCCATCGCTACTCTTGCCGCTGTCTCTCTTGCGCTGGAACGTTCAAGTATATCTCTCGCGTCAATAGTATTATATTTTATCATACCGGCCAAATCCGCGTGTCCCGGTCTGGGGCATCTAACAGCGGGAAGTTTATCAATCTTAAAGTCCCTGTTCTTTATAAGGATCGCAATGGGGCTGCCTATGGTAATACCTTTCTTTACACCTGAGAGAACTTCAGCCTTATCAGACTCTATCTCCATCCTCTTGCCCCTGCCGTAGCCCTGCTGTCTGCGCTTGAGTTGCCTATCTATCAGCTTAGGATCGATCCTTAAGCCTGCTGGCATGCCCTCTAATATAGCTACCAATGCCTTTCCATGTGATTCGCCTGATGTCATATATCTTAACATATCAAACTCCTTACTTCGAAACTGTTTACCGCCTATAAGAAGGCGCTGGATTTAATAAAAAAATCCACTCTCCCTTCCGGGTTAGTAACAGTTTCAAATGTTAATGCGGAAATACAGCCTGTAAAATTCTATCTCCCCATAAAATAGTGACAAGAGTCGCTATTGATAAATACGGGCCATAAGGTATAATATCCGCTCTCTTGCGTAATTTTTCAATGATACCAATAACCGATCCAAAAAATGGCGCCATGAAAAATACTAATACAGCGCCCTGCCAACCCAGGAAAGCGCCTATCATGGCCATATACTTAACATCTCCTCCGCCCATAGCGCTATCCTGGCCGATCTCTTTTAGCTTCTTTTTGAAGGCTAGCGTGCCTATTGACGCGATAAGTAATATCAATGTGCCGCCCAAGATAAGTCCGAATAGAGAATCCCTTAAAGCGTAAAATCTGTTAGCTGTATTATGCATCTGTGGAAAAGCGAAACTTAGCGCAAGGGCTAATACCATTCCTCCGTATGTAATCTCATCAGGTATTATCTGATGCTCAAAATCTATAAAAGTCGCGATAATAAGGCCGCAACTTAATATCATGTAAATAATTGATAAAGCATTAAGCCCAAATTCCTTAATCATAACAACAAAAATTGCCGCCGTTAGGGCTTCGACTATAATATACCTTAAAGAGATCTTTTTTTTGCAAAAGCGGCACTTACCTAAAAGCCATATAAAGCTCAGTATCGGTATATTATCGTACCATGGTATCTGATGTTTACATGACGGGCAGTATGAACGAGGCATCACAACAGATTTCTCTGCCGGCATCCTATAGATACATACGTTTAAAAAACTACCCACAATAAGGCCTATTAGAACAGCTAAAAATATTATCATGCTAAGCTTTTAAGAAGCTCCTTTCTCATTAACGATACGGGCGCTTTTCGTTTTGTCCATAATTCAAAAGCCAGCACGCCCTGATAAAGTAGCATTCCTATACCACCTGTTGCCATTATAGATCTTTTTTTCGCTGCTTTTACTAGCGCTGTCTTAGAGGGGGTATATATAATATCGTAAACCTTGAGACCCTTGTGGAGTAACCTAATATCTATGGGCAAGGGGTCTTGTTTTCTCATGCCTAAAGGCGTGCAATTTATCAAAAGCTGGCAATCTTTGATCAGATACGGAATATCTTTTAAATCACAGGCCCCTATTTCGATTTGCGGAAAATTTTTTCTGACAGCGCTTTTCAGGTCCCTGGCCCTTGAGCTGATTAAATCATAGATAGAGAGTCTTGCGCACCCGCTACTGGCCAGGGCAAAGGCAACGGCCCTGGCAGCGCCTCCCGCTCCAAGTACAAATACATTTTTATTCTTTGGTTTAAACCGAAGGTCCTCTCTAAGGCTTCTCAAAAATCCGGCGTAATCAGTGTTGCTGCCTATTAACGCTTTCCTGTTTACTGTAACAGTATTTACAGCACCTATCATCCTGGCAAGCGGGTCTATCTTATCAAGATATCGCATACACTCGGTTTTGAAAGGAATAGTTACATTAAAACCTGATACCCCGGTCTTTTTCAAAGAAGATATGGCCTCTTTTAGTTTGGTTTTTTTTACAAGGATTGGAAGATACGCCGCGTCAATATTTAACTTACCAAAAGCGGCGTTATGCATATTAGGAGATAAGCTATGCGCAACAGGATTACCTATTAATCCATAAAGCTTATGAGAGAACCTTTTAGTCATATAAGATCGCTTTTACAGGTTTTTAGATACTTCCTTGAAGAGAAGTTGCTGCTTAGAATTACGTGAGTGAGTCCAGAATACCTTGTCCATAGCATTAAGATAAGCTTTTACACTCGCCTCAATAACGTCTGTGCTAGTGCCCCTGCCTGTAATCACTCTACCCTTTACTATAAGTTTTATCAGGGCTTCACCCAGGGCGTCTTTGCCGCTGGTTATTGAACGTATATTATAATCTGTCAATTTTCCGCGCAAACCTGTTATCTTATCTATCGCCTTATAACAGGCATCCACAGGACCATCTCCGGAAGCATCTGCTCTTAACTCTTTTTTATTAAACTCAACTCCGATTGTTGCCTTTGGCATATGCTGGGTTCCACCCTCAACATAAAGATATTTAAGCTTATAAATCTCTCCGGAGGCAACTATCTCATCTTCAACTATAGCTTTCAGGTCTTCATCATATACATGTTTTTTCTTGTCAGCCAGAATCTTAAATTTGTTGAACGCTTTTTTTAATTCAGCCTCCTTAAGGGTAAAACCCAATTTCCTAAGCCTTACAGAGAGGGCGTGTTTTCCGGAATGTTTGCCCAGGACAAGCTTTGTCTCAGAAAAACCAACATCTTTAGGCTTCATGATCTCATATGTAGTTCTCTTTTTTAATATGCCATCCTGATGTATACCCGCCTCATGGGCAAAAGCGTTTGACCCAACAATAGCCTTGTTGGGCTGGACAATTATACCTGTAAGCCTGCTTACCATGCGCGAAGTATCGTAAAGGTGTTTTGTCTTTATATTAGTATTCTTGTCAAAGAAATCCCTGCGCGTCAACATAGCCATTACGATCTCTTCCAGAGACGCGTTACCGGCACGCTCACCTATACCATTTATAGTGCACTCAACCTGGCATGCGCCATTCTTTACAGCCAATAACGAATTAGCGACAGCAAGCCCAAGATCGTTGTGACAGTGAACACTTATTACCGCGCGGTTAATGTTACGCACCCTGCGCGTTATATTATATATAAGCCTGGCAAACTCATCAGGAATAGCGTATCCTACGGTATCGGGAATATTAACTGTTTTCGCGCCCGCTTCTATAACCGACTCTATTACACGAAAAAGGAAATCAGGGTCCGTTCTAGATGAATCTTCCGGTGAAAACTGTATATCGCTAACATATTTCTTAGCGTATCTTACGGCACTGACAGCCTGCTTCAATATCTCATCTTCGGCCTTCTTAAGCTTATACCGCATATGTATCTTGCTTGTCGCTAAGAATATATGTATACGAGCGCGCTTTGCTAACCTTACTGCCTTATAGGCCGCGTCTATATCCTTTTTAAGCGAACGCGCTAACGCACAGATAACAGGGCCCTTTACCTTTTTGCTAATAAGCTTAACCGCGTCCAGGTCATCCGGCGAGGCTATAGGAAAGCCCGCTTCAATGACATCAACGCCTAAGCGATGCAGTTGTTGCGCTATCTCAAGCTTCTCATTCTTCTGCAAGCTAGCGCCTGGGGACTGTTCCCCATCTCTTAGAGTTGTATCAAATATCGTAATCTGTTTTTTCATTATCTTTCCTGTTAACGCCCTATTCCATCCAGGGCATAAGAGATCTCAGGCTCTCTCCAACTTCCTCAATCTTATGCTTTTTATCAGACTCTCTCATCTTATTAAATTCAACAGAGCCGTTTTTATTCTCGTCTATCCATTCCTGCGCAAACTTGCCGGATGTTATCTCCTTGAGAATATTCTTCATCTCCTCACGGGTCTTTTTGGTAATTATTCTCTTACCTCTGGTATAGTCGCCATATTCCGCTGTATCTGAAACGCGTTTCCTCATGCCCTGCATACCATACTGATATATCAGGTCAGTAATGAGCTTAAGCTCGTGAAGGCATTCAAAATACGCTATCTCCGGCTGGTATCCCGCATCAACAAGTGTGTCAAATCCCGCCTTAACGAGCTCTGTTACCCCGCCACAAAGAACGGTCTGCTCGCCAAATAAATCAGTCTCTGTCTCTTCCTCGAATGTAGTCTCTATAACGCCCGCGCGTGTTCCACCTATCGCCTTTGCGTAAGATAACGCCGTCTTAAGCGCTGAACCTGATGTATCCTGGTATATAGCTACAAGACACGGAACGCCCTTGCCTTCTTCATACATCCTGCGCACCAATGCACCCGGGCCTTTTGGGGCTATCATAAACACATCAACATTATCAGGCGGAAGTATCTGCTTAAAACGTATATTAAAACCATGTGAGAAGACAAGTGAATCGCCTTTTGCCAAATTAGGTATTATAGATTCATTATAAACCATCGCCTGCACGTGATCCTGAGTAAGTATCTGAATGACATCCGCTCTTTTTGCGGCTGCAATAGCTGACAAAGGACTAAAACCGTCTTTAAGCGCCTGTTCAAAATTCGGCGTACCTTCAAGCTCAGAGACTATAACATCAATCCCGCTATCACGTAAATTGAGACTCTGCGCCCTTCCTTGTATCCCATAACCGATTATAGCTACTTTCTTCTGTTTGAGTATCTCTAAATCCGCGTCCTTCTCATAATATATCTTTGCCATCTGTTCCTCCTTATGAATAGGTAGAGGTAAAGGCAAAGGTAAAGATTCCATATTCTATACAGGTCCTTGCCTTTTACCTTCGCCCTTTGCTTTTGCTTTTTTTATATCACAACTCCATTGCGATGCGCCCTGTACGCACCATCTCTTTTATCTCAAACTTATTTAAGGCGTTCAATAACTTGTCAATCTCATCCTGTGGCCCAACAATCTCAACTACGATACTATCATCCTTAGCCTGTATTATCTTCGCGCAGGATTCCTTAAGTATCTTGAGAGCCTTATCACTGCTCTGCTTATTAACAAGGACCTTAAAAAGCACGAGCTCTCTGTCAATATGTTCTTTCTTGATATAATCCTTAACAAGAATTATATCTATCAATTTATTCAGCTGTTTCTTGACCTGCTCAAGTATTTTATCATCGCCTTTAACAACAATGGTCATCCGTGATATAGCAGGATCCTCGGTCTCGCCGACCGCCAAAGAGCTTATATTAAAACCTCTGGCGCTGAAAAGCCCTGATATGCGCGCTAAAACACCGAACCTATTTTCCACTAAAACTGAGATTATATGCTTCATTGTTTTGTCCTTATTCGTATATTCATGTTTATCAGTTGTAAGTTGTAAGTATTAAGTCGTAAGCTTAATCCTTAATTCTTACCACTTAATTCTAAATTCTCTATCTCTACCTTCACCTTTGCCTTTATTTATGCCATGCCGCCGATCATGCGGTTTATAGCCTCCCCTGCGGGAACCATCGGCATTACATTCTCCTCATTCTCTACAACAAAATCAAGAATAACCGTATTCTTAGCAGCTATCGCTTTCTGAATAGCCGGCTTTACTTCGGACTTTTTAGTGACCCTTATGCCAACAGCTCCATAAGCCTGGGCTAACTTTACAAAATCAGGGCACATACTATCAAAGCAGGTATGCGAATACCTCTTACCATAAAAAAGCTCCTGCCATTGCCTGACCATACCAAGACAGCAATTATTAAGGATAGCTATATTAATCGGAAGCTTGTTTATAACAGCTGTAGCAAGCTCCTGTATATTCATCTGTATAGAACCATCTCCCGCGATATCAAAAACTATACTTTCAGGTAACGCTACCTGCGCGCCTATCGCAGCGGGCAAACCATATCCCATGGTTCCTAATCCACCGCTAGATAAAAATGTGCGTGGTTTTGTATATTTATAAAACTGCGCTGCCCACATCTGATTTTGTCCTACCTCAGTAGCTATTATAGCCTCTCCTTTTGTCGCTTCATATATCTGCTCAACAACAAACTGCGGCTTGATGACATCTCCTGTCTCATCATATTTTAGCGGCCCTTTCTTCTTCCAGTCTTTTATTTGGACTAGCCATTTTGAGGTATCCGGTGCCTTGACAATCTCATTTAACTTCTCCAGAATATTCTTCGCATCCCCGACTATCGGGATATCCACATGAACATTCTTGCTGATGCTTGATGGGTCGATATCAATATGGATTACCTTAGCATGAGGGGAAAATTCATCAAGCTTTCCTGTAACCCTATCGTCGAACCTTGACCCCACGGCGATTATAAGATCACTGTCCATTATAGCGTGATTAGCGTAAATCGTACCATGCATACCAAGCATCTTCAATGAAAGAGGGTCAGTCTCAGGGAAGCCACCCATACCAAGAAGAGTTGTTGTAACGGGTATCCTGTTTTCCTTGGCAAATTTAAAAAGCTCCTTCTCCGCCCCTGATATTATAACACCGCCACCGGCGTATATTAAAGGCTTATTGGAATCTTGTATCGCCTTAGCAGCCTTCTTTATCTGGCCAAGATGGCCTTCATATGTCGGTTTATAGCTTCTTGTATCCGGTTTAGCGGAATAATCAAACTCGGCTTCCGCTAATGTGACATCAACAGGAAGGTCTATTAATACAGGCCCCGGCCTTCCACTATTAGCGACATGAAAGGCCTCCTTTATGATACCCGCAAGCTCATTGACGTCTTTTACAAGATAGTTATGCTTTGTTATAGGACGAGTAATACCTGTTATATCCGCTTCCTGAAAAGCGTCACTTCCTATAAGGTTAGTCTTGACCTGCCCGGTAATCGCGACCATTGGCACAGAATCCATATATGCCGTTGCTATGCCTGTAACAAGGTTGGTAGCGCCTGGGCCTGATGTGGCCAAGCAAACACCTACTTTACCTGTAGCGCGAGCGTAACCATCTGCCGCATGCGCAGCGCCCTGCTCATGCCTTGTGAGCATAAACTTGATAGGGCCATTATATAATACATCAAAAATAGGCAGTAAGACACCTCCGGGATAGCCGAATATTATCTCAACACCTTCTTTTTTCAATGCCTCAACAAGTATATTTGCACCTTTTAATTTCATAACTTCTCCAAATTGTCGTATTGCGTATATCGTATTGCGTATTGCGAAAAATATTAACGCGATACCCAATACCTGCCTGCCGGTAGGCAGGCGCATCACGCACAACGAAACGTTTATTTTACGTTGATAGAATCGCTCCGCAAGCCGCGGACTCTACCATTTTTGCGTAACGCGCAAGGTAGCCTGTTCGTATCTTCGGTTTCTTGGGCCTCCACACGCGCATCCTCTTTTCAATCTCAGTCTTTGAAACCTTAAGTTCTATTTTTCTTTTTGGTATATCAATTGATATAAGATCGCCATTCTTTATTATAGCGATCGGTCCTCCAGATGCCGCTTCCGGTGAGATATGGCCTATGCAAGGGCCTCTGGTTCCACCTGAAAATCTTCCATCTGTAATCAGTGCCACCTCTTTTGATAGGCCCATGCCGGCTATAGCTGCTGTAGGAGCAAGCATCTCCCTCATGCCAGGCCCGCCTCTGGGGCCCTCATACCTTATGACTATTACAGATCTATGCTTTATCTTATTGGCCATTATAGCCTTCATGGCCTCTTCCTCTGAATTAAAGCATACCGCCTTACCAGCAAATGTCATAGCAGCCTTTGCAACCGCGCTCTGCTTTACAACAGAGCCATCCGGAGCAATATTACCCTTTAATACAGCTATACCGCCTTCTTTATGATATGCCTTATTTATAGGGCGTATAATATCATCATCATAAATAGGGGCATTTTTAATATTATCCTTCAATGAATTAGTGGTTACTGTAATGTTATCCTTAATCTTTGAAGAAAGCCTCTTTAAGACAGCGGGTATACCTCCCGCGTATTCCAGATCCTCCATAAAGTATTCGCCTCCCGGACGGATATCCGTAATATGCGGAGTCTTCTTGCATATAAGGTCAAGCTCATCAAGTTTTAGCTCTACTCCAGCTTCATGCGCGATAGCCGGTATATGAAGCATGGTGTTTGTTGAGCCGCCCAAGGCCATATCTACCATAACAGCGTTGTAGACAGATTGCTTGTTTATGATCTTGCGTGTTGTTATATTTTTTTTAACCAATGTTACTATCTGTTCACCGCTGGAAAAACCGATGCGCTTCTTTTTAGCTGAATTAACAAGAGCGGTAGCAGACCCAGGCAAAGACATACCAAGAGTCTCTGTTACACAGGCCATTGTATTTGCTGTATATAAGCCCTGGCATGAACCGCCTCCTGGGCATGAACAGATCTCAAGGCTCTCCATCTCTGCTTCTGATATCTCACCCTTCTGCCTCTTTGCCATCGCCTCAAAGGTGTCTCTCACAAATGAACGCCTCTTCATCTTATACATTCCTGATAACATAGGCCCTGCCGTAACTACAATAGCGGGTATATCGAGCCTTGCCGCGGCCATCAGCATGCCGGGTGTTATCTTATCGCAATTTGTAAGCAGTACCAGGCCATCTAATGCATGTGCCATAGCGACACTTTCAACAGAATCAGCTATAAGCTCGCGTGATGAGAGGGAATATTTCATGCCGGCATGCCCCATAGCTATGCCATCGCATACACCGGGTATACCAAATACAAAAGGCTTCCCGCCACCGGAACATACGCCATGTTCTATTTCACGCTCTAATAACCTCATATCCACATGCCCTGGTATAAGATCTGTAAAACTTGACGCTATGCCTATAAAAGGCTTTCTAAGATCCTGCTTCCTGATACCCGTAGCATATAAAAGTGCCCTGTGAGGCGCTCTTTCCAGTCCCTTTTTAGTGGCATCACTTCTCATATTTAAGGCCTTTCTTTATATAGTATAAATAAGTAGTAATAGATTATATCATAGTACTTCAATATGTCAAAGGAATTTTGCCTGGTCTGGCCAAATTGACTCACAATGCTGTCTAAATAAGATAAAACTAGGTTTTTTTGATCTAGGGGCAAATCGTTCCCCCCCCCCTTTTTTTTTTACACAATAAGGTTCAACTTGCCTTACGTTTTGGGACAATTTTCGCAGGAGCGCTCGGAAATCCCAGCGCGATTCCCTCGCTCCGTTTTGCTGCTCATTTATATAATCTAAAATAACGTGGTAAAACCCTGCCTGCCGGCAGGCAGGCATGCCATTCGCATCAAAAAGGTCCTGCTCCAAATTGCTAAAAACGTAAGTGGACTTGTACTATAAACAAATTCTTTTGTAGCGATTAATGCGGGGCTTTTTTGATGCGAGCGGGCACGGTTTCCGCCAAAGACGGAAGAGCGAGCAACAAAGTAGAGCAAAATTTTATCGCTGGGAAAATTTTGCGTCCCTGCATAATCGCTACAAAGGAATTTGCAAGGCGCGCTCAATAAAGAAACCTAAAAACTGCAAGATTTAGGCATTTGCCTGGATATCTATTTCTTATTAAGGCGTAGATATATTCTTATCAGTACTGGCTATTAATGACTCCAGGGACTCCCTAAGATTGGCATTATCCGGATCTATTCTTAGGCCTGCTTCAAAATATCCTACTGCTATATCCGGCTTTCCTATTCCCTGATAAAAACCACCTATATTCCTATATATCTCTGGATTATTAGGCTGCAGCTTAAGGGCTCTTATAAACTGGGCCATAGACTCCTTTGGCCTGTTAAGCTTAAAAAGGAGTATAGCCTTAAGATTGTGTATATCATAGTTACTCTCCATTATCTGCTCAGCTATGTTAATAAGGTCAAGGCCTTTACCATACATGCCTATCTCGTAAAAAAAATTGGCTGCTGCTATAAATATTCCTGGATATATCCTTTTTTCTTTTGCAGCCTCTATTAAAACTATATCGGGATTAACCTGAAAATTATCCAGATCGATCTCATTATTATCGATGATATCCTTAAACTTCTTATTGTTCGCTAAAAATACTGTACTCTTGCCATCAAAAAAGACTAATTTCCACTCTTTACTATCATATAGGTACTTAAAAAAAGAACCGGTAAAATCGCCTCCGCAAGGCAAAACAATACAATCAATATTCAGATCACCTTTTACCTGATCTATTAATTCAGGTTCCTTACGCATCCTATCCCATTTTCTTAAAAAGCTATCGCCATAAACCTCTGTCCTGCCATCAATGAAAACCCTGCAATCAGGATAAAGCTCAAATATCAGATAGGCGCCATGGTTAAAGAAATTAAATATATTGGCTCCTATATGATTTTTCTTGAGAAATCCAGCAGCGCCATATGGTTGATAAAAGGTAAGCTCATCTCTGCCTAATATAAATGGCTTAGTATCACAATGGAGATTGTAAATATAGCGCTTACTAAATATGCTTGGAACGCCTATTACGATGTTAATGATATTATAGATCAAAAAAAGCGCAAATATAACGGGCATTATCCCAAACAATAATATTTTGACAGCTTTCTTGCCCTGTACATTAAAAAGTGGGCCATGCGTTTCCCCGCTCTTGAGATTAAAAAGAGCTAATATTCCAAGAGTCATGGCGAGCATTCCTGTATGCCTGTTTGCCAAGATGGTAACGAAAAGAAGCGAGATAAAAATAAATATATCAAAAATATCCACTTTCTTAAGGTTGAGTAAGAGAGAGACAAGAAATATCATTATTGTGGCGCTCAACAATGAGAAACCTTGGGTTAACGCTATATGAAAGATCGGGACAGTGGCTAATTCACTAACTGAACTGAAGGCATAAGAACCATTCAAAGAGCCCCCTATCGCGGAAGAGAGCACACTAACCGGGTAAATCGCGCCTCTAAAGAGATAAGGATTCAATAACGAGACAGCGATTAATAGAAAAAAAACAGATAAAAGCTTCTTAAGGGCATATGCGTTGAGTTCTCCGGAATTCCATTCAAACGGAAGCCTGAGCTTATTCTGGATAGTTTTTGCTAAAAGAAAGATAAGAACAATACCCGGTCCCACGATAAAATAACCATGCATATTAACCCATAAAGCCTGTAAAGGCAGGAGAAGAAGTATTAAGTTTTTCCCCTTGTAATTTTTGAGTGCGTATATAAAGATCACCATAAATAGAAGTGAAAATAGCTCAGGCCTTATCTGTAAACGGCCAAAGGCCGCTACAACAGATATTATAATAGTAGAGGCGGAAAGAAAGAATAGACGCTCTGTTTTTTTTGCTATGCCAGCGAATATCCAGAGAATAACAGATACAACAAGAAAACGCATCGCGATCAGCCCATTAACGCCTGCTATCTTATAGAGAGGGTATACAAAAATCTGAAAAAGCCACTCATGATCAATCCAATCCTTATTACCAAGCACAAAAGAGTAGAGCTGATTATAGGGGACCGCGCCATGGGACCATATCCAAGAGCCTGTTCTTATATGCAACCAGATATCATTGCATAAAACCTGTCGCAGGCTATAAATTAGGGGAAAGATACAGCATAAAACAAGTAGGGCGTTCCTTAATAAAGATATATGCTTTTTCATGATTAATATTATAGCATAGGATGATATATTTACATACACATTAAGCAATCGAACTTCAAAACAATAATCTTCTTCTTGATGCAAGCTCACAAATATTAGTTTGAATGATCCCTTATCCTCCACCCAATCTGAGCTAAATAGCTCCGCAGTCAATTTGCGCAGGAACGTAAAATTTTACCAGCGTGAAAATTTTACTCCGCGTTGCTGTTCGCTCCCCCTGCTGTTTTACTTTGTAAAACAAGACGCAGGGGACCGTGCCCGCTCGCATCAACAAGGTCCTGCTCCAATTGCAGCGGAACTATTTCTTAATATCTTAAGATTTAGGGGCCTTCTGATGTAAATAGCCTGTTAACGGTTTCTGTTGTTTTAAACAAGATTTTATCCTATAATAGAAAAGATGGTTATAAAACACAATAAAAACAGATACTCATTAAGGGATCCTGACAGCAGGATATGGAACATCCTCTCTCTCCTGTCTATCTCCTTATCCTTTTCAATATTTATTCTCCAATGGAGACAGTTACCGTTTTTTTTAGATATGTATTACCATTTAGCTGTAGCGAAGGGCTTTGACGCGGCAGGAGGCTTAGTCTTACGTAATTTTTGGGAATATGGGCCTGGCGGGGCTCCTCAACTCTATCCCCCTCTAATTCATATCCTAATATTAGCATTGCTTAAAACCGGACTCTCCGCCATTGCCGCTCTTAAGTTACTAAGTTGTATTATCCCCTCTCTTTTCCTCTGCACTGTTTGGTATGTAATGAAAAATATCCTCGATAAAAGGGTGGCCTTCTTCGCTATATATCTATGTCAATGCGCCTCATTATTTATGATAAGCATATCCTTTACTCCAGCGGCGACAATAGGTATCGCGTTACTACTCTTAGCCATACTATCGATAATCAAAAAACATTTGTTAGTCAGCACGCTGTTAATTGGGCTTATTTTTTATACGCATACAGGCATAGGGCTGCTATCCATTTTATTTGTACTTCTTGCGTGGATAAGTAAAATGGTACATACAAGAGATCTCGTGAAATTACTGCTCTTTCCGCTTTTAATAGGCCTGCCCTGGTCTATTCATATCATAAAGAGCATACCTGAGGTATCCTGGCAAAATAGCGCGCAGATGCCACTCAGATTCTATCCTGTAATAATTGCGCTCTTTTTCATAGGCCTTGTTAAAATATTAAGAGATATAAAGAAATATAAGGCATTCATTCTACTGACTGCGGCCCTTATGCCGATAGGTATACTATACCCTTTTCGGCTCCTCTGTTCACAGTCCATGATAGGCATTATCATCCTTGCTAGCATAGGACTTGATAAGCTCTATGCGGCTATGGATAACACAGTTGAAAAGATCTCCGGTACAAAGCAACACATACTACTTCTTACATTTATTCTACTATCATATCTTGTGATTTTAGCGCCGAGTATAAATTTTCATGGCGATAATACGCATCTGGAAATATCGGATTCGCAGCTAACAGCAATATTCGAGGGAAAAGAGAGCAAGCCGGAATACATAACATCCGCAGGTATATATGACGATGGCTTGCTGAAAAAGCTATCTTCTTATATTGAAATCTACTCCGATAAAAACACTTTCATCTGGTCAAATTATAGATATATCACGGGCATGTTATGGTGCGTGACACAAAGGCCCGCGCTATCTAATATGCTGCTTGAGGTAAATCCTAAAAACAGAATCCTAAATCTGTCCAACGGATCATTGCTCATAGTGATAGATGAGCCAAAGGGTGAATTTAATAAGATTCATAAAAAAGTAAAATCTGATTTTTATATAGTAGAAAAGCTTACAAAGGAAGGTGTGGATATATATATATTAAAAAATAAGAACAGAGATACAAAGCAAGTGTCCGCCTCTATCAAGCCTCTGATCTATACGCCGTATCTCTTTATGATGGTCTTTGCGTATATAGCTGTTATAGTGTTGAGCGTGAAATACAAAGATAAAAAAAGAGGGCTTTAAAAAGCCCTCTTTTTTACTAAAAATATATTTGCCTAGTTTATGGTATTGTGCAGGTCCTAACACCAGCTGAAGTCATTGAAGCAACGAGTCCTGCAGCATCTCCTACACCAGTTGCTGTCGCGACATACGCTGCTCCTCCTCCTGTAACTGTAAAATTAAAATCTCCGGATGATGCGTCACAATCAAGGTCCGTTACCACGCCCGCATAAGCGCTTTTTTCCATCCAGTATACTGACTGAGCCGTCCTTACGGCGCCAAGGCCTGCCCATGCCTCTGCCATCCTTGCGCGGGATATCATCCGCGTAAACTGCGGAACAGCTAAGGTCGCGAGAATACCTAAAATAATTACGACAATTAAAACCTCTATTAATGTAAAACCCTTTTTCGTTGACATTATCCATCCCTTTCAATTTTATTTTATGCCTTGTTTAAATTATACTATCTTCGGCTACCTGTGTCAAGTAGATAAAGTTATTTTAAAAAATAT
>CAZWMG010000019.1:0-34976 GCA_964634945.1 uncultured Planctomycetia bacterium | reverse complement strand
GTGCTATATTGAATCAATCTATTTATTCTATTCCTGACTTTGTTGCCGTTTTTCCGCCGATTTTCAGAGGTCGCTCCCAAAAGTTCTTGCCAGCTATTCACCTGCCTGCCGGCAGGCAGGCATCCGCTTGCCGGAAAAGAAAAAGCCCTACTAAACCCCTCTACCGCCTCTCTGTAGGCATAATAATCGTAATCTTTGCTCTTATCTGGCATATTATCACTATTTAGGCAGAAGATGCAAATGCTTGAGTAATTGATGCGTTTAAAAATAGATCAGAATCTGCTACTGGTGTAAGCTTTGTTTCATTTGCAGAATTAAGGAATTTAGTTATGTAGTAGCCTGGAATAGCTATTTCTATAGGGTACCCTGCAATGCCCCCTATAACCATACCCACTACATATCCATTCGCATTCATAACAGGCGCACCGCTAAAACCATTAATCCCTTCTATGTTTAAAAACAACAGGCCGCGAAGAAAAGAAATTTCACCGTTAATTTTATTGGTAAGCCATACTACGCGTTTTCTTCCATTATGCTGATAAGGCCACGCCAAAACTCTTAATTTACCTGAGATTTCATTAGTTTTATAGGCTTTTATAGGTAGCGGCTGTATCAAATCCGCACCTATAAAAAAATCTTTTTTGATAGCAATTAATGTTAAGTCGCCTTGTTTATCTCTGTGCTTTTTTGACCTTTTTACAATCCTCGCAGATACTAAGCGGCACCTAAAAAATCGTTTTTTTGCAGTTCTTGCAGTCTACACATTTCTATTTTTGTAATCCTACGGCGCCTTCTAAAAAGATGATCCGGAGCTAATATCAGAAACTCGCTCTTAGATTCGCCAACAACAAAACCCATGCCTTTATGTGATGCTAATTTGCCATTAGTGATTTTAGCAAGGCTGAATAAGAGTATAGATCTTTTTACATCTCTATATGCATTGCGCCCCCAGCCGTTACTTAAGAAATTAGATACTTCATAATTATTAGTTATTTTATAAGCCATAGGCCTCAAGGCATAACTTAAGTCCGTGCTTTGCACAAGAAAGCATGTTATAACCAGCAATATCAGTATTTTTCTCATAATCTTACCCATAAAAAATAAACCCCTGGCTATCTTTGCCAGGGGTTTCATTGTTTAGTAAATCTAATTGCAATTACTTATACTATATTATAGCATAAAATGGCTTATTCTCAAGTTTTTTGTATTATTCTCTGCGAAATCCTATTCTTCGCTTTGGCTGTTCCGGAGGCTTCATGAGCTGTCTTATGGCCTCAAAGATTGCATGAATCTCGGTATCGTGTTTTTCTGTCTTGCGCTCCAATTCCTTAAGTTTATAGGCAAGTTCTTTATGGGCAGATATTACGTTTCGTAATTTAACGAATGCTTTAATTATATGAATACTTATTTTTATCGCTTTATCACTATTAAGAACGCTTGCAAGCATTGCTACGCCATGTTCAGTAAATGCGTAAGGCCTGCGCCTTAATCCCATCTTTTCAGAATTGGATATCGCAATTTGCGATATCCAATTTTCGTACTCTTTTTTTGTTAGCTGAAACATAAAATCTTCTGGAAAACGTCCTTTATTACGCTTAACTTGTTCATTGAGCCTCCCTGTAGGTACCTTGTACAATGATGCTAAGTCCCTGTCAATCATAACCTTATGCCCTCTAATAAGATAGATCTTTTGGCCAATAGCTTCTGGTAACACCTGATTTGGCATAGTCTCCCCCTTTCATTTTATTTGACCCTTCATATATATAGACGTTTGAAACAGGGATTTTCTTTCAAAAAAAGTGAAAAAACATGAAAAAAATAAAAAATACCAGATTATTTAATCTGGTATTAAAATTTTCCCATACCGCTCACTTCGTTCTGGTGTGGGGCAGGCGCCCCCTCTTCACCTGCCTGCCGGCAGGCAGGCATCCGCTTGCCGGAAAACAATAGTAATATCAGTATCTAGATTCTTCGGTCACTTACGCTCCCTCAGAATGACATTATTATTACGTACCTGTACCCTTTTTTATACTTTAGCAAGGCTTGATCTTCTTAACCAGCAGGCAAGGCCTATTAACGCATAGAGTGTAAGCAGAGCTATCCCTGATTCTCCCGCAATGTATTTAGAGGCAGGTGTTTTTAGTATTGTCATGGGCTGAAACAGTCTTTGAAGGTAAAGGTTGTGGCTTGCATGCAGTAAGACGCTAACCCATACGCTGCCTGAAATAAGTCTAAGCCAGTTTGCTATGAAAGTCATTGAAGTTACTATAATTATAAACAGCACAAGTTCAATGCCCAATGGGATATCGCTGAGATAGGCCCCACCCATTATGATTGGGAAATGCCAGAGAGCCCATATCAAACCGCTTATGAAGCAAGTTTTTGTGAAACTTGTAAGTTTGAAAAGCTCGGGAACTAAAAAACCTCTCCATCCGATCTCTTCCCCTGCCGCAAAGGCAAGATTGAATAATGTCCCAAGCATGACAAGATGAAATATGCTAAATTTATAATCAGGATTGATGGTGCCAATGCCTGTAATCCATATAAATCCATATGCTATCCCACCGCATAGTAAAGGCAACGTATAAGCCGTGATAAGCCATTGTAGTTTGCCTAATTTCCACCCAAAACCGCGCAGATTGCGTTGGTATATAAGCTGCGTAATGAATGCGGAAATAGCAGGGCACCACATCAGGATAAACATTGATATGAAGGGGTTAATCTGCCAATTTTTAGCATTTAAGACAAGAGCATAACCAATAGAGCTAGTTAATACAAGAGTTGCTATATAAGTAATTATCTTTTTTATAGATGTATTCATTTTTAAATAGTATTGTTATATCAAAAACCGGGACGGCCCTAAAAAAGGGGCCATATACCCCTTTTAACGCTTGGTTACCGGAAAAAACTTCGCTCCGATATTAACTATCTGATTCAAGATTATGGCAAGGAAAGTGCCGAAAGTCAAAGAAGAACTGAATATAGGCCTCAACCAAGGATGAACATGAGTGTATAATCCCGGCAGGATCTCTAAACTCGTTCCAAAAACAAATGAGATCCCTACTACGAACGCCATTCGTACACTAAGTGGCCGAGTAAGTATTATCTGGAATCCGGCGATTATTACAAAACTGGTAACAAAGATAAGTATGGCCCCCATGACCGGGGAAGGCATGATAGAAACAAAAGCTGTCAGTTTGGGGAGAAAGGCCAATAGGATATAGATAATTCCGGCGCAAATCCCGATAATTCGGCTGGTCGCGCCAGTAGCGGCAGAAAGGCCTATGTTGCTTGAAGAGGTATCTGTCGCCGTCCCCCCTAACAGCCCGGCAGAAAAGATCCCTATAGCTTCAGCAAACAGCCCCTTGCCGATATTTTTCATATCCGGTTCTTTCCAGTTATCATCATTTATTTTTTGGCAAGTCGTTATGTTTCCTATTGATTTAAGGCTCCCGCATAAGGTAACAATCATAAAGGGGATCAGCAGTGACCAGTTAAAAGACCATTTAAACCTTTCAACTCCGGCTCCGGGCATGGCAAAGAGCGGGGCATCAAAGATATGTTTCCAATCAGCAGCAGAGAATATCCCACAAATGGAAGAAAGCAGATATCCTACAGCCATGCCGATAATAACACAGTAAAGCTTGAGTTTCCCTCTGCTCCATATATTGACCCCTATCATTGTCGCGAGGGTCAGGCTCGCTACAATGAGATGTTTTACCCTGAGGGGGTCTCCGCGAAAATCAATACCCATAAACCTGGAGGCCCCAATAGGTATAAGAGCAACCCCCACCATTAAGACTACTAATCCCGAAACCTCAGTGGGAAATAACCTTTTTAGTTTATGTACTATCCGGGAAAAAATAGCTTCAAAGAGACCAGAGAGCATTATCATCCCATGCATAAGAGGAAGTCCGCCCACCCAGGCAGCATGGATTGAGACCGGAAGGTATGACGGACTGCTAAGATGAGGGCAAAGGTACCCCGACCCTATGGATTTTTTCTTCATACATTGAAGTATCGTACCGATACCGATACTTATCATTGAGAAACAAACCAGGCTCTGTATCTGCAAAAACGATCCGCCAATTTCCTGGACAATGATAACCGGAAGCATAAGCGTGCTGGACATGGTAAAAATATGCTGAAACCCCAGCATGATTGTTATTAATATAGGAGGTTTATCATCAAGGCCATATATGAGATTAGAAGGTTTTTGAGGCATATTGCTTCCTATAATTTAAGCCATATAGGATCAGCTGAAAATATGGCAGAACCGACAATATAGAGCTGACCGTCTATCTTTACTTTTCTGATATAAGCGGTCTTCCTAGAGGATTTTACCTGCCCCGGACGCGGCAGCATATAGCTGACCCAGGCTGAATCCCTGGTTTTTAATTTTTCGATCATCTCCCTGACCAGATATCGTTCTCTGGTATCTTTAAGATCAAGGAGGTCTCTTCCTTCCTGAGATGGAAAAGCGGGATCGACTACGGCCTTTCCATCCATTGATATGACAAAAATGTATGTATCCATGTAAGTAAAATTGCTGGATCTGTTTTTGAAAAGATCAAAAGCCTCTTTTCCCTTCTCCCTGATGAGCCCCACCGCATCATTGACCGTAGCGACTATGAATTGTTTTTCCATCCTCATGTTGTATATCCCGCTGCCGATCACATACTCCTGTTCATCCGGTGCCTTGACTTTCATAACAAAGGAGCTCTTCCAGAGAGGAAATATTGCCCCAGGTTCAAGCCAGAGATAATGAACCCAGCCACTCGCACTGCCTTCTTTAGTTACTGTTTCTATTATATATCGAATAACCGGTTTGTTGTTTAAGTCCCTAAGATCTATGAGATCCTTCTGCTCCAGCTCTGGGTTTACAGGATGAAAAACATTGGTCCCATCCAAATTATACACAAACAGATACCTATTATCATGAAACCATGGCCCCTCTTTATCCCTGAACAAGGGGTAGCTCTTTTCGCCTTCTTTTTCAAACAGCATTGCTGCTCTTTGAACAAAATCAACATGATCCCTTGTTTGCGCATATTGATATTTTTCTATTTTAACATTGGCCCAAGCCTGCGCAATAGGCAAGCTTGCCAAACAAAAAATTAAACAATATTTAACTGTTGCGTTTTTCATGCCTGCTCCTCTAAACAAAAAAGCAGCTTTGGCTGTTTCTCTAAAGCTGCTTAACTCAGACTTTAATATTACCATATAAGCCCTATTGAATCAATTTATTTTATACTAATATAGATTCAGAATCTGTGTAACAAAACCAGTTCTAGCATAGAATGCACGAGAAGTGCTGCCGTGTCCAGCGCCTTTTGTTCTTGGCTGAACCAGTACCCCCATTTTACCAGTTAAATGCTCAAAACCTTTTTCTATTATTGTCTTTCTAGTTATGATGTAATCTTGTTTTACCTGGTTTTTAATCTGATCATCAATAAGATCAAATGTCCCAACGCTTATTAGTGTTGAATGCGATTCATCTCTCCCTTCAAAGAGCCGCCCACAGATAATAAGGCTTTTTAGTTTATTATATAGGTGGCTTTCTTCAAATTCGGTTTCTGCTATATTTGTAGCATTAATCATAGTTATCGCCATTGTCTCTTTTGGCTTATAACCACCATCGACCCGTTTCAAGGGAACGAGCTTTAGTTCCCAGAACTCACCGTTTGGTGCTTGCTTAGAGCTTAAACCCAATCCTAAATAATGCTCTAGAGTGTGGCCTGCCCAGCCCTTGTTGAGTCTTCCATCCTGAAATACTGTGACTCCGTATTTATCTGCCATCGCTCGTAAGTCATGACCTATGATTTTTTTTATATCTTCAACAGCTTGCTGCCTGGTAATTATCTGCATGTTTTGTCCTTGCTTGCTTCTTCTTTACATTAGCCTTTAATGCATCAAATCTCTTTTTAGATAAATCTAGATAGATCTTATCATTGTCTATGCCCATGAATTTTCTTCCAAATAAATATGCAATAAGCCCCGTAGTAGAACTACCAGTGAATGGATCTATAACTAAATCGCCTTTATTAGTGCTTGCAGCAACTATTCTTCTCAATAGCTCTTCTGGTTTTTGAGTAGGATGTTTGCCAAATGTTTTTTCAATTGGCCTTGGTGTATTTATAGCCCAAACAGAACGCATCTGCTTGCCTTTCTCGTGTAAGATCTCACAAGGGTGCATAGTTTTATTGTCAATATTGCATTTAGTGAATTTCTTGTAGTTATTGTCCCACTCTACCATATCTTTGTAGTTAAATGTGTGCTTAGCCTTCTTATCTTTTCTTGCCCATATAAGGGTTTCATGGCTTGCTGTAAAGAAGCGGCAGCTTAGGTTTGGTGATGCGTTAGGCTTAAACCATGCTACATCATTAAGAATATGGTATCCTGCTAGCTCTAGCGCATAACCACAGCGATATATTGAATGATATGTGCCGCTAATCCATATAGTGCCACCTGGTTTTAAAACTCTGCGACAAGCATTTATCCACTCAAAGTGAAAGTTCATATCTGCATCAAGGCCTTTGCTCTGGTCCCATTTGCCTTTATTTACAGATACCATCTTGCCGGCATGGCAGGTGAAGCCGCCATTAGATAGATTGTATGGCGGGTCTGCAAAGATCATATCAACTGACTCTTCCTTTAAGTTGCTTAGAAAATCTCTACAGTCGTCACGATAAAGACTAAATTTTTTATCATCAGATTCAAAATATGGCTTGGCTTTAACACCTTTCATTATTTCCCCTATCCGTTCTATAAACATAAAAAACCCTCACTTTCCGAAGGTTTTACTTATTTTATCGTGGAGGTTCCCCCTTCGAACTCACCACTTTGTTTTAATTGTCTATTATATGTTACTGCTGAAGATATCATTTGTCAATTACTTTCTACCTACAAGTTCATCTATGCTAATATCAAAAGCATCAGCAATTTTCATTACAGTCTGAATTGTGGGTTGCTTGGCAACACCCTGCTCAATTTTGGTTATCATATTATAGGATAGCCCTGCTTTCTCAGCTAATTTCTGCTGAGACCACCCGGCTTTTTTGCGTAGAGCCAGCACTTTTTTAGTAAGCATTTTAACCTTGACTATATACTACATATATAGTACTATAATTGTAAGAGTACATTTGTTATATATTATGCTTTTATTCTACTGCTTTTAACCTAACTTTTCAAGGAGAAAACCTGTGTTACCTTATTTTAACTTCTATATTAAGCTGATAGGGCTGGGCTTTGTGTTTGCCGTGATAGGCCTGCTTATTCTTCTTATGCTTGGACAGTTATAGTCATTGCGCCTTCTGGAATTCTTTTAGCTGCTTGTCTTTTAGGTATTTTAGGCTTTCTTTTTATAATATTTTAGTATCCTGCTTTTGTCTTCGCTTTCCTTATCTCCCTTGTAGTAAATTTCTATGAATTCTACGCAATCTTCCGCTTCACTATAAGCATATATAACCCTAATCCCGCTTGCAACACCTTTTCCCTTTAATGATCTGCAAGCGAGCTTTTTAGCTTTGTAGATGTGCAGATGTTCTATTTTTAGATCAGGTATAGGAAATATGCCCTTGTTATCGATTTTTTGTTTGTGATAGAGATTTAGCTGTGTTTTTATGAATACTTCTAAGTCTTCTTCTATTGATTTAAATCTTTTAAGCTTTTTTAGGTCTTTTTCGAATTCCGGCAGTCGTTTTATGCTATTGAATATCTGTTTCACTGTATGACCTCACGGAATACGGAGATGTTCGGTAGAAAACAGATTCGTAATCTATTATTTTACCATCTTCTGTGGTTAACCACGGCACATCGTTATGAGAGTAGTCGCTTATTTGTTTGGCATTCATGTCTGAAAGTTTTTCCAGTACCTCATCTATCATTTTTAACTCGCGGGCATCTTTAAGCTTGGTTAAATCGGGCTTACGCTTAGGGAGATATTTTGTTCTAGGATATTGAAAATACTCATCTTGTACCTTAACTAAATCTTTTCCTTCCATGTCCTCAATTATTGCAATAAATTCTTTGGGAGTTGGACCATAACGATTTTTTATATATGTGGCACCGATTAATTGCTCTTCATATTTTTCATAAAAATTAAAATCTATAAAATAGAGTAGTTTATAGATAACTACTTGGCCAATGTTGGATTTAGAGCCGACTTTATCTAGAATGTATAGCAGGACCTCTTTGAATTTATCCAGGTTTTTTTGCGGCACATTAATGCGCATTGTGCTCTTTGCTTTCACAGTTTTTTCTTCCCGCTTTTCTAGTACTACCTCTATATCTTTTTCTATGTCGAGAAGTATATCTGACGGGGTATCGAAAATTTTAGCAAGTCTTGCTATTTCTTCAGCGCTGATTTTACGATCCCCATTTTCTATTTGTGAAAGTGATACCCTGCTAACCCCAAACTGTTTTGCAAGACTCTCTTGAGACAGGCCTATTTTGTCTCTCAGATTTTTTATTCTCTCACCAAGTTTTTTCTGAAAATTATTAACCATATTTATCTCTCCTCTTTATATCCTCAAAGAAAGCATATCATATGTAAGATTATATGTCAAGTAGATGTTTGAAAATCTTTCAGATAAATACTAATAGCTATGAAGAATCTACCCTTCTTCTACTTGGACAGTTATAGTCATTACTCCTACAGGGATTTTCGTAGCTTCTCTGCCATTAGTCTTGTATTCCCAGGAGTCGTAATCGAGTTCTATTGAGGCACAGTGCACCGCATCTTTATCACCGAATTTTACTAAGAATCCTCCGTTTGGCATGATTGGCTCCTTGTGGTTTTTTAATAACTTGGGGACAGTCCCACCTAGGTCACTAGCAATATCGTTGGGACAGTCCCCTTGCTCAAAGCAACCGCCTTCTAGCATGGCCTACTCCTTGTTTTTAAGGTTACAAAGGTTTATATTATTTCTTACTTCACTTTTTTGGTTTTTTTCTTCTTCTGGATAACCTTCTTCTTTACTGCCTTCTTCTTGGTTACCTTCTTTTTCAAAGCCTTCTTCTTTTTTGCGGTCTTTACAGCCTTTGATTTTTCAGGAGGCTTAACCTCCGGTTGAGCTTGCAGTTTTGGATTGGCTTCTACTGCGTGCATGGTATTGCTTTTTCTCTTTCGTATTGTGAAACACTCCTTACAGTAGACCGGACGGTCCCCGCTGGGTTTAAAGGGGACGCTACTATCCTTGCCGCAATTTGAGCAGACTACCTGATACATAGGCCTTGGTCTATTATGATGCTCATTTACAGAAATTGGAGGAGACTTTGGGGAAGGCGCCACAGAAGGCTGTGAAGGTATACGACTTAAGACCGTATCTATCTTTGCCTCAAAAGAGGTGAGTTTTTGAACTAACGTTGTAAGCAGTCCCACAATATCCTGATCAGCGATTGCTGAAGGTAAAGGACTTTTAGTTTTTGTTTTTTTACTAGCTGTGTTTTTTTTCATTTTGTTCTCCTTGTGTTTGATGTTACAAAGGTTACACAGGTTACAAAAGTTACAAAGGTTGCAAAGACTTTGTCTATGTTACAGCAAAAAAATGGGGACAGTCCGCACCTCTGTGAACAGTTTTATCGTTGGGACAGTCCCCGTTTTTTGCCAAGGTCGCTCCTAAGGTTTTTTTAGATAAGCTGGGGATAGTCCCACCTAAACAATTAGCTATATCGTTGGGACAGTCCCCTTTGATTCATTACGCGCTTGACGGAAGACAGACTCACTTATGCCAAAGCGCCTTCCAAGGGCTCTGTTTGATATAGAGCCTATATCCTCCCCCTTTGTTTTAAGATAAGTCCCTACTAGTAAGAAAAAACTTAAGCGCATGGATAGACCTTTGTTGTTTATTATTATATTTGTTGGGATGGTGAAGGTAGTGCCTAGATTTTTTACTTCGTTCAGAATGACAGGAGCTTGCTTAGAATGACAAAGGGGTTCAAGCATAACAATAAAGGCATTTTTAGCGTAGAAGAAATCAGCATCAATCAGATTGTAGCGAAGTTTTAGTTTTCTTAGGCTGCGTATGACCTGCCTTCTTAGGGCTGTATCAGTGGAGTCTTTTGGCAGTCCTATACTTAGGCCCATATCCTCTAAATTCAGGAAGAACTTATCTTTCTTAATAAGCTGGCTATGGGCTAATAGCAGCATGTACAATTTAAAGGCGCGCTTGTCCTGTTTTGTGACCATTGTTGACAGGTATTGTCTATCCAGAAGCAGTGTATTGGGGATACTTAGGGCCTTGGGAAGGTTTTCCAGATAATAGGGCGTATAGGTGCTATCACCATCTGATTTAGTGAATTTGAGAAGCTTTTTTAAGCGGCCTAGCTTTGTATTGGCAAGATCGGGTGAATCTATAAGTGTTGAAGATTCGAAATTCCTTCTTAAGCCCTTTATTGACCAGTTTGTGCTACCCTCGATTATGAAACTACTATCTACTATGACAAGCTTATCATGAAGCATGCGCACAGATGGCATAAGATGTATTACGCATCCCGCGGATTTAAGCTTGTTAATAGTAGGGTTTTTAAGAAAGAAGTCTTTGTCTATTTTGGGGTCCTGAAATTTTGTATTCAGATAAAGGGTGACATCTACTCCTCTTTTCCGGGCCTCAAGCAGGTCATTAACTAACCGTGCGGCCGGGTTTGTACCTTCAGCCAGATTCATGCTATACATGGAAATAACTATGGATTCCTTGGCATTATCTAAAAGCTCTATTACAGCTCCTTCGTATTTACGATCTGAGATGTCTTTTACTCTTGATGATAGGAAATCGTCTGTTGAATAGGCAGGCCTGCCTGCCGGACAGGCAGGTGCCGCGATAAGGGATATTGAGGTTATTATGGCTATGAGGAAGCGTGTTGTACGCATAGGGGTATTTTAGCGCGGATTTGAGGGGGTTGCAAGGGGAATGTTTTTAAGTGCCTTTGAGATTTTTTATTATTTATGAAAACCTATTCTGCGCTTTGACTGTTGTGGAGGCTTCATAAGCTGTCTTATGGCTTCAAAGATGGCCTGAATCTCAGTATCGTGTTTTTCTGCCTTGCGCTCTAATTGCTCAAGCTTTTGAGCAAGTTCTTTGTGGGTTGATAGTATCTGACGCAATTTGACAAAGGTCCGCATTATTTGGATATTAACCTGTGTTGCGCGTTTACTTTTCAATATAGATGAAAGCATGAGAATTCCGTGTTCTGTAAATACACGCGGTAATTTACGTGTACCACCCCAACTTGATGTTCCAAAATGGAATATCAAGTTACTGAGTTCTTTTTTATTGAGTTTAAACATAAAATCTTCAGGGAAGCGATAGATGTTCCTTGTAACAGCTTTGTTCAGGTTACCAGTTGTTACTCCGTAAAGCTTTGCAAGGTCCTTATCTATCATAATTTTTTGCTCTCTGATGAGATATATCTTTCGCTCTATCACTTCTTGTGGCATTAATGTATGTTTCATATCGTCTCCTTCTAGTATGCTATCACAAATTGTGTTAGCTTCTATATCGTATCTTTCCGGGTTAAAATTGACATAATATATTCATGAATCATAAGTTATGATCTTGAGGTCGCAAATTGCGGCCGGTTGTTACTTTGTTCACCAAAATGATCTTATCTGGCATGGAAGCCTATTCTACGTTTTGGATTAGCTGGTGGCGCCATGAGTTGCCTAATAGCCTCAAAGATGGCCTGAATCTCAGTATCGTGTTTTTCTGTCTTTTGTTCCAATTTCTTAAGCTTATAAGCGAGCTCTTTGTTGGTAGACAATATCTGGCGGAGCTTTACAAAAGCACGCATTATAGCTATATTGACTTGGGTAGCTTTTTTACTTCGCAACACTCCGGATAACATTGCGATCCCTTGTTCCGTGAAAGCATATACTCTGGGTGAATGTTTTATTTTAGAACTTATCACAAATTGTGATAAGTTCATTATCTCCTCTCTGGTTAAGCTAAACATGAAATCTTCAGGAAATCGATCAATATTACGCTGTACAGATTGCATAAGTACCCTGGTTTCAACACCATAGAGCTTGGCTATATGCATGCTTAACATAACCTTATGCCCTCTAATAAGATAAATCTTCTGCCCAATTGTTTCTGGTAGTACCAGATTTGACATAGTTTCCCCCTTTCTATTTATTTAGCCCCCTCATATATATAGACGCTTGAAATGGGGATTTTCTTGCAAAAAAAGTAAAATAAGGCAAGGAACCTCACTGAGGCGATGTTCTAAGACAATCGGTTTCTTTCAGATTATTTCAAAAAAGTTAAAAAAATACCAGATTTTTCAATCTGGTATTAAGGTCACTCCCAAAAGTCCTCGCCAGCGGTTCACATTCCCCTTGCGGTAAAACAACAACAATATCAATAACTCACCTATTTGAGTATGCAGGTGCCGTGATAAGGGAAATTGCGATTATTATTGCTATGAGGAAGCGTGTTGGACGCTTTGAGTATCGTTTTTGGCTAAAATCGATACCTTAAATCTAGAGAACCGTAATGGCCATAATAATCTTTTTTTAATTCAAGGTCATAATTAACGGAGATCATTATGTTTTGTTTATGGACAATTGAAAACTTTGTGCCAAAGTCGTAACTTGATTGGACTGGTTTAGGCCCACTTGTTACAAAAGTCCCGCCGCCTCCAGTAAACGTTGATGAAGTATTCACCGGATCTCCTATCCAGTCATATAGCCATTTAAATCTTATTTCAGGTATAAAAGAAAGGTCTTTATGTTTTACGGGATGCGCTAATTTCAGGCCTAGTCCGGTCTTGGCAACATCGTAATTCTGTGAATCAACTCGTAGATTAAGAGAATCCGCGCCAGTCTCCAGATAGCTATCAAAACGTATATGCGCATACAAAAATGATGCCAAAGGCGTCATCTCAAATTTTCCAACATCAAATTTATATCCACCTCCAACATACATTGAATACTGCTGCCCGTCATAATCACTTCTTGCGATCCTATCTCCTGAACCAAAGGAAACATGACGAGAAGAATCATATGTATTATGAGCAAATGACCCTAAAACATCTACAAAAGAAGACGTCCATCCATATGTCCCATATAGGGATCCATGATAACTATTAACATCCGTTCTGCCGGAGTAATTTTTGCTTCGGATGAAGTCCTGAGCAACCCCACCGGAGATCCCCATCCGTATAGCTTTACCAATTGGACGATCCCATCCTATCGCCGTTCCCCATACAGTCGCATTATAGCCCTTTGACGTACCCCTTGAATCCTGATGCACGTAACTGCCAAACCCTTGAGTCCAAATTTCCATATCTTCGGGGGAAAGATTATATTCATTGTATACGCTCTTTGTAGAAGCGTCTTGGGGGTCGGGATTTTTAAAGTTATCTAACCGGGAAACTACAGCGGAAAGATATTGCTCAGAACCCGATTGCGTTATCAGAAAAACGCCCTCACTTTCGCTAGGAAGCATAGATCCTAATGCCTGATCAATCTCTTGCGCTGATGTAAGTGAATCTAAACCGTTGAGAACCGCGGCCATATCACCGGTCGCATTAGCACCTATTGATTCAAGCACTGAACCTACAGCGCTTGTATTTGAATTTAATGCGATGGTGTTGTATGGATTAGAACGTGTAGCAGTGAGAACAAGGTTGCCAGTAGTATCGGACCCAGCAAATGTAAATACGGGGCTAGAAGATGTGATAGTGCCCGGCACAGCCCCCACACCCGCACCAGAAGCATTTACTACAGTAAATGTGCTGTTATCGGGAATATATCCTCCGGTAGTAACATCAACATTACTTGATGCGTTTAAAACAGCACTTGCCGCGGTAATCTTGCCAAAATCCGTAGAAGAATTCGCGGTGAGTTTTAAAGCAGTTCCGGTCCCCTGTCTATAAACACCGCCGTTGCTCAAGGCAACATTACCTGCTCCAACATCAACAGCAGCGTTTGTATCATCTGTAAGCACCAAGTCTCCATTAAGAGTACCTGTATTTGTTATGCTCGTCACTCCATTTGAAACCTCTATGGCAGTATCGCCCGATATTGTACCAGTATTATTAATCGTAGTATTTCCATTTTCTATCTTTATGCCGGTACCTGCCCCAGCGGCGGTTCCTTTGATAGTTCCTGAATTTGTTACTGAATTTATACCCGTAAGTACCGGAATCCCATAGTCTGAACTCGTATCACCTTTAAATAAAATGGCTATACTATCTGTATTATTAATATTGAATTTATCAGTAGCGCCATCGGTTGTTATCGTGCCATCATTAATTACATTATAATTAAGAGACCAAACAAGTATCCCCTGTCCCCCTGACAGAGAAACGCCATTGGCGACCTCAATAGTATTTGGTGAAGAAGCCGAATGGCTTACCCTTTTTTGAAAACGATGCCCACCCCAAAGAGTTTCACAACTGCCAGTAACATCGAAACTGGCATAACCGTTACCATATTGACCGTCATTTTTAGTATATATGTATGATGATGTCGAGTAAATACCATGAATACCAACTTGCGTTCCCCTGAAAATTATAAACTCCGACAAACCTTGCACATCAGCTAAAGTCTGACTCCCCTCTTCAGCATTTCCCCAGAAATAAGTATATCCAAGTTCTGTCCACGGAAAAGGCCATGCCCCGCCAGGCGCTGAATTAGTCCGCCAATTTTCATAAAATGCCTTGAAGTCATCATAAACAGTATCACTCATATCAGCGGGCTGCCGGAACGGATATGTTACCGGATCATCTCCATATCCTGAAGGATCATACGTTGTTATATCAGGGTTTCTTGTTGGACGCATAATTGTATTGTTACTAGCACTTATTGAATATTCTACAATTGCATCATGATTTCCAGCCACATTCATACCAAGACCCCGTTCAATGATATTAATAAGATCAGTATTAGTAGCGCCCCCACCCTTATTATCATAAAAATTCGTAAAATCATTACCGGTAGTAACCCAAGCGGGGTTACCAACGATTGTATAATTTGCCTCATCCACATAGTTGTCCCTATAAAATTGAGATTTTGTCGCTGTTCTTACAACTAGGTCCCCCGAACTATAAAAAAGCCCTGCTCCTCCACCACCATCGGGTATTGTGATAATATCCGTTAGAGGAGCCGTCCAACCAGCCGGAGTTATGGCATTTGCCCTAGCTTTATCAATCGCATTATTATAGGTTTCTACTGCTGCCAAGGCTGAAGACGCGCAATAAAAACAGAGGCCTAAACAAATTATAATTTTTTTAATCATTCTATTCCCTTTAAATATTTTGGCTGTAATGTATGGGCCTCTTATCACGCTATTTTCCCGCTCTTACCTTAGAGGGCCCAAAATAGCCTGCTGGAAAGAGTGCTGCCTGCCAAGATTTTAATTGTTTTGCATAATCGCTTCAAATTTAAGGGTTTAATACCTGGGGAATAAAAAGGGATAGGCCCCTCTTATTTAGTTGTTTTGGTATTGTTTGAGCGCTTCTGCTTAAACTACCGTCTTATTTTTGCTTTAACAAAATGAAATAATTTGTAAAACACCATGCCGAATATAAGCCAAAAAACGAGCCCACTTACGAAAAGGATTTTCATGTCTAGATTACTATCAATACCAAAATAATTTCTTGTAACTGTTGGCAATGGGAATACTAAACATCTTCCGAATGCCGCGCCATTATAAACTATATTGCACCATGACTTGGGAAACAAGGAGTTTGGGCCCCACTTAAAAAGCGCAATTGACACAGAAATTGTATCTACGCCAAAGAGAAAAACCGCTAGAATATACAAACGAGACCAGATTAAACCACTATTGAGAATTGGCGGCAATCTTACTTGTTTCTTGTCTATTAAAATATATCCGCCAATTGCTAATATAAATAGTAATAAACTGACGAAGCCTAGCGGATAAAACCGATCAATAGAAACAATGTCGGAGTAATACATCTCATCGTTGGGCTTATCTTTAGGTTTAGACTCATCCACAACCCTGGTGTGAGAAATGGACATATATGTAACCGGAAAGCCTATGCTGTATGTTTCTGACCAAGCAGAAGGAGCGCTGCTATCGCCAACCTGACCAAGCCTATCAAGATGAAGATAAAACTGCCAAATAGGCATAGAGAATAACATAAAAAGAGTAAGTACTACAAATATTTTTCTTCGCACAATTCCCCCACCTATTTACCTGAATATTATTACAATTATTATATACGCTTTACGCCGCTGGTCATTATATAGCAAGTTATGTAAGAAACCGATTGATTTAGAACATCGTCTAAGTGAGGTTCCTTGCGGTAATTATATGCTTTTCTATACTGCAATAAATGCAGAATTAGCATTTGCTTTGCAATCTGTTTTTTTAGAATAGGTTATATAAAGCGCCATGCTTTGTATTATCTCTATATATCTTAAATCAATCTGGATTAACGCGGAATTCTGTAATATGCCATTTTTTGTTGTACTTAGTAATTAACAAGACTATTTCCGCTGTTCCTTTTTGAAAATCCGCTTTCGCGGTATACCTGCCGGTAACTATCTTATATATAGAACTAAGGCTTAGATCGGCTTGACCTTGAACGCCCCCGTAATGCTTCAGGCGGCCCAATTTAGCTGACCACGATTCGATAAAAGAAGATAATTGCCCTGGAGAAGAAGTCTCAAGCAGTTCTATGCTTGCGTTATCAATCAACGCGCGCGCGTTCCAATCAGTAATAATATTTTTAATAGTTGCCTCTGCGTATTCCTTGCTTTCCAAATTTAGCTTACTGCCAAAATGATGTAGCGTCAAGCAGCTTGCAAAAAGAACAGCAAATATAACCCCGATAACCACAGGCACATGTCTCATATTATCCTCCCGTTCGGCGTAAAAAGGAAATTAAAGGAGCCAGGCCCCTTTTATTTGCGATATTCTATAGGACGTATTCCCCGTCCCGGACCTTTATATCTGCGATATCTTTTGGTGTCCCTACTCCCCTTGTCAACAAGTACGGCGCTTACCGGGCAGAAATTGTAGCACTTCATGCAGATGATACAATCCTTTCCGAAAGTCGCGCCCTTATCTTTATCTATGGTTATATTATTATTAGGGCAGACGCGGTAGCAGAGTCCACATCTTGTGCATTTCTCGCTGTCACACATGAAGAACTTCTTGGCATAATTTGTAAAAGGCACTAAGAGTACGCGCTGAAAAACGCCGAATATCCTGGAGAAGGGCGATGTCCCATCGTTTTTTCTTTTTCCTTCGAGAACAGAGGAGCAGAGTTCTTTCAGATAGGACTCTGCCTCGGCGAATATCTTGTCCTGTTTGTCTTTATCCGGGACTTTCCATAAATTCCATCCGGGCACATTTATGTTTATGGGCATGGTAATGTGGTCCACATAGAACGCGTCATAGCCTTTGCGCTCAAGGATCTTTTTCCAGTACACGCCGGTATCGCCTGTAAAAACGGCGCAGTCGCCTACCAGAAAGATCTTTTTGCCGCGTCCGTCTTGCATGCGGCCTACCTGCTTTCTGACGGGATCAGGCATATCCGATCCCCATACGGGATAAAATATGCCTATCATATCGCAGTTTTCAGCGAATTCCTGCCCCGTTGTGACGGATTCGAAGAGGTTAACAGCGTGCCCCTTTTCTTCAATCATTTTTTTAGCCTGCTGAACAAGCCAAAGTGTGTTGCCTGTTGATGTGAAGTACAAGATATTAATGATCATCCTTATCGCCCTCCTTTAATGTAAAATAGGTTGCAAAGGTTTTTTTAATAACCTGGGGACAGCCCCACCTAAACAATTAGCTATATTGTTGGGACAGTCACCTTCTCGCCACCGGTTTACATCCGCTTGGCGAAAAAGACAAAACTCCGCTATGCCCCTAAAGACTTAAGTAGTCCAAAGACTAAGAATGCCGGCCAGACCAGTGCCTTAAAAAATCCTAATACTCCCGGCCAAAAACCAGTTGAAGCTGATATGTAATATACCGCCGCTCCAATAACGCCAAGCAGATACGCAACACCACCACAAGCTCCGTCACTGCCTTTAGGATCACAAGACATTTTTACTCCTTTTTTAGATTAGCCTTCTTATTTAAGTAAAAAATCCAAAATAAGTCAATACGATACCAAAAACAAGAACAGCGATTGAGTGAGCTACCAGCAGCTTTTCATTCTTTTGATAAGCCCGCATAAAATAATGTATTGAATTTGGAAAGATTAGTAACCATACACCTTTGATGAGCGCTATCCAGCCGATGATCGTAATGATTACAGGCCAGTTAGCTACCCATATATTATGGGTCAGGACAATCACAATCCCCACAAGAAGCGCAAATATCCCACTGCAATAGACCATGACTGTATTTTTACTGAAATCCCCAAGTAGCTGTTTAAAGGTTTGCCGATTAATAATAAGGCTTACCCCAATTACTAAATAGCACAAACCAAAAATCTTAGCAATAAATACTGATGCTCCCATATCTATCCCCTTTCTATCTAATTCTTTATAGATTATTCCTGATATCCGACTGTCTGCGTTAGTATTACTTTCTGCTCGGCGCCTAGACCCATTGCTCGTGCCAGCTCTTCCTTATCGACCCAGCCGCGGACTACCGTCCCTAGGCCTTCTGAGGCGCAAAAAAGATATACATTCTGAGCAATGAATCCGGTATCTGCAGCTGAATAAAAATCATTATCCTTGCTCACTTTACCCATTTTGGAATAATCAGCTACAAAGATCAGGTTTACAGGCGCTTTTGCCACAAACCCCTGCTTACCGGTCACACCACGAATATCTTCGTTAGAGACTAGCCCTAATGCGTGTTGTTTTGGCTCATAAAGGTAGAGTCCATTTTTCATGGCTACAAAGACGTCTATCTCCTGCATATTGTGCGCTGAGGGCGCTGTACGCATTCCTGAATCAGGCCGATTTATCCCAAAAGCTGCCCATAAAAGATTGGATAGCGTTTGCTGTGACAACTCCTTTTCACTAAAGGAGCGAATTGACTTTCTCTTTTTCAATGCCTGCATTAAGGGCATACCGCCTTTTGTCTCTGCTTCGGGAAGTTTTATCGTTGTAGATAGGCTTGCCTGCGTCATTACGTCTGATTGGGCAAACGCGTTCATAGTTGCCAGGCATATCATCATTATTAAAAATAATATTCTCATTCAAGCGCCTCTAGTTTTTATTATTTACTTATGATTACAATATAACTATTTAATCGAGCAGGTAATGTTTTTTTATCCCATGAACAAAAGGCGCCTAACCCCTTTTGGTTTCGTATCTTATCCGCGCGCCTCAAGCCAATTATACATTGGTAAAAAAACCAGGCTTTCTGACTGTTCTCCCACCAAGATATCCAGGTGCCCAAAGCCATCTAATAGTATATAGGTTCTGTCTGTATTTTTAATCAGGGTAGGACCCAGTGCCTTCCACGCGAATTCCATGCCAACGGCAGTTGTCCATTCCGATGAGGCAAATACGATAATCGGTATGTTTATTCTGCCTAGATTGTAGAGATAATCAGAGCCTACGCCCGAAGGCGTATCTCCGCCCCAGTTTCCGGTATAGGCTTCTTCAGAATACTCTACCAAGGGCCAATACGATATAGCTGCCTCTGTTGCAAATGCCACCTGCATCTCGACCGTAGAAAATCCATTCTCAACATTGCAATACTGCTTATCTCCCCACACATTTTGAAACTGATCAGCAAGATAGTCATTCACAGTGGCAAAGCCTCCAAAAGGCCCATATGCAGGCCCCATTGAAGGGTCTTTATATATGCCGATGGCTTCACCGAAGAGTGTGCCGAATTGTGGAAGGTAATTATCATAATAGCTGGTAGGGCTTGGGACAAGGCTTGACCACTGCGCAAATACAGTCCTGTCTTTAGCTGTATCGCCTTTTGCAATGGCACGATATGCCTCGTTTATATCCATGGTGTTGTTTGCGGCAGGGGAGCCATCCATCTCCCATGGCGACCCGTCCATTATGATCATACCTGATAGATCTTGCTCCCATTCCTGCGCGGCATACGCATAGACATACTTTGCGCCGGAGCTATGGCCCGCAAGAAATACCTTGTTGACATTGGAGGCCTGTTTTGCGTATGCGATAGCTATCTCTATATCTGTTAGATACATCACTGTGCCCCAGTTAGCCATAAATGCGAGCTCTGTCTCTGAGCCGGGCACATAACTGGTCCTGTAGTCTAAGCTGTATATAATATATCCCTTACTTGCAAGGTATATCCTGAGATCATACTTTTCGAGGTACTCGCCATCATTGTTTGCATACAGCCTGGCGCTTGTGTATGAACCCGGCAAATAAAATATCACGCCTTTTGGATCTGTGTTGCTGTCTGAAACCAGCCTCCGCAGGCCTATCTTATCATAGGTTCCATAGGGGGGCCTCTCGATCTCCCAATAGGTCTCCGTAAGGTTGTTTATGGATGTTGTTGCCTTGAGTTGCCACCCCTCGTTTACCAGGCTGGGGTTGAGATCGACTTCTACTCTTTCCCTGTCAGGCTCATTATATGTCGCGATCGGAGCGTAATCCGGTTTAATTGGTTTAGTATCTCTCTGGCTTGCTTTATCCGGAGTAGTTGAAGGGGCTTTTGAAGTAACAGTAGCCGGGTTTGAGGCGCTGCTGGGGGCTGTAGGGCTTTCTGAAGAAGCAGCGATTGTTATATCATCAGGTAGCGGGGCACTAGTAGGTATTGGGACCTCTTGCTTGTAGCTCTTTTCTACAATCGCCTTGGAGTCTTTTATATCAACGAGATTGAATCTATCAGCATTCTTGTACGGTGTTTTTTTATTATTATACCAGTATTCTATTGAGCTTAATTCGACGGTTCCCGCAAATTCAACTTCTCCATTGGAACTATGCACAGGGAGTTTTGTTTTGTCAGCGCTATCATTGTCCTCGAGTATGACCGAATCGCTACTAAAGCCTATCACCTTAAATCTGTTATCTACGGAGTCGCCTTTTTGGTATAATGCCTCAGCGCTTGTATCGGAATTCCTTATAATGGCATACTGTTTTGGTGGATCTATGTCCACCGTTCCTATCAGCCGCCTGAGCTCTTGCGCGTTTAAACTATCTATGCATACAACACAGGAAATCGAAATGATTATTATTATATATATTCTCTTCATAAATTTAACACCTTGATATTATTTTACGTCCTGCAATATAAGTATGCAAGTAGAATTACCATAAAGTGCAGTTTTTATGCATAGATAAAAAAATAAACCCCCGACAAAGATAGTTAGGGGTTTACTTGTTTAGTATTGTACCTACTCGTTTTTATAGCAAAAAAACGAAAACTTTATTCTGGTCTCGTGTTTTTTATTTTAAACCCCGATATCCTCATCCCAGAGCTTTGGGTTTTCTTCTATGAATTTTCGCATCATCGCTATACAGGTTTCGTTTTGTAATACTTCTGTTTTTATCCCTTTCCAGCGTATGTAGTCCTCATCTCCCATGAAGGTCTTATTTTCGCCGATAACGACTTTCTGTATGTCATACAGGATTATAACCCCTGAACACATTGAACATGGTGAAAGCGTGGTATACAGTGTGCATTTCTTGTATACAGACGCAGGCTGGCGCTTTGCGTTTTCTAATGCATCCATCTCCGCATGCAAGATAGTGCTTCCTTTCTGCACGCGTTTATTGTGACCCCGGCCGATTATCCTGTCCTCATATACGAGTACAGAGCCTACCGGTATACCGCCCTCTTGAAGGCTTTTTTGCGCCTCTTCTATAGCTGCTTGCATAAAATCATTCATATTAATTTAGCCCGCTTTATTTTTCTTTTATAAGTAAGATCCCGCTTATTATTGAGAATGTTATTACTACGTAGTTGTAAACAAGCCAAAAGATGTCATTATTGATTAACATGCCTGCTATTGTGTAGACCGCTAATAGCAACAGCAGCGACCCGATTATCTTATTCTTTTTCATCTCTTCCTCCTGTTTCTAGAGCGCTATAGATTTTTTCATATTTATATGTATGCTCTATCCTAATCCCACTCTTTAGGTAAGATAAAAAAGCAACTTCGGTTGTTGCCTACCAAGGTTGCTGATATATATAATATGCTATCATATTATATATAGTTGGTCAATTCGTTTGTTGTAAATAGGCTTTAAATTTAGGCGGCTTGAATGAACGCGTTAGAAATTTTCGAATTAAGCGGATATTTTATAACTGATAATCTTGTATTTCCGGCAGAAGATGTTTTTGCTGCAGGTTTTTTTACAATAATATCTATGAGACTGCTATCTTCCGGAACAGGGATAGTTCTCTCAAAGTCACAAAATAATCTTTCTGAAAATATTTTAGGTGGCTCAATAACTTCAAAATTCGCAGCTAAAACATATTTCATGAGTGAGTCGCTTGAAAAGAAGATTCTCCTTAGAGTAGATGTACCATCTACGTGAACTGTGCTAGGATATATGGTCTGTCCGGTTGAACTATCGGTATATGCCCCGGGAAGATTATATTCCCAATCCTTGGTTGAGCGTCCGGCAAAGTAAAATCTTCCACCTGGCTTTAAAACTCGATATATTTCGTTAAAAGAGTGACGTAGCTGAGTTTCTGTCAGATATGGTAAAGACATTCGCGCATAGACAAAATCGAATGTATTATCATTACAAGGCATGCTTTTGTTTGTTATATCTTCTAGCTTAATCTGAATCTGATCTTTTGCTATGCCCGATCTGTTGATTTTTTCCTGTACTTTTGCAATCCCATCTTTGTATATTGTTGTAGCTATGATCTTTCGCGATCGAAGTCTTCGCGCCATCTCGATTTCAGCATTACCCATAGTGCTGATTCCTATGGATAGTATTGATTTATCATTTTCAGATAAGGAGTTAATGGCTATTAGCTCACTTTCAAAAAAATTACTGAACTCTTTTGCCCAATGCCCGCGGTAGCGTGTTCCCAGACGGACTATCTCTTTTTTGTTTCCCTTCATCCAGACGAACCCAAGTTTTTCTAGCATGGTTTTGGCAGGTTGCATTCTGACTTTCTCGCTATATATAGCAGGATTGGCTTTTGCAAATTCGATGTCTTGATCATCCCATTCATAAAAAACAACTGCCCATTTTGGATTAAGCCCTTTTTCTCTGGCCTGTTCTTTTGCGTGTAAAAACGCCATTTCAAGTATTTCAGATCCTAGGCCCTTATGCAGGAATTCATCGTAGACCTTAAATCCGCTGCATAAATTAATACTTACGTATTTGCTGTTTATCCTAATCCTACAATGGCCAACTGTTTTCTTGCCAGAATAAAAATATCCCTCTGATATGGTAAATACAGATGTAAATGATTCCATATTGTTATCCAAATCGTACCATTGTTGCCTTAGATTGATATTTTTAGCGTATATGTGTTTGAATGCTAAAGGGCGCAAGCTATCTATGCTTACTATTGTCGTATTAGGCAGATAGCTTATACCTGTGTTCTGAGTTAAAAAGCCCGCTAAGATCAGCAGTATTAGTGTTTTTTTAACCATCTTTTTCATAAATATCCCGAAATAGCAAAAATTCTTATTTAGGGGCGCAAAAAAAGACCCCTGACTATGCTTGCCAGGGGTTTCATTCTCATATATATTACTTAGTCATTATTATAACATGAAACTATCTTATTACAAGTTTTTTCACATTTGTATTACTTTTTTTTAATTATTCCAGGAATATATCTGAATTGACGCGAAATTCTGTAATATACCACCTCTTACCGTGCTTAATAACTGACATGGTGATCCCTGCTGAAGCTCTATGAAAATCAGCTTTTGCGAGATATCTGCCTGATATAATCATACCTTGCCCGCCAAGGCTGATATTGGCTTGGCCTTTAGCCCCCCTGTAATGCTTAAGGGGCCCGAATTTAGATGAGCATGACTGTATAAAAGAAGTTAGTTCTGCTTTAGAAGCTACCTGAAGCAGTTCTACACTCGCGTTATTGATTAAGGCCTGCGAATTCCAATCGGTAATAATATTTTTAATGGTTGTATCTACGTATTTATCGCTTTCGACATCTAATTTACTACCAAAATGGTTTAATACGAACAATCCTATGACAATTACAGTAAAAATGACACCAATTACCATAAATACTTTTTTCATATATTAACCCCCATATTGCTATCTTGTTAATTTATGATCAATGACCACACCCTTTAAGTTTTCTTAAAAAGTGTTAAAATCCGTGCTTAGGGGTGTCCCCTTTAGGACCGTCCCACTTATATGTAATCAGGGGAGCCATATTTAGTAAATAGCCCCTTATTGCTGCTTATGACCTTGCGTATAGGTATATGGTTTGGGTGGGCCGCGTTAACAAGCCATTCCCAGGCATGGTCAATCTCATCTGTTTTAAAATACCGAGTTTCAGCCTCAACAAAGATTGAGCCGGCAAGGACCTCACTCATAACCTTGGTCCATGAATGAGCGCCGATTATAGCTATGTACTCGAGGCTTTGTATGTGTTGTTTAAGGAACTCGAATATCTCCCATTCCGACTTAATATCCGCGCCTTTCATTTTGGTGACACCGATAAGCAACCTAAGCCTGTTATTCGCGTCAATTACAGCCCTTTCCAAAAGCGGTAGAAATTCCTGCAATTGTTCAGGTGTAAGCTTGTCTGTAATCTCAAATCCAAATACATTTGCCTGTCTCTGCTCAAGCGTGTTTATGCCCATGGTCAGTCTCTCCTTTTATTTTTGAAGTTCTACACGTGTCCGCGGTAGGCTTTGCGGGTATTTCTTCTGTAAGAATTCTACAAGCTTTTCACGCGTTTCACAGCGCAAATTCCACGCGGTTGGTGAATCCGCGGCGCTCATAAGGGCGCGTAATTCAACCGTATGTTCAGTGGTATCGGTAACTTGGAGAACATTTACCTCCTTGTCCCAATATGTGCTTTCATTAAGAATGCGCCCAAGTTCCGCACGGACCTCGTCTACCGGAACGGTATAATCCACATAAATAAATACTGAGCCGAGAATGTTCGCTGATGTTCGCGTCCAGTTCTGAAATGGTTTTTCTATAAAATATGATATAGGCAGCACAAGGCGCCGTAAATCCCATATTCGCACCACCACATAAGTAAGGGTTATCTCCTCTATCCAGCCCCATTCATTCTCAACTACAACAGCATCATCGAGGCGCATAGGTTGAGCAATCGCTATCTGTATTCCGGCTATTAGGTTTCCCAGAGTTTTTTGCGCCGCGAAGCCGAGCACCATGCCGAGGATGCCCGCGGAGGCCAAAAGGCTGACGCCAATCTGTCGAACCGCGGAAGATGTCATTAGCATAAAGGAAACGGTCAATATTGACACTACTCCGATTATTATATTGGATATGACCCCTGTTTGCGTATAGACGCCGCGCGCTTTTAGATTATCACGCGCGTCGAAATCATATTGTGAAAGAATTACTTCACGTGACATATGAACTATGTTTATAAAAAGCCAGCCGCAAACAGCAATTAGGTATAAGGTAAGCGCGTGCATTATTATAGGAGTCGCGTTTTCACCTATTCTGGTAAAAGGAACGCAAAGCAGGATACATATGCCGGGTATTAGAAAAAACAGAGGTTTTTTGATATAGGTAAGTTTTATTTTGATTTTTTTTGAGTTAATAAACCTATCCCAATGCCTGATAAAAAAGGATGTAATAACGCAAAGAATTAATCCTATCAGAATAGCCGCAACCAGAACAATAGCCGTATAAAGTAAATCACTCATATCTGCTCCTTATCTTTCTATTATAATAATAAAATGATCTGTTTTAACCGGGGGCGTATCTTTTTCCCATGGCCTTGTGCAGCTGAAAGATAAGATAGTCTTACCTTTCTTTTTGGCCTTAAAGGTCCAATCTTCCTTTCCGGGCGCTCCGACAAGATCGGTCTTTGTTGGTGTATATTTTGAACCTATGAGTTGTAGGAGTTTTGTATCAAACGGGCTATCTATTGCCCATTTATAGCCTGTTGTCGGGTTTGAGTCCAAGGTTATTGTGAAATTGTTGTTAGCGCTTACTCTAATAACATTGCTATTGTCTTGATGCTTAAGAGTAAAAAAAAGCACAAAAAATAACGCAATTAAAATAGCCGCTATTATAACTATAGTTAATGGTTTCTTATCCATAATGCTCCTTGAAAAACAATTCTACGTCTATCCTGTAAAGTCACATGTATTTACAATAGGCTACCATATAAGGTAGGTTGAATCAATATTTTTAGTCTTTTTTTAGGACAATAAATTCCGTAGGGAATCTGTTGGCCTTATCCTGCAGAATACGGCTGCTGGTGTATCGCAGTTCAAGTTCAGCGATACTCGTATGTTCAGGAATGGAAAACCCCTTTATGCTGCGAATGTAGTTGATATCCATATAGGTAAATGGTTTTATAGCATTGTTGGATATTCTTGAAAAATACTTTTTTACCTTCTGAATGACCGGGTAATCATCTGAGCCAGGCCCCCAAAAATCAAAAATTACCAATGAGTCTTTGATAAGATGCCTTCCATAAAATGCGAACAAGGTATCGAGTCTCTTGGTCGATAGATAGTATGTGAGCCCTTCCATAGTAATAATTGTTGGCTTGGACGCGCACCAGGAGGCAAGGCCTCTTTCAAAGTTCCTTAGTTCTTCCGGGTTTTCAATATCCAGTGGATAAAACTCCACAGGTTGTTTAGGGATGGTACCCTCTTTTTGCCACTGTCTTATCTTATTCTCTTTAAAATTCATGATGTGTGAATAATCAGTCTCTATGTATCTGCAAGGCATATTTAACAGATAGGGGTAAGATGTAAAACCGGCTGCCATATTCACAAAGACGCTATTATTGTGCTGCTTAAGAAAGTGTTTTATTTGATCGAGAAAGAATCTGTTCCGCAGGCTTAAATTGATATGATCGTAAGGATATACTTCCCGTGCGAGCTCATCCCAGAGTTGTTTTGTTTTATCAGTCACCCAGAGCTTGGCGTAAATATCGCCGCTAAGTGATTCAAACCGCGCGCGCGATTCATTGACAATAAAGGCTGTCATAGAGACATCTTTATATTTTGGCATGATCTGTTTGTTACTCCCTAAGGCTTTATAAGCGCAAGAAAAGATAAGGCGATAGCATTGTTAGTATGCTATCAAAAAACTCATTAATGCTCAAGCCTTAATTGTTTTATTCTAAAATATTCTTGAATCCACATACATTAGGCTGCTGAATTAATGCGAAGTAAATAGTTTAGCGGCACTGCTCCAGCTTGTGTAGAATGTGCTGGTATCTTCTGGGCATTGATATCTTTAACGCCTGTTGAAAGACTCTTTTCTAATTTTGAGATGCCGGGGTGAGTCTTAGGGGGTATCTTATTATCAGGGAGTAAGACATCTTTCGTATCCTGGTTTGTAAAGCGTATCTTCTGCAGAATAAGTTTCTTTATGACTTTGTTTGGATTGAAGTGCCCGGGAAAGAATGAGACAACATAATCTTTTTTATCTCTAACGCGTAAACTGGGAAGCCAGCTAAGGCCCAGGCCTTTATATAGTCTAAAAAGTGAATTATTGAAAAGGACTATAGGCTCTTTTTTAAGTGCTATTGCTAAATGACCGATACCTGTATCAGTGGTAATAATGTAATCAGATCTTTTTATCAGCAATTTAACCTTGTGCAGGCCCTTCTCCTTTATTATTGTAATATATGGGTGCATGGAAGCAGGTATCTCCTCCATGACCCTGTTTATTAATAAGTCCTGCTCTCTGTTTAAAGGGCGCGGTATTATAAGTGCCATTTTCTCTTTCTTGATAGCCTTTTCTATAAAAAAGGTTATCTCTTTTACTGAGTTCCAATCTCTCTTATTCTCTGTAGTAAATAAGTTAAGTAGAACCAAAGGCCTTTCACTATTCTCAATTACACTATCAAGCCATGCTCTGTCTTTAGCATTTACATTCAATATCATTGAGTGTGTTGGATCAGGCTCATAGGCACCAATATCTTTGAGAAGGGCTTCTGCTTGTGAATGAAAGTTTTTGAAAAAAGCAAATGATAGCCTGTAAGGAAGTGTGTTAAAATATGCTGCCTGGTTCGGTATTTTTTTTATGACTCCATATTTTGAGTACATCAATACCACTATCCCCGGAAAGACTTTAAACAGAGATCCCTGCCAATTTTTATGACATTTCCACGACATATCAAATACAGAATCGACACCAAACTTTTCTCTAAACGCCTCTAAGTTAGCGATTCTCTGACCTGCGTTTGTATCATAGAGATCTAGGAATTCATTTTGGGGTAATATGCGAAAACGTGGATTGTGTTGTTCAAGCAGGCCTATCTTGTTCGTAACCGCAGTAATTTTAGTTTCAGGAAACAGCTTTAATAATATCTGAATAACAGGCTTATAAAAAACAAGTATATCCCCTATGCCGATTTTGTTTTCATGCAAGTCTGTAATAAGAAGGATATGTTTTGATGGATAGGCTGTCAGTGACATAAAGAAATCCGTATATTGAAAATTTTTTCCGATAATAAACCTTAAAAAATGGATAATATTTAAGGCAATCTCCTTCCACTTAGGAAAATCCAGGCCCTCTTCTCTTGTCGCGGCGTGTTGCGCATCCCTGCTTTCATTGATATGCAATATGAACGAATTTTTAGTAAGGGCTTTTTTTTCGCTTTTAGCTGTAACGCCCTTACCAAGGATGCATTTTTCCGCTACAGGCCGTAAGGCATAGCTTGGCCCTGCGCTTTGCACTAGAAAACAGGTAACAAGTGCTAATATTTGTATATTTTTTGTTATATTGGCCATGAAAAAAATAAACCCCTGACTATCTTGCCAGGGGGTTTCATGTTTAATTTATATTATGTCTAATTATAGCATAAAGTCGTATATATTCAAGCTTTTTTACATTGTTTTCTGTAAAAATCCATTCTTCGCTTGTATTATTTTTATGAAATCGAAAAAATGCAAAATATGTAAAAAATCCGGGTTTAAGCGGTGCTCCCTTTAGGATGGTCCCCGCTTAGCTTGCATCATATGGTATATCAGTATCTGAAGTTGGCCTTCTATTGCCTTGGATTGCGCGGTATCCGGATTAAGCGTCACATACCTTTGCAGATATTCAATAGCGCTTGGGTAATCCTTCTTTACGTTCGCGTATATAGCGCCGAGATTAAGATAGGCTATACTGCTGCTTATGCCCGGATCTATCTCTATCGCTTGCTCATAGTTTTTAATGGCCATGTCAACATCGCCTTTGTTCATATATGCGTTGCCCAGGTTTATGTAAGCAGGAAGAAAATTTGGGCTTGCCTTTGCCGTTTTTTCAAACTCTTTAATAGCATCATCGTGCTTACCTTGTATGCCATAATCAACGCCTGCCTGAAGAAAGGCTTGCGCAACAGACTGGTTTTCAACAGCCTCCTGAGTATGAGGTGCTGCCGGCTTTTTTTTAGTGGTAACGCTATCTGGGGCAATTTGTTTTTCTTCGTAAAACTCGTCTTCCTTCTTGCCCATTTGTCCGAGTTTAAGTGCCTTGGATATATAATTTTCATTTTTTATGCTCAGGTTCTCACCAAAGTAAGCGGGATTGATCTCTTTTGCTTTTGCCATGAACTCATCTGCCTTGGTCCGATAACCCATCTTCCGGTATACGAGACTTAAGTTATAGATGGTAACAAAACTTTTCGGGGCAAAGGCCAGGGCCTTTTTGAGTTCCTCTAGGGCTAACCTATCATCACCTAACAGGCCATAGTAGTATGATATATTATTGTGCGCCTTATTATATTGTTTTACTATGCCTTCGATCATAAATTCTTTGTAAAAAGAGTTACCCAGCACACCTTCTAGATTATACAAGGACCACAATTTGTTATTGGTGCGCGTGAAATCATCTAAGCTTATCTCATTGTCGCTGTTGACTATCTTGTACAATATACCCTGCGGTAGGAATTTGTAATTATTGTTCTGATTGTTCTTATCGTTATTGAATGTCGCATAGAGTTGGTGCCTGCTTTTATTGTAATCTATCATCTCCTTAAAGCGTAGTGCGGGGTTTAAGCCATCTATATTTGGCGGAACTATTTCAGGGTGGTGCTTGATAAGATTCTTTAAGTACCAATCTCTGGTCAAAAGAGAGTTTTCAATTAAGATAACATCCTTCCTCTCCCCTTGGCCTAATTGCAGATACCACAATGGCCCGGAGACAGAATCTCCAAGCGTAAATAAAATAGCGTTTTCAGGCAGGGTAAGCAGAATATTTCTGTTGTAATTTTCAACAATATAATTATCGCGCTGATTATTTTTGTAAAAATGAGAGGTTAGCCCTATAACAGGCAGTACGATTAAAATGGCTATCAGCGCTACTCTTATCCTGCTCTTTATTGAATAGACCCTTTTAAACGCCCAAGATATTCCAAAAAGAATAAAAACAGACATCGCTAGATATGACGGCAGAAAATACCTGTATATTATAAAGAGGTCGTCCTCATTTCCATATGATAACATAAGATAGATATTTGATAGAATCAGGACAATAAAAACAAAGAACAATTTTCTTGCTTTCCGAAAGGCCTCTATCAATCCCGCTACGAATAACCCGAAACCAACGAGAGTAAATTCAAAGATATGGGTCCTGGCTATCTCCAGCATAGCCACTGTGTAGCTGGAAATGGACCTATTGGTCATTTTAAAGGCGTAATCTTTTTGAGTAATATAATTATAAAAACCATTTACGGAGTCAAGCTCACCAAAGCATATAAGCGGATTCTTTGAATAGGACCATGGCAGATAAGAATATACAAGTAATCCTAGCCCGGCCAGCAGTATACAAGTAAAAATAATGTCAGCGTTAAGGGTCAGCCTGTCTCGATAGAAAAAAATAAAACTTAAAAAAACCGGAACAAATAATACAGCGCTTAGGTGCGTGCCTAGGCTTAAGCCGAAGAAAATAGCCACCGCGTAAAGATATTTATTTTTGCGTGATAAGAGAAAATAAAACATGCATAATATTTCAAGAGAGATGAAAAAAGCGGTAAGTGTATATGTCTTGGCAGCTATCGAATGATCCCAAAGTGTAAGTGACGAGCCTAAGATAGAGACGGCTACTAGAGATAGTATTCTTTTAATTTTTTCAGGTGCATCGGAGTAAAGCTTCAATATAGCTAAGAATACAAAGTACATAATAAACAGGTAACAAGCGCCGCAGAAGGCGGAGAATAGATTTGTCGCATAAGCAAAATTAGGCGCAAAAAAAGCCAGATGCGAGAATCCTTTAGCCAGGAGCATATAAAGTGGGAAACCGGTGGGGTGGGCGATGCCTAGTTCATATATCGCGGCTGATAGTTCTCCCGAGTCACCACTATAGACCGTGGGAACAAGTGTGTACCAATAGAGTGCGAAGAAAAATATCGCGATAATTGAAGCTAATATAATATCAATGTTTTTTTTGATATATGTCATAAGCCTTGAGAGATTGTAACTTACCATAAAAAAGCCGCTAGAACACAGCTCACAAGAAAGTGAGCCATGTTCTAGTGGATACTAACAGCACTTATAGCAGCAAAAAATGCAAAATATGTAAAAATCCGGGCTTAAGCGGTGCTCCTCTTAGGACCGTCCCACTTGTTCTACTTGTTCGTTGGTTTTGGCAGCCTGTAATTCCTGCGCTAAGGTATCCTTGGCTTTTTTTAGCTTGGAGACCTCATCTTTTAAGCGTGTATTCTCGCTTGTAACCCTGGCGAGTTCTTTCTTGACCTGCTCAAGCATAGATGCCTTATCCCTGAGGCCCTTGTTCTCCTTGGTAAGCATCACACATCTCTTGTCCGCTGTTGCTTTTGCCTGTAGCACTGTTTCATGCTCGCTCTTACTGACACATCCTGAAACAGATGCTATAAGCGCCAACGCTAATACTGAAACCGCAACCTTATTCAATTGCATAGCCCCCTCCTTTTTTAATTGTTAAAGGTTTTTCCGCCTTGATTTTAGTTTACCCGGATGTGCCTGCTTGCGTTCTTGCAGTAATCTGGATATATTCTTCTGCCTTCTTGTGATAGTCTGCTTAGCCATTGTACGATTGTCCCTGTATTTATTTTACGGCCTTCTCTAACGCGTCTTGCGAGGCCTCTCTGTAGGCGCAATAGTCGCAATCCTCATCTTTTTCAGGCACATTATCGCTATTGAGACAGGCATGGATATCCTTGATCACAGACTCTACCCAGTTATCGTTGCCTTTATGCGCGATTACGGTAGTGTCAAATTCGAGTTTACCATCGAATTTTTCAAGGTCTGTTCTGCCATTACAATATACAAAATAGCCTGTATCCGATACCTTTAACTCATTTTTGCGCAAAAGCCATTGGTATATCTCCATCTGTCGTTTATAGCTATCCTGCCAACCCTTATTAAGTTCTATTATCGCCTCGTTCTTGCTTGTAGATTTATAATCTACCACTATATACTCGTTATCAGGGTTTTGCCAGAGATCATCTATGGCGCCTGTTATTATAAAATTTGTTGGCTCATGGAGATATTGTACGCCTTTAAAATTCTCCCGCCATTGGTTGAGCATTTCATGTTGAGCAGGAATCGCGTTTATCGCGTATTTCATCATTAACGGGTGGGCCCTTCCATTTTCACGCAAGATATCAAATTCTTTCTTTAGAAGTGTATCTACCGCGCTATTTAGATTAAAGGGAAATCCCGGAGGCCTAGCTGTGCCCAATCGCCTGTCCATGTAGAAACATTTAGGACAATCTATAAAGAGCTCTATCTTGCTTCTGCTGAGTTTGAAAGGTGCTGAAGAAGAAGGATCATATATGTTCTTTGTTCGTTTTGCTGAGTAGTATTGTGACAAGATCTACCCCCTATTTAAATAATAAAAACGCGACGCCTTATAAGGCCCGCGCGAATAGCTCTTTAATTTTTTCCATGTCTGACTTTGCCTGTGGTATAACCAGCATCAACAATAGCCTTGCCTTAAAGGGTATGAGATCGCCCCCTAAAATGACGCCTGCTTTTTTTAATGTTGCTCCTCCGCCTTCATCAGCGTAGATCGGTTCAACGCTTCCGTTAAATACCCTTGATGTTAACACAACAGGTACATTTTTGCTTAATGCGTATTTAATCGCGGAATATACGTCATCATTTACATTGCCTGAGCCGACGCCTATTATAACTATCCCCTTGCTGCCATTATCAACAGAGTATCGTATGAGAGAGCCGTCAGCACCGGCAAAATCCGCTATGACATCAACCTTTGGCAATTTTTCCGGAATATTAAGCTTGACCTGCTTTGGTGCGTCATGAAAACGCTTGATCTTGTCCATGGAGATATAGCCCAGATAGCCTTTTTCGCCACAGTTGAATGTCTGTACATTTGTTGTCTGTGTCTTTCTGACATCTCTGGCGGAATTTATATACTGGTTCATGGTAAGAGTGACGCCCCAGTCCTGTGCATTATCCGAGCAGACCTGTCTTACCGCGTTTGATATATTGTCCGGCCCATCAGCGGAAAGTTCGGCAGCGCTTCTCATGGCGCCGACAACGACAACGGGTTTTTTACTTTTGAGGGTCAAATTAAGAAAATATGCCCCCTCAGCCATCGTATCTGTTCCGTGCGTAATAACGACACCTTTTATCCTCGGATTACTTAACACTTCATCAGTTTTTTTGCTAAGGCCGGCCCATATTTCAGGGGTCATCTGTGAGCTGTCAATATTGCAGAAGTTTATTACATCTATGTTAGCCATACTAGCCAAGGATGGTATGGCCGCTATTAGGTCCTTACCTGAAAGAGCGGGTATTGCCCCGCCGGTTTTAGGGTCTATCTTCTCCGCGATGGTACCGCCTGTTGTGATGATAGTTACATTAGGCAGATTATTCTCCTCTTTAGAGGAAGCCGAGTTTGAAAATGGTAGAAAAGTTACAAAAACTAAGAGAAGAATTGTGGATAATATTTTCATAGGAGGCCCCTTTATTTTAACCGTTGTTTGTGCCGGTTTTATGGTAAACACGTATATTATACTACTAATATGTTTTATTTATAGTATAAAATCATGCTATATTAAAATAATCCCGCTTTTTAGGTAATTAGATGGTTTTAAAAGATCTATAAAAATTAGAGGGCCTCAAAGCCTTAATAGGCATCCATTATGCTTCAGCCAGTCTCTAGCCGGCTTGTAATCAGGCATAATGGTTCTGACCTTTGCCCAGAAGTTTTTTGAATGATTTTTGATCGCTACATGGGCAAGTTCGTGAACCACAACATAGTCTATAACCTTTAATGGCGCCATTATAAGCCGCCAGGTAAAGCGTAGGTTGCCTTTTACGCTGCAGGAGCCCCATCTTTTTTTTGCACCTGAAATGCAGAATTTATTATATTTAAGCCCTGTCGCTTGAGAATATAACTTTAGCCTTTCCTGTATCCTATCGCGCGCTCTTTCTTTGTACCAATTAGTAAAAAGCTCTCTCGCGCTTGCGGTATATAGCCTTGAAATCTTAAAGCCTTTATCGAATGTAAATGGCAGGCGACAGCCCTCTGTTACTGACAATTTATAGGTATTACCTAAATACAAAAAATCCTCGTTATCTACGAATTCTTTCGGAGAATATAACTTCGCCCTGTTATGGGCTGCTCTTTGTTTTTTAAGTATCCAGAGCCGTTTTTGCAGAATAAGTCTTTCGATATAGCTAAGGGGTGTTTTTGCAGGTGCCCTGACAATTAATTTAGCATCCTGTGATATTTCCAGTGCCAAGGTCTTTCTTTTTGAGCGGATTATATTGCTGATGATGATCTTATTTTTATTGCGCAAATTGGTATGATGCATAATAATTATATTTTTGTAATCACGCCCCTCTATGATGTCAAATGATTCGCTTTTATATATTACTAAGACAATAAATATAGCATATTCCTATTTTGCTTGTCAATATTTTTATATATAAAGCGAATAAGTGGTGAATTGTAACTCATACTGCAACAAAGTCAAGTCCGAAGTTGCTGTTATTTC
>CAZWMG010000018.1:0-39137 GCA_964634945.1 uncultured Planctomycetia bacterium | reverse complement strand
ATGTGCCTTACTATCAGCAGTTTTTTATTGCTATATTAGTACTAATATGATAATATGTAGCTTAAATTTGCAATATGAAAGTTTTAACAGTCCCATAACTGTCTATCGCCTGCCTCTGGTAGGCAGAGGCAGGCAGGCCCTTTAAAAATAACTGTTTTAAAGTACCTATTTTTACAATAAGGAGTTAGGTTATATGTCAAATTGGACTAATTTACACGATGCTATATTGAATGGTGACATAGCATCTACCCCAAAGTTAGTAGAAGAGGCTATATCAAAAGGAGCTAGCCCGGAAGACATTCTGGAAAAAGGCCTTATCGCCGGTATGGCCGATGTTGGAGCGAAATTCAAGGCAAATGATATCTTTGTTCCCGAGGTGCTTATAGCTGCTAAGGCTATGCACGCGGCTATGGATGTGTTGGAGCCTCTTTTAGTAGCAAGTGGTGTTAAGCCAAAGGCTACAGTGGCAGTGGGTACTGTGAAAGGCGACCTGCATGATATCGGTAAGAATTTAGTTGTCATGATGCTAAAAGGAGCTGGATTTCAGGTAGTGGATTTAGGCATAGACATAGCCCCGGATGTTTTTATAACAAAAGCAGAAGAGGCAAGCGCTTCTCTTATCGCCATGTCGTCTCTTTTGACTACATCAATGCCTTCAATGAAATTGACCATAGATATACTTAAAGAGAGAGGTTTAGGCACAAAGATAAAAACAGTAATCGGCGGAGCGCCGGTCACTCAGGAATATGCCGATAATATCGGCGCGGATGGTTATGCTCAGGATGCCTCATCCGCGGTTGATAAAGCAAAAGAACTTTTAGGGCTATAATTTTTTCAAAAAAGAAAGCGTGTATTAAAGATGGCTATTTTTTTCGGAAAGCAAAAACCTCAATACCAAAAGCCTGTGAAAAACAGCAAGAAGAGCAAGATCCCCGATGGCTTATGGACAAAGTGTGAAGATTGTGGAGATATTATCTTCAATAAGGCGCTTGAAGATAATTCCATGGTCTGCGTAAAATGTAATTATCATTTTATTCTAGGTATAAAAAAGCGCATAGAAGTAACCCTCGACCCGGATAGCTTTGAGGAGCTCGATAGTGACCTGACATCTATCGATCTTTTGGATTTTCAGGGCCCTAAGACATATAAAGAGAAGCTCAAAAAAGACGCGGAGACTACAGGTTTAAAAGAGGCCGCTGTCTATGGCAAGGGTAAGCTCGACGGAAAAGGAGTTATTTTATCAGTTACAGACTCCAGGTTTATAATGGGCTCTATGGGTTCTGTTGTAGGAGAAAAGATTACACGCGCGATAGAGCTTGCTGAAAAGGAAAAACTGCCCTTGATAGTTATATCAGGTTCAGGAGGGGGCGCCAGAATGTACGAAGGCATATTTTCACTTATGCAGATGGCCAAGACATCGGCCGCCCTTTCGCGCTTAAATAAAGCAGGCGGGCTTTTTATATCAGTGCTCACAAATCCGACGATGGCAGGCGTGCTAGCAAGTTTTGCCTCATTGGGGGATATTATTATAGCCGAACCAAAGTCATTGATAGGCTTTACAGGTCCGCGCGTGATAGAGCAGACTATAAGACAGAAATTACCCGAAGGTTTTCAGAAATCAGAATTTCTTCTTGAGCATGGTTTTATTGATATGATAGTATCCAGAAAAGATTTAAGAAGCAGGCTTTCAGGGCTCATAGATTATCTAAGTATCCAGTTATAAGTTTTATGTTGTATATTTATAGCTGCAACTAGTAACTTACGACTAAACATGAAATACGGGGAGTGATAAACAATGGCACAGGTAAGTTTAAGGAATGTATCAAAGGTATTTTCAGGAAACATAAAGGCTGTTGATAATATTAGTTTAGGCATAGAAAATAAGGAGTTTTTGGTACTGGTTGGGCCTTCTGGTTGCGGGAAGTCCACTACTCTTCGCATGATAGCGGGGCTTGAAGAGCCTACAGAAGGTGAGATATATATCGGTGATAAGATGGTGGTAGGCATTCCGCCAAAGGACCGTAATATAGCGATGGTTTTTCAGAATTACGCGCTATACCCTCATATGACAGTATACGAGAATATGGCATTCGCGTTAAAGCTTCGCAGGCTTCCTAAGAGTGAAATCGACCAGAGAGTAAGGGATGCGGCTGAGATATTGAGCATAACAAAGCATCTTAAGAAGAGGCCAAAGGCGCTTTCAGGCGGCGAGAGACAACGTGTAGCCGTAGGAAGAGCTATAGTAAGAAAGCCGATTGTTTTCTTATTTGATGAGCCTCTTAGCAACCTGGACGCGAAGTTAAGGGTCCAGATGAGGACAGAGATAAATAAGCTTTACACAAAACTTCAGACTACAATGGTATACGTTACCCATGACCAGGTAGAAGCTATGACAATGGGCACAAGGATAGCGGTTATGAAAGATGGCCTGATAGACCAGATAGCGGATCCTTTAACACTATATAACCACCCTGTAAATAAATTTGTAGCGGGATTTATCGGTTCGCCGCCAATGAATTTCATGAAGGGCATTATAGTAATGAAAGATAGTAAATTATTCTTTAATGAAGGAAACTTTATGGTCAAGCTTACTGACGATATGACTGATAAACTGCAAGCCTTTTGCGACAAAGAGATCGTCTTTGGTATAAGGCCCGAGGATGTTCATGATAAGCTTTTTGTCCAATTTGCTTCAGAAGACAATACTATCAAAGCGACCTGTGAAGTTGTAGAGCCGATGGGCGCTGAAGTCTATCTCTACCTCAGTACAGGCAAGCATACCTTTATTGCTCGTGTAGGAGGCCACAATCAATCTGTTGTAAACCAGGAGATGGATATGGTTTTCGATATGAGCAAGGCGCATTTCTTTGATTCCAAGACAGAGAAGACCATTATATAATTATCTATGTATCCTCTAAAATACAAAGTTACCTTGGCGGTAGTATTATTTATAATATTACTACCACTTATCTACGCCCTCTTTACAGGATTCTCACTTTTTGAATCTGACCCCGCGTACCTTTTTAGTGTTATGCCTTATCTTGTCATTCTTTTCGCATGCGCTATAATTTTATCCCCTATATTACTAGAAACTAACGGACACTGGGCCTATTTTTTTATTGGCTCTGTGGTTATATCTGTCCTCTCCGCGGCAACAGGAGAATATAGTTACCTTTTTTGGTTAATTGTACTTTTGGGCATTTCCATTACAATTCACCTATTCTATAAACGAAGAGTCGATGTTTTGAAGAAGAACTCCAATGCCGTGGAAAAGATAAAAGAGGCGGTCAATGTTGTTAAGTTTCATCACCAGCAGGTAGGAGAGTTTAATAGTGCCTTATCCAAGCGCCTGGATAGATATAGGAGCTTACGCGAGATTGGGGAGTCCTTTAGCGCAAGGCTATCGCTTGAAGATATATGTCAGCTTGCTGTAGAGACAGCTTATGAGATGATACCTGATACTGATGCCGCGATGCTTTTTTTGGTAAACAAGAACCAGCAGAGATTGATGCTTTCCGCGTCCAAAAAGGCTACTGAATTGCCAAAGATAAAATCAAAGACAGGTGATATATTCGATAAATGGGTTTTCAAAGAGAGGCAGTCTCTGAGCGTAGAAGATATTAGTGAGGATTTTCGTTTTGATTATACTCCATTAACCGGAGAGAGATATTTTAAGTCTTTAATCAGCGCCCCTATGATAGCACAGTCACGCATAATAGGCCTGTTGCGCTTAAATAGCAGAGAGAGGAATAGTTATTCGTTCGACGATTTAAGGCTTCTTGACTTTATATCCGACCTTACATCGAGCGCGATTAATAATGCCCGGCTCTACAAGACCACGGAAGAACTTTCCACAAAAGACTCCCTTACAGGTTTTTATATACATAGATATTTAAAAGAATCGCTTGTCAAAGAGGTGGAGAGGGCACGCGTTAATAAGGCCCCACTCTCTCTAATAATGATAGATATTGATCATTTTAAGGATTACAACGATAAGTACGGTCATTCCGCGGGAGACAAGGTGCTTATGGGTGTTGCCCGTATTATCCGTAATAACGCGGTTAAACATAGCCAACTTATAGCGCGCTACGGTGGAGAAGAGTTCGTGGTTGTATTACCCAATATGAATAAAGAACAAGCGTGTAAATTAGCGGAGCAGATGAGGCTTGATATATCCCAGCGCAAATTCTCATTAAGGCGCAAAGAGACAAGCGTTACAATATCCGCTGGTGTAGCGTCGTACTCAGATGAGATAGTAAAGAGCGAAGAGCTTCTTAAAAAGACAGATTTCCTATTATATAAAGCCAAAAAGGAAGGCCGTAATAAAGTATGCGTTGCCTAATATCCCTTATTGTTATATGTATGATATATATAGTCAGCCTGCTAAACATTATAAATGTTGATATCTGCAGCCCGTTATTTAATATCGTTGCTATACCGCTAATAGTCGCGGTTTTATTCTTATCTCTGTATGAAGTTATTGTAGTTGTATCTGTTTGCATGCTTATGGCTGTAAGCTTTTTATTTTTGGGCGCAAGCTTAGGCAGTGTTTTGCAGACAGTTATATTTTTAGTGACGGTCACTTGTACCGGTATTATATTAAGGTTGATTACGGCAGGAGTGTTGAACATAAAGATAAAGGTCTTAAATGTTATAAAAGAAGAGCATCGTTCGCTCTACGATCTTGATAAAAGGTCAGAGACTGAAAAACTGCATCTGCAAAAAACAGTTCATGATATAAGCAGCCTATATCAGGCTCCTAAAAAGATGATATCCTCAACTTCGCTGGAGGAGCTTATAGATTGTATGAAAAAATCTATTATCGGCTATTTTGCTTTTTCCAAATGTAAACTGATAATATTTTCATTTAAGGAGAAAACACCATATATCGATACAGTATATAATATATCGGAACAGGACAACGGCCAAAAAGAAGACCTAAGCGGTTATGAGCACGCGCTTTGTGATCTCATGAGAGACAGGAATAGCCCCCTAATAGTGGATAGGCAGGCTAATATGCTGCCTCCTGATGAGCTTGCGCTGCCGGATAGTATAGATACGTTTATAGCGATGCCGTTTATTGCCGGTAACAGATTTAATGGCGTCTTTGCTATCGAAGGGCTTCAGCTCGATGATATGGTACGCTTTGTAATACTTGGGCATCAATTCGCTATTGTGCTTGAAAGGATAAGATTATACGCTCTTGTGCAGGAGCTTGCTATTACAGATGGCATTACAGATGTTTTTGTCCGCAGATATTTTCTCGAAAGGTTTAATGAAGAGATAGAGAGGGCTGCTCACTTTGCAACGAAGCTCTCTTTTATAATGCTTGATATAGATCATTTCAAAAAATGCAATGATAAATTTGGCCACCTTGTAGGGGATGTAGCCCTTAGAAGAATAGCTGATGTATTGAAAGAGAATCTACGCGATATAGATATTGTAGGACGTTACGGCGGGGAAGAATTCTCAATAGTGCTTCCCGAAACAACCAAAGAAAGCGCTGTTATTGTCGGAGAGAGGTTGCGCGCGGCGGTTGAGAAAGCGGATATAAATGCCTATGACGAAGATATAAAATTGACTATAAGTATCGGTATTACTACATTTCCTAATGACACAAATGAATTGAGCCAGCTTATTGACAGGGCGGACCAAATGCTTTATAAGGCAAAGGAAGCTGGCAGAAACAGGGTGATGGTTTATGAAGATAAAAAATAGAATATTAGGCATTGATTTTGGAGCAACATTCGTGAAGTTTGGTTTACTCAACTTAAAAGGCGATATACTTAAAAAAAGCTCCTTTTCAACAAAGGCCCATATTTCTAAGCAGAGCCTGATCTCACGGATTATCGCTGAATCAGAATCAATGACTAATGGACTCAAGAAGAACATTTTAGGAGTTGGTATAGGCGTTCCGGGCCAGGTTGATTACAAGAAGGGTACTATATATAATCTTACCAATGTAAAAGGGTGGAGAGATGTTTGTTTAAGAGACATTATAAAATCAAGACTTAAGATACCTGTGTTTATTGATAATGACGCGAATGCCGCTTGTATTGGCGAGAGTAAATGGGGTGCGGGAAAAGGCTTTAAAGATGTTGTCTGTATTACGCTAGGTTCTGGATTAGGAAGCGCTGTGATGATAGATGGAAAAATTTTCAGAGGCAGAGGCTATTCTGCCGCGGAGATGGGCCATATATGTATAGAGAGAGAGGGCTTAAGATGTAACTGTGGATCAAGAGGGTGCTTGGAAACCTTTGCGGGAAACAGCTATATTGTAAAAGAGGCCCTTGGCCGCTTAAAAAAAGGAGAAAAATCTATCCTTTTAAAGATCGCCGGAGCCAAGCTTTCTAATATAACCCCAAAGCTTATACATGAGGCTGCCAAGAAAGGCGATCAATTTTCTATCAAAGTATGGCAAAGGATGGGGAAAAATGTCGGGATAGGTTTAAGTAATATTGTAAATACATTCAATCCCGAAGTTATAGTCATAGGAGGCGGCCTGGCCAAATCAGGAAATTTTTTATTTGACCCTATAAGGGCTACTGTTAAAGCGCGCGCTATACCTATCTTTACAAAAGACCTTAAGATAAAGAAGGCTAAATTTATAGAAGATGCCGGTACTGTAGGAGCTGGGGCGTTGGTGCTTGAGTAGGTGCATAAGGAGTAAGATAGAAGTCAAAGCGTGGTTGAAGAAAGTTACAAAGGTTGCAAATGTTACATAGGGTACATAAATTTCAGATAAACGAGCATAAAAAATAGCAGTAGAAAAAGCCCAATTTAAACAGTAACCTTTGTAACTTTAATTAACTTATGTAACTTTTGTAACTTATTTATAAGCAGTAATAATTAAGCGGGCAGTAATAAGGATTAGAATCTAAAAAAAATCGAAAAATCATGAAAAAAATATTAACGTTTATAATAATATTATCCATTGCAATACCGAGCGCTGGTATAACATATCATAGCCTTAAAATGGCCTATGCCCAGGATGCTCCTATAGAATGTGATGGCGACCAGATAGAATATTTTGAGAAGGATCAGAAAGTCGTAGGAAGCGGAGATGTTGTAATAAAATATAAAGATATGATGCTGACCTGTGACAAGGTAGCGGTATGGACAGATACCTATGATGTTATTGCGGAAGGTGATGTCGAATTTACTCAGGGTGAGAATAAATTTGGAGGGGAAAAAGTAGATTATAATTTTAAGACCAATAAAGGCATGATAAAGGATTTTGCAGGCTCTGCTGATCTCTGGTATGTGAAGGGAAAAGAAGCTGAACGCCTTAGCGAGGAAGAGACTATTGTAAGAAAGAGCTATATCACAACATGTGACCATAAGGTCCCGCATTGGAAGATATCCGCTAATAGGGTAGAGGTCTATCCTGAAAAGATGGTCAATACATACAACGCTGCCGCATGGATAAACCCGTTATCGATACCGGGTTTTGATATTCCTGTAATGTGGCTGCCATTTTACTGCCATCCATTAGATGATAACCGCCCTCATGTTACTCTAGTGCCTGGTAAGAACAAAGACTGGGGTTATTATTTATTAAGCGCGTGGCGCTATAATCTTACCCCCAATCAAAAAGGGTATTTCCATTTAGACTATAGAGAGAAAAAAGATTTAGCTGTTGGTATGGATTATATATATGATAGTACATTTATCGGTAAGGGTAATATATTTGGCTATTACATGAATGAGAGAGAGCTAAATAGAAAACATTTCTACGATAAGTGGCGCAATCCAGACGATGATGCAGATCCTACAACAGAGCGTGAAAAAGGACTCTTGCGTGTACGCCATCAATGGGAAGCTACACCAAATACTCTTGTAACCGCGGAATTATACAAATATAAGGATGAGAATTTTTTAAAGGATTACTTTTATAATGAATACGAGAAAGATGAACACCCGCTTACTTACGCGTTAGCGTCACACACGATGCCATTCGGGACTTTAAGTGTTTTAACAAGAAAGAGGGTAAATAGGTTTGATACAGTGACCGAGCTTCTCCCTGAGGCAAAGTTGAATATAAATAATCAGCGGATAGGCAGGAGCAGTTTTTATTATACAGGTAATTTTAAAGCGGCAAATATGAATAAAGTTTATCCGCGCCATACAGATGAAAATCCGGGCACTATAACAGACCCGGAACACGCGAATGTCTATGATTCATATAATCAGTTAGCTTATCAGACAAAGCTGGGGTTCTTATCTGTAACACCATATGCCGGAACAAAACAAACATATCTTGACAGGTCGATCAGTGGAGACGAGTCAATAATGAACGGTGCCGCCTACACAGGAGTCGATATTAGCACAAAGTTCTTTAAGGTATTTGAGGCACACGGCGCGCCTTTGGGCATAGAGATAAACAAGCTTCGCCATGTAGTGACACCTACTGTTAGTTATAATCATGTATCCAAGCCTACTCAGCCTGCGAGCGAGATGCTTGCAGACGGAGTTACAAGAAGTAGCGCTATGACCTTAGGCTTAGAGAACAAATTACAGACTAAGGCAGGTCCAAACGGAGATGGGGTAGTTGATCTTGCTATGCTGCTTGTCGAGACGAGCTATAATTTTGACCACACGCCCGGAGGCCAATTTGGGGATTATACCGCAAAATTGGAATTAAAGCCATACGAATGGCTTACAGCTACTTCAGACGCGACTGTGGATCCGCATACACTATATCACCATGAATGGCTCAAAACCATAAATAATAACCTATCTTTTAGTTTTGGTGAAAAAGGGTCATTAGGTATCGGCCATAGTTATCAGTCCGGCGCGAACAATATAATAGCGCAGGCAAAGATTGATTGCGTCCCCGGCTGGAGATTCAGTATCTATGAGGACTTTGATATTTTAGCGGAACGTAATGGTGTTCTAAGGAAGAATGATTTAAAGGAACAGGAATATGTAATTACCAAGGACCTTCATTGCTGGGAAATGGATATAAGATATAATGTAACGAGGGACCAAGGAGAAGAGATAATGCTTATATTCAGGCTCAAGGCGTTTCCTGATATACCATTTGAATTTGGCAGAAATTATCACAAGCCAAAGGTCGGTTCGCAGGGGTATGAGAACTGATAGTTTGCTAGATGCTAGATTCTGGATACTTGATGCTGGATACTAGATGCTAGATGCTGGATGCAAGTAAAAAGGTTAAAGGTTAAAGTAGAAAGGTTAAAGAACGCGGTTATAAAGGTAAAACACTTTATTGCTGAACCTTTTGTTTTTTTAACTTTTAAAACTTTTTTAACCTTTGAACTTTTTAACTAGATATAAGGCTCAAGGCGCAAAAATAGAAGATATTATTGAAAGGATAAAAGATGGCAAGGGAAACAAAGGAGAAAATAGCTGTAATAGGATCAGGATATGTGGGCCTTGTAACCGGGGCCTGCTTTGCCCAGATAGGCCACACGGTCATCTGTGTTGATAATAATAAAGATAAGATCGCTATGTTAAATCAGGGAAAGATCCCTATCTTTGAGCCGGGGCTTTCGCAGCTTATTTTGAAGAACGTAAAGCGTAAGCGGCTTACATTCTCAGATAGCATAAAAGAGGGCGTCAAGAATTCAAAGGCTATATTTATAGCTGTAGGCACACCGCCTAAGGAAAAAGGAGAAGCTGATTTAAGCGCGATTGAGGATGTTGCCGAGGAGATAGCCAAATACATGGACTCGTATAGGCTTATTATCCAGAAATCCACAGTTCCTATAGCAACAGGAGATTGGGTCGAATCTACGGTCAAGATGTTTAAAAAGAAACACGCCAAATTTGACATAGCATCTAACCCTGAGTTTTTAAGAGAAGGAAGCGCTATAAGTGACTTTATGAATCCTGATAGAATAGTCATCGGCGTGGAGACAAAAAAAGCACAGGAGATACTCGCAAAAATATACAAACCGTTAAAGGGAAAAATAGTTTTTACTGATGTAAAGAGCGCGGAGCTTATAAAACACGCCTCAAATTCTTTCTTAGCTATGAAGATATCCTTTATAAATTCCCTCTCCAGGGTCTGTGACGCCTCAGGGGCAAATATAGACAAAGTTGCTAAAGGCCTCGGTATGGACAGAAGGATCGGAAAGGAATTTTTAAAAGCAAGTCTTGGTTACGGTGGTTTTTGTTTCCCAAAAGACCTGGCCGCTTTTATTGATATATGTGAACGCTTAGGGTATAACCCGGAACTATTAAAGGCTACGGCAAGAGTAAATGAACAGCAGAAAGAGTTTTTTTTCAGAAAGATAAAGAAGGCCCTTTGGAATATAAGCGGTAAGAAGGTCTCTGTTTTGGGCCTTTCATTTAAACCAAATACAGATGATATAAGGCTCTCTCCCGCGATAAACATCGTGAGGATGCTAAAAAGAGAAGGCGCTAAAATCGCCGCGTTTGATCCAAAAGCCATGGAAAAGGCCGGGCAGGAGCTTAAGGGGATAGATTATTGCGGTAATGCTTATGATGCTATAAAAGACGCTGATTGTCTTGTCCTGGCAACAGATTGGCCGCAATTTGCTAAACTAGATCTTAGGCGCGTAAAGCGCCTGCTAAAAAGGCCTATCATTGTTGACGGAAGGAACATGTTTGACCCGCTTTATATGAAAAAGTTAGGTTTTAAATATTTCAGCATCGGTAGGAGCTGAGTTACAAATGTTAAAAAGTTACAAAGGTTGCAAATGTTGGATAGGTTACAAAAGTTGCAGATAAAAGAATACAAAAAACCAGCCTGCGAGAATCTAAAGTTTTATCAAGATACTTGTGAAATAAGAAGGCTTATAAGTAAAATAACAAAGCGATTTGATAAAACCCATATGCGCTTAGTGTCACAAATGCGTGATGCGGCACGTTCTGCTAAACAGAATATAAGAGAGGGGTATAAGAAGGGCGCAGCAGGAGAATTTGGCCATAGCATAAGAATAAGCCAAGGCTCGTTAGAAGAATTAAAAGGCGATGTAGATGATCGCCTTGAAGATGGTTTGATTTCAAAAGAGGAATCAGATACTCTCGTTAATTTAATACGTAGTGCTAGTTATTGATCTAGTCGTTATCTAATATCTTTGAACAAATTGAATAATGAAAAAAAGTGGATAGTTCCTTTTAAGAAGTAACTTATGTAACCTTAATTAACCTATGTAACTTTTGTAACATATTTATAAGGAGAAAAGTGATGATAGAAGGCGTAAAGGTAAAAAAACTAAAAGTTATCCCCGATGATCGCGGCAGATTAATGGAGATACTTCGCAATGATGATGATATTTTTATAAAGTTTGGTCAGGTCTATATGACAACGGCAAAGCCGGGGGTAGTAAAGGCATGGCACTGGCATAGCAAACAGTTCGATTCTTTTACTTGTGTTTCAGGTAAGATGCGATTGGCGCTTTATGACGCACGTGAAGATTCGCCTACGAAGGCAAGCATAGAAGAGTTTGAAATAAGCCTAGAGGATCCTATGGTAGTGCAGATACCCCCGGGGGTCTACCACGGTTTTAAATGCATAAGTGACCAAGAAGCGATAGTTATAAATACCGTGACAGAGCCTTACAATCATAGTGATCCGGATGAGATGCGCATAGATGAATATGATAATGAGATAGATTATGATTGGAGAAAGTAATATGGACAATATAAAAGGGGTTGTTTTGGCAGGTGGATTAGGAACACGCCTTTATCCACTGACTTCTATTACGAATAAACATCTTTTGCCTGTATGGGACAAGCCGATGATCTATTATCCGATAAAAACCCTTGTGGACGCGGGGATAAGAGATGTTATGATAGTTACCGGAGGAAACAACGCGGGAGACTTCTTAAGGCTTTTAGGAAACGGCAAGGAATTAGGGCTTAAGCATATAGAATACGCTTATCAAAAAGGAGAAGGCGGCATTGCGGACGCGCTTCGCCTGACAGAGGATTTTATTGACGGGGATAAGTCAGTTATTGTGCTTGGTGATAATATTATAGAAAAATCCATAAAAAAGTTTGTTGATAGATTTAAGGCGCAGGATAACGGCGCTCGCATACTAATAAAAAAAGTTCCTGACCCCGAACGTTTTGGAGTGGTGGAGTTTAACAAAAAAAAGAACAGGATTATAAAGATCGCTGAGAAACCAAGAAAGCCAAAGACTCATTATGCGGTAACAGGTATATATATGTATGACGGTAGGGTATTTGACATAGTAAAGAGCTTAAAGCCATCCGCAAGGGGCGAGCTTGAGATCACGGATGTTAATAACGCGTATATTAAACATGGCCAGATGGAGTATGACGTATTATCGGGCTTCTGGACAGATTCAGGCACTTTTGAGTCGTTACTAAGGGCGAGTAATCTTGTGGCTAAAAAAGAATTAAGCATTAAGAATTAAGGCATAAAAATGAAAAAAACATTTAGAGATTTAAAGGTTTGGCAAAAATCGCACGCCCTTATTCTAAAGAGGCATAGAATTACCAGACAATTTTTAAGTGAAGAAAAATCTGGTATTATATCTCAATTAAGAAGAACAGCAAGTTCTATACTGATTAATATAGTTAAAGGCTTTAAAAAAAGAAGCACAAAAGAACATAATTATTTTTCAGATATAGCGGACAGCTTTTTAGAAGAAGCTAAATACCATTTAATATTATCAGCGGATTTAAAGTATACGGCAGAAAAAGATTTTGAGAAGATAGAAGGGTCGCATAATGAAATTAATAGGATGCTAAACGTATTGCAAAATAAAACTTAATCCTTAATGCTTATAACTTAATACTCTATAATTAACTTTTTTTCAGCCGTATGTCCATCAGCCTTCGGCTGAGGCTGATCCCCGCCTTGTGTAACGGCGGGCAGGCGCTTTCAGTGGAAACTTTTATAACCTTTGGAACCTAAATATGAAAATACCGGCACTTGATATGAAAGCGCAACTTGCGCCAATAAGAGAAGAGATTAATCAGGCAATAGCGCGTGTGCTTGATCATGGGGGCTTTATATTAGGCAAAGAGGTGCAAGAATTTGAACAGGTGGTCTCTGCTTATACGTTATCAAGGCATGCTATAGGCGTTTCAAATGGTACAGATGCCATCGCCTTGGCGCTTCAGGCGTTTGGAGTAAAACAGGGCGATAAGGTTCTATGTCCTGCTTTTACCTATTTTGCTACTGCAGGAGCGGTTGCAAGCATCGGAGCTATTCCTGTTTTTATTGATATTGATCCAATGACTTATTGCATCGATTCAGGATCTGTAAAAGAATATTTAGATCGAACCCCGAACACCGAAGGCCTAAAACCGAAAGCTATCATCCTAGTTCATTTATATGGCCAATGCGCGGATATGGATAGTATAATGGCCATAGCTGATGAGTTTAATCTTAATGTAATAGAGGATACTGCCCAGGCATTTGGCGCAACTTATAAAGGTAAAAAAGCGGGGACCGTAGGTGACGCGTCAACCTTGAGTTTTTTTCCGGGTAAAAATCTTGGCGCGTGTGGTGACGCGGGCATGGTTCTTACTAACAAAGAAGAATTAGCAGAGAAGATTAGATGCATCAGCAACCAAGGCGCCTCCAGTAACGACAGATACCAGCATGTATTAATAGGGCACAACAATAGGCTAGATGCGATACAAGCGGCAATATTGGCTGTTAAGCTAAAATATATCGATATTTGGAATGCAAAGAGAGCTGAAAACGCTTCATATTACAATGAACAACTTGACTGTCTTGGCCTTAAAGTACCTTATGTCCCTGATACGAATGCCCATATATATCACCAATATATGGTACGTGCAAAGAATAATGTATCCAGAGAGAGTATTATGAATCACTTGAAGAAAAAAGGCATAGACTCGCGTGTCTTTTATTCCATACCTTTACACTTACAGGCTTGCTTTGATTATTTAAGGTATGAAAAAGGAGATTTCCCTGAATCAGAAAGAGCAGCAAAAGAGGTTTTCTCTCTGCCTGTTTATCCTGAACTTACAAGGGGTCAGATGGACTATGTAATCGAGAGCGTAAAAGAAGGACTGGCACTTAAAAGTAAAAAACATAGGTAAAGGAAAAGGTTAAGGTGAAGGGCAATATTGGAACGTAATATCTTTACCTTTATCTCTGCCTTTACCTATTAAACAAGGAGCAACAATGCGTATATTAGTAACAGGCGGAGCCGGTTTTATAGGCTCAAATTTCATAAGGTATATTTTAAATAATTACTCTGATTATAAGATAATAAACTTTGACAAGCTGACATACTCAGGTAATTTAAATAACTTAAAAGATGTCCAAGAGAGCGGTAACTATAAATTTATAAAAGGAGATATATGTAGCACGAAACAAGTAGAATTTGTTGTAAGGGAGTGTGATTGCATAGTCAATTTTGCCGCGCAGACACATGTGGACCGATCGATAAAAAGTTCAGAGGAATTTGTTAAGACTAATATAGAAGGGGTACGCGTCTTGCTTGATGGAGCGAGAAAGCATAAGATAGAGAGATTTCTTCACATCTCTACCGATGAGGTCTATGGAGACATTGAAAAAGGCTTATCCAGGGAAGATGACAGGTTATTACCTAATTCCCCATATGCGGCTAGCAAGGCAGCAGCGGATTTATTGTGTCGCTCTTACTTTCAGACCCATAAATTTCCGGTTATTATAACAAGAAGTTCAAATAATTTCGGGCCCTACCAGTATCCTGAAAAAGTTATGCCCCTTTTTGTTACAAACGCGATAGAGGATAAGCAATTGCCTCTTTATGGCGATGGAAAGAACATCAGGGATTGGGTATATGTTTTGGATAATTGTTATGGAATAGACGTCGCACTGCATAAAGGTAAGCCTGGGCAGATATACAACATAGGCGGGGGCAATCTTCTAAGGAATTTAAAGATAGCAAAAGGTATCATCAAATTCCTTGATAAGAGTGGAAGAAGTATAAAATTTGTTAAAGATAGGCCCGGGCATGACCGTCGATATGCTCTTGCGTCGGACAAGCTTAAGGAATTAGGCTGGAAACCGGAACATAGTTTTGATAAGGCGTTAAAGACAACAATAGAATGGTACATTTCCAATAAATGGTGGTGGAAACCGTTAAAGCGCAGAGCGAAAATTATTAAGTGGTGATATAAGAATTAAGGATTAAGCATTAAGTGATATGAAATCAAAATTTAACTTACAACTTAATACTTACAACTTAATACTTTTTACCTTTACCTTCACCTATTATTAAAAGGAAATACAATGCGAGTACTAGTGACAGGTTCAAAAGGCATGCTGGGCAGCACGCTATATGATAGACTTTTAAAACACGACATTGAGGTTATAGGCACCGATATAAGAGCTGGGAAAAATTCCCTGGATATTACAAAGCCTGATGCCTCTATCGATCTTATTAAACAGGTACGACCCGATGTTGTAATTCACGCGGCAGCTTATACAGATGTAGATGGATGTGAGCTAAATATAAAAGATGCGTATCTTGTAAATTCAGAGGGCACCAGGAATATTGTTAATGCCTGCAAGCAGACAGGAGCCTTTTTAATCTATATCAGTACGGATTTTATTTTTGAAGGAAACAAGGCTGTGCCATATATTGAGGATGATACACCGTCGCCTGTTAATATATATGGCAGATCAAAGTTGCAAGGTGAAGAACGTGTCAGGCAGTTACTGGAACGCCATCTTATTATACGAACAAGCTGGCTATTTGGGGAAAATGGTAAAAATTTTGTGGATGCTATTATTAATAAAGCTAAAACAGCTAAATCAATAGAAGTTGTTGATGATCAGAGAGGCTCCCCAACTTATGCCGCCGATCTTTCCAATGCTATTATCGATTTGCTGTCTTTATCCTTTGACCTTTATCCTTTAACCTTGAATATAACTAACTCTGGTTCATGTACTTGGTATGAATTCGCGAAAGAGATAGTAAGGATTAAAGGCATAAAAGATGCAAATGTAGAGCCTATTTCGTCAGATCAGATAAAGAGGTCCGCTAAGCGTCCTAAAATGTCTATTTTGGATAATGGGCGATTTATCAAGGTATTTGGCAAGCCTTTACCATCTTGGCAAGATGCGCTATTACGCTATATATGTAAGAAGAGCTGAGAATGAGTTTTAAAAGTTACAAACGTTACAAAGGTTACAAATGTTACAGAGGTTTCAAGATAACCTTGGATAAATTGAATAATGAAAAAATGAATAGTTCTTTTTAAGAAGTAACTTGTGTAACCTTAATTAACCTATGTAACTTTTGTAACATATTACTAAACGGATTACAGAAAAAACTTAATACTTAATACTTACAACTTAATACTTTTTACCTCTACCTTTACCTATTAATGCAGGGAGCACCAGTGCGTATACTCATAACAGGCATCGCGGGTTTTGTCGGAAGTTACTTAGCAGAGCTTTTGCTTACAAAAAAAGATGTTGTTCTATATGGCACAGATCGCCCCGGCACTGATATAAGGAATATAGATCATATAAAGAGTAGCATCAAGCTGTATCAGGAATGCGATATCAGGATTAAGCGTGATATAAAAGGCCTCCTTGCAAAGGTAGCGCCGGATCATATTATCCATCTTGCCGGGCAGTCATCACCGTTATTATCAATACAGTATCCGGAAGAGACTGTGGCGACAAATGTTATCGGGCAGGTCAATATCTTTGAGTCATTATCCGCATTAGGGCTAAAGCCAAAGGTTATTATAGCAGGCTCCTGTGACGAATATGGCGCTATAGCTAGAGATAAGATGCCCATAAAGGAGAATTGCAAGTTAGCTCCCGGTAATCTCTATTCCTTAACAAAAGTAGCGCAGGAATTGCTTGGCCTAAAGGTTTATAATAAGCAGGGCTGTAATGTGATAGTGACAAGGCCTTTTCATACAACAGGCCCCAAACGGCCGGAGAGATTTGTCTGTTCGGGCTTGGCAAAGCAGATTGCGCTGATAGAGAAGACTAAGCAAATGCCGATAATCTCCGTGGGAGACCTTAATATAATGAGGGATTTTACCGATGTCCGGGATGTTGTGAATGCTTATTGGCTTATTCTGAAAAAAGGAAAGTCCGGGCAGGCATATAATATCTGCTCAGGAAAAGCATATTCTATAAAAAATATTTTAAATATATTGCTGTCATTATCAAAGGCAAAAGTTGAGATAACAGCAGACCCGGATAAGATGCGCGCGGATGACGTGCCTTTATTTGTTGGTGACCCAACAAAACTAAAGAAGCTTACCGGCTGGAAGGCAGAGGTGCCACTTGAACAAACATTGAAAGACCTATTGAACTACTGGAGAAATAACGCATGATTAACATCTTATTAGTAGTAGGCGCTCGGCCCAACTTTATAAAAATTATGCCCCTAATAAGAGAGTTTGAGAAGTTTCGCGCTAGGATAAGGTATACACTTGTCCATACCGGACAGCATTACGATAAGGCCATGTCAGCGAGTTTTTTTAAGGATCTGTCAATACCGAAACCTGACATATATCTTGGCGCTGGTTATTCAACACATGGAAGGCAGACAGCAAAGGTAATAGAAGGTATAGAAGGGGTTCTTTTAAAGAAGCGCTATGATCTTATGATAGTAGTGGGTGATGTGAATTCTACAATCGCCGCGGCGTTAGCTGCCTCCAAGCTTGGCGTGAAGATAGCGCATATTGAAGCTGGTCTGCGTTCTTTTGACCGGAATATGCCGGAAGAGATTAATAGGGTTCTGACGGATCATATATCAGACTATCTTTTTACGACAGAGCGTTCCGGTAATAAGAATCTGGAGAGAGAAGGCATATCAAAGAAAAAGATATTCTTTGTGGGCAATATTATGATTGATTCTCATAGGATAAGCAAGGCCAATATAAATAAGTCTAAGATTATATACCGACTAGGGTTGATAAAGGGAGGATACTCTATAGTTACTATACATCGCCCATCAAACGTTGATCAGAAGAAGAGCCTTAAAGAGGTAGCGGATACGCTCAAAGCGGTGAGCAAGCAAATTAAGGTTATATTTCCGGTTCACCCCCGCACAAAAAAGCTGCTAAAAAGGTATGGTATCGGCTTGAAAGATATAATGACGGTTGACTCTTTAGGGTATATAGATTTTCAGTCGTTGCTAAAGAGCGCGAGATTTGTTCTAACCGATTCAGGAGGTATACAGGAGGAGTCCACAATATATAATACTCCATGCCTTACTTTGCGCGATAATACAGAGAGGCCTATTACCATAAATAGTGGGAGCAATGAGCTGGTAGGCACTAATAGATTAAAGGTACTAAAATCCGTTAATAAGATACTATCGGGCAACTGGAAAAGAGCTAAGCAGCCGCCATTATGGGACGGCAACGCAGCCAAGCGCGTGACAAGGATTATTCTTAGCAAGGAGAAATTTATATGTCAACAATAGCGAAACTTATATCTTGTAAAAAAGCAAAGGTTTGCGTTTTAGGTTTAGGGTATGTAGGCCTGCCTATAGCTGTCGCGGCCGCGAAGAACGGATTTTTTACTTATGGCCTTGATAACAGCGCAAGTAGAATAGCTAGGCTTGAAAAGGGAGTTTCATATATAACAGACGTGCCATCTGACGCGTTGCGTAGGCTTTTAGGAAATCGATTTCATCCTACTACAGATGGTTCAGTTGTCGCGAACTCCGATGTCATAGTTATATGTGTACCAACGCCTTTAAAGAGAAAAAAAATCCCTGATGTCTCTTATATCGTAAAGGCTATAAAGGTTATAGCCAGGCATCTCAGAAAAGATCAGCTTATAATCCTTGAAAGCACTACTTATCCGGGCACTACGGATGAGGTGGCCAGGCCCATATTGGAGAAGACAGGCATGGTTGAAGGCAAGGATTTTTTTCTGGCTTTTTCTCCTGAACGAATTGACCCCAGTAATAAGAGATACAGGTTTTCAAATATACCGAAGGTTGTAGGAGGCGTAAGCAAGAAGGCTCAGGAGCTTGCTTGCAGCTTTTATGCAAAGATAGTAAAGAAGGTTATTCCGGTCTCATCGGCAAGGGCCGCTGAATCGGTTAAATTACTCGAAAATACCTTTAGAATCGTTAATATAGGACTTGCGAATGAATTTGCCATGCTCTGTGATAAGCTTGACCTGGATGTGTGGGAGATAATAGAAGCGGCAAAGACAAAGCCTTTTGGGTTCATGCCTTTTTACCCGGGGCCCGGGATAGGAGGGCACTGCATACCAGCAGACCCGATATATCTATCATGGAAGGCTAAAAAAGCCGGGTTTAGGGCCAAGATGATAGATTTAGCCGCAAAGACCAATAACTTTATGCCATATTATGTCTCCCATAGAATAGAGGCACTTGCTGAAAAAACAGGCAAGTTCATCTCTAATACAAAGGTGCTGATTCTTGGAGTTACATACAAAAAAGATGTCAAGGATTTGCGGGAATCCCCGGCGCTGGAGATAATCGAGATACTAAGGAAGAAGGGTTTTAAGGTCTCTTACGCTGATCCGCATATACCATACCTTGATATAAATAATATTAATTTAAAGTCATCAAAGCTTACACCGGCTAATATCAAAAAATACGACATACTTGTTCTTGCTACCGCGCATTCAAGGTTTAACTATAAGAACATTTCCAAATCCGCTAAAGTTATACTCGATACTCGAAATGCTTTTGCCGCGGCAGGTATTAGGGCAGACAACATAATTAAACTATAAAATTACGAATAGAACAGGAGAGCCGCTGAAGACATGAGAAGGATAAAGTTTAAAGGTTAAAATACAGGCATGCAAATCAAGACAGTTGATATAGGTAGCAATAGAGGTTTAGAGAAGAGAACATTCGATTTTGCTGTTAGGGTTCTGAAATTCTTAAAGAACTTCAAGTATAGCAAGGAAAATGAAGTGATAAAACATCAGCTATCAAAAGCAGCTACTTCTATAGGAGCTAATTACGAAGAATCGCAAGGCGCTTATAGCAAAGATGATTTTAAATATAAAATTAGCATATGCTTACGCGAATCGAAAGAAAGCAACTACTGGTTAAGGATAATAAAAGCTGCGGATATATGCACTGATAAAGAATTAGACGATTTAATACAAGAATCAAGCGAAATAAAAAATATTTTTGGATCTATAAATAGGAAGATTAATTATCGTGAAAAAAAATAATAACTTTATCCTTTATCCTTTATTTTTTATTTTTTTTATTTTATCCTTTATCCTTTATCCTTTATCCTTTGTAATAGCTAAAGAACCAACCAAGTTTCAATCTTCCGGCCCATTAAATATTCGCAACCAGATGCCGCTTTATCTTTTTTACATAGCGCCCACCCCTCAGAGCGCAAAGGCTGTAAGCAGAGGCAAGGTTAAGGCGGATGCCTCGTACCATGTGTCAAATGTTATTATTCAACAGAGGCCATGGCCCGCGGAACAATTTACTCCTACAGATGGAGCAGCAGATTCCCAGAAGAATAGAGAGTGGTATGTATATATTGATACTGAGGTCAATAGATTCGACTTAAATTTAGCGTATGGCATATTGGATAACTTGGAAGCCAGTGTAGACATACCTTATTTTGTTTTTTCAGGCGGCTATCTAGATGGTTTTATAGAAAATTTTGAAAATACATTCTCGGCTATAAAAACCCCTAATGCTCGAGAAGAGAGGCCTCGTTACAAATACGAATACGAATTTAGAAACAGAGCAAAGCCTATCATAGATAACTCTTCAGAGCCTGATGGCCTAGGCGAGATAACAGCTTACCTAAAATATCAGTTTTTAAAGGAAGATAAGTGGTGGCCCACATTATCCGCAAGGGGCGGGGTAAAGTTTCCAACCGCGACAAACGATCTTTTAGGCAGTGGTAAGTTTGACTACGCGTTAAGCCTGTTGCTTGATAAGAGGATATTTGACAGGCTATCTCTTTATTGCAATATCAGTTATACTATTATCGAAAAACCCGATATGATGGATAACTTGTATGGCTTTAAGGATAATATGCTGCATGGCATGCTTGGAGCTGAATATTTTTTAACCAACAAGACATCACTTTTGTTTCAAGCAATGGCAAGTACATCTGTTTATGATTATTCAGGAATGTCCCCTAATGGTGGTGTGACTAGCATATGCAGAGACCCCGTTATATTGACATTGGGCTTTAATCATAATTTTAATGATAAGGTAGCATGGCAGGTAGCGATGGATGAGAATACCAATACCGCTGCACCGGATTTTGGGTTGTTTACAAGTCTTAAGGTCAAGGCATAGAACTGTGTGCTGTCTTTGCGAGTTCCAAAGCGGCGCCTGCCCGCCTACGGCGAGAAGCAATCTCAAGCGTGCTGTCAAAATTTCTATTACATTTGGCAAAGTAGTTGGCATATGTTATAATATATAATTGTATCGCAATAAAAGACGATAGGGCAATGAAAATGAAAAAGTTAAGTCTTTCAAAGCAGTTGATAGAGCAGATAGTAAGCAAAATATTGGAAGAAGCTATAGTAGATAAGATAGCTGTTTTTGGTTCTCAAGTAAGGAGTGACCATAGGAATGGTAGCGATATTGACATTGCTCTGTTTGGAGCGAAGAGCGAAAGAGCCCCCTTGTTAAAGGATAAGCTCAATGAGGAGTTGAATACATTATTGGATGTGGATCTGGTATTATTTGACGATTTAGAGAATAAGAAGTTGAAAGATAGAATTTTAAAAGAAGGGGTGATTATTTATGAAAGAAACCCTAAGTGATAAATTAGATAATTTTTCTAGCGCTTTAAAAAAACTGGAAGAAGCATTTGCCGAAGAAGGGCACTCGTTATACTTGGATGGTACAATCAAAAGATTTGAATTCAGTTTTGAAATGGCTTGGAAAGCCCTGAAGAAATTTTTGTTATATGAAGGAACAGAGTGCTTATCGGCGCGTGACTGCATTAAGAAAGCATATCAGTTAGAATTTATTAAAGAGGAAGACGCATGGCTTAACATACTCAAGGACAGAAATAGCACATCTTACATTTATGATGAAAAAGAAGCTAAGGATGTTTATCAAAGGATAAAAAATGTATATTTTGATGAGTTTAAAAAGCTAGAAGAGAAGTTAATAGAAAAGATAAGGGTAGTAGAATAGCTAATGTCCTCGTAAATACGTGATATTTTAAATAATGTATACAAAATAAATATTTTTTTTAATCCTTAATTCTTACAACTTAATACTTTTTGCCTTTACCTTTACCTATTGAAGAAGGAGCTATAATGCGTATACTACTAACTGGCGGAGCGGGCTTTATCGGTTCAAACTTAAGCGATCTGTTAATAAAAGAGGGCCATAGCATAATATGTATGGATAATCTTATTACAGGAAAGAGAGAAAATATTCAGCACTTGCTTGATAGTGCCGATTTTGAGTTTATCAAACACGATGTGACAAAATATATAGATGTAAAAGGTGATATTGATTATGTTCTCCATCTTGCCTCACCCGCAAGTCCGGTAGATTACCTTAAATATCCCATAAAGACGCTTAAAGTAGGCTCATTAGGTACGCATAATGCCCTAGGCGTAGCAAAAGAGCACAAGGCAAAATTTTTCTTAGCCTCAACCAGTGAGGTTTACGGAGACCCTTTAGTAAATCCGCAGCCGGAGACCTATTGGGGTAATGTAAATTGCACAGGCCCCCGGGGCGTTTATGATGAGGCCAAGCGTTTCGCGGAGGCCATTACCCTGGCATATCATAGAAGCCATGGAATAGATACAAAGATAATACGTATTTTTAATACCTATGGCCCAAGAATGCGCGATCATGACGGAAGAGCGATACCCAATTTTATTGATCAGGCGCTTAAGAATGAGCCTCTTACGGTATATGGCGACGGTTTGCAGACCAGGAGCTTCTGCTATATTGACGACCTTATAAGTGGAATACATAAACTTATGATCTCTGATTTAAACGAGCCTGTGAATATTGGAAACCCAAACGAGATGAGCCTATTAAGCTTGGCTAAAAAGATTATAAAGCTTACAAATTCAACAAGCACGATCGTGTATAAGCCGTTACCCACAGATGACCCTAAGGTTAGGAGGCCTGATACGGCTAAATCCACGTCTCTGCTTGCATGGAACCCAAAGATTGATTTGGACACAGGTCTTAAGAACACGATAGAGTGGTTTAAGGATTTATCAGCTAATGCCTGATTGCCAATATCTATCGGGAAAGGGAGTAGTTTCTTGAAGAAATTTTTTTTATTTTTAATGACATTACTTATTATAATACTTACATTAGCATGCGCGGAGATACTTCTGCGGGTATTCAGGCCAGCCCTTATCTGTAATACGGTATCCGAGTTTCAGTATGATGAGAATGTCGGTGTGACCACAAGGCCAAATCTCGACCTTACTATCGTTACAGATCATTTGATAGAGGTTTCAACAAACGATATTGCTGCGAAGAACTATTTAAGCAAGGATGAACTCCTGGAATACGATAAGATTATATTCTGCGTCGGGGATTCATTCACAGAGGGCATCGGAAATCTAACAGATGGGAATTACCCTTTCTATCTCGACCTTATGCTTAATAGGAACGGTAATGAATACGAGAAGAGGTTTGCTGTATTCAATCTTGGAATAGGCGGTTATAGTTCCATGCAGTCTTATTTTGCGGTCAAAAATTACATCAAAAAGATCGGCAGAAAACCCGATATAATAATATATCTTGCCACGCCTTACACCCATGCTGATGTAAGGTTTGAACAAGGCCTATGTCACCGCTATCCTGTATTGAACAGCCCGTATATTCATCCGATTCTGGTTAAACTGAATGACATATTCGAGCATTACCAAATTTATTTAAGATGGAAATTTTCTATTGCGCGTATGTTTACAAAGGATAAATGCCCTGACCCATATCCTCAAAAACACAATGATAAGGAGATAGAGTTTGATCCGGCAGTCCTGCCAGGATTAGAGCCATTGATAGAGTTTTCCAAGAGGAATGAGATTGAGTTGATACTCTCTTATACACATTATGAGAATAAGAGCTATGAGGGGATAAAAGAGTTTGCCAGGGAAAAGAACGTGTTATTCGCGGATTATAAACCTGATCTTGAGAATATGATTGCGATATTTCAGGAGATGCCTGTGCGCAACGAACACTCAGGAGGCCATTACAGGCCATGGGTTAATTATATATTTGCCGAACATTTCGCGAATCTGATAAGGAAAAACTTCAATAATGGCAGGCATTAAACTTGTTTTGACAGATGACTGGGAATTGCCGGGCAATGGAACAGGGGATATGCGTACTATGCAGTTTGAACCATTGCAGAGGCTGCTCTCTATATATGAAAAATATAACTTACGCGCTTCTATATACGCTGAGGTCATGCAGCAGATATATCATAGAAGACTGGGTGAGAAATATCCCCATCTATCAGATTTGGCTCAGAAATGGGACAGTTTAATAAGAGAATCTTATTTAAAAGGCCATGATGTGCAATTACATATCCATAGCCAATGGCATAACGCGACTTATGACAATGGCCGCTGGAATTTATCTGGTAACTGGTCGATAGCCAATTATGGCCCTGAGGATATTCGTGAAATGGTACGCGGTTGTAAAACATATCTTGAAAATCTGCTTAAACCAATCAATTCTGATTATGCCTGCGTCTCGTTCCGCTCAGGGGCCTGGCAGATTGCCCCTGGCGAGGATATTATACGCGTCTTATCCCAGGAGGGTATTGTTTTTGATACTAGCATAATACCCGGTGTGGTACTCAATAATAAAAATATCTATCTGGATTACAGCTGCTGCAAGAGAAGGTTTTTGCCGTATTATGTTGATACAAAAGATGCGAGAAGAATCTCTGATACAGAGACGCCGCTTGTAGAAGTGCCTACTTTTACATTTTCTGATTTTAATATCCTGGAATTGAAAGGTCGTATTTTGAATAAAAAAAAATCCGCTACACACAGGACAGGTGGTGCTGTATGCTCTATGCCGCTTTTAAGCAGGTTGAGCTTTACCGCAAAGAAGATTGCAAGGTTCTTATCCCCTGTATTTATATCTGATATATCATCTCTTACATTTGACAGAATGGTGACTATGATTGAGGCTGTGCGTTCTAATGTCAGGCCCAGCTCTTTGCAGGAGATTCCCGTTATTCTTACTAACCATACCAAGGCACTGTGTGACTTTCAGCATATAAGCGCTTTCGCGCAATATTTATCAGATCAAAAAGATATTGAGGTGATAACTCTTTCTGAGGTTGCCCAAAAGATTAAAGCGGGAATATATAGACCCGTATTAAGGATATAGATATGAATAGCGCGTCAAATAAGGCCTTGATGGAGGACGTGTATCAGAATCCGAAATTCAAGGATGCCGTTGATCTATGGGCTGGGTTTTCATCGCAGACAGATGATCAGGTTGAATTTTCAAACTGGCGGCACAATAATAAAAAGAGGCGCCTGATTGAAAACGCGATATGGAAAAGAACAGTACCTTCACATTCCAGAGTGCTTGAGATAGGCTGCGGAAAAGGATTTTTTCTTAAAAGATTGCATGAGAATCTTAAAGACAGCGTAAAGTATTATGGAATAGATATCTCACCTACAGTGATTAAACATGCGGTGGATTATTTTGGTTCTGCCAGTTATTCCGTTGCCAGTGCGCACGATCTGGCATTTAAGAGCGGGTCTTTTGATTATGTCCAGATTATCTCTACCTTAGAATGTATTCCGGATCCGTACCGTGCTATCAGAGAGTCCTATAGGGTATTAAAAAAAGGAGGGTACTTGTTCATAGTTGTACATAAAAAAAGCATAGATCCTCTTTTATTGGCTACCGCATGGCATTATATTAGAAACCGGTTTAGAATTATCCTTGCTAAGACCAGAGAAGACACAGATGAGAGGCACCCTGTTTTATTGGCCCCGCTTAGAAAGACCATATTCGATGCCTTGCGCAATTTAGACTGCAGATTGAAAAAGAAAGAGAGCCTGGTATCTTATATAGATATACTGTTTTACAGAAGAATAAAAATTCCAATCTCTATTCTTATGAACATTGCCAGGTTATTCAATATTTTGCCATTTTCCGTTTTTAAGAATCTGGAATATAGACTATATCAAAAATAGAGAGAACCGTATAAATGAACATACTCCATTTTGTACCCAATTTTCTTCCTGTGTGTGGAGGAACGACAACGAGATTATATGAACTTCTTTTGGATAGCCGCGATAACCACTATCTCTATGCTCCTCAGGCGCCTTCTATGTATACTCCGGGCTTTGAGAAAAGCATGAAAGAGACAGAACTCGTAAAAGGCGTAAACATAACGCGCTGCAGATTGAAAGAGAGGTTCAGTATAAGGATACCCTTTTATTATTGGTTACGATATTTCAGGGTAAACGCGGATATATTAAAGAATTGTGTAAAACAGGATAGTATAGATATTGTCCATGCCCATAACCCCATGGAATTCGCGATAGCCGGGTTAAATTATGCCAAGGAAAAATGTCTACCCTTTATTTATGAGGCTCATTCACTATCAGTCGACGCACCCACAGGTATTACCAAAGAACGCGCCCCGCGATTTATTGTAAACCTGATAAAGGGGTGGTTTATGGTCCAGGAGAGAAAGATATTTAAATGCTCAGACGCTGTGATTGTCCAGACCGAATCTATGAAGCAGAGGATAATGGAGCTATTTAATATAGAGTGCCAAAAGATAGAGATAGTTCCAAACGGAGTAAACACACAGGAATTTAATCCAAAGAACTGGGAAGGGAAAGGCAGAATACTTAAAGAAAAAATGGGCTGGCAGGATAAGATAATTTTTATGTACAGCGGCCATCTCGATCATATAAATGGCATAGACTTTCTTATAGATTCTTTAAAAGGACTGCCTTCTGATATAAGATGCCGCATCAAAATCGTTATAACAGGCTATGGTCCGCTAAGAGAAAGAGTAGAGAAGGCCAGAGAGAGTGAACCTGATATATTGGAATACTTAGGAGTGGTAGACTACGCTGATATGCCGCTCTATTACAGTGCCTGTGATGTCTTTGTTATCCCAAGGCCCGCGTCACTATCAGCGGATAATCTGATAAGCATGAAACTCTTAGAGGCCATGGCAATGGAGAAGATTGTTCTTGGAAGCAGTGTAGGCGGTATTGTAAAATTGATAAATATCAACAACGGTATTATATTCGAAAAAGATAACAGGAACAGCCTTATAGAAAAGATCCGCTATATAGTAGAAAATATAAAAGATATGGACTCTCTGAAGAAGCAGGCCAGAGAAGATGTATCAGCTAATAATACCTGGATGTTATCCAGGAAGAGATTAGACACAGTCTATAACAAGCTGATAAATAAAAGACAGGTAACTGGTATATGGTAGGCAAAACTTTATTTAAGGATATGTCTAAATATTTTTTTATAGCGGTTATTCCCGCTATTGTGAGATTCACGTTTATTCCTCTCGTATCGCGCCTGTTTCCCCCGGCCATATACGGAAATTATGTAATTGTTATTACCACAGTCTCTGTGCTTCTTAGTTTTGTAAGTTTTATGCCGATAATAACAGTCAGATTTTTCCCCGCTTTTGAAAAGGATAACAGGCTAGAGGCCCTTATAAGTAATCTGATTAAGTTTCTCCTTATATGTATAGCTGTTATGAGTCTTATAACGGCAGTGTCTTTATTTATCGCAAAACCTTTTGTGCCCCCTGTTATATGTAAATTGATGTTCTTAGGACTTGTGATGTTTGTTTTAAAGGCAAATACCGACCTGTTTATCTCATTCTTTAGGGCCGGCCGTGAGTCTACCAAATATACCATATTTTCGATATGGGATAGCGCGACTCCGCTGTGTTTCGGGATTGCGCTGGTTATATTTTTTAACTTTGGTATAAGCGGTCTATTGTGGGGCGCCATTATAGCCGTTGCGATACCGTTTCCATTCTTATTGTTTACTAATATTAGAAAAGGCCTACTAAGGCATAAGATATCATGCTCTATAATTAAGGAATTTACCAGATACGGCCTGCCAATTGCTATTCAGACAATCCTCTTTTCAATAATAGTCCTTTCAGACCGTTATATATTATCCTATTTTCATGGTTCCGCGCAGGTAGGAATATATTCGATATCTTCTGTAATAGCGACTATGGGCATAATGTCGCTTACCTCGCCTTTTCGTTTGGCAGACAGGCCGATCGCTATGCATACATGGGAGAAAGAGGGTGAACATAAGGCCAAGGAATGTGTAAGCAGGTTGACTAAGTATTACTTTATGATATGCCTGCCAGCGGTAATTGGCCTGAGCATACTGGCAAAACCTATAATCTTTAGCCTTGTAGCTGAAAATTACCGGCTTGGTTACAGGGTAATTCCTTTTGTGGCGTTTGCATATTTCTTTTTGGGCATTTCAGACAGGTTCCAGCTCGGAATAGAATTTTATAAGAAGAGCCATCTTTTTATGTATTGTACGATGTTTGCCGCTCTGGTTAATGTTGCTCTCAACATCCTGACTATACCAAGATATGGCTATCTCGCGGCTGGTATTAATATACTCATTACCTACATTATTTACATGATATTAATCATTGTAGTATCGAGAAGGTTTTTCATCTGGGATTTCTCTTTTATGTCACTGGGCAGGATAGCCTTAAGCTCGGCAATAATGGGCGTTGTATTATATTTTATCAGCAGATATCTCAGCTCGTTTATGGTACTCAATATCGCCGTATCCATATGCGTAGGTATCGTAATCTATACCAGCATGTTGTTTTTGCTAAGGGAGATAGGAAGAGATGAGGTCAAAATTTTTAAGGAGTGGCTATCTTTCTGATGATAAAGGATTTTATGTATAAGATTTTCTAAATATTGTGTTATTATGGATAAACATACAGAATTAAGATTATATAAGTGCTGGTCAAGGGTAGCGGTGATATTGCCGCTTAGGGTTAGAGCGGCTATCAGAAGAATAGTCGTAAATAATTCGCCTATTATTCCCATTCTCTTTAAGCGTTATCATACGACAAGAAGGGTTATAGGCCTTGAATTTATATCCAACTGCACCTTAAGATGCGATAACTGTGAAGCCTCCTGCGCGCAGGCACCGAGTGACGAGTCTTTATCATTAGGCCAGATTGAGAAGTTCGTCTCTGAGTTAATAGCGCTTAAATGGAAGTGTGATATGATAAAGGTAAGAGGAGGAGAACCTACGCTGCACGCGCATTTTTTTAAGGCGCTCGATATATTGAATAAGTACAAAAAGATACATAGCGGCTGTGTTATACTTATTCAGACCAATGGCCACGGTAAAGCGACAAAAGAGATATTATCGAGACTGCCCGCGTGGGTTGAGGTTGATAACAGCCATAAAGAAAAAGGCGCTATTCCCAACTTCAGCGGTTATAATATAGCGCCTGTCGATTCACCGGCATACAGGTTATTTGCGGATTTTGAAAAAGGCTGTGAAAGAACCTCCATCTGTAATATGGCTCTATCGAGATATGGATACTATCCATGCTCTCCGGGCGCGAATGTAGACCGCATCTTTGGCCTGGATATAGGAATAAAAGAACTTGCAAAGGTTAGTCCTGCGGCATTGAAGAGGCAATTAGCTGTATTATGCAAGTATTGCGGACACTATAAAAAGCCTAATGAGGTATTGATTGGAAAGAAGTCCTCAATCACATGGCAGAAGGCCTATGGTAGATATATGCAAAAGAGGCCGAAGCTATCGGAATATTAAATATCATGAACAAGAGAGAATATTTTAAATTATCCGTGGTATATATAGCATCAGCGTTTCTCGCTTATCTTATATGGGTATTTTTCTCATACCTTGTGATCCCCTATGATACCTCGCCTTATATCATAAGAGTAAAATACTGGGATTGCGGAGACTATTATAAGGTCAAGCCAGGCAGTTATTATAACAGCGTTTATAATACTAAGATTACCATCAATTCTAAAGGTTTTAGGACACCGGAATTTGATAATAAGAAGAAAGATGACCGATTCAGGATTATGACGATAGGAGAGTCATCGACTATGTCTCTTGAGGTCCATGACTTAGAGACATGGTCCAGGAGGTTAGAGCGCTATCTGCAGGACGCAGGCCTTAGCGTAGAGGTATTAAATTGCGGAGTCGACGGCGCATATAGCGGAGATCACCTTGGAATGTTTAAAAAGGAACTCATCGATTACTCACCCGATCTAGTGCTCTATTACGCGGGCAGGAATGATCTGAGAATTTACAGCTGGGAGCGCTATCCGGGTAATTATCATATCTTTGAATGCAGTATCCCTATGTTTCTGAAGCACTATATTATATACAAGAAATGCCAGATTAGATATTTTTTCCTTAAGTTTTTTAGATTTGATATAGAGAGGATATTTCCCTATCCGAACAATTGGCAGAAAAAGTACCGCAACAATATAGAACAGATATTCTCAATCTTGCAGAAAAATAACATACCCATAATCATGGTTACACAGGTATTGAATTACCCTGATAATATGCTAAAGGTATTGGCAAGGGGCGGTTACGAGAGAGAAGATATTCTGGACTTAATCACGGTAAAAGATGATAAATGGTTTCTCTTTCTCAGACAGCAGGACCTGCTTGCCATGCAGAGAGAGTTCGCGCGTAATTACGGGTTTGTAGATGTAATGGATATACATGAAGATTTTTATGAGGCAAAAAAATCGGGTAAGGAACTTTTTTGCGACGATGTACACCTTACGGTTGAAGGTAATGATTTAGTGGGAAAAGCCGTGGCGGAGAGATTGGAAGGTTTCTTATCTCTGCCTGAGAGATAAAGTCTTGTGGTTTTTTAATCCCTTATAAGATAAAGGCAAAGTATCTTTATGAAAGTGATAATGCTGTTAAAGGGTGATATAAATTATGATGCCAGGGTGCAGAAGTTTATAAGAAGCCTTGCGAGAAGGGGTTTTGAGATAACGCTTATTGTGTGGAATTGGAACCCAATCAATTTTAAGTACAAGAATCTGGGCATTATAGAGCTTAATATGTCGGGCTATAAGATGCCTACCAATCCCTTTGTCGCGTATTTTTTAAGTATTATATATTATATACTCGCCTCAAGGATCATTAACAGCATGGATTATGATTTTTTGCATTTTAACGATCTGAATACATTTGTGACATCATTATTTATAAGAAAAAAATCCGGGAGAAAGATTATTTATGATGCGCATGAGCTTCTTCCGGAGGCTGAGCACAGCTCTTTCAGGAGATCGGTATGGAATGTATTGGAGAGGCTTGTAATAGGCAAGGCCGATGTGATAGTGGTTCCTGAAAAGAACAGGGCAGAATACATGAAGAAAAAATATAAGCTTAAGAGGCTGCCTCTTATCATTAACAATTTTCCCGAGCTCTCTGAGATCAAAAAGAGCTGCGCGAATAATATGGTAGAGAGATTGAATCTTACCGGAAAAAAGATTATCGTATACCAGGGCAAGATAGAGGAAGAGCGTTTTATAGAAGAGATGATTCTATCCTTGACCCATCTTCCCGAAGATTATATATTTGTTCTTATAGGCGGAATGCTCGTTACATACGAAGAGCATATTCACAAAATGGCCGATGAGCATAAGGTTTCGGATAGATTGATATTTTACGGAAAGGTCGAGCCTAAGAATATGCTCAATACTCTTTATCCTGCTGATGTGGGCCTGGCGTTTTATGGGGATTCCACGCTCAATAGTTATTACTGTGCGCCGAATAAGATATTCGATTATATCATGGCAGGCCTTGGGGTCGTTACGAATCAGAGCCCCGCGCTCGATATGCTTGAAGGCTTGGAGTCTGTGGTCAGAATTAATAAGATAGAACCTTTTGAAATCGCGGAGGCTATATTACAGGTATCGGATAAAAAAGGCCGTATCGGTAATGATACAGCTAGAGCTTTTTCATGGAACAGCCTTGAGCAGAGAATAGACGCACTTTATCGCAAATATCAGGATATATGAGGTTATAATGAGTTTCGTATTAATCTGTCCGGAGTGTCAGTCCCAACTTAAAAAACAGGATAATTATCTATCCTGTAAAAACTCCCATAGATTCAATATTAATAATAAGGTATGTAATCTTTTACCGTCTTCAATGACTGAATTAACCAAAGAGGACGCAAGGTATCACGCAAGCCTTATCGGGAACTGGGAAAATAACGCGCAGGTTAATGTCTTAAGAAATAGGTATTTTCATGAGAAGGTGGCTGGTTTTATAAATTCCAGGTCAGAATCAGGATCTAATATCCTTGAATTGGCAGGTGGCGCAGGCTATGATTTAAGGCTCTTTTTAAGCTTAGGCCCCGATTTTTCAAACTATGTATTTTCCGAGGTATCTGAAAAGATGGCTGAGTATGCCATAAGAGATACTGAGGATAGGAGAGTAGGCGCGTATTGCATAGATGCCCATGATATACCTTTTGCAGATAATCAATTCGATTTTGTATATACCATGTCAGCTTTCCACCATTTTAGGGATATGGACAAGGCCCTGCGCGAGCTGATGAGGATAACAAGAGACAATGGCTATATTATATTCGGCATAGAGCCCAACAGATTCTGGTTCAATCTTATTGATAAAACAAAGGTTCATGTAAGGCGGTTGTTACCAAAGAAGAGCCATTCACCGGCTGATGATGACGCAGACGGATTCTTCTTATCCGATTTTAACAATATAGCAGAAAGATACGGTTTAAGACCCGTCGAGATAGAGCCTGTCTGGTTTTTATGCGGCTTCATACATTACGCGTCTGATTTTTTACATAAATTTCTCAGGTTAAAAACCAGAATCCAGCTTCCCACTTTTATCGAAAAAACTATTATCAAATTTGACGAATCTCTGGCGCGCCTTAAGATAATGAAAAGATTCAGCTGGCACTACACCGTAATATATCAAAAAATATAGGAAGTAATATCAGATGGATATAGTACTCGTTAACCCCGGCGGAGACTTAGACGGCAGTGGCCTGCAGGCAGCGGATATGGCCAAGACCTATATGTATCCCTACAGCATAGTCTATTTGTACAATTATCTCAAAAAACACAAAGTGGAATCCAAAGTATTTGATCTGTATGTCGAGAAGGCTGACAATTTTTTTGATTATCTTAAAGATCTTCAGGCGCCGATTGTAGGAGTAACCGCACAGACTTATTCAAGTATGGCTGCCGTGGAATTGATAAGGCGCGTAAAGTCAATTAACCCCAAATCAATAGTAGTAGTAGGAGGTGAGCATTTTGGTTATTGCGCGCAAGATGTGCTGACAAATGTTGAAGAAGTCGATATAGTGGTAAAGGGCGAAGGGGAGGTAACGTTCCTTGAGCTGGTTTTGGCGCTGTCCGATAATAAGAGTATATCCTCAATAGAGGGAATTGTATATAGAAGACCACCTAGCATAATTGCTAATAAAGATAGAGACCCTGTAAAAGATCTCGAAGAGTTTACCCTGGATTACAATACCTTGCCCTACAAAGAACTATTCTCTACGGGCGTGTATATGAGAAACTTTGAAAAAGAGGGGATTAAAAGTTTTCCTGTTTATCTTGGCAGGGGGTGTCCGCAAAAGTGTGTTTTTTGCACATACAATAGATTCGCCTATAGAACGAGAAGCCTAAATGCCGTCTTGGATGAGATACGTTTTTTAAAGAAGAAATATAACAGGAATTATTTTACATTTTCAGATCCATCATTTTGCGAAAGAAGGCCATTTGTAAAGGACTTCTGCGACAGTCTTATAAGAGAGAATTTTAATATTAAGTGGTATTGTGAGGTTAGAGTAGATATGCCGTTTGAACTGCTGGATCTTATGGCCAAGGCTGGATGTGTGAGCCTCGATTTTGCCCTGGAATCGGGTTCTGCCAGAGTTCTTAAGGCTATTCGCAAAAAAATAAGCCCACAAAGAGCGATCGATTTTGCTAAACATTGCCATAGCTTGGGAATAAGAAGCCATGTATTCGCAATGATCTCTTTGCCCGGTGAGAGAGAAGAAGACGCTTATCGAACTTTAGATACTATTAAGAAATTATCCCCTTACTGTTCAAGCATGTCTATGGCCGTAGCTCAGATACATCCCGGCACAGAGTTGGAAAAAATAGCAAGAGAAAACAAGGCTCTGCCGGAGGGTTTCTCTTATTATGACAGTAATTTTTTTCACAATTATTCGGATATCTGCAATACGAACGTGCCTTTATATATAGAAAATCTTTCTATAGATTTTATAAGGAGCTATTTAAAAGAGGTCAATGACATAAGGGCAGCGGAATATGATTCGATGTATCACCTTTTGAAAAGGTCACTGGCAGGGGTTAAGACTATTCACAAGCGCTCATTTAAGAAGAATGTTGAATATATCTCACGGTTTTTTCGCGCGCTGCGTGTAAAATTTAAAAAAAGCAACGCTTGATTTTTGCGCTGCTTTTGCCTAAGCCTGTAGCATAGGATTTTATTAAAGTTCTACCTTAAAAACCTCAAGCCACTCCTCTAGTATTAGAAACATCCATAGTATATAGGTCCAATCGCGTTTACCTGTAGCATGCTCATTAAAAGCCTTTTTAAGCATATCCGCTTCTACGATAGTGTTTATCTTTGCCAAAGGCGATAGCACTTTATCGCGATAGTATTGCGACATATTACTTTTTATCATCTCGCCCGCAGGAGTGGGGAAACCTTTCTTCTTTTTGTAGATTATTCTATCCGGCAGGTTATTTTTCATTACCTTTTTTAGGATGTACTTATTCCTGAAAAGGTTTATTTTCGCGTTTTGAGGCAATTTTGCGGCAAGCTCTACTATTCTATGATCCAGAAATGGTATGCGCAATTCAAGGGAATGCGCCATAGACATCTTATCGGATTTTAGCAGTATATTATTCGGCAGCCATGACTTTAGATCGAAATATAGATACTTATCAAGAGTGGCGCTGTTTTTTACATTCCCATATATATCTTCCGCATATGCCTCTGAGAGGTCAAAATTTTTATTATCCGTTAGGCCTCTTCTTAAGAATGAGAAAGATATGTTTTGATCCATAAAATGGGGCCCCTTATATCTTTTCTCGGGTGAAGATAGGGATAAGATAAGGTACTTTTGCGCTTTTTTTAGCGTAGAGAGTTTAAGAGTATTTTTAGCCAGGTTAAGGATCTTATCAGTCAATCTACGCATGCTAAGAGGGAGGATATCCAGATAGCTTAAGATTAACATGTAATTATATATAGAATAACCGGCAAATATCTCGTCGGATCCCTCACCGCTTAAAGCTGTTTTTACGTGCTTACTTGCAAGGCCCGCGATATTGTAAAGCGATATTACGGCCCTATCTATTATAGGCTCATCCATATGGTATGTTGCCTTAGTTATTGTATTCTCAAAATTAAAAGAGTCAAGAAGCATCTCATGGTGCGTGGTTCCGTACAGGTCAGAGACGTATTTGGCATCATCAAGCTCATTATATTTTTTACCAAAATCGAACCCGACACTAAAGGTATCGGCGTTATCGCAACCTGCTTTATTGAGCATGCTTACTATCGCTGAGGAATCTACGCCGCCACTTAAGAGTGTACCTACAGGTACGTCGCTTCTAAGCCTCAATTTTACGGAATCTGCCAATAATTCCGGCAAGGCATGCAATGCTTTTTTCCCCGATATCTTATCAGATGGATCTGTATCCCACCATTGATGCGTTGAGAGTTTGCCGGCTTTAAGCAGCATAAAGTAACCGGGTTTCAGTTTTTTTATGCCGGAGAATAGAGTCTCATCTCCGGGTACAAAGCCATATTTAAGATATAGGCTAAGGCATTTCCTGTTAAGCACAGGTTTTACAATATCTGAAGCGATTATTGCCTTGGCCTCAGAGGCAAATATGAGATTATTATCGTTATAATAGTAATAAAGCGGTTTTATGCCTAAACGGTCTCTCGCTATAAATAATTCTCTATTTTTCTTATCCCATATGGCGAAAGAGAACATGCCGTTTAGCTTATCAAGGCAGTCTTTGCCCCAATGATTATAAGCCTGCAAAAGCACTTCAGTATCGCTTTTGTTCTTAAAAACGCGGCCTGCCTTTATAAGGTTTTCTTTTATCTCCAAATAGTTGTATATCTCTCCGTTAAAGATTATGGTTAGGTTCTTATCTTCTGTGCTCATGGGCTGGCTGCCGTTTTCTATATCAATAATACTTAATCTTTTATGGCCAAAGAAGATAGAGGAGTTTTTGTCAATAAAAAAACCATCCGCATCAGGGCCGCGATGAGAGATGGAATCCGCCATTTGCTTTAATATCTTAAGGCCATTTTGTTCTGTTAGAGATCTTTTAAGAGAGAGTCCCGCTATACCGCACATATCTTTCTCCTGTGTACTGTTATATGATGATTTAAGTATATCAGGCAATTAAATAGTTGTAAACTCCTTTATCTTTATTACTTGAGATTAACAGGCTTTTATGCTATATTGTCTGATATATCTATTACTAAAGCATACATATTATAATTAAATAACTGTTTAATAATGGACACATTTTAAGATATGTTATTCAATTCTCTGCAGTTTGCCGCATTCTTTTTAGTAGTCTATAGTTTATATCTAATGCTTGACCATAAACAGCAGAACAGGATGCTGCTTGTGGCAAGCTATTTTTTTTACGGGTCATGGGACTGGCGGTTTTTATCTCTTATATTCATATCGACCGTGCTTGACTATTTTTGCGGCATCAAGGTTTATGAATCAAAGGATAAAAAGAAAAGAAAGTTTTTTCTCATTATGAGCATAATAGGTAATCTGTCTATGCTCGGTTTCTTTAAATATTTTAATTTTTTTGCGTCAAATCTCCAGGAACTCTTCTCGTATTTCGGAATATACCTGCATCCAAATTTCTTACACATAATTCTTCCCGTAGGAATATCCTTCTACACATTTCAGACTATGAGTTATACAATTGACATTTATAGAAAACAGCTAAAACCTACACGAAATTTTCTCGATTTGGCGCTATTTGTATCATTCTTTCCACAGTTAATAGCAGGGCCTATTGAGAGAGCAAAACATCTTCTTCCGCAGATATTATCCCCAAGGAGCATAACATGGGCAAAATTTTACAAGGGAGTTTACCTTATATTCTGGGGGCTTTTTATGAAGGTGTTTGTCGCTGATAATCTCTCTTATATTGTCGACCCATTATTTGCTTCCGCGGAGCCGTATAACGGCTTCTCCGTTTTAATAGCCTTATACGCTTTCGCGTTTCAGATATTCTGTGACTTTGCGGGTTATTCTAATATAGCAAGAGGTTTGGGCAAGGTTATGGGGTTTGATATAATGGTAAACTTTAATGTGCCTTATTTTTCTTTAAACCCCAGAGAGTTTTGGCAGAGATGGCATATAAGTTTATCTACGTGGCTTAGAGATTATGTTTACATACCTTTAGGGGGTAACAGAAGAGGCGCCCTTATTATTTACAGGAACCTGGCTATAACCATGCTTTTAGGCGGGCTATGGCACGGCGCAGCATGGACATTTATAGCATGGGGCGCGTATCAGGGCATATTGCTTATAATTCACCGGCTAAGTACCCCTTTACTTGCAAAGATACCTTCCCCCAAAAATTTTATTTTAAATAGAGCATGGTTTATAGTGAGGATTGTAATATTCTTCAATATTGTATGCATGGGCTGGCTTCTCTTTAGAGCGGAATCGCTTAATCAGGCATTTATTATGCTAAAGAGCGTTATCTATAACTTCCACTTTACGCGAGGCTCAGGGCTTGCTCGATTGGGGCTATTTACCTCACTACTTCTTATTGTCCAGTTTATTCAGTACCGCAAAGACGATCTTATGGCGATGCTCAAATTTAACAGAACCGTAAGGTTTGCGTTCTATTATCTGTTTCTGATACTGATAGTGTTTTTTGGAGTTTTAAACCAAAATCAATTTATATATTTCCAGTTTTAAACGTAATTAATTTAAGTGGGAGTTGTTATGAAAGGTTTATTTAAGAGATTGGCGATTTTTATGCCTTTAGTTTTTCTGCTTTCTCTTACAAATTATATAGTCGATCCAGCAAATGTTTTCAAGGCCAATGATTACGAGAAGAGTATGGTAGATATTATGCTTACCGGGAAAAATATAGCCAATATATCCAACTATAAGGAGAGGATATTCCAGGACTATTATATAGCCGCCTCCGACGAGAAAAAAGATATTATAATGCTAGGATCGAGCAAGTCGCTGCAGATAGGCAGTGATCTATTTACGAGAAAAAGTTTTTTTAATCATAGTGTATCGGGAGCTACCTTGCAGGATTACATGGCGATATTGGAGATGTATATAGAAAAGAATAAGCCACCGGATGAGGTTATCATAGAGCTTTCGCCGTGGATATTAAATGCCAATAATAAACAGAACAGGTGGGAGAACATTAGAGATTACTATTATAATTTTAAGAAGAGGTTGCGCACAGGCGCAATGCCGCGTATTTTCAGCGCGGATAAATATGCATGGGCCTTCCGCGTGAAAAAGTACCTGCAATTATTTTCTTTAAGTTATTTTCAGGGTTCTGTTGAGTACGTTTTGTATATGATACGGAACAAGGATTTTCAGCAAGATTTTTATCCTACTGATTTAACCGAATCAAATGTTACTGTAAAATGTTCTGATGGGCATATCGTATATTACCGAGATTTCAGGCTTACAAAACCGGCAAAGGCTCTGGAGAACGCGAAAAAATATATAAGCAGAGGGCCTGTGTATGGATTGGGGGGATTTGACAAGCTCGATGAGGGCTTAAAAGCACAGTTGGAACAATTTATAGATTTTTTACTCAGTAATAAGGTAAAAGTCGTGCTTTTTATGCCTCCGCACCATCCGTATGTTTATGGTTATCTGATAAATTCCGAATCTTACGATATAATAGCAGATGAAGAGAGCTATTATAGGGGCTTAGCGGATAAGCGGGGTATTACTGTCTTGGGATCTTATGACCCAAGCCTGTGTGGATTAGATGGAAATGATTTTTATGATGGAGTTCACTTAAGGAATGAAGCAGTTGAAAGGCTATTTAAAGCCCGGCAAATCCGGCAATTTAAATAATATGTAACTCTAAATAAACATTACGGTTATGTCAAATATAGCCGCAACATAATTACCTTTTAAGG
>CAZWMG010000017.1:0-39625 GCA_964634945.1 uncultured Planctomycetia bacterium | reverse complement strand
CCCACCAATTTCCACCTGTTTTTTCTTTGATTTTGTCATTATAGTATGGTATAATTTTTACTTCTTGAGCTAACAAAGTAGGCCTTGTTAGCTCTTTCATTGAAATTTTTATACTATACTAACACATTATAAGGAGCGTAAAGATGTTGACTGTAAAGAGGGCCCTAATAAGTGTTTCTGATAAGACCGATCTTGAGTTGCTTGTAAGGGAGCTGTCCAGGCTAGGTGTCGAGATAATATCCACAGGGGGAAGCGCGCGTTTTATAGCATCATTAGGCATAAAGGTTAAACCAGTAGATGAAGTAACCGGTTTTCCTGAGATGCTTGATGGCAGGGTTAAAACTCTTCACCCTAAGATACACGCTGGGCTACTTGCTGCAAGGGCTAAGCAAGAGCATATGGAGCAGTTAAAGCTACACAATATAGAGTGTATAGATATGGTTGTTGTTAACCTATACCCGTTTAAAAAAACTATAGCCAAACCGGGAGTAGGTATATCTGAGGCTATAGAGAATATAGATATAGGTGGACCCTCAATGCTGCGATCCGCGGCAAAAAATTACTCTTCTGTAGCTGTTTTGACAAGTCCGGCGCAGTATCCCGCTATAATAGAAGAACTTAATTCAAATAATGGCGCTGTTTCAGATGAGACGCTTGCGCAGCTTGCTATTGATGTCTTTGCTCTTACAACAGAGTATGATAGTCAGATTAGGGCATATTTGAAGAGGACCCTAATGCCGCTCTCAACATCCGAGATGGATTCCATATTTCCACAAGAGCTTTCACTCCTTCTGGATAAAGGCGAAGATCTGCGATATGGCGAAAACGCTCATCAGAAGGCGGCATTTTATAAGAGAGCCTCATCAGGAGAGGTTTCAGTATCTAACGCTAAACAGCTTCATGGCAAGGCGCTTTCATATAATAACATCATGGATATTGACGCAGCGTTAGAGGTTGTGAAAGAATTTGATGAGGATCCTGCGGCATGTATTATTAAGCACGCTACGCCATGTGGGATAGCAACGGCAACTACCCTTACGAAGGCATATACGGATGCCCTTGATTCTGATAGGATATCCGCTTTTGGCAGTATAGTAGGTTTGAATAAAAAGGTCGATGTTAATACCGCTGAGGCCATTATCAACTCAGGATTTGTAGAATGCGTAATAGCCCCGGGCTATGAACAGAATGCCTTAAACAGGCTTGTGGTCAAGCCTAATCTCAGGATATTGAGTATTGACGCTATCGGTAAGAACAGAAACAAAAACGAGTTTCACCTTAGAAATGTTACAGGAGGCCTGCTTTTACAGCAGAGGGATCTTGCCGGACTTGACCGCTCTCAGCTAAAGATCGTTACACAAAAAAAACCAACTCCCGAAGAAGTAGACGCCTTGGTATTCGCGTGGAAGGCGGTAAAACATATAAGGTCCAATGCTATAGTGCTTGTGCATGAGACAAGAACTGTAGGTATAGGAGCCGGTCAGATGAGCAGAGTAGATTCTGTTTTTATGGCAATACACAAAGCAAAGGATAAGGTTAATGGATCCGTACTTGCTTCAGATGCTTTTTTTCCTAAAGAGGACGCTATAGAGGTTGCGGCCTCGGCAGGGATAAGTTCAATTATCCAGCCAGGCGGTTCCAAGGCGGATGAAAAGATAATAGACGCCTGTAACCAGCATAATATTTCAATGGTCTTTACGGGTATACGCCACTTCCGCCATTAATTAATATGGATTACAAGAAAACTTTACGCTATCTTCACGGCCTAGTAAACTACGAAAAATTTTCAGATTATAATTATGCCAACGCGTACAATCTGAATAATATAAAAACTATACTTCTACATCTCGATAATCCTCATAAGATGTACCCGTCAGTAATAATATCAGGCACAAAAGGGAAGGGTTCCTGTGTAAGCATGCTTTGTTGCGTTCTTAATGAGGCAGGTATTAGAACAGGTAAATTTATTTCTCCGCATCTTATCTCAGTAAGGGAAAGGATCGAGACGGCCGGCGAACGTATATCTAGAAGTGAATTTTCTTACATGATCTCACAGGTGAAGAAAGTTGTAACGGAAAATAGAATAAAGGCCGTTACGTTTTTTGAAGTATTGACCGCGGCTGCTTTTTTATATTTTGCGCGTAAGAGAGTAAGTATAGCTATTTTAGAAGTAGGCCTTGGCGGTAGACTTGACGCTACAAACGCGGCAGAGAGTTTGATATCCGGCATAATGCCTATAAGCTACGATCATACGCATCTTTTAGGAGCTACATTGCCAGAGATCGCTAAAGAGAAGAGCGGTATTGTGCATAGCCGCTCATCAGTAGTAAGCGCCCCACAAGTCCCAGAAGTTTTAAATGTGATCAAACATGTGGTGCGTAGAAAAAAAGCTGATTTACGAGTAGTGGGCAAAGATTTAACGCCTTATAACACTACAACATCCTTGTGTGGTACATGCTTTGATTTAAAGACAAAAAAAGATTTTTATAACAGACTGAAAATCCCTCTTGCGGGCAGACACCAGGCGATAAATGCCTCTGTAGCGATAGGCCTTCTGGACCACATTAAAGAGAAATTTACTTTCAAGGTCAATAAGTCTCATATAAGGAGAGGCCTAGCGAAGGCAATATTCTCCGGACGCTTTCAAGTGCTTTCAAGGAGTCCCTATATAATTTTCGACGGAGCGCAAAATCACGCGTCAGCAAAGGCACTTAGAGGTGCGTATATAGAGATATTTAAAAGAAAATGCACCTGTATGATATTAGGGGTTTCGGCGGATAAAGATGCCACAGCGATTATACGGGAGCTTTCCCCTATTGCCCAGAGAATAATATTTACGCGGGCTGATTCACCAAGAGCGCTCAAGCCTGAGTCGCTGATCAGAAGCGTGAGCGCATCGGCAAATAAAAATTATATCTGTTACGATGTTAAGGATGCCTTAAAATTCGCAAAGGCCTTTGCTGGGACAGCCGGAACCATACTTATCACAGGTTCGCTTTTTTTAGCTAAGGAGGTTCTGGATACTAGATGCTGGATACTGGATGCGAGGAAAAGGTAAAGGTAGAGATAAAGGGAAAGGCACAAGGAAAAAGGATAAACTCTAATATCTAAATCCTAAACAAATTCAAAATTCTAATTTTCAAAATTCAAAACTTTTGTTTTGAGCATTTAAATTTTGGTAATTTGATATTGTTTAGAGTTTAGAACTTAGGATTTAGATATTAAGAATCAGGCTTAATTCTTACAACTAAACGTGGAAATGACTCATGGCAAATGACACAATAGCGGCAATATCAACTCCTCCCGGAGAGAGTGGTATCGGCATTGTCCGTGTAAGCGGACCGCTTGCTATAAACATAGCAGATAAAATATTTTTCGCTAAAAATTCTAAAAAACCATCAACATTTAATAGTCATACTCTGCATTATGGTCATGTCAAGGCCGGCGATAAAGTAATTGATGAGGCATTACTTACGATTATGCGAAAGCCGGCTACTTATACACGCGATGATATGGTTGAGATAAACTGCCACGGCGGGATAGTCTGCTTAACACAGACATTAAATTTATTGCTTGATATAGGTGCTAGGTTGGCAGATCCTGGTGAGTTTACCAAAAGAGCTTTTCTAAGTGGCAGAATAGATCTTATCCAAGCGGAAGCTGTCTGCGATATTATCGCTTCACGTACTGACGAAAGCCTCAACATAGCGCAATGTCAGCTTAAAGGTGATGCCTCGCGAAAGATAAAACTTATAAGAGCTGATCTTATTGAGATAGCGGCAAGGCTTGAGGCTGATATAAACTTTCCCGAAGAAGATATACCCCCTTCAGAGATATCTTCTGTAAGGTCATCCCTGTCCTGTGTAGCGGGGGAGCTTTCATCGATTATAGATCTCGCGAAAAAAGGGGCCATACTGCGGGAGGGTATAACTGCGGTCATATGCGGCAAGCCGAATGTTGGCAAATCGAGCCTCATGAATAGTTTCTTAAAACACGATAGAGTAATAGTCGCTCCTTTGGCGGGCACCACAAGAGATACTATTGAGGAAGTGGTCAATGTAAGAGGTATCCCGTTAAAGATAGTAGATACAGCGGGCATAATACACGCGCAAGATGATATTATGAAAGAGTCTGTAAAAAGAAGCATGCATTATATGGAGATAGCGGATCTCGTCCTGCTTGTTTTGGATTCTAGCGGCATGCTTACAGAACATGATTTCGATATTATCGATATTATAAGGAACAAGAAGGTTATTGTGGTGGTCAATAAATCAGACTTACCGGAGGCCCTGAAGGTTAGTGAAATAAAAAAACATCTTCACAACAAAACCGTTATTAAGGTCTCTGCTAAGAAAAAGTCAGGAATAGAAGACTTGGAGGGCGCAATATATGACATGTTCTTTTTAGGCCATATACCGGTAGGAAGTATATTGTTATCAAATTCCAGGCAGATAGAGGCGACAAAGAGGGTTTTGAGTTTTGTAGAATCAGCGATCAACGGTATTGATGAGCATATACCTGAAGAATTGCTGATGATCGATATAAGAGATGCCGCTCAGGGTCTAGGCGCTATCACAGGTGAGATTTTTACAGAAGAGATACTCGACACCATATTCAGTAAGTTTTGTGTGGGGAAGTAAAATGAGCCCCTATGCTTTCGTTAAGAAAGCAAGAATAGGGGCGAATTTTATCCTGAGAATACAGTGTATTCGAAGCCTGCCTGCCGGCAGGCAGGGATCCAAGCGCTAGATGCTAGATACTGGATGCAAGATGTTAGATGCGCGACGCACGACGAAATAAGAACATATAATCGGAGGCATATGATGCAGAAGAGAAGAATAGAAAAGGCTGTGAAAGAGATACTATTAGCGATAGGAGAGGATCCGGCAAGAGCGGATCTTTTAGATACTCCACGCAGAGTTGCTGAAATGTATGAGGAGATATTCAGTGGAATAAAGACCGAACCAAAGAAGGAGCTAGAGGTGCTCTTAGGGGAGAAGCATAATGAGATTGTTTTGCTTAAAGGCATACCTCTCTATTCAATGTGCGAACACCATCTTCTTCCCTTTTTGGGTAAGGTAAACATCGCTTATATCCCAAAGGGTGGACGAGTAACAGGACTTAGTAAGCTTGCCAGAGTAGTTGAAATACTAGCCAAGAGGTTACAGGTGCAAGAGAGGCTTACAACTCAGATAGCGGATATTATAATGAAAAAACTAAGGCCTCTTGGTGTATTGGTAGTAATAGAGGCAGAGCACCTTTGCATGTCGATGCGTGGTGTTAAGAAACCGGGCACAGTTACTATCACTAGCGCTGTCAGGGGAGTGTTTAAGGAAAACGCTAAGACACGGCAAGAGGCGCTTTCACTGATCAGGTAAAATGAGCCCCTATGCTTTCGTTAAGAAAGCAAGAATAGGGGCGAATTTATCCCCCTGTTTTGTTTTCTTCAGAAAATATGGGGGATAAGATAAGTATACACAAAGCTCTAGAGATGTAACTTATAAGTGAGTTATAAGGCTTGGGCATGGATAGCGGCTCGATAAGTGATATTTGCTTTACCTGTTATAGTATTTATGTTATAATTATACATTATAAAATAGGAGCTTTAATATGGAGCGGAGAATATTTGAGAGGATATCTTTACCTATAAAACTCTCTTACGAGGTAAGCACAAGGCCGCAAATCCTGCGAGAATCAGAGAGCAAAAATATAAGCGGTAACGGGATATGTATCTCCTTAAAAGAGAAGCTTCTTCCAAAGACAAATCTTTTTATAAAAATCGATGTTGGAGATAGCAGAAACAGTGTGAACCTAAGTGGTAGGGTAGCATGGTGCAGGAGGGTAGAGATTGTCGGAGAGAACGGCCCTCTGGTATATTATGATACAGGGGTGGAGCTTATAAACGCTGATCCCGTAAATATAAATCGAATTATAACATGTTTTTACGGCAAATCTTTTTAACTGGTCACATGAAACCTCAAGGTTATAAAAAAACTTTTCTTCCCTTTCTAATCACGCAATCAGATAGTGAAACGCATACTATCGATATCACTTTCAGGGGTTGGAAACTATTTGATTGCGCAATCTTACAATCTGTGCTGATATGATTTTTTTTGAACAACTTATACAAAATAGGGTCTTTACAATAACTGTTATATGTTGGTTCCTGGCACAGCTTATTAAGATCGCTATAGGTGTTATAAGAGAAAAACGATTTAATTTTAAGTGGCTTGTAGGAACAGGTGGAATGCCAAGTTCACATTGTGCCGGAACAGCGGCTCTTGCGACAACCCTAGGCCTTGAATACGGTTTTAACACAGGAATCTTTGCCATAGGCTTAGGTTTCGCTATTGTTACTATGTTTGACGCGCAAAGCGCGAGACGCGCTATCGGTAAGCAGGCAGAGGCTCTTAATAAGATGGTTGAAGATATATATTTTAAAAAACCGATCAAAGAGGAGAGGCTTGCGGAGCTTATAGGCCACACGCCTATACAGGTTCTTGCGGGAGCTAGCTTGGGCATTGTTTTTGGATATTTTTTGTATATATACCTATAATGTGAAAGGATCGTAGTGAATAAGAATATTTTAAAGGCAACTATAGCTATAGTATCATTTTTACTTATAGCGGTTATTGTCAAGTTTTCTATTTCAGGGCTTACTAAGAGCAGTGAGCCCAAGCTGCCAGCAGACTTGACCGTAGCGGTTATGCATGAGGAATCAGAGTCGCTAAAGACCGCAAGAACCCTTTTTGCAGAAGGCAATAGAGCGGAGTCGATAAGGGCGCTTGAGGAGATATCTACCTCTGCGAAAGGTAATCGTGATGGGTATGAATCGACTATAATGCTTGCTGATATATATTATAATGACGCGAATTTTATAAAGGCAAAAGAACTTTATCTAACGGCTATTGATGAATATCCGCAGTTTTGCGATTATGCTGATATGCAAAAAAGAGCAGCTTCAGCAAGAATGGCAATCCTATTTTCTAAGATTCTTACCCCTGATAGCGAATTATATACCGTTGTTCCCGGTGATTCACTTATAAGGATAGCTAAGAGGTATTCTACTACTGTTGATCTGATAAAAAAGGCCAATGGCTTAAAATCAGATTTGATTATGCCTGATATGAAACTTAAGGTCCAAAAGATCCCATTCAGTATCCTGATCGATAAATCGCAGTCTGTGCTTACTCTCTTTTTGGGCGATGAGGTAATTAAGGCATACATAGTATCTACCGGCAAGAATAACTCTACACCGGTAGGAACTTTTAAGATACGCGATAAGCTCGTAAGGCCTGTATGGTATAATCACGGCGTTGCTGTGCCTGCGGATAGTCCTGAAAATGTTCTTGGCAGTCGTTGGATGGGCCTTACCACAGAAGAGTCGGGTTATGGGATACATGGTACAATAGAGCCTGAAAGTATAGGCTACCAGTGTACCGATGGATGTGTCAGGATGATAAACGAAGAGGTGGATGAGTTGTATACCATAGTGCCAGTAGGCACGAGCGTAACTATTGTTGATTAATGGCGCTTACATGCCTATATAAAAAACAGAGGGCTGCGGATATAAAATGAATGGAAGTGGATTAGAATTCGAAAAACCTATTCTGGAATTAGAACGCAAGATAGAAGAGCTTAAGAAGTTTACCAGTTCTGAAAATATAGATCTGCATTCTGAAATAGACAGGTTAGGACAAAAGCTTGAGAAACTAAAACGTGAGATATTTGAAAATCTTACTCCCTGGCAGAGGGTTCAGATAGCCCGTCACCCGCAAAGGCCATACACGCTTGATTATATAGGTATGATTGCTCATGATTTTATAGAACTTCATGGTGATCGCGCTTTCTCGGATGACAAATCAATGGTCTGCGGATTTGCCAACGTGGATGACCATAAGGTGCTTATTATTGGTCATCAGAAGGGCAGAGATACCAACGAGAATCTTATGCGTAATTTCGGTAGTTCAAACCCGGAAGGCTACAGGAAAGCGATGCGCCTGATGAAGCTCGCGGAAAAATTTAATGTTCCTGTTGTGACATTTGTAGATACACCCGGGGCTTATCCGGGGGTAGGAGCTGAAGAGAGAGGCCAAGCGGAGGCTATAGCTTATAATCTGCGGGAAATGGCAACTCTAAAGACGCCGATTATTATATTTATTATCGGTGAAGGCGGTAGCGGCGGCGCGTTGGGCATAGGCGTTGGCGACAGGGTATGTGTAATGCAAAATTCCTACTATTCTGTGATATCACCTGAAGGATGCGCAGCCATACTTTGGAAAGATAGGGCAAAAGCAGATAAGGCCGCTAGCGCCTTAAAGCTTACGGCATATGACCTATTGGATTTTGGTATTATAGATATGATTATTCCGGAGCCGCTCGGTGGAGCGCATCGCGATCCCCAGTCCGCGGCGCGCAGCATTAAAGACGCTATTCTAAAAAATCTAGAAGAGATATCAGCTTTGAGCAAGGAAGAGATGCTTGAGCAAAGATATGTGAAATTTCGTAATATGGGAAGATTTATCGACCCCTCGAAGGGGGAATAGGGGGCCTTGTATTAAGATGAATAAGCAATTATCTGTCGCAAGCGATCTTAAAAATATCAGGCATACTGTAGATGAGATTATAATCATGTTAAAAGTCCTCCAGGTGGATGAGTCTGATACGTTTGATATAAGGCTTTGCCTTGAGGAAGCGCTGATAAACGCTATTAAATACGGGAACAGGTTTGACAAGGATCTTGAGGTGTTGATAGATTTTGCATGCGTAAATGATAAGATACATATTTCTGTAGAAGATAAAGGCACAGGTTTCGATCATAATAAGGTGCCTGATCCCACAAAGGAGGAGAACCTGCTTATGGGTAACGGCAGGGGGGTTTTTCTTATAAAGCATCTTATGGACGAAGTTAGGTTTAATAAGAGGGGTAACCGTCTTACTATGGTAAAATATCTAAAGAACAAACAATCCAAAAGAACCCGATAGAGGGAGGAATTTATTGTGAAAATAGTTCAGAAGCAGAATAACGATATAATTATTTTTGATATTGATGGCGATATAGATATCAACTCTTCACCTGAGATGCGAGAGGCCTTTGAGGATATTGCTATTGCCAAGACCATGAAGGTTGTTGTTAACCTGAGTAACGTATCATATGTCGATAGCTCTGGCTTGGCGACATTGGTTGAGATGCTTAAGAAGACCAGGTCTTATGGCGGTAAGCTACGACTGGCAAGTTTAGCGCCTAAGGTCAAGAGCCTTTTTGAGATAACCAAGCTTGAGAAGCTTTTTGACATATTTGATACAGAAGAAGAGGCAAGTACCAATTTCTAAATAAGAGGGTATGCGTTATGTTAAACTTTATGGCTACAATAGGAAAGACGGTGTTATCATTGCTTTCACAGATAGGCGGGATTTTTATCCTTCTAAGGCAGACTCTTTATTGGATGTTTATAGGCCCTTTTATTAAAAGGCCTATTTCACACAAGAATATTTTTCAGCAGATGGTATTTGAAGGCGTCAATAGCCTGTTAATCGTATTTTTCGTGACTTTTTTTACAGGCATTGTGCTTGCCATGCAAAGCGCTTATCAGCTAGCCCAGATGGGAGCAGAGATGTATGTGGCAAGTCTTGTAGCGGTCGCGATGGCAAGAGAAATGGGGCCTGTGCTGACAGCCTTAGTTGTCGCTGGAAGAGTGGGTGCCGCTATTACAGCGGAGCTTGGCAGTATGCAGGTAACAGAGCAGATCGAGGCGTTACAGACACAGGCATTAAATCCTGTACGTTTTCTTGTTGTGCCGCGCTTTATAGCACTTATGGTAATGCTGCCATGCCTTACTATATTAGGAGATTTAGCCGGCATGATAGGTGGATATCTTGTAGGTGTTTTTAGTATTGGTATTAATTCCGGCATGTATATAGATGTAACATTTAAATTTCTAGCGCTTAAGGATATATACACAGGATTGATAAAATCTGTATCTTTTGCTATGATAATTGCGCTTATAGGCTGCTATATGGGGCTTAATACAAAAGGCGGCGCAGAGGGTGTAGGCCGCTCTACTACGGTAAGTGTGGTTACGAGTTTTATTATGATAATTTTAGCGGATTGTGTCTTGACAGGCATATTCTTCTTTAGTCAAATGTAACTTATAAGTGCGAGTTTACCCTGTACCGTAGCGCCTGCCCGCCTACGGCGGGAAGCAAATTCTGGTACGGAGCGTTAGATACTTGATACTAGATGCTAGATAGCTTAAATTATAATGAGGTATTGTAATGGAAAATAAAGAAGTCGCAATAGAGATAAGAGACCTGATAAAGAGTTTTAACGGGCGCGTTGTCTTAAATGGCATAAGCCTTAAGGTTTATAAGGGCGAGACGCTTGTTATTATGGGAGGAAGCGGTTGCGGTAAATCTACCTTATTAAGGCATATGATAGGTACGCATAGGCCTGACAGCGGCTCCGTTTTTATAAAAGGTAATGAGATAACAACTCTTAATGAGTCAGAGTTTGATAAGATAAGAAAGATATATGGTATGGTTTTCCAGAACGCGGCCTTGTATGATTCAATGAATGTAGAAGAGAATATATCGCTCGCGCTCTCTGAGCATACGAAACTTGATCCGGATATTATAAATATCATGGTTAAGATGAAGCTTGAGTTAGTAGGGTTACGCGGTTTTGAAAAGTTTGAACCAAGCCAACTCTCCGGAGGCATGAGAAGAAGGGTAGGCATTGCCCGTGCTCTTGCCATGGATCCTGAACTTGTATTTTATGATGAGCCTACAGCCGGACTTGATCCTATTGTGGCAGGTGTCATAGATAAGCTTATCCTTGATCTAAGTAAAAAACTTCAGATCACGTCAGTAGTTGTAACGCATGACATGAAAAGTGTTTTTGCTATAGCCGACAGGATAATCATGCTCTATGAAGGTAAGGTGATAGCGGAAGGCGCTATGGAGGATATAAAAAATTCTGAAGATCCGCGCGTCAAGCAGTTTGTAACAGGAAGTCCTGAAGGCCCGATACAATTTTTTCAATCCAGTGATGGATATTTAGATGAACTAACGAAATAGGAGAATAAAATGGCAAAGGTATTTACAAATGAGGTAAAGACCGGTTTTATGGTAATTATTTGTGCGATTATACTTGTTGGCCTTACTGTGATGGCAGGTAGCTTTAGCTTATTTAAAGAACAGTATAAGCTAAAGGCTGTGTTTACGAATGTAGCGGGGATCCAAACGGATGCCTCTGTTCGTTTAGGCGGCGTTGAAGTCGGTAAGGTAAATAGTGTACGGCTTGTTTACACAAAGGAAGGTGATACTAAGGTCTTTGTTGGCCTTGAATTGGACAGCAACGCAAAAATACGTGAAGGAGCTATAGCGGGCATTACCACTCTGGGGCTTATGGGTGAGACATATATAGCGTTATCTCATGGCGATAAAGGCGCGCCTTTTATAAAGGCGGGCACTACCATACCTGGTAAGGATCCTGTAAGCATGGATGCTATTATTGATGAAGCGACTTCTACTATGGAGGTAGCAAAGGAGACAATGAAAAATATAAGCAGCCTTGCTAAAGACCTTGACGACGCTGTAACAGGCAACAGATCTAACATTGATGAGATAATGAACAACCTGCGAAGAAGTACTGAGAATTTTGAGGAGTTTAGCGATGACATCAAGCGCAATCCTTGGAAACTGCTTGTTAAAGGTTCCGATGATAAAAATAGCAGCAATGCCAAGGCTAAAAATAAAAGGAACAAAAGATGAGGCAGGCATTTATTGTAATTACTCTATTTCTTGCATGCCTTATCTTTTTTAGCGTGTCAGCTTATGCACAGGATGAAGTAAAAATAGTTCATACCAAAGGAAATGTGAAGATTCAGCGATCCTCAGATGATTTTTGGATCCTTGCTCAGAAAGGCATGCTATTAAATGAAAATGATAAGATAAAGACATTTATAGCCTCAGAAGCTGAAATAGCTCTTGACTCTACACAGAAGAATATTGTTAAACTTGATCAGAATACAGAGATTAGCATTGAGGATATTAAGGCGAAGAAATTATCTATGTTAAGCGGCAAGGTATTTGCCCTTGTTGAGTCTTTACCGTCTGACTCTTCGTTTGAGGTCCGTACCCCGACAGCGGTTGCGGGTGTAGCCGGAAGCGGAATGTCAGTTGGCACAGATGGCAAGAGTACTACAGTAGCGTGTTTTGAAGATAAGGCCTTTGTACGCGGCATTAATGTTGACGGCACTCTTATGGCAGAGATAGTTATAATAGACAATGGTTTTAAGCGTGTAGTAGGCAGGTTTGAGATGCCAGGTGATCTTATGATGCTTACGGCCCTTGATAGGCAAGGGTGGACACAGTTTCGTGAGAATCTGCGCGATCATATCGACTGGCTAAGGAGCAAGCGCGCAGAAGGTTCACGAGGTGCCGCAGTAGCGTTAGAAGAGATACAGAGGATTCAAGAGAGAACCGAGGATAGGTTCTTTGATAGTAAGGAAAACGCCTATGAGGAGAGAGAGTCTGAGAGGCGTGATGATTGGGAAGCCCCGCCAAGTAGCGGCAGTAGTAGCGGGGGTGATCGTTATTCTGTATCAAGTTAGTTATTTATGAAAGATATAAAAGTATTATTCATTGCATTTTTCCTGCTTGCGCTTATGCAGTTGCCTCTTTTTGCGGATGAAGAGGAGATAGCTGATAAGTACAATGATTATAAAGTGGCAGAGGTGGAGTCATTAACAGACAATATTTATAATCTTGAGGAGAATTTTACCTATCATTTCTACGCAGGCGCGCATGAAGGATATGATAATAATGTCTTTCTTGACCCTTCCAGAAAAGGTGATGTATTTGATCAGGCTATGGCTGACATTATAGCCCGCTATCGCTTGACCGATCAGCTAGACGTGAAGGCCCATTATGATTTTACATCTATAACCTACCATGAGTTTACAGTACTTAGCCTGATAGAGAATGATATATCCGCCTCTTTAGAATATTATCCCCACAAGAGAGTCAGGATAGAGATGGGCTATGATGTTGATTTCGTAGACTATTTTAAGAACAAAAGCGGAGATTTTACAACAAATGGCCCATTCGCGGGAATAAAATATTATATTGATAAGAATACCTATGTGAGCGCTACGTATCAGTACTATTTTTATAATTACAAGCATCGTGATATACGAAACAGTTCTAATAATAAGATAAACACCACAAGAGAGGATCACCGTAATAACGTTACCGGAGAAGTTGTTACTCATCTCGGTAAATTTTTTGTAAAACTCAAGAATACATATTATTTCAATGATTCGAATGACGAATACATGGATTATTATGACTATCAGTCAAACAGGATCAACCTGTACACGGCCTATCCTGTGACAGAGAAATTATCAGTTCTTTTAAGTGGCGGCTATCAGTATAAGGATTTCAAATCACGCACTATAACTACGGATTCGGGTAAGAAGGAACATGATAACCTTATGACATTAGGCGGGGGCATAAACTATAAGTTGCTTTCAGCTTTTTACGTAAGCGCGAACTATACATACAGACAGAATTATTCAAACGACCCCCTACAGGACTATTCAGGCAGTGTCAGTACTGTCGGGATCAACTATTTTTTCTAGATGCCAAAAATAAAATTTCCAAAAAATTTTTTAAGGGTATCAATAGCTATAATTATACCCGTTCTTGTTATACTCGCCTCATATTTCAGGGCTTTTGAGACGTTTGAGCTTGCTACAATGGACCTGCGTTTTAAGTTGCGTCCTCCCCAGAAGGTTACTGATAAAATAGTTATCATAGAAATAGCTGAAGATACGTTAAGTAAGGTAGGGCAGTGGCCCATAGATAGGCAATTTCACGCTGCTTTAATAGACGTTCTAACCGCTTATGACGTAGAATCTATTATCTTTGATATCCTTTTTAGCACTAAGAGCAATCCTGATTCAGATGCTATATTTATTGAGTCTGTTAAGAAGAGTAAAAAGGTTTACCTGCCGGTAGCACTACGCCTTTCAGAAAAGAGACAAAAAACAATCTTTCCGGAAGCGACTGAGATAGAATCAGAACCGATGCCAGAATTGCTAAATATTGCCCGCGGCGTGGGCCATATAAATGCTGCAACAGATATAGATGGCAAGAGGAGAAGATCGCCGCTTTTTATAGATCACAATAAGGATGTAATACCTCACATATCATTTCTCGCCCTGTGCGATTCTTTAGGAATATCGATAAAAGATGTAAACGTAAAAAAAGATAAGTATGTTCAGATAAAGCCCGGCCTAAATGTCCCAATAGATTCCTACGGTTGCATGCTGGTAAATTACGCGGGCTACTGGGGGCAGGCATTTAAACACTATTCTTTTATTGATATTCTTACATCTTATCGTGATTTAAGTAAAGGCAAGAGCCCCGTTGTGGATCTTAATGAATTAAAGGACAAGATATGTCTTGTCGGCCTTACTGCCGTGGCTACGCATGATTTGAATCCCATACCGCTTCAACAACGCTATCCTATGGTTGGCTTGCACGCAAACCTCTTAAACACTATCCTGGTTAAAAGTTTTATAGTAAGGGCCGACCCTGTTCTAAATCTGCTGATACTGTTTTTGCTCTCCACCCTAATTGTACTGGCGGTGGCCAAATTAAAGCCTGCCTTTGAGATAATGGCAGCCTTTGGTATATTCTTTGGCTTTATCGCTGTTTCATTCGCGCTATTTGCTTTCTTCAATATCTGGATAGACCTTTTTTATCCACTACTTCTTGTATCTGGCGTTTATATCTTCTGTACGTTTCAGCAGTATATAACAGAGCAGAATAAGAGGGTATTGATGCAAAGAGATCTCGATATAGCCCAAAGGATACAGCAGAGTTTCTTAAAGCAGGTGCCCCCTGAAAAGGAGCGTCTTGATATAGCCGTAAAGATGGTAGCGGCAAAATCCGTAGGAGGCGATCTATATGATTTTGTGGAGAATGCGGATAAGAGTTTTGGCTTGATGGTAGGTGATGTTTCCGGAAAAGGCGTACCAGCCGCATTATTTATGGCAATGACAGTAAGCAATTTCAGGTTTCATTCAAAGACAGAGTCCGATCCTCTTAAGGTAGTTACTACGCTCAATGATCAGATGTCAACAGAATCAACATCAGGCCTTTTTGTTACGCTTACATACGTTGTGCTTGATAGTAAGGTTACCACACTTTCCATAGTAGATGCGGGCCATCTGCCGATTGTATACGCTGCCAAGGACAAAGAGACCACCCTGATAACAGCTACGGGCGGTATGGCTCTTGGCATAATGGATGGCGTTGAATTTCATAAAAATCAGATCCCTGTAAAGCCGGATGACGTATTTGTCCTATATTCCGACGGAGTGACAGAGGCGCGGAACATGAAGAAAGAAGAGTTTGATGAAGAGAGACTAAAAGACGTTGTCTCAAGGCATAAGGGGAAGACCGCTAAGGAGATAACAGAGAGCATCTATGACGAGCTTATCTCTTTTCGTAAGAATGCCCCCCAGCACGATGATATAACTATAATGGTATTGAAGATAAAATAGATTGTCAACACTAAAATATTTTTGGGTTGACAATGCCCCGCTCGCTGTACTAGAATACCCGCAATGAGGCCTTTCTCTATTATACCAAGCTTATTACGCATTGTTTTTTTCTCCCTATACTACCTATTAGTTATAGGTGTTAGCTCTACCTTTGCCCATGATATAGAGTTGAACCCTATTACTATCACCTTGAACACGCCTTCTAAAGAGCACGAGGCCCTGACTAAATCCACGGTGATCCTAATGCCGATTCAAGATCAGGATCTATCTATAGAAAAGTTACTTGATAGGCAAGCGGGCCTAGATATCTCACGAAGGGGAATCCTCGGAATACAGTCAGATGTAAGCATAAGAGGCGCTACCGATGAACAGACAACAATAGCGATAAACGGCATTATTGTAAATGATCCACAGACAGCGCATCATAATCTCGATCTTGCTGTGCCTAAACGCGCTATCGAGCGGATAGAAATAGACCAAGGCCCCTCATCTAATGCATGGAGTCAGGCAGCTATAGGGGGTGCTGTTAATTTTGTCACGGCTAAGCCTGTAAACACGGGATGCGAAGCCTCTTTTATGTATGGAACATATTCAACTCGGGAAGGTTCAGTCTATTTAGAGCGAAAATTGGCCAATGGCGGCATAAATTTTGCGGCAGAAGAAGCGGCGTCAGATGGATGGAGGTTTGATACAGAATTTAGAGAGTTTTCTGTTTCATCTTCGGCTCTTCTAGAGCAAGGAGATAAGGTGTCGAGTTATTTTTTTGCGGGATATGGTGAAAAGGAATTTGGTGCGGCTGATTTTTACGGCCCGTATAATTCCAAAGAATGGACTAACACACTCTTTCTAGACTGGGATACGCAGATAAGCATAAATCGATTTAAGATAAGTCCCAAATTGTACCATAGAAGACACCATGACAAATACATGCTTGATATCGAGGACCCTGATTATTATCTTAATCACCATAAGACGGTTGTTGAAGGACTGCAGACAGAAGCAGGGATCGATATTGACATTTTTGGGCATCTTCAAGCAGTTGTCGATATTAATAGGCAAAGTATTGACAGTACCAGGCTTGGAAACGATTCCCGAGGCAGAAATTCGTATTCAGTAGCGCTAAAAAACTATAAGAATATTTTCTTTGGGTATGACGCATCGATTCGTATCGATGATTACTCGGATTATAGTGCAGAGATTCTTCCACAGGCAGGTATCTTTTTTAGCCCGGTTCACTATTTGCGATTTCGATCCGCAGCCGCGAAGTCAGCAAGGCCCCCGAATTATACAGAGCTCTTTTATGATAGCCCTTCAAATAAGGGCAATCAGTATCTTTCGCCTGAAAAAGCCATTAATTATGAGGTGGGCCTGGATCTGTTGTTAAGTAATAATCAGGATATCAAGATAAAGTGCACTTTATTCAGGCGCGATTCAGATAATCTTATTGACTGGGTGCAGAAACCCCCAAATACGAATTATTATCAGGCAACAAATATCGCGAAGGTTAAGACAGAAGGATTGGAGGCGGCCCTGGATATTAAACCATGCGAATGGTTGCGTATTAAAGGAGGTTATGCCTATATAGATTCAGATATAGAAAGAAATCAGGGTTATGTCTCAAAATACGCCTTAAACCAACCTGACCATAAGGTATCTTCACAAGTAGATATCCTCTTGCCTTTTGGCACCCAGAGCGTGAGATTATTGTACAAAAACAGAAAGGGATACAGCAGTTATCTGGTAATGGGGTCTACCTTTAATTATAAGTTAAATCAATATAGCAGCCTGTTTCTAATAATAGATAATTGGTTTGATTCAACCTATTGGGATGTGCGGGGCAATACTCTTCCCGGTAGGCAGGTTATGGCAGGCACCCGCGTAAAGTTCTAAATTCTTAAAATCCTTCGAATGCCTCTTCATGGCTGTTAAAGTTGTTAAAGAGAGGGGTAAACCCAGCGAGATCAAAGACATCTTTTGCTTTTCCTTTTAAGCCTACAAGCCTGAGATCGCCGCCACTTTTCGATAACTTTGTTTTCGCGTTGATTAGCGCGCTAAGCCCGGCACTGTCTAGATAATCAATACCTGTAAGGTCAACGATCACCTTAAAACTACTATTACTCATATGAGAGCCAATAATTTTAGTAATCTCTTCCGCGGTATAACTATCAATCTGCCCTGTGAGTTGAAGTAACGCTATCTCATCTGTTCCCTTGAGCTCTATTTCCAGAGCCCCTACAAGCCCTAATACTTTTTTCTTCATGGTTAATCTCCTCTGTTAAACGGGGACGGTCCTAAAGGGGACACCCCTAAGCACGGAAATTGATAAAATATATTAAAAATACATGCTTCTTGTATATATAGATAAGGCGATCTATGATTATTAAAAAGAATAAAAAAAATAGCAAAACTTAATCTTAGGGGTGTCCCCTTTTAATTCAAAAAACTATATGGCGAAGCCATGAATCTGAGCCATGTACCACTCATTTCATTCGGGTGCATGGCGAATGGTTCATGGTGCCGAGAGTGGGAGTTGGCGCCTTACGTCTCGGCTCGTTTTTAGCTCGCCAGGAGACTTCAGGTCGGCCACTCGCTTTGCTGTCGTTTACTCAACTTCGTTCGTGCACTATTCCTCGCTATTCGCTCGGCGCAAAGCTCTCTTCAACTCCCATGAAGAGTTGGTGCCGAGAGGGGGAGTTGAACCCCCACAATCTTGCGATTAACGGCTTTTGAGGCCGCCGCGTCTGCCAGTTCCGCCATCTCGGCTTTATGCTAAGCAAATAACATTCTATCTTTACTATTTCTATAAGTCAACATAATTATTAAGGTTAGCATAAAGTGATATTTTTAAACAAATATTACTATATTTGGTATACATTTGACACAATATCTTGAAAATAAATAAGTTACATAAAAAAACCTATATTTTTTCAGAGAACAGGGTCTTATCACTTGACTTTTTATCTCTTATATCTTAATATACTTATACATACATTGATATACTATTACTGAAAAATAAAATAAGCACGTATGCTTAGCCCCGAAGCGAATTTGGTAAATTGGAAAGATGGCTTGCCATGTACCCGAGAATTTGCCCTAAACCACTCGTTACTTTGTAACTCGGGTTCAGGGCATGTACCACTTAAAGGCAAAATCGGGTGGTACATGGTGGAGCTGAGGGGCCACCTCCGCCTTAATAACATGTTATATCGTGTCCAGGCTTCGGTGCCCTTCTCATATAAGTTATTATTAATCAGCCGTAGCTGTATAGTAAGTATCGTGTGTTGTTAGCGAAGGCTGATGGTGGAGCTGAGGGGGCTCGAACCCCTGACCCCTTGCATGCCATGCAAGTGCTCTTCCAACTGAGCTACAGCCCCAAGAAATTAAAAGTGTAACGGAATTATAGCACCATAATTATGTATTGTCAACATACAACACACAACGTAAAACGTAAAACGTAAAACGTAAAACGTAGAACTAATATATGCGCATAGGGGTACATGTTTCGATAGCAGGCAGGATAGATGAAGCTATAGACAGGGCCGTGGCATTAGGATGCGAAACTATTCAGATATTTTCTAGAAATCCAAGAATCTGGAAAGCAAAACCACTTGCTGTCCAAGAGGTTAAGAGTTTTAGGCAAAAGAGATCGCAGCATAATATTTATCCGGTTTTAGTTCATATACCATACCTTATAAATTTAGCAAGCCCTAAGAGCAAGCTTTGGAAGATATCCATAGCTTCATACATTGAGGATATTAAAAGAACCGATGCCCTTGGCGCGGAATACTTTGTTACACATTTAGGCGCTCATACAGGTTCAGGTGAAGAAGCGGGTTTAGACAGATTTTGCCAAGGCCTTAGGTATGTCATAAAAAAGGCAAGGCCTAAAACAATGATACTTTTGGAGACATGTGCAGGGGCAGGGACATCACTAGGTAGTAAGTTTGAGCACCTTGAATACATACTCAATAGCGTAAAAGGGAAAAGAGTGGGGGTCTGTTGGGATACGTGCCACTTATATGTCGCAGGTTATGACATTAAGAGCGCGAAGGGGCTGGATCAGACCATTAAAGAGTTCGAGGAGAGAGTAGGGTTAAGATATCTTAAGGCTATTCATTTAAATGACGCTAAAAAATCCTTGGGCTCAAAAGCAGATAGGCATGAACATATAGGTAAGGGGCTGATAGGCAAGGATGGAATGAAGAGGATATTAAATCACCCCAAGCTTAAGGCCCTGCCGTTTATTATGGAAACACCAAAAAGTAGCCAAGATGATGACTTGGAAAATATGAGAATTACGAGGAGGTTGGCCTGTTTAAGCACAGGTACAAATAAACATAATGAAGGATAAACTTTACCCATTTGATCATATAGAGAAGAAGTGGCAGAAATATTGGGATGATGCCAAGCTTTTTAATATGGATCCTAATAGTGAAAAGGAGAAATATTATTGTCTTGTGATGTTTCCATATCCATCAGGCAAGCTTCATGTTGGCCATGGCAGAAACTATATTATAGGTGATGCCCTTGTGCGCTATAAGATGATGAAGGGGTATAATCTGCTCTCGCCTATGGGTTGGGACGCGTTTGGCCTTCCCGCTGAAAATGCCGCCATAAAGAACGGATTGCACCCAAAGGACTCTACCCTCGACAATATCAGTGTAATGAAACAGCAGCTCGCGCAATGGGGTATAGGTTATGATTGGACGCGGGAGGTCGCTTCATGCCTGCCGGATTATTATAAATGGACACAATGGATATTCCTTAAATTACTGGAAAAGGGCCTTGCCTATAAGAAGAAGGCAGCTGTAAACTGGTGTCCATCCTGCAAGACAGTGCTGGCGAATGAGCAAGTTGTCGAGGGTTCTTGCGAACGCTGCGAGGCAAAGGTGATTGAAAAAGATCTCGAGCAGTGGTTTTTTAAGATAACGGATTACGCACAGAGGCTTTTAGATGATATAGGGACATTAAAAGACTGGCCTGAGAGGGTCAAGACAATGCAGTCCAACTGGATAGGTAAAAGCATAGGCGTTAACATAGATTTTCCTGTAGAGGATGATGACATAAGGCTTACCTGTTATACGACAAGGGTGGATACGATCTTTGGCGCTACATACATGGTGCTAGCTCCGGAACACCCTTTGATAAACAGTCTTATTGAAGATAATCCCGATAAGGAGAAGATATTATCTTTTGTAACAAAGGTAAGGCAGGAAGGGAAGATTGCGCGCCAGTCGGCAGATGCGGAGAAGGAAGGTATTTTTACAGGCAGATATGTTATCAATCCTGTTAATGGGCGGAAGATACCTTTATGGATAGCCAACTATGTGCTCATGGAATACGGAACAGGCGCCGTGATGGCTGTTCCCGCGCACGATGATAGAGACTTTGAATTTGCCAGGAAGTATAATCTCGATATTGAGGTTGTTATTGACGACCCCAAGAAACATATTAACGCATCCGATATGAAAAGCGCGTATATTAATGATGGTGTTATGATAAATTCTGAAAAGTTTAACGGCCTTAATAATAGGTTGGCCATGAAAAATATAGCTGATTGGATGGAAGAAGAGAAGACGGGCAAAAGGTCCGTCCATTTTAAACTACGCGATTGGCTGATATCCAGGCAGCGTTATTGGGGTGCGCCTATACCTATAGTGTATTGCGATAAGTGCGGTGCCGTCCCTGTTCCGAAGACTGAGCTTCCCGTTTTATTGCCGGAAGATGTTACCTTCTCCAATCCAAGCCAGCAGACAGGCAATTCCGGTGAGAGCCCATTGGCAAGCTCAAAAGAGTTTGTTAATACTAAATGCCCCAAGTGTAAATCCAGCGCAAGGCGCGAGACAGATACCATGGATACGTTTGTAGACTCAAGTTGGTATTATCTGCGCTATCTCTCTCCAGGGGATAGTGATAGGCCATTTGACAAAAACCTTGTTAATAAGTGGCTTCCGGTCGATCAGTATATAGGTGGCGTGGAGCACGCGATACTTCATCTTCTATACTCCAGATTTATTACCAAGGTCTTGTCTGACGCAGGTTGCCTGAATTTTAACGAGCCTTTCAAGGCCCTTTTTACGCAGGGCATGATCATAAAAAATGGCGCGAAGATGTCTAAATCAAAAGGTAATGTTGTATCTCCTGACGCGCTTATAAAAAAATACGGGGCAGATACCATACGGCTCTACACTCTTTTTATAGGCCCTCCCGAAAAAGACGCGGAATGGAACGATAGGGCTGTTGAAGGCGCATATCGTTTTTTAGGTAGATTATGGCGACTGGTAGAGAAGGTGTCTCAAGATACATGCGTGAAAGGCAAGGCTAATAGTGATAAGGCCCTTGAGCGCAAGATCCATCAGACAATAGAGAAGGTTACAAGGGATATCGAGGGTGATTTTAAATTTAATACAGCCATAAGCTCAGTAATGGAGCTTGTCAATTCCGCTTATTTATCTCTTGATAAAGAGAATTCTGTTTCAGTCAGGGATGCGGCTAAGACAGCGGTTATTCTTTTAGCACCTTTTATCCCGCATGCGGCAGAGGAACTCTGGCAGAAACTTGGGCAAGCCAGTAGTATATTTAATTGCCCCTGGCCCGAATATGATAAATCTAAAGCAGCGGAAGAGAGATTAACTCTGCCGGTTATGGTAAATAATAAACTTCGTTGGAGAATATCGGTTGAGGCGGATGCTTCTGATGAAAAAATAAGAGAAGCTGTTCTCTCTGATGATAGAGCCAGTGCATGGATAGGAGAGAAAGATATTAAAAAAATAATAATAGTGCCAAAGAGGTTGGTCAATATCATTATGTAAACGATTAAAGACAAGTAGAGGCAAAGAGCTGCACAAAGCATAGAATCTCTACTTTTACCTTCACCTTTACCTATTTATTAAGGAGACTATAGGATATGGCAGACAAGAAAAGAATAAAAAATAAATCAGTAAAGAAAAATCCGATAAAGAAGAAGGCAGCTAAGCCTAAAAAATTAAAGCCTGTGAAAAAAACAAAACCGAAGACGGCTCCAAAAAAGGCAAAGCCTGTGAAAAAAACAAAACCGAAGACGGCCTTGAAAAAGGCAAAGCCTGTGAAAAAAAGAAAACCCGATGTTGGAAAACAGAAGAAAAAAGCATTGCCCATGGCAAAATTGTTGTTGCCCCTAGGAAGGGTAAAGGAGATATTCCGTACGCGATATGGCTTCTTTTTGTATGATGGCTCGGAATTTGTAATTAATACCCCTGAGACTCCGTCCCCATGGTCGAATATTCTTACAAACGGAGATTATGGCATGATTATATCGCAATCGGGTTGCGGTATGAGTTTTCAGGCAGGAGTTGGTAACAGGATAACAAGATGGAATCAGGATAACAACAGTGAGAATTCAGGTAAGTTTATTTACATAAGAGACAACCAGACCCAGGATTACTGGTCAGCTACATGGAAGCCTGTTTGTAAGACGCCGGAATTTTATGAGGTAAGGCACGGAATAGGCTATACAAATATAAGTTCAAAATATAATGGTATAATCTCAAGCCTTATATATTATGTTGGAGCGGATGAGCCTGTTGAGGTATGGCAGATGCGCATAAAGAATACTACAGATGAACCGAGGTTTTTGAGTGTTTTTAGTTATTTGGAATGGGACTTTGTTGCGCCCTCAAACAACAGGGAGTATAATAAGCTTTTCGTTGATACAGAATACGATGAGTCCATCTCCGCGATATTCGCCAAGACTCCGCACGATGAATACGCGTTTCATTCGGTGAATCATAAAGTGCAGACTTTTACATGCGGTAGAGACGCGTTTTTAGGAGCGTACCGCGATATATCCAACCCCAGATGCGTAGAAAAGGGGATGTGCTTTGAGGAGCAAGGCAGGTATGACGATCCTGCGGCAGCTCTGCAGGTTGAGATAGAACTTCCGCCCAACGGTGAAAAGGAACTGCTCTTTACGGTTGGGAAATGCGCCCAGAAGAAAGACGCGCAAAAAATCATAAAAAAATATAAAAATGTAAAGGTCACTGAGGAAGAGTTTTCAAGAACAGGACATAGATGGACTATAAGGCTGGGTAATTTTCAGATAACTACGCCTGATGAGGGAGCGAATATTCTGACTAATAAATGGTTTCGCTACCAGGCGATGTCAGCGGGTTTAGCGAGTTTCGGCTCATGCTATATGCCTGAGGGTAAGGTAAATTTTAAGGATTATCTTGTAAATGGACTTATCTTGCTTTCAATAAACCCCAAGCATCACCGCCAGTTTATATTAGACGCGGCTGAAAAGCAGTTTGAAGATGGCTCTGTAATAAATAGGTGGGATCCCAAAAGTGGTAAGGGCGCAAGATCTGAGTCCCTCGAGGCCCCATTATGGCTTGTCTATTCATTGTGCGCGTATCTTAAAGAGACCTGTGATATTTCAGTGCTGGATGAAGAGGTTAAGTTCCAGGATGCTGCCAAGAAGAGCCTTTTTATACATTGCAGGCAATCTATTGACAGGGTTTTTAACTCCATAGGCAAAAAAGGACTCCCGCCTTTATCCGCAGGTGATCATATCGATAAGCTCGATGGCATGGTCAACGACGCTAAGGGCGAATCTGTCTGGCTTGCCCAGTTTTTGATATATCTGCTTTCGGAGTTTCTTCTTGTCTGTGAATTAAAGAAGGATAAAGATGTTGTCGCTGATTATGAAAGCAGATTAAGAAAATTAAGAGAAAAAGTTTTAAAAGTGGCATTGGATCACGACAGATTTGTAGGCTTGCTCTCGCAGGCCGACAAAGGGGTAGGCGTATCTAAGGGCAAATACGCGCAGCTTTTTCTGGATACACAAATTTGGGCTGTTCTATCGGGCCTATGTGACGCTACCCAGGCCACAGCTATTATGGATAAGGCGGGTGAGGATCTTTATAGGGAACATGGGCCCGTTATGATATCGCCACCGTTTATTGAGCCAAGAGATGAGATAGGGACTATGAGCAGGCTGCCTAAGGGTGTTATGGAGAACTCAGGCATAAGCGTAGAGTCAGCTTGTTGGGCCATATGGGCAGAGGCAAAACTTGGCCGCGCCCAGAAAGCATGGAGCATATATGCTAAACTGGACCCTGTTGATAGATCCCATAAATCTGACATATATAAGTTAGAGCCTTTTGTATCTTGCGCATATGTAGATGGTCCTGATTCACCCGCGAGCGGACGCGCTAGAGAGTCATGGTACAATCGTAATGGTTATTGGATGTTTAAGGTTATGACCGAAGAGATCTTAGGTATAAAGCCTACACATGAAGGGCTTCTTATCTCGCCTTGCATACCAAACAGGTGGAAGCTTTTTAAGGTCAAGAGAGCATTCCGTAATGCCTACTATACTATTGAGGTTACAAACCCGCGCTATGTTTCCCAGGGAATAGCAGAGGTGATTGTAGACGGCAAGAAAGTAAAATCAAATCTTATACCTGCTTTTGGAGATGACAAGAGGCACCATGTGAAGATAACCATGGGTAAGCCTAAATAAAATCGTATTGCGTATATCGTATTGCGTATCGCGTAAAATCTTAACGCGAAACGCACTGCGCACTGCGCACTGCGCACAACGATAATAATGGCATATCAACCGCGTATTTACAGAGAACATACTAAATCTAAAGACTTGGTTTCTTTTAAAGCGGTTGTTTCAGAAACAGATATCTTTATTTCAGCAGATAGTTGTTTACAAAAAGAGGCAGAAGAGTCTATAAAACGGGTAAGATCCGTGATAGAGAATTATATTGTAAGATATCCGGTATTTTTAAATTCATTAAGCCCCGTTGAAGTAGATGATCGCGCACCCGATATTATAAAGGCTATGGCAAAGGCCGCTAAAATATGTGATGTCGGCCCAATGGCAGCGGTTGCCGGTGCCATAGCCGAGGGTGTTGGTAAAGACTTGCTTAAATTTAGTTCCCAGGTTATTATCGAGAATGGCGGAGACATATTTATAGCGTCAAAAGTACCACGTATAGTGGGGCTATACGCAGGAGCGTCAAAATTTACTGACAAGATTGGCATCAGGATAAAGCCAGACTTAGCGCCTTGCGGCATATGCACCTCAAGCGCTACAGTAGGCCATAGCCTTAGCTTTGGCAGGGCAGACGCTGTTGTTGTATTATCGCCCTCCACATCATTGGCGGATTGTTCCGCTACGGCCCTATGCAACAGCATAAAGAGTAAAGATGATATTGACAGCGCGATAAATCGTGGAAAGCGGATAAAAGGAATTAGCGGTATACTTATAATTGTCAACGACACTCTAGGCGCCTGGGGAGATGTAAAATTGGTTGATATTTAATAATGAGCGGTGTATAATTCATAGTATAGGTATTTAAAGAATTAGCGTACGACAATAAAGCAGTTGCGCAAAATGACCGTTATAAAAAACTAAGTACCAATTATGCAGGGACGCAAAAATTTACCAGCGATGAATTTTTGCTCCGCTTTATTTTTCGTTCTCGCATAGAACTTAATCAGGGCGAACCATGCCTGCCTACCGGTAGGCATGGTTCGCTCAAAATAAAAAGGCCCTGCTTTAATCGCCACTTAGTTTTTACGTAACCGCAGAATTAATTTATAGTGTGGGAATTTTAATAATTTCTTAAAACACGTTTTATGGAGAGGTGAAGAAAAATGAAGAAAAAAAGAATAGTCTTGCATTTTCCACATAAGCTTATAGATAAGCCCATAGCATATAACCTAGTTAAGGACTATGATCTGGTATTCAATATACTCCAGGCGAAGATCACGCCTAATGAGAAGGGGCTTATGGTCCTTGAGCTTAGCGGTAGTGATAAAGGTTACGCTCAGGGCATAAAATTTTTGCAGCAACAGGGCATTAAGGTTGAGACATTAAGTAAGGATGTTCGAAGGAATGATAAACGTTGCACGCAATGTGGCGCCTGTGTCGGAGTATGCCCTACAGGAGCGTTATATGTGAACAGGGAGAACATGGAAGTAATATTTGATATAGAAAAATGCATTGCTTGTGAACTATGTGTTCCAGCTTGCCCGCCGCGCGCGATGGAAGTAAAACTTTAACTAGGAAAATGAAAAAAATTACTAAGACTAAGCCAAGGACAAAGAAGCCGTCATATAAGAAGCAAATAGAAACTCTCGCGAAAGTCAGTGAGGCCATCGCTTCCAGCCTGTATTTAGAGGATATACTTAAGCTTATAGTTACGGTTACCGCAGAGGTAATGAATTCTAAGATATGTTCTCTCATGCTTCTTGATCAGGAAAAAGGGACTCTTGCTGTTAAGGCTACCCAGTCTATAAGTGAGGCATACAACAAGAAGCCCGCCCTGATGCTTGGTAAAGGTGTCGCGGGCAAAGCAGCGCTTACAGGCAAGCATATAATTGTAGAAGATGTAAGGAAAGACCCGATATATAGTAATGTTAATATCGCGAAAAAGGAGGGGTTGCACTCCCTCCTCTGTGTCCCGCTTAAAGTAAAAGGCAAGGTGATAGGCGTTTTAAACCTATACACATCAGACCTGCACAATTTTACGAAATCTGAAATAGGGGTACTTACCGCTGTTGCTAATCAGGCAGCTATAGTTATTGAAAATTCTCAGCTTTTGGTTAAAACAAAGGTTATACAGGAGGAGCTAGCTTCAAGAAAGATATTAGAACGGGCCAAAGGAATATTGATGAAGACACAAGGTTACGCGGAGGACGATGCCTTTCGCAGGATACAGAAGTTAGCGATGAATACACGCCGTACGATGAAGGAGATAGCCGAAGCGATAATCCTGGCACAACGCATATCGTAAGAGGCTCAAATATAGTTACAGCGCTCTATTTAAATATAAAATCCAAAATCCTAAATTCTAAATAAATCCAAAATTCTAATATTAAACGTTCAAAACATGCTTTGACTTGTTTTGAATTTTGCATTTTCATTATTTGTGATCTATGACCTGTATGGTCTTAGGCAATAATCCCAACATAAGAACAGAGAATTGCTATTATGAATAAGTATGATCTGATAATCATTGGAGCTGGTCACGCGGGCTGTGAAGCCGCGCTTGCGGGCGCGCGTATGGGGTGCAAGAGTCTGCTTATCACTATGAATAAGGCAAGCATAGCTCGCATGCCTTGCAACCCATCTATAGGCGGCATCGGTAAGGGCCAGCTTGTAAAAGAGATAGACGCATTAGGCGGTGAAATGGCAAAGGCGACTGATGCGACGGGCATACAGTTTAAGCTCTTAAACAGAAGCCATGGGCCGGCGGTATGGTCATCCCGAGCCCAGGTCGATCGTCACAAGTATTCTGAATATATGCGCCATGTAATATTGTCACAGGATAATCTGGATATTATCCAAGACGAGGTCTCTGATATTAATGTTAGCGATTCTACTGTAATAGGCGTAGAGACCCTAAAAAATGGCCCCGTTAAGTCAAGGGCTATAGTTGTGGCACCCGGTACGTTCCTAAGCGGCCTTATACATATAGGACTTAAGAGCAGGCCCGGAGGTTGTTATGATGAATCCGCGTCAATAGCCTTAAGCGAGTCTTTAAAGAGATTCGGTTTTGAGATGAAATCTCTTAAGACGGGTACTACCCCACGTCTTAAGAAAGATAGTTTGGATCTTTCAGAACTTGTGCCTCAGTATGGCGATAGCATGCCTGAGCCTTTTTCATTCTCAACAAAATCTAATTTAAAGAATAGCATTATATGCCATATTACTCAGACAAATCTGAATACACACTCTATTATAAGAGATAATCTGGACAAATCACCGCTCTATGCGGGCATTATCAAGTCTACCGGAGCAAGGTATTGCCCTTCGATAGAGGATAAGATCGTTAAGTTTTCCAACAGAGAGAGCCATCAGATATTTCTTGAGCCTGAAAGTATCGGTACTGACTGGTATTATCCTAATGGGCTGGCGACAAGCCTCCCGGAAGATGTGCAGAAAGATATGCTCCATTCTATAAAGGGCCTGGAGAGAGCTGAGATAATAAGGCCGGGATATGGCATAGAGTATGAGTTTATTCAGCCTACAGAGCTTTTCGCTAGCCTTCAGACAAAGAAGATAGCAGGCCTTTTTCTGGCAGGGCAGATAAACGGTACTACCGGATATGAGGAAGCTGCTGCCCAAGGCCTTGTAGCGGGCGTAAATGCCGCTTTCATGGTCAAGAAAAAGGCCCCTCTTATCCTTAAGAGAACAAATAGTTATATAGGTGTTCTTATTGATGACCTGGTAACAAAAGGTACCAATGAGCCCTATCGCATGTTTACGTCAAGAGTTGAGCACAGGCTTCTTGTGCGGGAAGATAACGCTGACCTGCGTCTGAGTGGGCTGGGACATGATTTAGGATTAATTAGTAAGACGCAATTTGAGCAGGTAGAGAAGAAAAAACGCAGTGTAGATAGCACGATTACATATCTGGATAGCCAAAGAATAAAACCATCCAGGCAGGTAAACAATATCCTTGATAGATTGGGCACCTCCAGTATTAATAAGGTTGTATCGGCATCAGGCCTGTTGAGGAGGCCGCAGATAAAATATCAGGACCTAAAAGAGCTGGGGGTAGTTTCAGAGGAATTACCCGCTGGATGCGAACGAATAATAGAGCTGACTATCAAATATGAAGGTTTTATAAAAAGGCAGGCTGCCAGCATAAAAAAAATGGAAGAGATCGAAAAAATAAAGGTCCCAAGAGATATAAATTTTTCAAAGATACCAGGGCTCTCTCTCGAGATAATAGAGAAACTTGATAGGATAAGGCCACTGACTCTGGGGCAGGCTTCCCGTATCTCCGGCGTAACCCCGTCTGCCGTAATATTATTGATAGTCTATTTTAAGAAGTATAGATCAGGCAATAAGGCCGTAAGCGGTGTTGAAGATAAGATATAACCTTTTTACCATTGATTGGCAAGAGGCCACTTGACATAGTATATTAAGACTTATATAATATAAAAAATGCTTATACAGGTAACCATATTCTTAATTGGTATAGCGCTGCTGTATCTCTGTGGTGTTTTGTTTGTACGCGGTTCTTCTGATGCGGCGCGCATATTTAATATTAGGCCGCTTATAGTTGGCGTTGTTATTATCGCTTTTGCCACATCCGCGCCTGAATTTTGTGTAAGTATTTTAGCCGCTATAAAAAATAGCCGTAGCCTAGCGCTAGGTAATATAGTCGGTAGCTGTATATGTAATATTGGCATGGCGCTTGGATTATCAGCGCTTATCAGGCCTATCAAGGTTAACCTTTCTATATTACGACGCGAGATACCCATACTTCTTGTGGCTACAGCGGCATTATTTTTAGCATGTCTTGATTTAAGGATAAGCCGTTTGGAGGCAGGGTTATTTCTCATTGGTTTTATTATTTTTATCTATTACTGTATAAGGAGCGCGAAAAGAGAGCCGCGTGGCCCTGCTCCATTGCCTGATAAGACGCTTTCAAGGATAAGGCCTTTCGCGCATCTCGTTATTGGATTAGTAGGGTTATTATTCGCCGCGTATATCGCCGTTAACTCGGCGGTAATTTTGGCAAGACATTTTGGAATAAGCGAACTTGTTATAGGCCTTACTGTGCTGGCTATCGGAACATCTCTTCCTGAGCTTGTGGCGTCATTAATAGCGTCACGACGAGGGGAAGGGGATATAAGTATAGGTAATGTAATAGGCAGTAACCTGTTTAATATTTTAGGGATAATAGGCATCGTCTGCCTCATAAGGCCTATTATTATTGATAAGAGTGTTATTATCTTAAGCCTACCGCTTCTTATGTTTTACACTCTGGCGTTAATACCGATAATTAAATCAGGATCAAGGATAAGCAGGGCAGAAGGCGGGGCGCTCATGTTGAGTTATCTCGTTTATCTATACCTTCTTTTTAAGATATGAATAAATGCAAACATATAGATTGTAAGGAACGCGCTTTAAGTCTTTCAGAATTCTGTTGGAGACATATAGAGGATAAGCAAGAATATCGCCGGGTATTGACAGATTATATATCATGCTCTAATTCTATCAAGGGGTTTTACTTAAGGCGCCTTGAGTTCCCAAACGCGCAATGGCAAGGCATAGATGCCGAGGAGGTTGACCTGGCTGCAGCCGATCTTTCAGGGGCTAACCTGACAGCCGCAAATCTTAAAAAGGCCAATCTGACCGGCGCAAATTTTAAAAAAGCGGATATGGCTAGTATAGATTTTGAAGAGGCGCATCTGCTAAAATGCAATCTCTCGGGCGCGCGTTTATGGAACGCCGTAATAAAGGATTCAAACCTTGCCGAGGCTAATCTACAGGAAGCGGATTTTTTAAAGGCTGTTTTTTCTAATGTTAAATTCTGGCACACAAAATTAAATAACGCTAAATTTATTACAAGGCACAGCTTTTCAGGAAATAGCCCGATTGATGAGTCAGGCTTTCTATCCGCCAGCGAGGCATACAGGAACCTTAAGCAGTATTTTATCGCGAATGGCCGCTACGATGATTCGAGCTGGGCTTCTTTTAAGGAAAGACAGCTTGAGAGGAAGCATTTCTTTAAAAAGAGAAATCTGTTGTATTTTTCTTCGCTTATGATGGCGCTCCTATGCGGTTATGGTGAAAAGCCATACAGGGTTATATTATCTTCCGCGGCGCTTGTTTTTATATACAGCATAATATACGCGGCATTGAATATATTCAAGGTCTCATCAACAGCTGTTAATGACCAGGGCTTTAGTATTTGGGATTATATATATTTTAGCATAGTGACATTTACAACAGTCGGTTTTGGGGATCTTTCCCCTAAGATGGTTCCTCTTTACCAGATGCTGGTAGGTTCTGAAGCGTTTGTAGGCGCTTTTATGATGGGGCTTTTTGTTTTTACATTGGCTCGCAAATATACAGCGCGCTAAGTAAGCGCATTGATCTATAGTGTGGAAATTAAAGAAATTTTATGCAACCCAAGTTTTGGTTTTCTACGATACCCGTTCACCTAAACCTAAGCATTTCAGAATTGAGCGAAGCACTTAATCAAATGGAGGATGTGATGCTGAGTGAGAGAATAGACAATGATCTGATATCCGCGCAAAAGAACAAAGATTCTGTGAAGGTTTCAACACTGCGGCTTCTGAAATCAGCGATACATAATATTTCAATCGCTAAAAGGGATAAATTAAGTGAGGATGATATTATAGAGGTTGTTAAAAAAGAGGCTAAACAGCGCAAAGACTCAATTGAAAAATTTAAAGAGGGCAATCGCCAGGACCTGGTTGAGAAAGAAGAAGCGGAATTCCATATATTAAAGGCTTATCTGCCCGAGGAGATTAGTGCCGGAGAGCTCCTTGTTGTTGTTAACGAATCAATCTCCGAGGCAGGCGCGCTAGGGCCTAAAGATATGGGTAGGGTCATAAAGCTTGTCCTTGACAAGGTTAAGTCCCGCGCGGATGGGAAGACGGTCAGCACAATGGTTAGCAAGGAGCTTGCGAAGTTTGCCGAAGATAAAAACAAAAGGTAAGGATTAAGGAAAAGATACTAGATACTTGATGCTGGATGCAAGATATTATATACAAGGGCACACCGGGCAAATATATAAGAGGCAGGCACGATGCTTAAAGAAGAGCGTAAAAAACAACTAAGGATTTTTTATTTTATAATATCCGCATTGGCCATATCTTTTTCATTGAACAGGTATTCTGTCTTGCGGCATACCGGGACACTCATGCTCTTGGCACCTTTTTGTGCCGGGCTCCTCGCTTTCTTTTTTCAGCTATTTGTAGATAAGAAGCCTCTTATCGCGCTCTATTCAAAAAGTTATCCATATCGCAAGCTTAAGCCTTATGGCTGGCTGAGCGCTTTTTTAATCTTTGAATTTGTGCTTGTCTGGGGGCTTTATACAAAACAAACACTGCTTTTAGGCGAAGATCTTTTCCTTGTTACCATACTTTTTATAGGGGCAGTAGTATATTATCATCTTTTTGTGAGAATGAAGGTGAGCCTGCGTTTTGTTTTTCTCGCTGTTATAGTACCGTTAATAGCGGCGGGTACAGCTCTTGGGTTAGGTAGTTATTTTAATATACTGCAATTTGTAATTCCCGAGAAAAGAATAGGTGATATCGTATTCTTTAATTCTCTATACTGGATCCTTCTCTCAGTATTCTTTCAGGTTGTATGTGAAGAGCCTGCGTTTAGGGGTTACCTTATGCAGAGGTTGCTGTACAAGGGGGAGCTTTTCGCTATACTTGTTTCATCAGCCTGTTATTGCCTATGGCGCGTGCCGTTTAGCTTATTTATAGCCTCAGACATAAAAGAGGTCGCAGTTCTTCTATGCGGAAATTTTATTACAGGGATATTATTTGCCCTACTCTTTGTGAAGGCGAGGAACCTTCTTGTCCCTATATTGTGCCATGGCATAATATCAGGCCTCCAGATGAGCCTTTTTGCCTCCAGTGTTAATCCCGGCATTATGCAGTATATGAATTTCTTAGTCCCTTCAGCTAAGACGCAGCTTTTAATCATCTGGTTTGTATGCTTGCTCATAGGCCTTATTTTTCTTACCTTTATTCCGCGAAAAAAGTTATATATCCACTAGAGCGGTTTGATTGTTTTCATTTGCATATAATCTATTTTTGATGTATTATATGATGATTATAAAAAAAGGAGTATTTTATGACTAAGCATAAATTGCTAGATGCGTGGGTAAAAAAGTGTGAAAAGTTGTGCAAGCCCGATAAAGTGGTCTGGGTTGACGGCACAGAAGGTATGCGAAAAAGACTGGAAAAACAGGCTTGTTCTACAGGTGAAGTAGAAAAACTGAATCAGAAAAAGATGCCGGGATGTCTATTGCATCGCACGGCATTAAATGATGTGGCGCGTACAGAGAACCTTACCTTCATATGTACCCCCAATAAGAAAGACGCAGGCCCTAATAATAACTGGATGTCTCCAAAAGAGGCGTACAAGAAGGGGTCTAAGATATTTTCCGGTTCCATGAAAGGGCGAACAATGTATGTTATCCCTTTTTCAATGGGGCCGGTAGGTTCACCTTTTAGTAAGATAGGCGTTGAATTAACAGATAGCATATATGTTGTGCTCAATATGTATATTATGACAAGGGTAGGCAACAAGGTCCTAAAGGCGCTGGGAGAGGATGGTAAATTTACAAAATGCCTGCATGGCAAGGCAGGCCTCGATATAAAAAGACGCTTAATATTGCATCTACCTAAAGATAATGCTATATGGAGCGTAGGTTCGGGATATGGCGGCAATGTTCTTTTGGGTAAGAAATGCATGGCATTACGCATCGCTAGTTATCAGGCACAGAAGGAAGGCTGGATGGCAGAGCATATGCTTATATTAGGCATAGAGCAGCCTAACGGCCATATAGAATATATCGCGGCCGCGTTTCCTAGCGCGTGCGGCAAGACGAATCTCGCGATGCTTATTCCGCCAAAAGGCCTGCAAAGAAAAGGCTATAAGGTTTGGACAGTAGGTGATGATATAGCGTGGATGCGTCCTGATTCAGACGGCAAGCTATGGGGCATTAATCCTGAATGGGGATTTTTTGGTGTCGCTCCGGGAACCAACACGCAGACAAATCCGAACGCGATGAAGACTATTCGGAAGAATACAATATTTACTAATGTTCTTTTAAAATCAGATAAGACCGTGTGGTGGGAAGATGGTGATGATTCACCGCCAAGGAAAGGCATAGACTGGAGAGGCTCCGCATGGAGGCCCGGTATGCTAGATGACGATGGCAATGTTTTAAAAGGGGCTCATCCAAATAGCCGCTTCACAGCGCCTGCCATGCAATGCCCATCGATATCATACCGCCTAGAGCAGCATCACGGGGTCCCTATATCAGCTATTGTATTTGGAGGCAGAAGAGCTCATTTAGCGCCGCTTGTTTATGAGTCTTTTTCCTGGCAGCATGGTGTTTATGTCGGCGCGACCATGGCCTCGGAGCGCACAGCGGCGCAATATGGGAAACAGGGTGAAGTTCGTCGTGACCCTATGGCTATGCTCCCATTCTGCGGCTATGACATGGCAAAGTATTTTAAGCATTGGCTTGATATGGAGAAGAAGCTTACAACTCCGCCAAAGGTTTTTCATGTTAACTGGTTTCGTCAGGATAAAAATGGTAAGTTTTTATGGCCGGGCTACGGCGAGAATCTACGCGTACTGGAGTGGATACTCAAGAGGTGCAATAATGAGGTAAAGGCGCGCAAGACACCTATCGGCTATGTACCGCATTTGGAAGATATAGACAGAACAGGGCTTAATTTTAGCAAGGATAAACTTAAAGATCTCTTTTCAATAGATTCCAAAGAATGGCTGCAGGAGGTCAAAGATCACAAGAAATTCTTTACTCAATTTGGCAGCAACCTCCCGGTAGGAATAAGAAAAGAGTACTCGGCTTTGAAAAAACGTTTTGGTTTTTAAATGGCTGTATTAGATATTCTGAAATACCCGAACCCTACTTTGCGCAAGAGATGTTCTGATGTCAAGACCATTGACGATGAGATCAGGAGGTTACTTGATGATATGGCAATGACTATGTATGCTATAAACGGGGTAGGCTTGGCAGCAACTCAAGTAGGCCTTGACATGCGTATCATTGTAATCGATGTGGGCACAAGGCTCTTAAAGCTGATAAACCCAAGAATCATAGAGAGCGCAGGCTCTTCTGTAATGGAGGAAGGATGCCTTTCTATACCTGATGTATATGTGAAGGTAAAGAGGAAGGCACAACTTACGGTATCCGCGCTTAATCATAGCGGGGAACCAGAACTTATAAAGGCAGAAGGCTTACTTGCTCACGCATTCGGTCAGGAAATAGATCACCTTAACGGAAAGCTTATTATAGATTATCTGCCTTTTTATAGAAGAATATTTATGAAATAGGCAAATATGCGCTTATTGCAGGGTAGTATTTCAGGCTGAGACGACTATTAAAAAAAACAGAGTTACTTCTTATTTTTTGATGGAAGCGGATATTGCAATATGCTATATTAATATTATAAACAAATTAAATTATGAAAATATGCCAAAGATGTTCTATAAGATATTCCGAGATGTGGAATATCTGTATGGTATGTGGTTCCCCCCTTGTATCTGATACAATCGTATCAAAGGTCTTTACTAAAAAACGTCAAAGTGATGGGTACTTCTTCCCGATTATAGAAAAGAGCATTGAAGAAGCGCAGATGCTCTTTCTTTATCTTGATCTCGATCTAAAGCTTATAATGTGCAATAAGGCCTTAGAGGAGATAACAGGCTATACCAGAAAAGAGGTATTTAAAGGGGATTGGCAAAAACTCTTTTTCGGAAAGAACTCTTCAAAGAGGGAGATGTTTAAGGCTGTATTGATGAGCTGTTTTTTAAACGCACGTGGCCACGCGTATGAAGGCTCTATTATACGAAAGGATGGCTCAGAGCGCGCTCTTTCCTGGTCTAATACAGTTATTACGGATCTGTCAGGTAAGCCGCAGGGGATATTTTGTATAGCAACTGATGTTACAGAGTATAAGCTTGCGACAAACGATGTCGCGACGTACTCTGAGCGCCTTAAGGATATATTTGCTAGTATAAAAGATTACGCGTTAATAACTACTAATCTGGCAAATAAGATTACATATTATGGCTCGAGTGCCGCAGCCCTTTTTGGCTGGAAGTCTGATATGATACTTAAAGATATTGGCATATTATTTCCGGCTGATCAAGGCGCAAGTATCATCAGTAAGATAAAGCGGAAGATCACTAGTAATGGGAGTTTTGAGGAGGAGCTTACGTTATTACGTATGCATGGCAATGCTTTTCCATCTATGCTTCTTGTCAACGCGCTTGTGAACGCGGATAATAAGGCATCCGGTTATCTCTATATTATAAGGGATGTAACTGAGCAGAAGAAGATAGAAGCGCAGATGATACAGAACGAGAAAATGGCGGCCATGGGCCAACTTGCCGCTGGGGTTGCCCATGAGATTAACAATCCCCTTTTGGTGATCTTGGGCAGGATAGATATGCTTGCGATGGATGATGAAGAATTGCCACCCACAGTTAAAAAGACCATAGATACTGTAACAGCTCAGGCAAAGCGGATGAGGGTTATCGTGGATAGGCTGCTCTTGTATTCTCGCAAAAAACCTATTTCAAAAAATGTTGTAGATGTTAATGAGATCCTACAGACCATATCTCCGTTAGTCGCATATTATCCTGAATTTCATAAGATTGCATGGAAAGAAGACCTTGGCAAAGGACTGCCGAAAGTAAAAGGAGATTTTAATCAGCTTCAGGAGGTTTTCTTAAATATCGCTATAAATGCCTGTCAGGCAATGACTGATGGAGGCACACTTACTATCAGCTCGTTTCTCCAGGATGGAGAATTTGTCAGTATTAGATTTCAGGATACAGGTTCCGGCATAAAGAAAGATGATATGGGTAAGCTTTTCCTGCCATTTTTTACTACAAAGGATACAGGAACGGGCCTGGGCCTTCCTTTATGCTATTCAATCGTAGAATCTCACACAGGAGTAATAGAAGTAGATAGTGAATTGGATAAGGGCGCTACTTTTACCGTAAAACTACCAGCCTATATATTAAAAGAGAGTTCAAAAGATTTAAAATAAGGAGTAGAGCATGGATGGAAAGATAAAAATTCTTGTTATTGACGATGAAGTGGACGCGTTGGAACTGTTCAAGGACCTTTTTACGAAAAAAGGTTATGCAGTAGAGTGCGCACCCGGGGGCATAGAGGCCTTGGAGATTGTTGATAAGATGCTTTTTGATGCTGTGTTGCTGGATATAAGGATGCCTGTGATGAATGGCATTGAGGTCCTGACAAAAATCAAGCAAAAGAAGCCAGATCTTCCCGTTGTGATGCTTACAGCCTATGGTTATGATGATACCCTTATAAGCAAGGCCCTTGAGCAGGGAGCAACGGGATATATAAGCAAGAATTTTCCTTTAGCGCAGATAGTCTATACATTTCAGACTCTGCTGAGTACTATGCCTACAAAAAGAGAAGAAGACTAATCGGAGCTGACTTGAGCCTGAAGAGCTTCAAAAGTCAAATATTTATTAAGTTCTTCCGTGTCTGAAAAGAGCGGCTGTATCCCTCCTAAAGTTTAATTACCGTATAGTAGTTCTTAATTTATAATATTGAAAAAAACAGGGCATTGTATAATGAAATTATTAATTATTTTCCTTACTACTATCTTGTTCCTTGCCAGCCAAGGCGTATACGCTGATGTGCCTAGTAACCCTAGTCGCGTATATATTAAGAATAAACAGCTTATTGTCGAAAAAAGATTAAGCGATGGCTCATTGGATACGCCAAAGCCATATATAATAAAAGGTTTAACATGGCTGCCTGCGACATCTTCTCCCGATAGCGGACCAAACCCCTACAACCTCTCTGAGGCAGTCCCCTATGGCCTATTTTTTGATTGGCCTGGGCGTTATCCTCAAGGCCACGTTGTTTTTATCCATTGGTTAAGAGGCCAACACTTGGAATACCTATCAGATATTAGTTTAATGCAAAAGATGAATGTTAACACGGTGCGTATTTATACGGATTTCGGTGATGATCCAGCAGTTTATAAAGAGATATTAGATGAGTTTTATCTAAATGATATTATGGTAATAATGACTATCGTCTCGTCGAGATATGATATAGATAGGGCTAGATACAAAAAGGTTTTGTCTCTTTGCAAGGATCATCCCGCTATCCTGATGTGGTCTTTGGGTAATGAGTGGAACCTGGAATATAATAAATATTGGGGCTATGCTTCAGTGCAAGATGCGGCTGAGGCAACCAACCTTGTCGCCGGAGAGATTAAGAGTATTGACCCTGAGCATCCAGTCAGCTCGTGCTTGGGAGATAGATTTTTTGATGATGAAATTAGTAATACCATTAAATGGATAGTAAAAAGATGCGCATGTGTAGATGTGTGGGGGTTGAATGTATATAGAGGTAAGGATTTCTCCGATCTCTTTGCGCAGTGGAAATCCATTACAAATAAGCCGATGTATCTTAGTGAATTTGGAATAGATTCATTTCAAACAAGATCTTATAAGAGATTTTCAGAATTTCAGGTAAACCAATGCGTTGGCATTGAGAACCAAGATGTGCAGGAAGAATATGCTATCTCTCTTTGGAGCGATCTGGCCCTGAATTTGTCAATTTCAGATACAAGCAATCCGTGTCTTGGAGGAACGATACATACTTTTAATGATCATCTATGGAAGATCGGATCCTATCATGTGAATTTAGGTGGATTGATCGATTGCGATAACCTTGTAGATAGCGATAGTTGCAGGGAGTACAATACAGAGGGTTTTTATCTGCTCTCTAGCCCGGATGAGGTTATGAATGAAGAGTATTTTGGCATAGTAGATGCTAATCGTAAGCCTAAAAAAGCATACTGGAGATTAAAGTCTTTTTATGAGGATTTAGGATATTAGTTTTTCAGCATGACTGATTTTATTAGCCATGCTCAGAACTTCTGCTGGCCACTTTAGCGCAAAGCTCTTTTCAATTCCCAAAGAATTTTGTTCTGCCTTGTGCTTAATGGCTTGCCATGCACCCGAGAATTCGCCCTAAACCACTCGTTACTTTCCGCCGTAGGCGGACAGGCGCTCCTCAGGTTCAGGGCATGTACCACATATAAGCAAATTCGAGTGGTTCATGGTGCGGAAGGGGGGATTTGGCGCCTTACGTCTCGGCTCGTTTTTTTAAACTCGCCAGGAGACTCCAGGTCGGCCACTCGCTTTGCTGTCGTTTACTCAACTTCGTTCGTTCACTATTCCTCGCTACTCGCTCGGCGCAAAGCTCTCTTCAACTTCCACCAAGAGTTGGTGCGGAAGAAGGGAGTTGAACCCTCAAGGGCTTGCGCCCACACGGACCTGAACCGTGCGCGTCTGCCAGTTCCGCCACTTCCGCACTCAATAAAGTATACTAAAACCCTCTTCTACTTGTCAACTGTTTAAAATCCTCAAACTTGTCTTCAAGACCGGTTCTTGAGCACAACCGATCGTGCTCAAGAACCGGTCTTGAAGTATTTTGAGATCAGCCTTACGAATT
>CAZWMG010000016.1:0-42759 GCA_964634945.1 uncultured Planctomycetia bacterium | reverse complement strand
AAATAACAGCAACTTCGGACTTGACTTTGTTGCAGTATGAGTTACAATTCACCCTTGAAAAGACCCAACCATAAACTGATTGACATCATTATATATACTTGCTATAATTATAAGACTTTATATCCCCCTTAACTATAGTATATTATAGGAAAATATGTATACAAATAAGCTTAAAAGGTTACGCAGTCTGATGCCGCGCCTGAAAAACGCTAGAATCCTGGTAATAGGCGATGTTATGCTTGACAGGTTTATATGGGGTACTGTTTCACGCATATCTCCTGAAGCGCCGGTCCCTGTTGTGTGGGCAAAATCAGAGTCATTCATGCCGGGAGGCGCGTCAAATGTCGCTAATAATATATGCGCGCTTGGAGCCCAAGCTTATATGTGTGGTATGATAGGCGATGATGAGGCTGGAAGAACTGTTGTTGCTGAACTATCGAAGAACGGGATAAATAGCGAAGGCATGTTGGTTGACGCAAGCCGCCCTACTATACAGAAGACACGCATAATTGCCCATCATCAGCAGGTTGTACGTATTGATAAAGAATCAGATGGCCCATTAAAAAGCAGGGACATTACTCGTGTCTTGTCTTATGCTAAGGCTAAGATAAAGGATATTGATGCCATAATAATAGAAGATTATGGCAAAGGCCTTATAACGCCGAGATTGATAAAAGAACTTATAATTTTAGCGAAGCGACACAAAAAGATTATTACCGTTGACCCCAAGAAAGAGCATTTCAAGGCTTATAGCGGCGCGACTGTGATAAAGCCGAATCGCAAAGAAGCGGAAGATGCCTCAGGCATAAAGATAAAGGATAGGCCTTCTTTAAACGAGGCAGGTAAGAAGCTCCTCAAATTGCTTAAGGCTGAAGCCGTGCTAGTAACCCTTGGAGAAGATGGTATGGCACTTTTTGAAAAAAAGAAAGACTGCGTTTGCATACCCACAGTTGCTCAAGAAGTCTATGATGTTTCGGGAGCGGGAGATACTGTTATTGGTATATTTACTCTGGCGAAAGTTGCCGGCGCTAAGATGAGCGAAGCGGCCCATATAGCTAATATAGCAGCAGGCGTGGTAGTAGGTAAGATCGGGATAGGCGCCTGCACCGTGAGTGAGTTGAAATCCCACCTGAACCAGGTTAAGAGCTCAGTTATCAGCAAAGGAGATATTGCTTCAGGTATTAGTAAAAAGAAAAATTATTATTCACATGATTCTATTCTCAAAGACAGGAGAAAAAAATGACTAGCTTAGGTATAATACCCGCAAGATACGCAGCAAGCAGGTTTGAGGGAAAGGTGCTAGCCAATATAGGTAACAAGCCTATGATCCAACATGTGTGGGAGCGCGCTAAAAAAGCCCATAGTCTGGATGATCTTATTATAGCGGCTGATGATGACCGTATAATCAAGGTGGTAGAGGCCTTTGGAGGGAAGGCGTTATTTACGTCAAAGTCGCATCCTTCGGGAACGGACCGTTTACGTGAGATTGCTAATCCCTTGGATGTGGATATTGTGGTTAATATACAAGCGGACGAGCCTCTGCTTAATCATTCAATGATAGACAGTTTAGTTGACACATTGCGTAATGATCAGGATATAGTCATGGCGAGTTTAATGAAAGAGATAGATAATGTCGAGGATATCAGCAATCCGAATTTAGTAAAGGTTGTAGTAGATAAGAATGATTTTGCTCTTTATTTTTCGCGTAGCCCCATACCTTTCATACGCGATAGTGAATACATATTAAATGAACAGTCCGGTTGCGTCGCCTCTGATAATAAATATGTATTCCACAAACATATAGGACTTTACGCATATACAAAGGATTTTTTATTTACATTCGCCAACCTGCCCCCGTCTTCTCTGGAGAAATATGAAAAACTGGAGCAGCTTAGAGCGCTAGAGAATGGTTACAGGATAAAGATGGTTGAGACAAAATATGATACTATAGGTGTAGATACTCCCGAAGATCTCGCGAGAGCACGAGAGATGCTTTGTAAAACACGCGGCTAAATAAAATCTATGAAGAAATATATTGTAAAGACAGGAAGTATCAGGATAGGAGATGGAGAACCGCTTTTACTTATAGCCGGTCCCTGTGTTATAGAAAGTGAAAAACAAGCCATGTATCACGCGGAGGAGCTTTCAAAGATAGCCTCACGCCTTAATATGCCCTTTATATATAAAAGTAGTTATGATAAGGCAAACAGGACATCCATCGATTCATTCAGGGGCCCGGGCCTCCTAAAGGGGTTAGGCATATTGAAAAAGATTAAGAATAAGTTAGGCTTGCCTATTTTAAGTGACGTGCATTGCAGTAAGGATATCGAGGAAGCGGCAGATGTTCTGGATGTTATACAGATACCGGCTTTTCTATGCAGACAGACAGATCTTTTACTTGCCGCTGCCAAGACAGGCAAGCCTGTAAATATAAAGAAAGGCCAATTTATGGCCCCGTGGGATATAAGACATGCCGTTGATAAGGTAGAAAAGGCTGGGAATCGCGAGATACTTATTACAGAACGTGGTAGCAGCTTTGGTTATAATAATCTGGTAAGTGATATGCGCTCACTGCCCATAATGAGGCGATTGGGTTATCCTGTAATTTATGACGCTACACATAGCGCGCAACTACCCGGCGGCAAAGGTCCATCCTCTGGTGGAGACAGGGAATTTGTTTCATATCTTTCAAGGGCCGCTATCGCTACAGGTGTGGATGGTATATTTATCGAGACTCATCGAGATCCGGATAAGGCACTATCTGACGGGCCTAACATGCTAAATATTAGGCATCTTTCTAATCTGCTTGAGCAGTTAATCAGGATAAGGGGGGTTATTAAGGCTAATGTTTGAAGGCAATTGGGTATATAGGATAATTGTAATATTGTCGCTTTGTATACTATTGACATGGACATATCTTACAAATGAGGATACCCTATTAAATTATATAGGCGGTAGATTTGTCATGGATACAAGGTTGATCTGGCAGGTAGGGATATTCGCTCTTTTAAGCATAGTGCTTTTTTATCTTATGCAGTCTACTCTGGATTACAAGGCCCAGAATGGAATACTAAAAAAATACCTTAAGCGTTTGCAACAGGAGCTTGACATCGAAAGAGAAGCTATAAAAGATCTGAAGACAGAATCCAATGAAGAGCTTCTTCGACTTGAATCGTTTATAATAACTATATCTGACACCGCTAAGCAGATAAGCTCTGTGTTACATACAGATGAATTGCTTAGGGTGATACTTCGTAAGGCCGTAGACCTTTTAGGTTCGGACAGGTGCGCCATTTTTAGGGTTGATCATGTTTTAAATGAGTTATTTTGTATCGATTCCGCGGGATACGAAGCGGAAAAGACCATAAAGATCGGTGAGGAATCCGGGCTTGTAGGTTATGCCGCGCAGGAAGGTGTTTTTGTTTCAAGGGAGACACTTAATCAGGATTACGCTAAGAGGCACATAGTTGATGAGGATACGCTCAATGTAATTTTTTGCCAACCTATAGTACACAATAATAAGGTATTAGCGGTAATATCCGTAGGTAGTGTAAATCCTAATCTTACGCATGAACAGATAATGAGGCTCCTGTCAATATTGGCAAATTTTGGTTCAGTTGCTCTTACCAACACGAAGCTAGTTGATCGTATGCGCGAGCAGTCTGTAAGAGATAGTCTTACCTGGCTTTATAATCATCAATATTTTCAGACACACATGGAAGATGCCCTTTCTAGCGCTAAACAGGCAAAAGAACCACTTAGCCTCATAATGATGGACATAGACCACTTTAAGCATTTTAATGATACCTATGGCCATCAGGCAGGGGATTTTGTCCTTAAAGAGGCAGCGGCTATATTTCATTCACAGCTCCGAGGCAGTGATATAGTAGCGCGTTATGGTGGAGAAGAGTTTGTCGCGATATTGCCGCGCAGGACTATTGACGAGGCCTACAATATAGCTGAGAGGATACGTAGAGTATTCGCGAAAAATAGATTCGAATTTGAGGAAAAGGATCTAAATATTACCTTGAGCGCCGGTGTTTCGGCGTTTAATCCATCTGGCAAAAAGGATATCTCTAAAGAGCTGCTTATAAAGTGCGCGGATGAAGCGCTTTATAAGGCGAAAGACGAAGGACGCAACAGGGTTATTGTTTCTAAGAGTTAGTTTTTTAGTTAAAAAAAGCAAGGAGAGCAATATGGAAATGATAGATCTTCTGCACATGGCAATGGACGCAAAGGCGTCTGATCTGATACTTGCTGTAGGCGTTCCACCGGCTTTAAGGGTCAGAGGCACGATGACACTTACAGACCTTCCTCTACTTGTGCCCGCAGAGAGTAAGCGGCTCATATATTCTATATTGAATGATAAGCAGCGTTCTATTTATGAAAAAAATCGCAATATAGATATCTCTTATTCCGTAAGCGGACTTGCCAGGTTTCGTGTCAATGTACATCAACAGCGCGGTAGTATCGCGGCAGCCATAAGGACTATACCGCTAAATATACCATCAATCGATGAATTGCGCCTTCCCAAGGCTATAATAGGAAAGCTTTGCAATCTTCGTAGTGGCCTGGTATTGGTTACGGGCCGTTCAGATAGCGGCAAGACTACTACACTTGCGTCTATGATAGATTCTATAAATTCTCTTCGTTCAAGTCATATTATAACAATAGAAGACCCCATAGAATTTATGCATAAACACAAGAAATCGATTGTAGAGCAGTTAGAGATACCGATTGATTCGGACTCATTTAGTGATGCGATGCACCATGTAGTCAGGCAGAACCCAGATATTGTGTTAATAGGTGAGATGCGTGATCTGGAGACGATATCCGCCGCGATAACAGCTGCTGAGACCGGACAGCTCGTCTTTGCTACTCTGCATACTATTGATGCCTGCGAAACTATAAACAGGATAATAACTGCATTCCCTTCAAAAGAGCAGCAGCAGGTCAAGGCACAGCTTGCCGCTACACTGGAAGGCATTATATCTCAGAGGCTTATTCAGGAGGCCCATGGCAATGGCGTAGTTGTTGCCTGCGAGATCATGCTAGGGATACCTGCTGTTAAGAATCTTATACGTGAAGGAAATACCCATCACATGCTTAGTGTTGTTGAAACTAACGCAAAACATGGCATGCAATCTATGGATCAAGCGCTTATAGAGCTTTATAGAAGAAAAGTTATAAGTAAGTATGAATTTCTTTCGAATATAAAGGACAAGGAGAGAGAGGCTGTAAAGGTTATTGTAAATGACTAAGATTAAGAGGGCCAAATTAGGCAGATCAGATTTTGTTGATATAGCACGTAAGGTATTGCAGATTGAGGCAAAGGCGGTAAAAAGCCTTATCCCCAGGGCTGGACAAGGCTTTGTGAAGGTTGTTGATCTTATCTTGTCAAGTCCAGGCAGGGTGATAATAACCGGTATGGGCAAGCCCGGTATAATAGGCCAAAAGATATCAGCAACTCTATCTTCGACCGGTACAGCGAGTCTATTTCTTCATCCCGCGGAGGCTATACATGGTGATCTTGGACGTGTTAAGTGCGACGATATTATCATAGCGCTTTCCAATAGCGGGGAGACTGATGAGATAGTAAAACTGATACCCATAATAAAAAAGATAGGCGCAAGCCTCATAGGTGTCGTAGGTAAAAAAAGTTCAACCTTGGCAAAAAACAGTGACTTAATTCTTGATGTGGGTGTTGAGAAAGAGGCATGCCCGCTTGGCCTTGCTCCTACCGCGAGTACAACAGCGATGCTGGCAATGGGGGACGCGTTAAGCATAACACTTTTGAAGGCTAAAGGTTTCAGAGTAGAAGATTTCGCGTTTTATCACCCAGGGGGCACGCTAGGTAAAAAGTTATGGCTTAAAGTAGAAGATGTTATGAGAAAAGATAGAGCTTTTACCATTGCCAGGCAAGAGACGCCGCTACGAAAAGTTCTTTACGCTATTACAAAGGCACGCGCGGGCAGCGCTACGATAGTAGACAATAAAGGAAGGCTTGTAGGTATATTTACGGATGGAGATCTCAGGAGGCATCTTGAGAGGGATCCATCTATTATCCAAAAGCAGGTAAAGGATCTGATGACAAAAGGCCCAGAGGTTGTCGTAAAGGGAAAAATGGCTATTGAGGCCTTACGCGTGATGCGCAAAAAGCATATAGATGAGATACCGGTGGTGGATAAGAACTATAAACCGGTTGGACTGGTAGATATACAGGATCTCTTGAAAGCAGGGCTTATTTAGCAGCATAGAAATTAAAAAATCCTATACAACAATAGTTTGGCGTTCGGGTTTAGGTTATCGGTTATTGTCGAACACCAAGCATTGAACACCGATAACCGATATTAATTACATGAAGCGTAATTAATCCAAGATAACAGGGCTCCAGACTCCCTATCGCAAGAATGTCTGGCATTTTAATGTGAAGATAGATAAAGGTATGAGGAAAAAGCTTGAGAAGATTAGGCTTCTTATTATGGATGTTGACGGGGTTCTTACGCCGGGATATATCCTTATAAGCAGCTCCGGAAAAGAGATAAAGGTTTTTGATGTTCATGATGGTTTTGGTCTTACGTTGTGGAGAAAAGCGGGACTGAAGAGCGCTATAATAACAGCTGGTAGAACGCTTGCTCTAAAGCATAGGGCAGATTGCCTAAAGGTAGATAAAGTTTATCAACACGCCAGAGATAAGTTAGCTGTGTATGAAAAATTGAAATCCTATTTTAAAATAAATGATAATCAGGTATGTTTTATAGGAGACGATCTTATAGATGTTCCGGTATTGAAAAAAGTAGGTTTTGCCTGCGCTGTTCCTAACGGTCATAATGATATGAAGGGTTATGTCTCTTATGTATGCAAGATGCCAGGTGGTAAGGGCGCTGTGCGTGAGGTAATAGATCTTATATTGAAGGCCAAGGGGTTATGGCGTGATGTTACGAAGGATTACACGGGATGAAATACCGTTTTAGAAGGCGCATATTTTATACATTATTTATGATGATTGATAAGCTCTTTCTTCTATTGCCATATCACTTAGCCATAAAATTCGGTAGGTTTAGCGGAAAATTTATATTTATAGTGCTAGGAAAATACAGAAGGCTTACCAAGGAACATCTTAGGACGGCCTTCGGCAATGAAAGAAGCGAGAAAGAGATCTCAAAGATCGCCAGGTCAGTTTTTGTAAATATTGGCGTCAGTGTCGCTGAGATCCTGAGCCTGCCCAAGATAAAGAATAGGCTCGATTCCATAGTAGAGATAAATGGTATTGAGAGGATGGATAGGGCCCTTGCTGCCGGCAATGGCGTTATTGCGATATCCGCTCATTTTGGAAATTGGGAAATGATCCCTATCGCGTTTGCCCGTAAAGGTTATTCATCCAATGTTATCGCGCGCCCAATATATTATGAGAAATTTAATGAGTGGGTCTCTTTTATGCGCAATAATATGGGCGTTAATATTATATACAGAACAGATTCTCCTAAGAAGATTTTAAAACTACTGCGTAGCAATGAAATTGTTGGCATTACACCTGATCAGGACATAGATAGCGTGGAAGGCATCTTTGTTGATTTTTTCGGCAGAAAGGCTTATACCCCTTCAGCGCCTGTAAAGATCGCCATGGCCGCTAACTGTCCTATAGTACCAATGTTTATCGTACGCAAGGGCCTAAAGCACACAGTATATGTTGAAGAACCTATAGTAATAGAACGAGGAGATGACAAAGATGCGATTGTCAGGACATATACTCAGAGATGGTCAGATATTATAGAGGCACGTATTAGAGAACACCCGGATCATTGGGTTTGGATGCATAAAAGGTGGAAGACTAAACCGCCTTCAGCAGGGAAGGCCTAATATCTGTTTGTTGGCATACGCTAAATTATGAAATTTTTAAGAAATCTTATTATTCTGTTGGCATTGATTTACGCTGGTTGGTATTTGAAGCAGGCCTTGTTTAAAGAAGAAGCGCCTCTTTCAAAAATAGGGCCTTCTATTGCAGCAGGAGGGAATCAGGTGACTGAGCAGGTTAAGTCTTTTTCAATATCGGGTTTTTCTGATTTAGGAAAAAAGACCTGGGAGATGGAAGGAAGAAGCGCAAATATATTCTCTGCCGTAATAGATTTGACTGATATAAACGCTGATTCATATGGCGATCAAGTTAAGGTTAATCTTAAGGCAGATGAGGGTACTTTTGACAGGACAACAAATGCGGTAGAGCTTAGAAAAAATGTCATAATTGTTACTGATGAAGGGACAACACTTACCACGGAAATACTGAATTGGGACGCTAAAAAGGAGCTTGTGAGTACAGATGAGTATGTTTTTATCCAGAGAAAGGATATGGATATAGCGGGAACAGGCGCCTCTGCCAGGCCGGATCTTAAGATTGCCCAGCTTGATAAGGATGTCTCGGTAGATGTAAAAGATCCCCCTGCTGTTATTACGTGCGATGGCCCGCTAGAAGTCGATTATGATAAGAGTGTCGCGTATTTCAACAACAATGTTAAGCTTGTTGACGCGGAAGCTACTATAGATACAGATAAGGCTACGGCCTATTTTGATTCTAAGGAAAAAGCATTAAAAAAAGTAGTGTGTGAAGGCAATGTTACGATAACGCGCGGTAAAGATTCAACCTACGCGGAGACGCTAACATATTTACCAGGAGAAGGAAGGGTTTTGCTTGAGGGCAGGCCTAAGATAATTATCCGTGACACAAAAGAGTTGATGCAGAAATCAAAAGAGAAGAAGAATGAACAAATTAAAGATTAACAATCTCGTCAAGGCTTACAAGGATCGACGAGTAGTAGATAATATCAATATAGATATAGGCAGGGGAGAGATCGTCGGACTTCTGGGCCCTAACGGGGCCGGTAAGACCACATCATTTTATATGATAGTTGGTTTGATTAAGCCCGATAAAGGTACGATATTCTTTGATGAAAAAAACATTACCGGAATGCCTATGTATAGAAGGGCGCGTGAAGGCATAGGCTATCTATGTCAGGAAGATTCTATATTCCGCAAGCTTACTGTTGAAGAAAATATAATGGCTGTGTTGGAGACATTAAACATATCCGTGTATGAGAGAAGAAGGCGTCTGGATAAGCTGCTTAACGAACTTAGTATAACAAGCCTTGCTAAGAATAAAGCATATACTCTTAGTGGAGGTGAAAGAAGAAGGCTTGAGATTACAAGGGCACTTGTTACGGAGCCATCGTTTCTTCTTCTTGATGAGCCATTTAGCGGCATAGACCCTATTGCGGTCTTTGAGGCGCAGCAGATAATACAAGGGCTAAGGGATGGGGGGCTCGGCATATTGCTTACGGATCATAGCGTCCGTGAAACACTTGCTATTACAGACCGTTCTTATATAATGTACGAAGGAAAGATTCTAATCTCAGGTACTTCAAAAGACCTTACATCCAATCCAAAGGCGAGACAGATATATCTTGGCGAGCAGTTCACATTATAGGTTACAAAAGTTGCAAAAGTTGCAAAGGTTACAAAGGTTACAAAAATAAAAAAGCTTAAGCATTTTCAGCCGGAGGCTGATCCGCTTTCGGCGAAAAATTTTGAACTTTTTAATCGTATATAACGTACAACGTATAACGTAAACACATAAGACGTGAGGAGTCAATATGCGAATAAATATTACAGCAAGGCATCTTCAACTTGCAGATGATCTTAAAGTGCATATAAATGAAAAGATCGCAAAACTTGCTAGGTATGCCGGCAAGATAGAGAGCGCGAGGGTGATTTTATCAACTGAGAAATTTTATAATATCACAGAGATAACACTTGCGGGAAGAGGGTTTCGACTTGTTGCGGAAGAGAAAGATCAGGATATTAAGGTATCCTTTGATATATGTTTAGTTAATATCGAAAAACAACTTAAGAGGATTCGGAGCAAGGTAAAGGATCATAAGATAAAGAGGTTCTTCGATGGGTTTCGGCGCTTTTCAGGTAAGAAGAGGGAGCTCCTCGCGCCTGATGGTGATATCGTAAGAACAGAATCTTTTGCGACAAAGCCTATGTCCCCCGAAGAAGCGGCATTAGAACTTAAGGCATTTAATAAGGAGTTTATATTATTTCATAATTCAATTGATGATAAGGTCAACTTATTGTACAAACGTAAAGATGGGAACTATGGCCTTATAGAACCATAATGCTCTTGAGCAGGATTAAGAGCAAGCAGTAATACAAGAGCAAGAATGCTAAACCCAAAACACGAAAACCTAAATTATAAATAATATTAAATGACAAAAATTAAAATGCTCAAAACAGAAATTTTGGGTTTAGAGAATTAAGATTTGCTTAGGATTTAAAGCCAATTTTAACTTTTGTAACATTTGTAACCTTTGCAACTTTTGTAACTTAAAATATATGGAGGTTTTAAAAAGCAGTGAAGATAAATGTAGAAGATCAGAAGGACGCGCAAAAGCTTATCAAGGTTGAGGTGGAAGTGGAAAGGGTTGACGCCGCGTTAGAAGAGATATACAGCGGCATACAGAAGACAGCAAATATTCCGGGTTATCGCCCAGGCAAGGCACCACGTGATATGGTAAAGACCCATTATAACAAGGCCGCGAATGAGGAAGTGCTCAACCGGCTTATATGGGATTGCTATCGTGAAGCTGTTACAGAAAAGCAGATCGATCCGGTTGGCTACCCTGTAATAGTGAATGTAGATTTTAACGAAGGAAAACCCTTGAAATTTTCTGTAAAGGTAGAGACTCGCCCGGTGTTTAAGCTCAAAACGTATAAGGGGATAAAGGTTAAAGAGAAGTCTTATGAGGCATCTGACGAGGATGTGGATAACGCGCTTAAGCAGATGCAGGAGTCTATGGCAGAATATAAGAATGTCGATCCACGCCCTATTGCCAAGAATGATTATATAGTCTGTAGCTATGAATGTTTTTCTGATGGAAAACTGGTTGACAAAAAAGATAAATTATGGCTATATATAAGCGATCAATTACAACCTAAGGAGTTGCTCGCTCTTTTGCTTGGCGCAGATCTTGGAACGACTAAAGAGACAGGGGTATCTTACCCAAAAGATTACGAATATAAGGAACTTGCCGGCCAAAGCAGGCTCTATAAGGTTACTCCCAAGGAGATCAAGGAGAAGATATTGCCGGAGATAAATGATGATCTGGCTAAGTCGACAGGTCATTTTAAGGATATGTCTGAGCTTAAGGTAGACCTTAAAAAAAATATATTAAGCCAGAAGAAGCTCGAGTCGGCGCGTGATATTGAGAATCAGATATATAAGGTTTTATTAGAAGGCCACCCCTTTGATGTGCCGGCTTCTCTGGTGGAAAATCAGGCATTGCGTCTTGTTCAGGAGACTAAACAGAGGCTTGCTCAGCAAGGCTATAAAAAAGAAGATCTAGATACGCAGGACGACAAATTAAAAGAATCGGTAAAAGGCCGAGCCCTTGATAATGTCAGGCTTTTCTTTATTGTGCAAAGTATAGCGCAGCAGGAGAAGATAGAGGTTGTTGAGTCAGATATAGATAAAAGAGTAGCAGAGATAGCAAGCTACACAAAAGAAGATCAGGTTAAGGTAAGGCAGAGGCTTAAAGAAAATAATATGTTAGACAGCTTGAAAGAGCAGGTCTTGCATGATAAGGTCTCAGAGTTTTTAGTAGCACAGGCAAAAAGAGATAAAATAAATGTTTAAAACCGTTGCAGGCTTACATAAGAAAGGAATATAGAGATGAAAGAACAATATCAGACATTGGTGCCAATGGTAGTTGAGCAGACAGGCCGAGGAGAAAGGGCATATGATATATATTCGCGCCTGTTAAAGGATAGAATAGTTTTTATAGGAACACCTATTGATGATAATATCGCGAATCTTATTATCGCGCAGCTCCTCTTTCTGCAGATGGAGGCGCCTGATAAGGATATAAGTGTCTATATAAATTCACCCGGCGGACACGTAACAAGCGGATTGGCGATATATGATACGATGCAGTTTGTAAAGCCGGATGTTAATACCTATTGTATAGGCCAGGCTGCCAGTATGGGCGCGCTGCTCTTAGCAGGTGGTGCGAAAGGAAAAAGATATTCGCTTCCTAACGCGCGTATCATGATACATCAACCTTGGGGTGGCACGCAAGGCACAGCCACAGATATACATATACAAGCTAAAGAGATATTGAGGATAAAAGAGAGAATAAATAAATTATTAGTACATCATACAGGTCAATCCATTGAAAAGATAACACAGGATACAGACAGAGACTATTTTATGACCTCTGATGAGGCAATGAAGTATGGTTTAGTGGACAATGTAATAGATTCATTAGGTACAGAGAAAAAATAATAATATAGATTTGGCACATACAAAACATGGGAGCAGAAGAATGTTAAAGCGTTATTTATTAACACCAGGACCTACACCGGTACCATCAGAGGCTTTATTAGCAATGGCAAAACCCATAATACACCATCGTACGCCTCAATTTAAGGAAGTGATTAAGGATGCGGTTGAAAGCTTGCGATATGTATTCCAGACTAAAAATGACGTATTCATATTTGCGTCATCCGGCACAGGCGCTATGGAGAGTTCTGTCGCTAACCTTCTTTCAGCAGGTGATAAGGCTGTAGTAATAAGAGGTGGTAAATTCGGTGAAAGATTTACCGAAATATGTGAAGCATATGGGGTCATACCTATTAATATAGATGTTGAATGGGGAGAAGCTGTTGACCCGTGTAAGGTAGAGAGTATTTTAAACGAAAACAAGGATGTAAAAGCGGTATATGCGACACTGTGTGAGACATCTACGGCTGTCTTAAGCGATATAAAGGCCATAGGTGAGATTGTTTCAAAGACAGACGCGGTTTTAGTGGTTGATGTAATAAGCAGCCTCGGGTCCGTTGAATTTAAAACAGATGAATGGAATGTAGATGTTGCTGTTGGTGGTTCTCAAAAAGGGATGATGATACCTCCCGGGCTTGCGTTTATAACAGTAAGCGATAAGGCCATGAAGATGGTAGAATCCTCTACCTTGCCTAAGTACTACTTTTGTTACAAGGCAGCGAAAAAAGCGGCAGATAAGGATGATACCCCATGGACTCCGGCTGTAACGCTTATCATAGGCCTTGTCGAAGCGTTAAAGATGATGCGAGAGGAGACAATGGAAGGGGCTATCCTGAGGCAAAGAAAAATGGCACAAGCAACTAGAGCGGCAGCGAAGGCGCTAGGGCTTGAGCTTCTTGCGCCTTTGGCGCCAAGTGATTCAGTGACAGCTATAAGGCTCCCTGAAAACATAGATGGTGTGAAGCTCGTTAAGACTATGCGGGATACATATGGCGTGGGGATCGCTGGTGGGCAAGCACAGCTAAAGGGTAGAATAGTTCGTATTGCCAGCATGGGCTATATGACACAGTGGGATACGATAGTTGCTATATCATGTCTTGAAATAGTATTAAAGCAGATGGGCCATGATTTCGAATTGGGTTCCGGTATAAAGGCAGCTGAAGAGGTATTTAGTAAATAAGTTACAAGGGTTGCAAAAGTTACAAAGGTTTCAGTCGAAGGTTGATGGACATACGGCTGAAAAACTTCAAAACCTTAAAAATTTTAAAATACGTAATAACATATTACGCACAATGCGCAACGCAATACGATAATGAGGAGGATTTGCAAGTGTTTAAAGTATTAGTGAGTGACCCATTAAGTGAGAAAGGCTTAAAGATCCTGGATAAGGAGAAGGATTTTGTTGTTGATGTTAAAGTTAAGCAGCCGGTAGAGACTCTTAAAAAGATAATAGGAAATTATGACGCGCTTATTATAAGAAGCGGCACAAAAGCTACAGCGGAGATTATAAAACATGCTGACAAATTAAAGGTTATAGGAAGGGCAGGTGTCGGTCTTGATAATGTGGATATCCTAGCTGCTACCAAAAAAGGCATAATAGTAATGAATACACCCGGGGGCAATACCATCTCAACGGCGGAGCACGCTGTTAGTCTTATCCTATCCTTATCAAGGAATATAGCACCTGCTGATGCGTCTATGAAGAGAGGTCAATGGGAGCGAAAGAAGTTTATGGGGGTCGAGCTTTATGGCAAGACTCTTGGCATTGTTGGCCTGGGCAGGATAGGAGCTGAGGTGGCAAAGCGCGCCTTAAGTTTTGGCATGAATATTATAGCTTACGATCCATTTCTTACGCCTGATAAGGCCGCTGATTCTGAGATTGTGTTAAGCTCGCTCAAGAAGTTATTTGCTGAATCAGATTATATAACAGTACATACTCCACTTACAAAAGATACAAAGCATCTTATAAGTGCAAAAGAGATAGCAACTATGAAAAAAGGCGTCAGGCTTATAAATTGCGCGCGCGGAGGCATTATCGATGAGAAAGCGGTTCTAAGAGGGATAGAATCAGGTAAGATAGCAGGCGCCGCATTTGATGTATATGAACAGGAGCCTCCAACGGATAACCCTATTACAAAGTGCGATAAGATAATAGTAACTCCACATCTTGGAGCCTCAACAGAAGAGGCACAGGATAATGTCGCGGTCGAGGTTGCCCAACAGGTCGTAGATGCCCTCCTTGAAAGAGGCATTAGGAATGCGGTAAATATCCCCTATATAGAGCTTAAGGCATGGAAGGTGCTAAGGCCGTATATGCTGTTAGCCGAGAAGATGGGCATGTTTCAGGCCCAGCTTGTTGATGGCCCTATTAAAGAGGTCAAGCTGGACTATGCCGGTGATGTCGCAAAACATGATACAACAGCCATTACTACAGCCTTTGTCAAAGGGTTGCTTACTTCCGCTTTGGGCGAGGTGGTAAATAATGTAAATGCCACGGTTATAGCGAGAGAGAGGAATATAAAAGTCGTTGAGTCAAAGACGAGCCAAGCAGAAGAGTTTGCTCATCTTATTACGGTAACAGTCAAGACTAAATCTAAATCACAAGCTATATCAGGGGCTCTTTTCGCTAATAAGAAGCCCCGTATAATAAAGATAGATGATTATTATGTTGATGCCATGCCTGAAGGCAATATGATACTCATCTCAAATAAGGATGTGCCGGGCATAGTGGGACAGTTGGGTACCTTGCTTGGCAAGAATAAGATAAATATCGCGGGTATGACATTCGGAAGGAAAAAGCTCGGGGGAGAAGCTGTCAGTCTTTGTAATGTGGATAGCGAGGTGCCTGAGAAAGTACTTAAGGAACTTAAGAAGTCTAAAAACGTATACGATGCCAAGCTTATAAAGCTATAAGTAATTTTAGGTGACGTTAAAAACCTGTACAGGGAATGGAGAATATAAGATGAAAACGAACAACACAAAGAAGAAAAAGGATAATGTAATAAGGTTTATTGATGTAACTAATAGAGACGGTGTGCAGACGTCACGTATATGCCTCTCAAAATTGCAGAAGACAATGATAAATCTTTATCTTAATGAGATCGGTGTATACTTAAGCGAGTTTGGATTTCCTGTTACGCACCATGAGACGAATTATATCAACGCGAATCTTGATCTGGTGAAAAAAGGAGCGTTAAAGCCTATAATCTTAAGTGGTTGGGTAAGGGCCATTGTTCCTGATGTGCAGGAGGCGCTTGATAAGACAAGGGTAAAAAATCTAAACCTATCTATTTCAACATCTCCCCAGATGATGAAGGGAAAATTCATGGGTAAGAAATCAGGCGATGATATCATAGATATGATGACAGCTGCCGTAGATTTCGCTAAAGGAAATGGCGTTAAGGGGGTAGGCGTTAATGCGGAGGATGCCTCGCGTTCTGATTTAGATTACCTTGTTAAGTTCGCCAAAGCCGCGAAAGACCACGGCGTAAACAGGATAAGATATTGTGATACGCTTGGGTGCGATGATCCATTTACTATTTATCGGAGGATTCATGAGATAGCTAAAAAGGTTGGAACGCCGATGGAGCTTCATTGTCATAATGACCTTGGCCTTGTTGTTGCCAATTCCATAGCTGGCGCCAAGGCCGCTATAGACGCGGGAGTAGATGCGTATATCAATACCACAATAAATGGCATTGGTGAACGCGCAGGCAATGCCGACCTTGTGTCTGTTATACTAGCGCTTAAATATAGCAGCGGGTTTAAAGGTAAATATAAGATTGATAGCAATATAAATCTTACGAAGGCATGGAAGGTAGCAAAGTATGCCTCGTACGCGTTTAATGTCCCAATACCTATTAATCAGCCGGGGGTTGGCGCAAACGCGTTTGCTCATGAATCAGGTATACATGCCGATGGCGCGCTTAAAGATAGGCGTAATTATGAGCTCTATGATTATGAAGAGCTTGGAAGAGGAGAGCCAGAGATAGTTGATACCGGCAGACAGATTACAGCAGGTGAATATAGCGGGATAAAGGGTTTTAGAAATGTCTATGAGAGGCTAGAGGTAAAGTTTAAGAACGATAAAGAAGCGGCGGAGATACTTGAGCTTGTAAGGTATGCTAATGTTCATAATCAGAAGCCTCTTGTAGCGGATGAATTAAGGTTTGTTGCTACTTATCCCGATATAGCGGGCAAGTTGTTTAGCATGAAGCCGTATTAAATAATTAAATAAGGAAGAAAATATGTCAAGTTCAGTAGTGGTAGGGGCACAGTGGGGAGACGAGGGAAAAGGTAAGATAATAGATATTCTTTCTGAAAGCTCGGATTATATTATTCGTTTTCAGGGGGGAAACAATGCGGGCCATACAGTAGTAATTGATGGTGAGTCGTTTATACTGCATCTTATCCCGTCAGGTATTTTGCATAAAGGTAAGAGATGTATTATTGGAAACGGTGTGGTGGTAAACCCCGCCGCATTAATAAAGGAGATAGAGAAGCTCGATGCTCGAGGCATAAAAGCTGGTAAGAATCTAATAATCAGCGAGAGGGCGCACATCATATTTCCTTATCACTGGAAAATAGATGAGCTTCGTGAGATAGCTAAGGGCAGGAGCAAGATAGGTACTACCAAAAGAGGGATAGGCCCATGCTATACAGATAAGGTATCCAGATGCGGCATAAGAATGGCTGATCTCTTGGATGTTGATGTCTTCTCTAGGAAGTTAAGGGCGAATCTAAGGGAAAAGAACGCCATATTAAAGAATGTGTATGGTTTTAAAGGGTATTCTTTTAGCGCCTTATATAAGCAGTATATGGATTATCGCAAAAAGATCAAAAGCTATATAAAGGATACAACTCTAATAATCAATAAGGCCCTAGATGAGAATAAAAGAGTTCTCTTTGAGGGTGCTCAAGGCGCCATGCTTGATGTTGATTTTGGTACATACCCTTTTGTTACATCCTCAAACTCTACAGCGGGTGGCGCATGCACAGGTTCCGGGGTAGGGCCTTCAAGGATCGGAAAGGTAATAGGGGTTGTTAAGGCTTATACTACACGAGTAGGCGAAGGCCCGTTTCCTACTGAATTTTCCGATAAGCTTATGAAGCTCATAAGAAATAAAGGAAAAGAATTTGGAGCCACTACAGGCAGGCCGCGACGTTGCGGCTGGTTTGACGCGGCAATAGTAAAACACGCGGTTATGGTAAGTGGTATAACGGAAATAGTTGTCACAAAGCTGGATGTATTAGATGACCTTGAGAAGATTAGGATCTGCACAGGATATAAATATAAGGGCAAAATATGTAAAGGGTTTCCAGCAAACATCGAGATGCTTTTTCAGGTAAAACCACAATACGAAGAGATGCCGGGCTGGATGTCTGATACATCATCTATCCAGCATTTTAACAAATTGCCCAGGAATGCCGTGAGGTATCTTAAGAGGCTATCTGATCTGGCCGGCGTAAAGATAAGCATGGTTTCAATAGGCTCGGAAAGAAAGCAGACCTTAACTGTGTAATAAGCATCAAGCCTTCGAAGTAGCTTCTTAAATGCCTCAAAGCTTTTTGGCAGTATTTAAGGAACCTTTTGCTACGAATAGTTTGTTGGCGGCTTCAATATTCAGTAATTTTGCTAAGAGAAAACTTGTTATGAAACTTTTATTACTTGTATCGATTCTTATTGTATGTAACTTTTTTGCGACAGCGATTGCGATAGAGCCTGATGCCGAGGTGCTGCCTGCAAGCTTAATATGGATAAACGGAGAGCTCCCAGGCCAATTTTTAGCAGAAGGTGATTGGATATGGGATGGGGAGGCAACTCATAACGAAGCCAGCACCCATAAGAATAGTACGGTCAAAGGCATAGAGGCTCATGGATTCAGGACAGACGCGATAGTTGGGCTTAACCAGGAATCAAAGGTGATTCAATATGTGAACCTGGATGTTGACAATATGCCATCAGGTATTATGTTAAAGCTATTTCTGTCCGCTGGAAAAGAAATTATTCTCTACTGGGAGGGAGACGAAGAAGCGTTTGTTGAGCTGGACGAATATATAGCTGCCTGGTACATGGGCTTTATCCCAACCCCGGGCATATGGACAGGTCTTGAAATTGATTGCAGGGGGCTTGATATAAAATCCGCAAAGCTTCTTGGCATGGAGTTTATTACAAATAACGGCATAGCCTTGTGGGGCGAGACGGTAATTATCAGCTCCGCTTCCGGCCAGCCTATCATGGATTAAAAACAGTATTAATTTAACAGGGGGATTAAGTAGATGCCAAAGAGAAAACGAAAAGGTAAATTGAAGTGGCGCAGCAAAAAGGCTAATAAAGGTACAAAGCCTTGTTGTGGATAGCCTTATTTTATAATATTGACGTTTTTTGCGCAAAGGTGTTATAATAATTCAAAACAGGGAGGTAAGGTATGGCAAAATGGTTTAAGATTTCGTTAGTTCTTCCAATGTTGCTGGTATGTTTTGTTGTTTCAGGATGCGCGGTAGGTTTTTACAAGGGCAGGCCCAGTGATAAGGTAAAGATTGAAGAACTCCAGGATGAGCTTGAGCGTCTTAGGGAAGCTAAGTCGTTGCTGGAGGATCGTTTAAGCAGTGAAATAAATTCAGATCAGGTTGCTCTTACCATGGAAGACAGGGGCCTGGTTATTACTTTCGTCGCTGAGGTATTATTTGATTCCGGAAAGGCCAAATTAAAGCCCGGAGGGGAGAAGATACTGAAGAAGGTAGGAAGTGTTATAAAAGAAGAAACATCGAATAACGAGGTTGGTATAGAAGGCCATACTGATAATGTGCCTATAAAATATTCAGGCTGGAAATCAAATTGGGAGCTTTCTACAGCAAGGGCAACAAGTGTTTTGCATTATCTTGAAGATAACTGCCAGCTTAGGCCTGATAAGCTTTCAGCAACAGGTTATGGTGAATATCGGCCTGTGGCATCCAATGATACCAAAGAAGGTAAGAAGTCAAATAGAAGAGTAGAGATTATAATAAAACCTCTTCCGCAGGCAAAGGTGCAATATGAAGAGGTAGTAGAAGAAGACGTAGAGTATATAAAATAATGTTATTCGGTATACAGAATTCTAAGATAGTAATTAGCGCTCTGGTTATCATGTTGCTGACCCTGATTGTGATGCTTTTTGGTTTAAGCGCCAAGTCGGATTTTATCTTTAGTAAAAATCAAGAATTAGTAGAAGAGGTCAGTAGGTTGGCTAATAAGGTATCTGTATTAACAAAGAAGTTGAATTCTGATGCGTTAGAGTTGGCCAGCACAAACGCAGAACTAGAGAAGATCAGGAATAGGCTTACGCAGGAGAGACTTAAGAACAGGCAGCTTTCGCAGGAAAAAGAAGAGCTTGAGGGGGAAGTTTCTGCTTATAGTGTCTCAATAGAATCTGAGGCATCTTAATTGACGGTAAAGGAATTTACAATCCCCGTACAGCTATAAGAAAATCGCCTTAAAAAACTTCACTGCGGTCTTCATCATTATCTGACTAAAATTCCATGCCATAAATAGTTTTGTTAGGAACATTTATCTTATAAAATATGATTAATAAAACAAATCTTCCCAGGCACCTAGCGATAATAATGGATGGAAACGGCAGATGGGCGAAAAGCAAGCGATTACCACGCATATTTGGCCATCGTGAAGGCACAAAAAGCGTAGATGTCATTGTACAGGAATGCGTAGAGCTGGGCATCGAGGCCTTGACGCTTTATAGTTTTTCTACTGAGAACTGGAAGCGTTCAGATAGTGAAATAAGCGGTCTTATGAACCTTCTTTATGCTTATCTTAACAAGAAATATAAAAAAATGCAGGATAACGGTATAAGATTAAATGCCATAGGCAGGCTTGATGAGCTCCCTGAAAAGGTAAGGGGTAAACTTATTGATGTCATCAAAAAGACGTCAAAGAATACCAAGATGATCCTTACCCTTGCATTGAATTATGGTGGCAGGCAGGAGATAACGGATGCCGCAAAACAACTTGTAAAGAAGGCCATACAGCGGGAGCTGTCTCCTGATGATGTTGATGAAGAGCTATTTAGCAATCATTTATACACAAAGGGGCTGCCTGATGTAGATCTGCTTATAAGAACAAGCGGTGAGTTTAGGGTAAGCAATTTTCTTTTATGGCAGATATCTTACGCTGAAATAATAGTGACAAAGACTCTTTGGCCTGATTTTAGAAAAGAAGAACTTTTTAAGGCAATAAGTGATTATCAAAAGCGTGACAGGCGCTTTGGGGGCAGGAGATGTTAGGGCACAGGGTAATAAATTCCGCGTTATTGATTATATTCCTGTGGTTACTTATATTCATTTTGCCTATATGGGTATTCGCGATAGCAGTTGTAGCGGCAGTAGGTTTAGGGCTCTATGAATTTTTAAATATGGTTTCTAAAAAAGGCATACCTATATATCGATATTTTGGTATTATTATAGGTTGCCTTATTCCTATAACAACTTATTTGCAATTTAGATCCAGTGCGGAGATGGAGTTTGTGCTTATCACCGCGGTATGTTTTTGTGTCTTTCTGCTTCAGATCGCAAGACGCAAAACAGAATATGCCTTAGTCGGCATAGCAACTACATTTTTTGGTATATTTTACATAGGATGGTTATTCTCATTTGCTATTAAACTTAGAATGCTGCCGCCCCTTAATATGGATGGCAGATTTTTGGTGCTCTACCTTCTTCTTGTGACAAAATCAGGTGATATCGCGGCATATTTTATAGGTACATTTTTTGGAAAGCATCAATTAATACCCAGGATAAGTCCAAAGAAATCTATTGAAGGAGCTGTAGCGGGCTGCGTTGTAAGCTTTATGGTGGCTATCGGTTTTAAGTCATTATTGCCGGATGTTTCGATTATACATATATGCGCTATAGGCCTGCTTTTGAGTCTGGTGGGCCAGGTGGGGGATCTGTCTGAGTCTTTAATAAAAAGAGACTGCCAGGTCAAGGATTCAGGTTCTCTGTTTCTCGGATTAGGCGGGATGCTGGATTTAATCGATAGCCTGATATTTACTACACCGATATTTTATTTTTATTTGAGGCTCATAACTTAACAGAGATACTAGGTTTTTTTAAATCAATAGGTTCAAACGATATGAAGAATGTAGCGATCCTTGGCTCAACAGGTTCCATAGGAATAAACGCGCTCAAGGTAATAGAGGCATTCCCGAAGCATTTTAAGGTTATAGGGCTCTCGTCTTTTTCCAATATAAGCCTTTTAGAAAAGCAAGTAAGAAAACATAACCCCTCATATGTCACTGTTGTAAATCCTAAAAAATCAGACAAGCTTGATAAGTCTTTAAGTAAGAGAGGCCTTAAGGTCCTATCCGGAGTGGAAGGCTTAAATATTATAGCCTCTCACAGTAAGGTAGATATCCTTATTGTAGCTATATCCGGGGCCGCGGCGATATATCCGTTACTCGCCGGAATAGAAGCAAAAAAACATATATGCCTCGCCAATAAAGAGTCTATCGTTATGGCGGGTGACATAGTTATGGAAAGAGTAAAAAGACAAGGACTTTTACTTGTTCCGATCGATAGTGAACATAGCGCTATATTCCAGTGCATAAATTCATCTAGGATCGCGGATGTGAACCAGCTTTTTCTTACGGGTAGCGGAGGTTCTTTACATAAGACACCAAAGGCTCATTTCTCAAGACTCAAGGTAGATCAGGTCTTAAGGCATCCAAAATGGAAAATGGGTAAAAAGATTACTGTAGATTCAGCAACGCTTATGAATAAAGGCCTTGAGATAATCGAGGCCCATCATCTTTTTAATGTCCCCATTGACAGGATAAAACTGTTGATACATCCTGAGGCGGTGGTACATTCTATGTGTGAATTCATAGATGGAAGCGTAATAGCCCAATTGGGCATAACAGATATGAAGCTCCCTATTCAATACGCGCTTACTTATCCTAATAGGAAAGAAACCCCGTTTGCGAGATTAGATTTTGCAAATATTAAAAACTTAGGTTTTGCACAACCGGATACCATGAAGTATCCCTGTTTGTCATTAGCCATGGCAGCCGCGAAGATCGGCGGTACCGCTACCGCGGTGCTTAACGCGGCGGATGAGGTTGCTGTAGGAGCGTTCTTAAATGGTAAGATAGGTTTTTTGAAGATACCCGCTATCATAGAAAAGGTTCTCTTAAATCACAGATATGTAGAATCGCCTACCCTTGATCAGATATTTGAATCAGACAAATGGGCAAGAGAAGAATCCGCGCGGTTTATCTGATATATCTTTTAGCGTATAGATTAGAAGTTTTTTACACCGCTTAAAAGAACTATGCAGGGCTAATAGCTTGTTAGCGAATAAGAAGTCCAAACTTTATTATCGGTTCTTGGTTCTCGTGTAATAATCGATTATGCGGGGCCCGAGTTCCGGTTACAACGCAAGAAGGGTTTTGTATGCTAAGTGTTATTGGAGTCGTTGTTGTTTTTAGTGTCGTAATACTAGTCCATGAGCTTGGGCATTTTTTTATGGCACGCTATATGGGTGTTAAGGTAGAGAGGTTTGCCTTGGGCCTTGGCAAGGTATTGCTATCAAAAAAATTTGGTGATACAGAGTACGCGATATGCCTTATCCCATTTGGCGGTTATGTCAAGATGTTAGGGGACGATCTAACGGATAAGCCATCAGCCAATAGACAGGAATTTTTTGGCCAACCTCCGGGTAGGAGATTCTGGATAATATTCGCAGGTGCCGCGGTAAATTTTATCTTTGCTTTTCTGATATTCTCTTTTATCGTTCCCACTTCGAGAATAGGCGCGGTTGTAAAGGATATGCCGGCATATAGATCCGGCATGGAGACAGGTGATAAGATCATTGCTATTGACGGCAAAGAGATAAGGTACTGGTATCAGATACTTGATCTTGTATCAAAGGATTACAGCGCAAGGCCATTAAAAATAGCGATAGATAGAGATGGAGTTATCTCCGAAGTAACGATCGTACCGGAAATACTGGAGTCAAAGGGGATATTTGGGAGAGAAATAAAAAAGGCAAAGATAGGTATCGGCTATTTTGGAGATGTAGCAGTGTTAAAAGGTGGCCCTGTTAAACACCTGCTTGCAGGCACTCGCCAGACATTTACGAATGCCGCCTTAACATATAAGTTTATGTGGTACCTTATAACAGGAAAGATAGCGCTTAAAGGTTCTGCCACAGGGCCTGTGGGCATAGCTGTTATTTTGGGAAAAGCGATAAAGGTAGGGTTTGTCTACCTCATTTACCTTGTTGCGCATATTAATCTCGCGCTTGCTATATTTAATCTCCTGCCGTTTCCTGTTCTTGATGGCGGGCATATATTTTTTCTTGGCATTGAGAAGATAAGAAGACGCCCTCTTAGTGCAAAGGTTCAGGAGATTATCCAGTATATAGCTGTTATATTGATAATATCTTTCTTTTTGCTGGTTACGTGGAACGATATATCCTTATGGGTTCTTAAGCGATGATAAGAAAGACCAGACAGATAAGGTTAGGCGATGTCAAGATCGGTAATGATGCGCCTATCTCTATACAGTCGATGACAAATACCGATACAAGGGATGTTGCCGCTACTTTAAGGCAGATAAGGGCATTGGAGAGATCGGGTTGCGAGATCGTAAGGATAGCTGTAAGAGATGCTGATTCAGCCGGGGCGCTTGCCAGGATTAAGAGTAAGGCGAAAATACCTGTTGAAGCGGATATACATTTTGATTATAGGCTCGCGCTTTTAGCCATAGAATCAGGAGTAGATGGTATACGAATAAACCCGGGGAATATATATAAGGTAACCCAAGTAAAGTGTATAATCGCGGCATGTAAAAATAAAAAGATGCCAATAAGGATCGGAGTTAATTCCGGTTCCTTGCCAAAATTTAAAAATTCAAAGTCGGTTGCCGATAATATGGTCGAGGCCGCGTTAAAGTATATTAAGATTTTTGAAAAAGAACGATTTTACGATACCATGATCTCTCTAAAGGCTTCAGATGTCGTAACTACTATCGCCGCGTACAGGAAAATGTCCTTGCTTTGCCGATACCCGCTTCATCTCGGAGTTACCGCGACAGGAGAGGGGACCGAGGCATTGATAAAATCCTCTATCGGCATAGGCGCGTTATTGTCTGAGGGGATAGGTGATACCATAAGGGTTTCGCTGACAGGTGATCCTATTGAAGAAGTCTTTATCGGTAAAGAAATTTTACAGGCATTAGGAAAAAGGTATTTTAAGCACGATGTCATATCATGCCCTACCTGTGGCCGTTGCCAGGTTGATCTGATAAAGATGGTCAGAGAGTTTAAGAAAAGGCTTGTACGTGAAAATTCGCAGTGTATGCCTGATAAGAGATCACAGATAGCGATAATGGGGTGTGAAGTTAATGGCCCGGGAGAAGCTAAAGAATCGGATATAGGCATTGCTTTTGGAAAAAAATCTGGTATGCTATTTAAAAAGGGCAAGGTTATTAGAAAGATAAAAGCAAAAGACGCGGTTAACGAATTGCTATTATTATTAAGACATGAGAATTAAGAATGTGTTTCCAGCATCTAGTGTCTAGTATTCAGTATCACGAGTTAATTATATAGGTGAGATAATGAGATATTCAAGGGCTTTTATACCAACGGTAAAAGAGAATCCCGCTGATGCGGAGGCTATTAGCCATAAGCTTATGGTACGCGCAGGCCTTGTGCGTAAACTTACGGCAGGGGCGTATTCCTATCTTCCTCTGGGAGTGAGGGTTCTTAAGAAAGTAGCAACTATTATACGCAATGAGATGGATAAGACGGGTGCCCTTGAAATGCTTATGCCTGCGTTGCAACCTGCCCAATTGTGGCACGAGACAGGCAGATACGATATTATAGGGGATGAGCTTGTTAAATTTAATGATCGTACAGGCAGGGAGATGGTTATAGCCCCTACACACGAAGAAGTTGTTACGGATATAGCAAGAAATCATATACGTTCATATAAAGATATGCCAAAGACGGTATACCAGATACAGACAAAATTGAGAGATGAACCTCGCCCCCGTTTTGGTGTTATACGAAGCAAGGAATTTATTATGAAGGATGCTTATAGCTTTGACTGTAATAACGCGGGCCTTGATAAAAGTTATAAGATAATGCTGGATTGCTATAAACGTATATTTGAATCCTGCGGGCTTGATGTAATACCGGTTGAGGCTGATACAGGGTTTATGGGTGGTAGCGAATCAGCGGAATTTATGGTCTTATCTGAAAGTGGCGAAAATATGGTTGTGGTTTGTGATAGTTGTGGTTATAAGAGTAGCCTTGCGAGAGCAAGGTGTAGCAAGCCTAATATTTGGAGGGGAAAGACAAAGGATGAAATACCGAATATAAAAGAGGTAGACACTCCGGGTGTTACTACAATTGAAAAAGTATCGGAATTCCTGAAATGCAGTCAGGAATTCATGATAAAGACGCTTATATATGTTGCGGATAAGGCCCCTGTGGCGGTATTAGTAAGAGGAGATCATGATGTAAACGAGGCGAAGTTGGCCGCTGCTATAGGCACAAAAAAGCTTGTTTTGGCTGATGAGAAGACAATACTCAAGGTTACGGGCGGACCATTGGGTTTTTCCGGCCCTTGCGGACTTAAAGATATAGACATTATCGCGGATCATGCTGTAGCAGGTATCGCAGGCGGAGTTGCAGGGGCCAATAAGAAAGATAAACATCTTTTAAATATTGTTCTAGGGCGTGATTTTGAGATAAAAGAGACCTTTGATATACGGTATGTAGTCCAGGGAGACGCCTGTTCCAAATGTTCTAAGCCTGTAGGCCTAAAAAGGGCAATAGAGATAGGGCATGTATTTAAACTCGGTACAAAATATTCCGATAGCATGAAGGCAAGATTTCTGGATTCTGACGGGAAAGAGAAGCCCTTGATCATGGGCTGTTATGGCATAGGTGTCAATAGGATTATCGCGGCAGCCATAGAGCAGAGCAATGATAAAGATGGTATTATATGGCCGGTAAATATAGCGCCGTACAAAATATTGATCTTAGCGTTAAATACGAATGACGAGAAAGTGATAAAAGAGGCTGAAAAACTGTATAAGCAGCTCTTGAATGACGGCGTGGAGGTGCTTTTTGATGACAGAGATATAAGCCCTGGTATAAAATTTAAAGATGCTGACCTTATAGGGATACCGTTGCAGGTTGTGATAGGTTCAAAATCTCTCCAAAAATCAGTTGCAGAGATAAAGATCCGCAAGACAGGCGTAAAAACCGAATGCCATCTGGATGAAATCTTACCCGCAATACAAGAACTCCTTGGATAACGTTATTTGTTAATCAATTCTCAAAATATAAAATAATTCCGCACTTTGTGGTAATTTACGCAGGAGCGTTCGGAAATCCCAGCGTGATTTCTCGCTCTAACTGTAATATATCAGTCGCGAGGAACTTCACTTGCTTTAAACCCCTATTTAGCGGTTTCCTCTCTCCACTTTGTTTCTCATTCAGACAACTAAGATATCGTGGAAGAATCCTGCCTGCCGGCAGGCAGGCATGCCATTCGCAACGAAAAGGCCCTGCTCTAATCACCTCAAAGCGCGGAAAATTTAACGCTACTGTGCAAATGCAGAAGAACCCTTTATGCTAACAACAGACTTTGCTAAAAACCGCCCTGGTAAATTTTTCAAACTACGGCTTTGGGGTAAGTTTTCACAGAAACGTTCGCAAACCCCAGCGAGGTTTGCTCACTCCATTTTCTTGCTCGCTCTTTGCAGATACGTAATATCGGGCAAAACCATGCCCGCTCGCAAGAAAGAGGTTCTGTTCCAACTACCCCAAAGCCGTAGTTTGTATAAAATACTTATTCGAGTCAACTATAAAATAAAGCTATCTCTTGTTCGCCGCACTGTGAATGAGGAAAAAGTGCTTGACAATATTAGCAAGGATATTATATAATCTTTTAACAAATTTATTATGGAGTGAAAGGAGAATGCAAGTGGGTTGACGTCTGTTTACCCGCTTTTTTATTCCATGCAGGTCAATGACACATTAAGGAAGTTTAAATTAGATATTCAGCCTATAATAATAGATATGGGCATAGATATTGTTGATATTTCGCTTAAGAAGGCAGGCGAGATCTTTACATTTAGCCTGTTGGTAGATAAGCCAGGCGGTATTACTATAGGTGAATGTACAAGGCTCAACAAAAGGTTGAGAAGGCATATAGAGGACAAAGAGTTCGTATCCGGGAGATTTTTTGTGGAGGTTTCATCTCCTGGAATCGATAGGCCCTTTAAAGCGGAAAGTGATTTTAAGAGGCTAGAGGGAAAGATCGTAGATATCTGGCTTTCTGAGAATGTAGACGGTCAGAGCCTTATTAGCGGCAAGATAGAACGTGCAGGCAAAGATGAGGTGGAGATACTAGATATCAATAATAGGCAGTATGTAATAAGTTATGCCTCAATAGATAAGGCAAAACTTAAAATTTGATTAAAAATGAGCTATTATCAGTGCAAGGAGCAATATAATGAATGGTGAACTACTATCAGTGTTAGAGCATATTGAGAGGGAGAAACCGCTATCCAGGAATTTGAGACCAGAAGGTTCCTCGCGGATTATAGGAGTCTTGTTATGAACAATGGTGAATTATTATCAGTGTTAGAGCACATAGAGCGCGAGAAAGGGATTAGCAAGGAGATCCTTATAGAGGCGGTTGAAAGTGCCTTAGTGAGTGCTGCACGTAAAGTGATAGGCCAGAGCGACGAAGATGAGATCAATGTTAAGATGGATACTGAAACAGGCGCTATTAAGGTCTTTGCCGGCGATAAAGAGATCAAGTCAGCGGAATTTGGCAGAATTGCGGCACAAACCGCAAAGCAGGTAATTATTCAAAAGATACGTGAAGCGGAGAGGGATGTTATTTTTGCGGAGTTCCATACCAGGAAAGGCACTATTGTTACAGGTGGTGTCCACCGCTTTGATAAAGGTAATATTATTGTAGATCTTGGCAAAGCGGAGGCGTTATTACCAAGATCAGAGTTGCTTCCCCGGGAGCGTTACAAGCAGGGTGAACGGATAAAGGCGTTTGTTGTAGACGTAGAGAGAACGCCTAAGGGATCATGTATATTGCTTTCACGAAAAGATGTTGGCATGGTTAAGAAGCTCTTTGAACTTGAGATACCTGAGATAGGCGACGGCATCGTAGAGATAAAATCAATAGCGCGGGAGCCAGGAGATCGTACTAAGATAGCAGTGCTGTCAAAGGACACAAAGGTAGATTCCGTAGGTGCTTGTGTTGGCATGAGAGGGCAGCGTGTAAAAAATATTGTAGGTGAACTCCAGGGAGAAAAGATAGATATTGTTCGTTATAGCGAAGATATTCAGGAATATATAAAAGGAGCGCTTTCTCCCGCTGAGATCGCTACTATCAAGATTGATGTTGAGCAAAAGAAAGCAGAGGTTATAGTTGAAGATGATCAGCTTTCTCTAGCTATCGGCAGGCATGGGCAAAACGTGAAACTTGCTTCAAAATTGGTGGGTTTCGAGATCGACATTAGAAGTAATTCTGACGCGAGCGATAAGAAGAAAGCCAAAGAGGAATCAGCCCTGTCTATAACTGACTTGCCCGGTGTTGGTGAAAAGGCGGAAGGCCTCCTTATTAAAGCAGGTTTTAAGGAGATTGAGGATATCGCAAATGCGAAATTTGAAGATCTCATTAGCATAAAAGGGATCGGTAAAAAAACAGCGGAGAAGATCCTAGAATCCGCTAAAGAGTTGATGGAATAAGGAGGAGTCTTTGAAAATATCAGAACTTGCAAAAAAGATAAAGATGCCGTCAAAGGTACTGCTAATACAGATCATTAAGCTTGGCATAACCGCCAAGTCTGCCCAGGCATCATTGTCGATTGCGGAGCTTGACAAGGTATTAAAGGCGCTTGCTAAGAAGAAGCCCTCCTTGGATATAGAGAAGATAAAACAGGGTGTTTCAGTTAAAAAATCAAAGCCTGCGGCTGATAAGCCGACAAAAGAAAAAAAGACACGAGCTGCAAAGACAAAGACCTCAGCTGCAACTACTAAGAAAAAAGCCACTGCAAAAAAGTCTGTGGTAAAAAAGTCAACAACAGAAAAGCCTACAAGGCGTAGGCAGAAGGTTGTTGAGACTGCGAAAAAGATTCAGCCAAAGCTCGATCCTATTAAAAAGGCAGAGACCCCTATAAAACCTACCGAAGCAGAGAAGTCAGCCCCGGAGAAGACTGAGTCCAAAACAGGCCTTAAGATTTTAGAGGTTAGATTCCCGATTATTGTTAAAGATCTTGCGCAAAAAATGGCTATCGGGGCAAGCCTTGTGATAAAAGAGCTGATGGCTATAAAGGTTTTCGCCAATATAAATCAGTTAATCGGTGAAGATGACGCGAAGGTTATCGCCGAGAAGTTTAGTTACCAGCTTGAGAAGTTACCGACTGTAGAAGAAGAGTCTCTGTCTATACATTTCGAGGAAGAAAAGGATGAGGGGGTTTTAAGCCAACGCCCACCAGTAGTAACTTTTATGGGACATGTCGATCATGGGAAGACATCTCTTTTGGATTATATAAGAAAAACGAAAGTAACAGATCAGGAGACAGGAGGCATTACTCAGCACATTGGCGCTTACGAAGTTATTCTTAACAAGGGAAGCATTAGTTTTCTTGATACTCCCGGTCACGAAGCTTTTACCGCTATGAGAGCAAGAGGGGCAAGCGCTACGGATATAGTTGTCCTTGTCGTTGCTGCTGATGATGGCCTTATGCCACAGACTATAGAGGCTATTGATCATTCGCGTGCCGCTGATGTACCAATTATTGTCGCGATAAATAAAGTAGACAAGCCGGATGTCGATATTGATAGGGTAAAGAAGCAGCTTGCTGAAATCGACCTTCTTCCGGAAGATTGGGGTGGCAAGACTATTACAGCGGATGTTTCAGCGAAGACAGGGCAAGGGGTAGACCATCTTCTTGAGATGATAATTCTTGAGGCGGAAATGCTCGAGTTAAAGGCTAATCCCAGCAAACCCGCAAAGGGTGTAGTTGTTGAAGCGAAGATCTCAAAGGGTGGTGGCCCGATAGCAACAATGCTTGTGCAAAACGGTACGTTGCGTCAAGGAGACATAGTAGTTGTTGGGCCTTACTACGGAAAGGTCCGCGCGCTTTTGGATGATAAGATACACCGCATAAAGGATGCCCCGCCATCAAAGCCCGTTGAAATATTAGGGCTAAATGGGGTACCGCAAGCAGGTGAGCTATTTATGGTTGTCCCTGATGAAAAGAAGGCAAAAGAGATATGTTCAACCCGCTTGCAGAAACGCAAGGAAGAAGACGCCTCTGTTGTTCAGAGGATTACCCTTGAGGACCTCTATTCAGAGATGAAAAAGGGCAAGATAAAAGAGCTAAAGGTTATCTTGAAGGCCGATGTTAGGGGATCATTGGAGGCTATAGCTGATTCTCTGATTAAGCTCGGTACAAAAAGTATGGGTTTGAATGTAATACATAAGGGTGTAGGTGATATTAATGAATCCGATATATTGCTTGCGGCTGCGTCCAATGCGATTGTAATAGGTTTTCATGTGCGCAAGACCCCTGAGGGAGAAAGAGCAGGCAAGGCAGAGCATGTTGATATACGACTTTACAATATTATATATGAAGCGGTCTCTGATATAAGAGCGGCAATGGAGGGTTTACTTGAGCCGGATGTAAAAGAGGTATTTTGCGCTCGAATCCTAGTAAAAGCAGTATTGAAGCTCTCAAAATCAGGCATTGTGGCAGGTTCTGTCATTCAAAAGGGTAAGGTCTTAAGGAACATGAATTGTCGCTTAATAAGGGATGGTGAAGCAATATATAAAGGCAAGATCGCCTCTTTAAAACGCTTTAAAGAGGATGTAAAGGAAGTGGCAGAGGGGTTTGAATGCGGCGTTAAGCTGGAAGGCTTTAACAGCGTAAAAAACAATGATATAATAGACTGCTTTGAGATAGAGAAGACCGCAAGAAAACTATAATTCGGTATTGCGTATGTCGTTAAAATCTTTAGCGCAATAAAAAATTACTGAATACCTAACGTCTAAAACCAAAAATCGAAGATATGAAAAAACGTTTACTAAGTGGTATGCGGCCTACAGGTCCTATGCATCTGGGGCATCTCTTGGGGGCGCTGACTAATTGGAAGAGCCTGCAGGATAACTACGAATGTTATTATATGGTAGCGGACTGGCACGCGTTGATGAGTGAATATAAGGATCCAGGCTCCATGAAGGACTATATTATGGAAATGGTAGCGGACTGGCTCGCAACTGGTATTGATCCGGAAAAGTCGACTATCTTTGTCCAATCACACGTTAAGGAACATATAGAGCTATTTATGGTCCTATCAGATATGGTGCCTCTTTCATGGCTCGAGAGATGCCCAACATATAAGGAGCAATTAAGAGAAGTAAAAACGCGGGATCTTACAACATATGGTTTTTTAGGCTACCCTGTATTACAGGCAGCGGATATCCTGGCTTATAAAGCGTCTGTTGTGCCTATAGGCGTAGATCAAATGGTACATCTTGAGCTTACACGTGAGATAGCGCGCTGTTTTAATAATATGCACAAGCGAATATTTCCCGAGCCTGAAGCGCTTTTAACTGACGTTCCAAAACTTTTAGGTACAGATAACCGCAAGATGAGCAAGAGTTATGGCAATTTTATAGCGCTTGGTGATTCAGAAGATGTAATAAGAAAAAAGATATCTTCTATGATTACAGACCCTAGTCGCATAAGGCTCTCTGATAAGGGGCATCCTGATATATGTAATGTATTTAGTTATTACAAGATATTTGCCAAAGATCTAGTCCAGGACGCGGATCATTGGTGCAAGACCGCGGAATTAGGATGCACGGAGTGTAAGAAGCGCCTTGCAGACAGGGTTATTGAATATCTCTTACCTTTCAAGCAGAAACGGACTTCTTTGCTGAAAGATAAGGCATACTTAGAAGGAATTTTAAAAGTAGGCATGCAGAAGGCGTCCCAGATTACCAGCTTAACAATGGCTGAGGTTTATAAGGCTATGAGAATAAGATGACATATAAGGTTAACCTGGAGATTTTTGAAGGGCCATTAGATCTCTTGCTCTATCTTATCAAAAGGGATGAGTTTAGTATAGAAGACATCCCGATAGCTAAGATAACAGAGCAGTATCTCCAGTATATGGAGCTTATGCGTATGCTTGACCTTGATATAGCCGGCGAGTTCTTGGTAATGGCAGCAACACTTATGCATATAAAGAGTAAGATGCTTCTTCCGCAGGATGAGACAGAGGAAGAGAAGCATGAGGAGGACCCACGCGACGAGCTTGTTAAGAAGCTGCTTGAATACAGAAAGTTTAAAGAGGCGGCGGAGCAGCTCAAGGCTAGAGAGGCAGAGCAGAAGGAAGTCTTTTCAAGGCCAGGTACAAGACAACCTATAGATGATAGTGCTGGAGAAGATGAGCTCTATTTTGAGGCCAGTATATTTGATTTGCTATCCGCGTTCTCAAAGGTGCTGAAAGAAGTTCCGAAAAATAAGTTTTATGAAGTTATAAAGGATGAAGTAACTGTATCAGAGAAAATACATGAGATATTCCATATTCTAGTAAAAAAACCGGTTATATATTTTTTAGAGTTGTTTGGCAAGGTAAGGAATAAAATTGATATTATAGCGACATTTCTTGCGTTACTTGAGCTGATAAGGATGAAAGAAATACTTGTAAAACAGGATAAGGTCTTTGGCGATATTAAGGTAATCAGGAATTCAGAAAGAATTGTACCACCAAAGATAGAAGAGGTAAAAGATGCCGGAACAGAACAATGCAGAACAGAGCAGTCAGAAAAATGACCAGGACAAGTCGAAGGTAGAGTCTCAGGGCTCAGACCAAACACAGGTTCAGATCTTGAAGGACAAGAAAGAGCGGATAGAGGAACAGCCTCATCAACAGGGTCCAGCGCAGGAAGCGACTAGCCTCAAGAAGTCTGATCCTCCCCTTGCAGAGCAAGATGAAGAGTCATTAAAGAGGGTTGTAGAGGCGCTTATATTCGCAAGTGATAAGCCTTTGGCGGTACGTCAAATAAAAGATATAATAGGCGATGTCGATACCAGGGTTATCAGGAAACTTGTTAATGAGCTTAAGCAGGAATATTCAGGCAGTCAAAGAAGTTTTGATATTACTGAAGTAGCGGGTGGGTTCCAGTTTGTAACAAGCCCTGTTTATGGTAGATGGCTGAAAAAATTATACAATATTAAGCAGAGTAATTATCTTACAGGCCCTAGCCTGGAAACGATCGCTATAATAGCGTATCGGCAACCTGTTACAAAGGCTGATATAGAGTTTGTTCGAGGAGTAAGCGTAGATGGTGTTATTGGTAATTTACAGCAAAAAGGCTTTATTAAGATAGTAGGTAAAAAGGATGTTGTGGGTAAGCCTTTTCTTTATGGGACCACCCCATTATTTTTGCAATATTTTGGATTGAATTCTATTGAGGAGCTCCCTGTCCTGTCAGAATTTAAGGCCGCTGACCTGGAGTTCAAGAAGACTGAGTCAGCAAATCTAATATTATCGGATAAAAATTACGCCTCAACAGAAACGGAGGTCAAGAAAAATGAAAAAATTAAAGACACTGCGGAACAAGATAGACAAGATTGATAACGAGATTCTAAAACACCTTAATGACCGCGCTCAATTAAGCATTGATGTAGGAAAAATTAAGTCAGAAAGTGCAAAGCCAAAATTTTCACCTACACGTGAAAGGCAAGTTTATGGAAGATTAATAAGGTTAAATAAGGGGAAGGGGCCGTTACTTGATAAAACTATTGAGGCTGTTTATAGAGAGATCATGTCTGGTTCACTTGCTTTGCAAACCACTTATAAGATTGCTTATCTTGGCCCGGAAGCTACCTTTACGCATATTGCTGCGCTTAAAAAATTCGGGCATTCATTGGAATATCTTGAATGTGACAGCATAAAAGATGTTTTTACAGAGGTCGAGAGGGACAGAGCAAGCTATGGAGTAGTGCCTATTGAAAATTCTACAGAGGGCGCTGTTAACCATACCTTGGATATGTTTGTTGACTCTAATCTTAAGATATGTTCGGAAGCATATCTGCCTATACATCATAATCTTGTAAGCAAACTAAAGAAGGTGTCCTCAATAAAAACAATCTATTCTCATCAACAGGTCTTTGCCCAATGCAGAAATTGGCTTGAGAAGAATATGCCCAAGGCAAAGTTAGTACCTGTAACAAGCACTACAATTGCGGCTATGTATGCTACATTGGGGAGGAACCGTGCGGCTATTGCAAGCAATCTGGCTGCGGAAAGATACGGATTAAATATATTGGCGCGCTCTATTGAGGATTCATCGCATAACATAACGCGCCTGCTTATAATAGGCAAACAGGATGAGAGACGTACGGGCAGAGACAAGACATCGGTACTTTTTTCGATGAAGGATAAATCCGGCGCATTACACAATGCGCTTGTCCCGTTTAAAAAGAATGGCATCAATCTTACAAAGATAGAGTCAAGGCCATCAAAAAAGAAGGCATGGCGATATTACTTTTTTGTCGATATGCAGGGCCATATCGCTGATAAAAAAGTAGCCAAAGCGTTGCAGCAACTTAAGAAGAGTTGCAGCTTCTTAAAGGTTTTGGGCTCATATCCGGAAGCGAGATAGCGCAATAATTGCAATCCTTACTAAGGCTAAAATAATTATGAATAATAAGATATTACCACGAAAAAACATAAGCAGATTAACCCCTTACCAGCCGGGCAAGCCTATAGAGGAATTACAGCGTGAGTTTAATATCCCGCTAAAGGATATAACAAAACTTGCCTCAAACGAAAACCCGATAGGCCCTTCACCTAAAGCCATAGCAGCTGTGAAAAAGGAGTTAAAAAAACTTAACCGTTATCCCGATGGCGGGTGTTTTTATCTTAAGAGAAAACTTGGTAAAAAATTAGGCTTGCCCAGTGAAAATATAGTTATGGGTAATGGCTCTGATGAGATCATTGATATTATAACAAAGGCTTTCCTGGATGAGAAAGATGAAGTGATTATATCAAAGCCCGCTTTTTTGGAGTATGAGATAATTACTAAAACAAGAGGGGCAAAGGTGGTTGAGATCCCTGTTAAGAGAGAAGCCGCTTCTTCGGGCATATCGGTTTTTAAGTATAATACAGATAGCATTCTGGCTGCTATAAATAAGAATACAAAGATTATATTTCTTGGAAACCCCGATAATCCAACAGGCGCGTATTTACCCGGAAAAGAATTAAGTGGCCTTATAAAGAGATGCCCTAAGGATGTAATAATTGTGCTTGATGAAGCATACAGGGAGCTTATAGCGTCGAGTGATTATACAGATACTCTAATTTATGCAAAATGCGAGAATGTAATTATACTTAGAACCTTCTCAAAGGCATACGGGCTTGCGGGCTTGAGGATAGGTTATGCGTTAACAAATAAGAAAATAGCTTCCTGGATGGAGAGGGCATCACAGCCTTTTAACGTAAACATGCTAGCGCAGGTAGCGGCATTGGCCGCGCTGGATGATACCAGCCATATAACAAAGACAAAGGTTCTAACGAAACAGGGTAAGAAGTTTCTGATTAAAAACCTGAAAGATATTGGTTGCGATATAGTGGAGACACCGGCGAATTTTATACTTTTTTCATATAAGCCTATGAGTAGCACAGAGATTTTTTCCGGACTTTTGCCCAATGGTATTATCGTAAGGGATATGAGGCCATATGGGATGAATAAGTTAGTCAGAGTTACAATCGGTACTATGAGGGAGAACAGAAAGTTCATAGCGGCTTTTAAAGAGATTATTATATAAGGCAGGAGAGAAAATAATGATTATAGTATTTAAGCAAAGTGCTACTGAAAAACAGATAAAACATGTTACGACAAAGCTTAAGAAGCTGGGCTTAAAGCCGATGATATCACGTGGCATCGAACGAACGATAATAGGCGCGATCGGTGAGGAAGGCATACTAAGGGCGCAGCCGATGGGGGTCTTCCCCGGTGTTGAAAAGGTCATGGCCATTATGTCGCCTTATAAGTTGGTTTCACGAGAGTTCAAACATGAGAAGACAGTAGTCTCTGTGGGCAAGGTAAGGATAGGTTCGCGCCATCTTGCTGTTATGGCAGGGCCTTGTTCTATTGAAAACTGCGACATGCTTTTCAAGATAGCTAAGGCGGTTAAAAAGTCAGGCGCTAATATTTTAAGAGGGGGCGCTTTTAAGCCAAGGACATCTCCGTATGCTTTTCAGGGGTTAGGCGAGGAGGGATTGAAGTATCTTCAGCAGGCAGGAAAAGAAGAAGGCCTCCCTGTCGTGACAGAGCTTATGGATATAAGGGACTTAGATGTTGTTGAACGCTATTCGGATATGATACAGATAGGCGCCAGGAACATGCAAAATTTTAATCTCTTAAAAGAGGTAGGATTATCAAAGAAGCCTATCTTACTTAAGAGGGGCATGATGTCTACTGTTAAGGAATGGCTTATGTCAGCGGAATATATATTGTCAAACGGCAATTTTAATGTAGTATTGTGTGAAAGAGGCATCAGGACATTTGAAGATGCGACAAGATTTACCATGGATATAAGCGCGATAGCCCTTGTAAAAAAACTTAGTCACCTGCCGGTCATCGCGGATCCGAGCCATGCGACAGGTAAATGGGGCCTTGTAAGCCCGGTAGCAAAGGCGGCAGTTGCCGGTGGAGCCGATGGACTGATGATTGAAGTGCACTCAAAGCCAGAAGAGGCTTTTTCAGATGGCGAGCAGTCTTTGCTTCCCGCAAAGTTTGCAGGTATGATGAAAGATTTAAAATCGGTAGCTAAAGCAGTTAGTAGAGATATATAATTAAAGGATTAAGCGGTATGTTTTAAGCTTAATCTTTTAATTCTTACAACTTACAACTTACAACTAAATGAGACCAATGTTTAAAAGAATAGCAATAATCGGCGTAGGCCTTATAGGTGGTTCAATCGGATTGGCAGCACGCAAAAATAGATTGGCGCATAAGGTTATAGGCATAGGCAGGAGGCGGATCTCGATCGATAAGGCTCTAAAAAAGAGCGCTATTGATATGGGTACGTTAAATTTGAAGGATGGTATTAAGGGCGCAGACTTGATTATTGTCGCAACGCCCGTTGATAAGGTAGGGCAAAAAATAAACGAGATAGCGAAATATGCGGAAAAAGGGGCCATTGTAATAGATGTAAATAGTACGAAGCAGGGCATAGTTAGGGGCGCTGAGAGTTGTTTGCCTAAAGGTATATTTTTTGTGGGGACACATCCCATAGCCGGTTCAGAGGCTACCGGAGTCTCTTCAAGTGACGCTGAACTTTTTGCGGGTAGCGTTTGCATGATAACCCCTACGACGCGTACGGATAAAAAAGCCCTTCTAAGAGTAAAAAATCTTTGGAAGGATATGGGCGCACAAGTGAAGATAATGAGTCCAAAACTTCATGATGATATAGTGGCTAATATAAGTCATTTACCACATATTCTAGCTTATGCGCTTTGCAGCAGTGTCTCATTAAAAGAGCTTAAGATGGCAGGGACCGGTTTCAAAGATGTCACTAGGATCGCAAAAAGTAATCCGCGCATGTGGGAAGAGATTTTTATGCAAAATCAAGAGAGCCTGTTAAGATCCGTTGCATCTTTTCAGAAGAATCTTAACGCTTTTAAGAATGATATAATTAGAAAACGGAGAACAGCCTTGATTAAGAGAGTCGTATCGGCAAAAAGAAAGAGAGACACGCTTGGATGACATAGTAGCTATCGACGGCCCAGCAGGTTCAGGAAAGAGTACTATAGCAAAGCTCTTATCTAAAAAGCTCGAGTTTGATTATATAGATACAGGTGCTATGTATCGCGCATTTACGCTTAAGGCACTAAAAGAGGGGCTTGACCTGAATAACGAAGAAGCCTTGATCTCATTGGCGAAAGATACCGAGTTGGATATTAGGCAGAATGCTGCTAATGAAATAGAAGTAATGCTTGATAATGAAGATGTCTCATCTTTTATAAGAACTCCTCAGCTTACAAAGAAGGTCGCGTATATAGCCAAAGTTGGCGGTGTAAGGGAAATTATGAAGCAGAACCAGCGCAGGATAGGCAAGCGCGGCAGATGTGTCTTTGAAGGACGAGATATCGGTACGATCGTATTTCCTAAGGCAAGGTACAAGTTTTATCTGGATGCGCATTCTGATGAAAGAGTAAGCAGAAGATATAAAGAAATGTTGGAAAAGGGCCAGAATGTTTTACTTGAGGAGATTGACAGAGATATTAAAGTAAGAGACCGAAAAGATATGACGCGTGAAATAGCGCCTTTGTTAAGAGCCGATGACGCTGTTTATATTGATACTACGCATCTTAATATTAATGAAGTCGTTGATAAGATTATGGGGCATATAAAGTAGTTTTATATTCTAGTACTCGAGTTCTGAGTTCTAAATCTTAGGGCATAGAAGGAGATGGTAGTTCTTGAAGGAGAAGCGAGGAAAGATAGTAAAAGCAAGCCACACAGGTTTTTGTTTTGGTGTAAAGCGCGCTGTCGGTTCAGCAGAAAAGTTCCTGAAAAAGCACAAGAGGGCATATTCGCTTGGGCCTATAATTCATAACCCTTCTGTTGTTAATGACCTCTCTAGTAGGGGGCTTGAGGTAATTTCTGATATAAAAAGAGCAAGAGGTTCATGTCTTATTATACGATCGCACGGAATATCACCTCGCTTAAAGGAAGATGCTCATGAACTTTCTATCGATATGCTTGATGCGACCTGTCCTTTTGTTAAACGTTCGCATACGATAGTTACAAGGCTCAAAAAGGAAAGCTACAAGATTATTATCATAGGGGAAAAGAACCACCCTGAGGTGAAGGCGTTGCTTGAAGTTGCGGGCTCAGGTGCCTTGGTAGCGACAAGAGTGACTGATCTGAAGAGGTTGAGCTTTAAGAATAACAAAATAGCGGTTGTTGCTCAGACAACGCTTTCCCGCGACAGGTTTTTCAGGATAGTCGAGTCGATATTACAGCTTAATTGTTTGGAATATCGTATATTTGATACAATATGTAATGATGTGGTCCAGCGGCAGACAGAGGCAAAGCGACTGGCAAAGAGGGTAGATTTAGTCTTTGTTGTGGGTGGTAAGATAAGTGCTAACACCAGGCATCTTGCTCAGATATGCAGAGAGCAGGGCGCGAAGACATACCATATTGAAACAGCTAAGGAGCTAAGGCCTTCATGGATTAAGCCCCAATCTCTCGTAGGTGTAGTAAGCGGTGCCTCTACGCCTGCGGATATTGTAGAAAAAGTGGTAACAAAACTAAAAAAAATAATATAGCAAGGAGGAACTAGTAATATGTTGGAAAATAATATCGAGGATAAGGAAAATCTGGAAGTGACACAGGATGGTGTAAAGCCGGGTTCTTTTGAGGAGGCGTACTATCAGAGCATAAAGAATCTAAAAGAAGGTGAGATAATAAAAGGTAAGGTAATAGCTATAAGTAAAAGAGACGCGGTGATAGACATAGGTTATAAGTCCGAAGGGCTTATACCTCTTGAAGAATTTGGCGGATCCGAAAATGTAAATGTTGGAGATGAGATCGATGTGCTGCTTGAGTCAGTTGAAGATGAGAATGGCATGGTTGTCCTTTCAAAGAATAAGGCAGAAAAGATAGCGGGCTGGGAAAGGATCCTCAATAATTACAATGAAGGAGACGTAATAAAAGGAAAAGCCATGCGCAAGGTAAAAGGCGGTGTCATGGTTGATATAGGCGTTGAGGCTTTTTTACCTGCTAGTCAATCAACATTGAGAGGTCCGATAGATCTAAATAGCCTGCTTGGCAAAGAAGTTGACTATAAGATAATAAAGATCAATAAGCCACGTAAAAATATAGTTGTTTCCAGAAAGGAAGTGCTTGCGCAGGAAAGAGCGCTACAAAAACAGCAGATACTCGAGGAGCTGGAAAAAGATCAAATGAGGAAAGGCATTGTTAAGAATATAACAGATTTCGGTGCCTTTATAAGTCTTGGCGGGATTGACGGCTTATTGCATATAACAGATATGAGTTGGGGCAGAATAAGCCACCCTTCCGAGGTCCTGGCGGTTGGCGATGATGTTGAGGTTATTGTTCTCGACTTCGATAAGAAGAATATGAAGGTATCCTTGGGCCTTAAACAAAAAACCCCGAATCCATGGAAAGAAGTTGAGTCAAAATATCCAGTTGGGTCCAATATAAAGGGTAAGGTAGTAAATCTAGTTCCTTATGGGGCCTTTATAGAGCTTGAGAAAGGCATAGAGGGCCTAATCCATATATCAGAAATATCATGGACAAAACGGATCAATCACCCCTCAGAAGTGCTTGCTATCGGCGATATTGTTGAGGCGCTTGTTCTTTCTACGGATATGCCAAACCAGAAGATATCATTAGGCCTTAAGCAGCTTGAGGCAAATCCATGGCTTGACGCACCTGTAAAATATCCGGAAGGCTCACACATAAAAGGAAAGATAAAGAATCTGACTGATTATGGAGCTTTTGTGGAGCTTGATGAGAACATAGATGGCTTAGTTCATGTTTCAGATATATCCTGGACAAAGAAGATATCTCATCCTTCTGAGGTATTAAAAAAGGGGCAAAAGGTAGAAGCTATTATTATCTCCGTTGACCAGGAAAATATGAAGATAGCTCTTGGCATAAAACAGCTTACAGATGATCCATGGCCCAAGTATGTAGAAGATTATCCCGTAAATACCGCTATAGAGGGAGTAATCACTAAAATAGCTAGCTTTGGCATCTTTATAGAGTTTGCTAAGGATCTCGATGGCCTTATCCACGTATCTGAGCTTTCAGATGAGCCTTCAGCAAATCTCGAAGAGAAATACAAAGTAGGTGACAAGATAAAGGCTAAGATCGTTAAGGTCGATAATGAAACGCGTAAGATCGGACTTAGTGTGAAAGGACTTGAATGATAGGTAAAGGAAAAGGTAGAGGCAAAGAATACTCTCTGCCCTTACCTTTATCGCTACCTTTAAATTGAGACAACGAATGGATATAAAGAAATCATTAGAGCTTATAAGGCGAGGTACGGTTGAGATCATCAATGAGGAACAGCTTCTCTTAAAGCTGGAGCAATCTAAAAAAGAGAAAAGGCCGCTTGTTATAAAAGCGGGCTTTGACCCTACCGCGCCTGATATACATCTTGGGCACACGGTCCTATTGAAAAAGATGCGCCATTTTCAGGACCTTGGCCATACTGTTGTATTTTTGATAGGTGATTATACCGGTCTGATCGGCGATCCCTCCGGCGCTTCCAAGACGCGACCGCGCCTTACTGAGCAAGAAGTAGCGGATAACGCAAAGACATATGAGGCCCAAGTCTCTAAAATTCTGGATATGAAGACGCTAAAGGTCTGCTTTAACAGCAAGTGGCTGCAATGTATGGATGGCGCTAAAATAGCGGAGCTAATGTCAAAGTATTCTGTCTCACAGATGCTCGAGAGGGATGATTTCTCAAAAAGATATAAGGCCCATAAGCCTATAAATATGCTCGAGTTTTTATATCCTCTGTTACAAGGTTATGATTCATTTGCAATAAAAGCAGATATTGAATTGGGGGGAAATGACCAGAAGTTTAACCTATTAGTTGGTAGAGATATTCAGGCTGCTTATGGACAGACTCCGCAGGTTGTTATTACTATGCCATTATTGGAGGGTACGGATGGTATCCAGAAGATGTCAAAATCATATGGAAATTATATAGGTATAACAGATACTCCTAAGGAAATGTTTGGCAAGATAATGTCTATCTCCGATGAGCTTATGTGGAAGTACTATGAATTGCTTACAGATGTTTCGATGGACAGTATCAACAAAATGAAAAGAGATGCCGTTGACGGTAAATTTAATCCTAAAGACGCGAAAGTAGATCTATCAAAAGAGATAATAACAGCCTACCATTCTAAGAATGACGCGGATAAGGAAGCCGAAGAGTTTGAGAAGGTGCACAGGAAGAAAGAAGAGCCAGAGCATATACATGAATACATAGACGCTAATTTAGAGCCGGAACTATGGATATGCCATATACTTACTAGATACGAAGGAACTCACCCCATTACTAAAGAGAAGCAACCCCCTCTTATTAAATCAACATCTGAGGCAAGGCGAAAGATAAAAGATGGGGCGGTTAAAGTAGACGGCAATAAGATAACTGATGAAAACGCGAAGATCAAGACCCATGATGAGATGGTAGTACAGTTTGGCAGAAGAAGATTTTTGAAGTTTAAAATCAGATAATTTACCCTCATTTTATACGCGTAAATTATGTAAAAAAAATACTTGACAACATCTTCTCTTTGTGTTATTTTATGTGAACCT
>CAZWMG010000015.1:0-45956 GCA_964634945.1 uncultured Planctomycetia bacterium | reverse complement strand
TAAGAACCTGTCCAGATATCTGATGCATTAGTCATTGTGACTTCCGAGCCGCCGCCAAGTGCGGAGAAATCACAGGTTACAGTAGATATATCATCATTGTCATCACCTGTTCCGGAAGTATTGTTCCACTGGGCTGTTACAGTATCACCCACAAGATATACACCTCCTGCTCCTGTGCCGGTAGATGTAATGGATATCTTGGCATCAGTTACTGTTGGTGAGACGGTGTCTAGGGTGATACCAATATTAGTAAGGTCGTTACCGGTAAGACAGCGGATGCTATAACCTTCGTTCTTACTTGTAACATAAGAATAAGAAAGACTGGCATGAAAATGAAGTATGGCAGCGAAAGAACTATTCCATTGTGTGCTACCTCTATAGTTGCCATATCCACCGTTCCTGTTAAGATTGCTGTCAGAACCATTAATCTTGCCTGCACAATGTAGTTTTAAAACAGAGTTAAAAGGACCTGTATAGTTGGTCCATCCTCCAGCATTATCTGCATCAGTCCACTCTGCTGATGTAGGCAGACGCCAGCCTGTGCCAAGTTCTATTGTACAAGGGTCATTTTCAGTGGTCCAATCACTCTCTTCATCTATTGAGGTAATCCACGCGGTAGTTGGTGTACGGGTTGTGCCATCATGCTTGAAGCCCTGTTTCCTATTAAATTGCCAATACCATCCGGCTGAAGGCTCAGTAACATCATTATATGCTGTTGCCTGATTATCAGCACCGAGGTTTTGAGTTATCCAGTATTTGGTACTACCTGTAAGGTCTGTACCGACTATTCCATAGGTTACCTCTTTTGTTACAGGCGCGACATCTCCGGCAGTGTGATTAACAGTTAGTGATTCTAATACAGCCACAGCACCGATATTACCGGCATCATCAATAATCTTTACACTTAATTCTTTTGCTCCATCCGCTCCCAAATCAGTGATGCTTTGGGCATTGCCTGTAAGGTCATATTCTGTTGAGGCGGCAGATACTGATACTGTTACATCATTTGCAAGTAATGCGCCGCCAAGATATAGATGCGCTGTTCCGGCATACTCAGTAGCAGGTGAGATAAATTTTAAGGTAAATCCTGTGTTAGTTCCGTTTAATGTGTTAGCGACTACTGTGCCGCCTGTAGCAGTAAAGTCACCCATGCTAGGCGCGTTAGGCGGGGTGGTATCATTATCTTTGGAAGTTGAGTTTGAGACATTGCCGGCACTATCAACTGAGACTACATATACTAAATCAGCGGTTGCCTGATTATCACCAATATCAAAAGCTGAGAATGAGCCGTCACCTGTTGCTGTGGTTGAACCTAATAGAGTTGTAAGGCCTGATTCTTTGTAAACTTTTACTGTGGATGAGTTTTCTACGGCTCCTGCAGTTCCCGAGATAGTATCCTGTGAACCGGGAGCGTTTTCAGTGACTGTGATATTTGCTCCTACAGGCGCTGAAGGCGCTGCTGTATCTATGCCAATATTGGTAATGGTCGGGCCTGTGTCGCTTAGGCAGCGGATGCTATAACCGCTGGCTTTACTACCACCGTCCATGCTGCTACTATCGATGACGAAGTGCAGGCGCATAGCAGAGGTGGTACTGAATGGATAATGAGTACTACTCCCATAATAGCCAAAGGTACCTCTGCCAGACGATGCACCATCCGAATAATGTAGGTAACCAGCAGTATGGAGCTTTAAAACAGATGTATATGTGTCATTATAATTATCCCATGCACCAGTGCTATCAGCATTGGTCCATTCTGTTGATGTAGGCAAGCGCCAAGCAGTACCAAGTTCTATTGTGCAAGGATCATTAGCAGAAGTCCAATCACTATCCTCGTCTATTGGAGTAATCCACGCGGTAGTTGGTGTACGTGTTGTGCCATCATGCTTAAAGCCTTGCTTTCTATTAAACTGCCAATACCAACCAGCTGCGGCTTCAGTATTATCAGTAGCTGATGTTGCTTGATTATCAGCGCCTAAGTTCTGGGTAATCCAATATTGACCTGAGCCTGTTAGATCAGTATATACTACGCCATAAGTTACTGTCTTTGATACAGGCGCTACATCACCAGCTGTATGATTGACTATCATTGATGATGGGGTATCTTTTATACAGCGTATATTAAGTCCGTAAGCCTTATAGTTATTGCCTATAATGCAACCTGTGTTGTAGAGATTTAGAAAACGTGCATTGGCAGTGCTAGCCTGATTGCTGCCTCTATAATAGCCAGCAACGCCTCTTTGGGACATCGAACCGGTATTGTAAGTAATAGAGCCGGCAGCATGGAGCTTTAAGACAGATGCATAAGTATCATTGTAATCACCCCATTCTCCGTTAGAATTAGCATCGGTCCACTCTGCTTCAGTTGGCAAGCGCCAACCGATGCCAAGCTCTATTGCACAAGGGTCTTTGGAAGCCTCCCAATCGCTATCTTCATCTATTGATGTAATCCACGCGGTAGTTGGTGTGCGGGTTGTACCATCGTGCTTAAAACCTTGTTTTCTGTTAAACTGCCAGTACCAACCAGCTGATGCTTCGGTAGCATCTGTAGCTGATGTTGCCTGATTAGTAGCGCCTAAGTTTTGTGTTATCCAGTATGCGCCATCACCTGTAAGAATTGAGGTAACAATTCCATAGGTTACCTCTTTTGTAACTGGGGCAACTTCACCTTGGGTGTGATTAACAACCATTGTAGCTAATACAGCGGCTGAGCTGGCATTACCAGCAGAATCTATGATCCTGACACTTAATTGCTTTTCCCCGTCAGAACCTAAGCCGGTAATACTTGTAGCGTCACCTGTTAAGGTATATTCTGTTGAACCTGCTGAGACAGGGGTAGTTATATCTGTAGCAAATAGACTGCCATCTATATATAGATGCGCTGTTCCTGTGTAAAGAGTAGCAGGGGATGTAAAGTTTAGGGTAAAGCCTGTGTTGGTGTTATTTACATAACCAGCGACTACTGTGCCTCCTGTGGCTGTGAATGTACCTAATGTTGGCGCGTTTGGCGCGACAGTGCCTTTGGTGATGCTTAAAAGAGCGGGGCCATCAGCACTTAGACAGCGAACACTAAAGCTACGGGCCTTACTATCGCCAGATATGTAACTGTTACTAATGTCGAAGTATAGACATCGACCAAGAGTAGAGACGTTCTGTGTGCTACTCCAGATGCCGCCAACAGCGCCTCTGTTCAGCAGATTGCCACTACTTTGATGGAGATATCCAGCAGCATGGAGCTTTAAAACAGAACCATACGTTCCTGTGGCACCATCGTTATAATCAACCCATCCACCTGTGCTATCAGCATTAGCCAACTCTGCTTGAGTAGGCAATCTCCAAGCAGTACCGAGCTCTATGGTACAAGGGTCCCTATCAGCGAGCCAATCGCTATCCTCATCAATTGAGGTAATCCATTCACTATCCGGGGTACGGGTTGAGCCGTCCATCTCATAACCTTGTTTTCTATTAAACTGCCAATACCAGCCTGCTGATGCGTCAGTATCATCTGTAGCAGATGTTGCTTGTTGAGAAGCGCCTAAGTTCTGGGATATCCAGTACATGCCTGAACCTGTAAGCTCTGTATATACTATTCCATAAGTAATCTCTGTGGTTACAGGCGCGACATCTCCGGCAGTATGGCTGATAGTCATTGATGATGGGATAGTGGGTTCTTTTAGGCAGCGGACGCTAAAACCAGAAGTCGCCTTATTGGTGCTAAGGTCCGGAATAGCATTTGCAGAGTCCGCAGTAAAGTACTTACCGGTATTAGTCGCATCCTGTGTACTAGACCAATAGTAGCCATAAGTACCTCTATTAGCCGGGCCGGAATTATTACATGCACCGGCACTATGAATCTTTAAAACAGAGTCATAAGTATCAACAGCAGTTGTCCATGCTCCACTAGTATCTGCGGCAATCCACTCTGAATTGGTAGGCAAGCGCCAACCTGTGCCAAGCTCTATAGTACAAGGGTCATTTGCTAATGTCCAGTCACTATCCTCTATAATTGAGAAAACTGTCCATGCCGGTGTTACTGGTGAACCAACAGTATAGCCTTGTTTCCTATTAAACTGCCAATACCAACCAGCTGATGCTGCGTCACTATCAGTTGCTGCGGTTGCTTGTTGGGTAGCACCTAAATTCTGGGTTATCCAAAGCATATTGGTGCCTGTAAGGGCTGTAATGACTGTTCCATATGCAATATCTGTGGTTACTGGCGCTGTATCCCCGGCAGTGTGGCTAGCAAGGGTTACTGTAGCCGGTATAGCTGCAGCACCGACATTACCGGCGCTATCTACAATCCTAATACTTAGTTGGGCGACACCATCTGAACCTAAGTCAGTTATGCTCTGCGCATTACCTGTAAGGGTATATTCTGTTGAGGCAGCAGAGACTGAGGCTGTTACATCATTTGCAAGTAACTCTCCTCCTACATATAGATGCGCTGTTCCGGCATACTCAGTAGCAGGTGAGATAAATTTTAAGGTAAATCCTGTGTTAGTTCCGTTTAATGTGTTAGCGACTACTGTGCCGCCTGTAGCAGTAAAGTCACCCATGCTAGGCGCGTTAGGCGCGATGCCATCAATTGTGAAATTCTCTGATATAACCGGTGAGCTTGAATCTATTGTATAATCTGTACCACGCTGTGTAACGGTATCTTTTACAGTAAATCTTATCTGAACATCATCCTGATCGAGCCCGCTTATGCCTGTTACATCGGCGTGTTTGGTATTAAATGTAAAGGTATAACCTGTAGCGCTGGCAAAGGTTGACGCGCCTGTATAATCAGAACCGTCATTATCAGGCCATCCACCTCCTAAGCAGCCTGATGAATCATCATTTGTTGGCGCATTCCAGGTTGTGCCTCCATCAATCGAATACTCAAAAGTCTTTAGAGTATGGTTGGCATTGGTAGTTGCGTCAGATTCAATATCATCACCAGGGTCTTGTATCTTAAAGGTTATTGTTACTATTCCATTGCCATCTGTTGATACAGAACACTGTGCCTCTGGAATAACATTTGCCGCTGTATAGCCGCCTATTGGGGCCCAGACGATTGTACCATTAGTAGAGTTTGCCGTATAAGTCGAATAGCCCTTTGTCCCTTTAGTAACTGTAGAAGAAACGCTGGAAGTATCATTATCAACCTGAATAAGTATCCTTCCGCCTCCACCTGAACCTGAATATGACGCATTTCCAATATTTCCACCATTGGCTGTTATTGTTCCCGTGCCAGCTAATGTAGCAGCCGCAACCCAAACGCTTCCACCTGAACCACCACCTCTGTAATCACTATACCAGCTAGTTGACGGATACCCCCCGTTAGCTGAAATAGTACCATTATGAGTAAATGTACCTGTTGCATTTAATTTTATAGCGCCTCCGCCTGACATAGCTATCTCGGTTCCACCTGTTGCGGTTCCGCCTCCACTGCCTAATGCGGTAGGATGAGTAGGAGAACCATATACATTTATTACAACAGGGTCATATCCCCCTACTCCGCCATACCCTGCGCCTTTACGGCGACCACTACCAACGTCCGTTCCTTTGCCTGGGCCCGTAGAGCCGATAAATCCATGATTATCCGCTATTATTGATGCTCCCGCATTTACAGTGATATTTGTCGAATTTATAGTTACACCTTCCCCGTAAGGGGTCTCTGCGCTTCCTCCTGCATCGGCATTAACAGCTGTCACATCTCCCTGACAATCCAATCTCTTATTCGCGTTAATTATAAGAGTAGGGATATTATACTCTCCTGAGGCTAATGCCATATCAGCCTTTACTGTTAAATCCTCACCATCTGGAAATGAGAATGTGCCAGGGCGGCCATCTTCGGCTCTGATAGGATTTGGATTAAAAGGTCCAAAACCTCCTGAAACATCTATGGTACCTGTAAATGTGGATGTATTATAATCTACTGCTATCCTTCCGCCCCCGCCGCCTGATGAGTAACGGCTTCCATTATTACCATCTGCACCGCCCTTAGCGCTAATCGTACCTGAACCAGCCAAGGTATCAGCAATAATCCATACACTTCCACCAGAAGCACCTACAGGATATCTTCCTATATCCTGTTCTCCATCAGCATCGATAGTTCCATTTACAGTAACTGTACCTGATGCGCTAAATTTACCGGCCCCACCAGCATAGTTGGTAGTACTATAATTTCCTCCGCCGCTTCCTAATGCGGTTGGCTCTGTTGCAGAACCATAAATTTTCCGTTCTAAGTTACCACATCTAGACCCCGGACCGCCTGACCCACCATAGGTTCCACCACTATTAGTATCATAGCCACCCGTATTTCCGGCACCAGGACCTTGCGCATTTGGGAACCCTTGCGCTTCTGCTGTTATTTTTCCATTTGAACCCACTGTAACTGCCACTGCCTTTATTGAGCATCCTTCTCCATGAGGTATCTCTGCGGTTCCGCCTGATGCAGTATTTACTGCTGTGGTATCTCCTTCTAAGAGAAGGGTACCGTAATCTACTGTTAAATAATTGGTCAGGGTCAGTTCGTTTGAACTGCTTACACAGTCGGTATTCATTGTAACTGTATTTGTATAACCGCTGTTTAGGGATATTGAGGCAAGATGGTTATTGACTGTATCCATTTCACAGGCTGTATTTGATGTTGAATCGAATACTACATTGTCTCCTGCAACAGGAACAGCGTCACCATCCCAGTTTGAGGCTGTTGACCAGAGCCCGTCTGTGCTTGTATTGTCCCATTTTACAGTGCTTCCTGTAGCTGTCGGACTATCGGCATCTGCCTGGTCAGCGCCTATGTCCCATGGGCCTGTGCGGGTATCTCCGCTATTACTTGTTGTGAATTCATCAGATAGGTCAAGGCCTGTATTGACCAATACAGAGCCTTTCTTGATATGGAAATCTCCATTAGCGTAATCCACAAAGATATTTGCCCAGTCATCTGCCTCGGTTCCGCCCGGGCTTATATTTATAGCATTTGTGCCATCTCCATCATCTGAGGCGCAGTTGTCAATATCTGCCGAGCCTGGACTAACATAAAAATCATCTGTATTATTAAATACTGCGCAGTTCTTTACCACATGTGTGTCTACACCAGCATTCTTATGAATGCCCCTGTCAAGACCAGAAAATGTACAATTATAAACAAAACTTTGAGTATTACTATGTATCTGCAGGCCCGTACCATCGCCAAAACCACCGGCAGAAGTATTATAAAAAATACAATTTATAAATGTTGCCCAACCAGTAGATTGCAAAAAACCTCCACAAGCATATCCATTAGCATCAGACTTATAAGCAATGCAGTCCTTAATTATGCAATCATTTGCGTTATAAACGACAAAACCAGTGGTATTCCAGGTCACTAAATTAGCAACCACTCCCTCAATAACCGTGTAATCATCAGAAACGCTGACAACGCCTTCCCAGTGATCTGTGCGGTTCATACGAAAACCTGTGTTATCTACCCCATCTGCTCTATAGGAACCATTGTGCCTCTCGGTAGCAGGCACGATAACCTTGACATAATGCGTAGCATCTGTTGTAAAGCCATCAATTGTTACAGAATCATCAAGCCCGTCAGCCCAGTCATCATAACACTCTGCGATAGCTATCTCATCAGAGCCTGTGCTTTCTCTAAGGTCTCTCCCCTCACCCGCCTCCCAGGCAGTTAAGGTGGTATAATGGCCTCCTGCTGTTCCTGAGGTCTCCGCTGCTCGGGAAGCATTGGTTTGAGCATATGAAAAATGCGACTGGTCAGTTACAGTAGTAATTGTAAAGGTTCCATTATAATTTGTGGTACTGCTTATGGCTATGGATTGGCCTACTTTTAAATTACTATTCGGATAGTTTGAAGAGAGCGTTACATCAACAGTATCGGATGAACCTTCAGCGATATTGCTGATAGTCTGTCCCGCGCGGATAAGTTTTACAGATTCAGTGCCGGCAGGATACATATAAGAGCTGGACATAAAGACAGATAAGAGCACGAAGAGAATGCCTTTTATTAAAGCTCTCTTTGCATTGGGCTTCCTGTATTTATACTCTATAAGTTTATACATTTTATCTACTTATCCTCTATAAGCTCTTTATCTACGAGCTTATTTTTTAGTTGTTTCTGTACCTTTGCCTGCCCAATGCCTTCTGAGGCCCTTAGCTTATCTACATCTATTCTCTTTGCCCTTCGTTTAATGGTCTTCATAATAGGCTGGCCTGAGTTATCCTTCTTTCCTGTGTCTATCCTTTGAGGCCTGGTTATCTCTTTTGCCTCATCAGGCGTAAGATAGAGCTGGACAATAAGAAACTTTTCTCTTTCCGCAGCGCCCCATAGATGGCCGTTTGGCTGCACTAAGATAATGTCGCCTTCCTTATAACTTGCCTTTGCATCCTCTTCAGCATCAGGGTTTACGTTATCACCAAGCTTTACAGCTAAATCATAAAGTACTGTGCCCGGCCTTTGGCCTGCCTTATCAATCTCCTCTAAATATATCGACTCATCATCCAATGCTGACTCTATACTATATGTATTCATATTATCTTCACTCTGTTCATCTTCAGCAGGAGCGGAGATAGCAAACGAGGAATCAGACTCATCATAAACATCAGATGCCTTGCTATCAGATACTCTTATAAGAACATTATCTGAAATAGCGTCTTCTGGAATTGTCCAGGAATATTCTCCTGTGTTTTTTACCTTCTCAGCAATTGGCATATAGGTGCTGCCTTCATCTACTGAATATTCAAGCCTCATCTCATAGTCCTGCTCGTAATCTGAGGCTGACCAAATAATATCTTTTTTAGTTGCTGGTGCCCAGTCTTCCGCGCCATTAGGCGTAATAACAAGTATCTTGCCCGGGCCATAATCAAGCTTTAAACTATCCAGTTCAGGGCCATCGGAGCCTTTCATATCTATTCTAAAGGATAAGCTATTGCCGGGAGAAAAATCCCCTAATGAAGCATAATAAAACGCGCTATTAACGCACCCATCTACATAAGTCTCTTTGCTATCTACTGAGAAACCTACTGATATGCCTCTTGCCTTAGGCGTCCATTTAGGACTTACAACACGAGTTAAGAAAGATACCGGCACATTCTTTGAGATATAGCTTCCCTGCTCATATCCTTGCTCTAATATAAGATTGCCATTTTCAGCGATAACGATGTTTTCAAAAACCGGCATCTGTATCGCCTCTTGTACTGATGCATAAGTAGTATCTACTGTTGGTTCTTCCTCGGTATATTTTCGTACCCTTATCCAGTCATAATAACTTATACTGCCTACGCCTGCCCCTAAACCTATATGCCCCTGTGTAAGGCCGCCCGCGTCTTGATAGCTGATACTGGCGTCTGCCTCATCGCCTGCGTTAAGGCGCTCAAATAATATATTCTCGCCCTGAGCAGTTACTTGATATCGATAAGAGGCTGAAGCGGCAATAGGGCTTGTCTCATTTTGCTGGACAATATCGCCTATTGCTATACAGTGCTCTGCGCCTTCATACCCTGAAGAGTAAGCCACTTGTGCCTGAGAATAATCCACAGCTTCTTTTTGCGATCTTATTATAAACCTGGTCTCAGGGCCGCTTGTGGATTCTGCTTTATATTCTATTATGGCGTCTTTTATCTGGAAGGCCTTTGACATAGCCTTTGATGAATCAAGTTTCAACCTGTTGCCGATTATTGAGGAACTTCCCTCGGGCTCTACTATGGTCACCCACTTATCGGGACTAAGGGCCTCTTCTTTAAAATCATCAAAGAAATCAAAGACAGCCTCACCATCGGATAAGCTTAAAGCGCCTGGATTATCATAATAGACATAGATTGAAAGTCCATCTACGGGTATCTGGGGAACTCTCACATAAACAGTCGCTACCTGTTCCGGGTCACTGCCTCTTATCTTATCGATATAATACGAAAGCAGCGTCTCTTTATCAGTTGCGGTAAAACGAATATCACTGAAATCCGTCATAACCTTTTCATCGCAATAAAGATCAGCGGAAGGCACCTCTTCAGAATCAGACTCTACACGGCCTATTTTTAGCCTTACCTGATAATTAAATAGTTCCTTATCCGCGCCGCTAATATACAATGGTTTTCTGTACTTAAACCCTGTTAACTCCGGATTACCAAAATCTCCGTTTGCTCCGGAGGAGTCTGTATAGACTATTCTTACCTCATATAGCGTGCTGTCTGCATTAACATCAGCTTTCCATTTTATCCTGTTACCGCTATAAGGGGCATTGGATTTGTGTACAAAACTTATGGGCATGCCGTTTACTACCGAGATATAGTTGCGCCCACCATCCGCTGAAACCGCCAAAGTTACCTCTCCTGTAAACTCCCAGTTCGCGGTGATGCTCTCTACCCTGCCCTCTGTAAGTACAGTCTCTGCTGAGTAGTGGGTGCCTGGGGTTGAAAAAAGAGCTTCGCTTAACACGCAGTCTCCTTCTGTATCAACGCGCCACACAAGAGCAGATTCAAAGCCGATTATATCGGGGTTAGCTAATAGCAGAGAAACGCTAAATAACAGTATAACTCCTGTTAATATAAGTGTCTTGGATGTCTTCAATAAATCTAATATGGAAGCTTCGTGTCTCATTTTAAGCTCGCCTCCTTTGTGCTTCTTTTGATCTCCACTATAATTATACATTATAGTGGCTTTCCTTACTATCCGCAAAACTACCTCTTTTTTTTGCGCATATTACTCTATTATATTACTATGATATTACTATCATATTCCTATCATATAATAGAATATTTACTATTTATTTGCTTAAGTTTACATTTTGTGCATTGCACAATTTGTCAACTTAAGCGATAACTCTTTTCATGCATTGGTTTTACGTAAAATTTTATGACACTAATTAAACTAGGAACAGCGACTAGTTTATTTAAGGATGAAACCCTATTTTTCTTTTAGGCGCTTCCGGTGGCGCTAACAACTGTCTTATAGCATCAAAAACAACCTTAAATTGCTGGTCATATTTTCCTTCCATAGCCTTGATCTTGCGCTGGATGTCCTTATGAGTCATAATCATCTCTTTTAACCTAGTAAATGTCCTCATAATTTGAATATTTACGGCTATGGCTCTTTCACTATTGAGCACACTTGAAAGCATAGCCACTCCCTGTTCTGTAAAAGCATAAGGGTTAAAAGACGAATGCTTTATGGTTTTGAACCTATCGCAACTTGCGATAAGCTCCCTTGTTTCCTGCTTATTTAACTGAAACATAAAGTCATCTGGGAAACGTCCTTTATTACGCTTTACCTGTTCTCTTAATCTGATAGGCTTCACACCATAAAGTTCTGCCAAATCCCTATCTAGCATTACTTTCTTGTCCCTGATCAAAAGTATCTTACATTCTACAATCTCTTGTGGAACTAAAGGTTTTATTGGTGTTTTTTTGTTATGGCCCATAAGTTTCCGTCCTTAAGTTTACATTTTGTGCATTGCACAATTTGTCAACTTAAGCGCTTAAATCCTTTAATAATTGGTCAAAATTGTCCGGAATTGACACTATGGTATTGTTTTTGCTATTTATTAGAAACATAGCTGGGGTGCTCAATATAGCGTAATCCTTAGCAATAGAGCCATCCAGGCCCCCTTTGGCATGGATATATTTCCATTCTGAGGGAATATATGCCATGGTCTTTGATTTTTGCGCTTCTGTCTCAATTTTATCCAAATTGACTACTACTGCACCGAGTTTTTTCTTATTCTTTGGTTTATCTGACCACTCCGCGACATCTTTCTTTAGCTCTTTGCAGGACGCACAACCGGATATACTAAACAAAAGCAACTTGTATTGCGTATTGGGTTTCCATTTGTGAAAGTCAAAATCTTTGCCCTTCCCATCTTTGCTTGCAAAATCGGGCGCCAATGTTCCCGGAGCCAGCCTTGCCAAGCTTTCTAGCCGCTTGGTTATCTCCGCCCTCTTTGTAGTTAAGCAATTTGGATTGTTAGCATGTTCTTCCAATGCTAACATTCCGCCGTCTATAGCATAAGTCTCATAACCTTTATAAAAATAATCAACCATCCAACCATAAACCTCAGGATGCCCTTTAGACGCTTCTTCACAGGCTACGCGCCCAGCCTCAGTAAAGAGCGAGTCACGCAATTCTTCAGTCGTTGCCTGCATACCATAGAGCCTCATGTAGCCATCCATGAGCATGGATATTTCACGCGAGCGGAGAATAAGCGGATTGCTAAAATCGATTCCTTCAAAATAGTTTTCCAGCATCTGATTAGGGCGCTGCTCTAAATCACCGCCCCATTTTATCTCCGGCATATGCTGAAATTGGAACAGATTGCTAACATAAAGTTTGCTGTTAGCCTTTGCCTGCCTCTTTAACCAGGCGTTATACTCTTTTCTGCGTTCGTTAAATTCCTTGACTGCCTGTAAGTATAGTTTTGATTCTGTACGATCATAGCTTAACAAAAACTGTTTAATAAATTCTATTGGCATACGTTTTTCACTGTTCTTTTTCATGAAAGCGGCGTAAACGGTATTCTCTGTTTCATCCTCACTGAATTTAGTATAATCAGCGTTATGGACATGAAGCGGATCTATAGCCAGCTCAACATTCTGATTATTAATAAAGATGTTTTTCTCCGACGGGTAGGGGGTATCTCCTTCTTTTTTACGATAATCCATCCTAAGGACAAACTCTCCGGGCAAATATTGAGCCGGTATCCTGAGAGTAGCGGTTCCGCCTTCCTTCACGTCGGAAGCTTCCGCAATCGCCGGCTTGGTCTTTAGCCCATCAAAGGGCATAAGAGAGATCTTGGCGCTATATACCCCTTGCAGGTGAAGAATCAAGAGTCGGTCACCTGTCTTTGTTTCCGGCATAGCGCCTATATGAGTACTTAAAAAAACTGAAACAGATAAAAGCATTAATAAAAAAAGAACTGTTTTTAATTTCCGTTTCCTAATAAAGTAAAATACTTTCATAGAATCTCCTTAAGTTTATAAAAGCGGCGCTTTGTGTCATCCTGAATGCCGCCCCGAACCAAATATAAAATTTGGCGCGGGGCGCAACGAAGAATCTGTTATTTTAACAGCCATTTCCATAAAGGAATAAACTTTATTTTTCTTTTTATGCCAAACCATTCTTCGTCGTTTTCCTCTTCATAGTCATTTGTAATAACTAACAGATTCCTGCATTTTAATTCCTTGCTTGCCAAAAGTAACGCCCTTACTTCTCTTTTTTTAACTGCTAAATCCGCAATGCGGAAACACACCTGAATTAACTGCTTAACCCTGGTATCTTTTTTAATAACAAAGTCCACTTCTTGCTGTTGTTGATTCTTCCAATAAAAAACCGATATCTTTCTTTCAAGCTCTAGTTTTTTTAATTTAACAGCTACTGTATTTTCATAGATTCTGCCAATATTCCTGCTAACCTTAAATGCCTTGGCACAGATAAAACCATTATCAAAGCAATATATTTTTTTAGGGGATTTTACCTGCTCTTTAACCTTGAATGAAAACCTATTTAATCTAAACAGGACAAAACTTTCTTCCAGATAGCTAAGATATTTCTCCACAGTGTGAACGCTTTTACACTTGGTCACCTGCATTAAGGTGTTATATGAATAGTCTTTAGCAACATTGGAAACCAAATAAGAGGCCAAATCCTCGATCCCCTGTGCTGACCTTATCTTAAACCTTTTCACGATATCTTTGTATATTATTGAATCCAGCAGAGTTGAAAGATACTCTTTATAGTTAAGATTTTTAACTAACGGCTCAGGGTAGCCGCCTAATTCAAGATAAGAATTCAAACGCGCTTTGGTTTCAGCTTGTGTGACTTTCTCTCCGTTAAATTTTAGGAATTCTTTCGGAGAAAAAGTAAACAGTAAAACAGAAGAATATCTTCCTGTCAGATGGGTGGCTAATTCAGAGCTTAATAACTTTGAATTACTTCCTGTAACTATTAATTTATACCCCTGTCTTTGCAGTCTGTTAACAAACAATTCCCATTTTGCTAAATTCTGGACCTCATCTAATAACAAATATTTAGGCTTATTATAGACTTGTTCTACCGCGCTGATAATCTCATTGTAATCGGTCACATCGACAAGTTTTTCATCGTCGAAATTAACATACCCGAAATTGGGTTGACTGCTTAAAGAGTGTATGGAAAATAAAGACTTTCCGGCTCTTCTCGGGCCGATAATAACCTTTATTAAATCACTTTTTATTTCCTTAATTTCCGCTTCTCTTGGAACATAAAGCTCTTTTAGTTTTTCTGCTAATTCCCTTTTTTGTAATATAATTATGTCTTTTATCATATGATTATGTTGCACAATAGTTTGCAATTTTATGCATTATGTATAATTCCATTTTACATAGTTTTTTGGAAGTGTCAAGCAAAAATCACACAAAAATGACATGGATTTCATGCTAAGTCTACTAACTTTACATTTTGAGTATTGCACAATAATGTAAAGTTAGCAAGTCAAAAACTATTTATTCTATTTATTGTACTTTCTTTTTCGCTGTTGATTACACTTTTTAATTATAGTATAATGTAATACATCAAGGCATACAACAAAAATTAATAAAATAATGAATTATTTAAGCGAACTTGAAAGCAAAACCATCTACATAATCAGAGAGGCATACAGTCGTTTTCGCAGCATCTCTCTGCTCTGGTCTATCGGTAAAGACTCGACCGCGATGTTATGGATAGCGCGCAAGGCCTTTTTCGGGCATATTCCTTTCCCTGTAATGCACATCGATACCGGCTATAAGTTTAAAGAGATATATGAGTTCAGGGACAGATACGCTAAGATCTGGGGATTGGATCTTTTAATAAGTAAAAACAGCGCTGCCATAGAATCCGGCATGGGGCCAAAAACAAATAAATTTGAATGCTGCCACGCGTTAAAGACCACGGCTCTTCAAAATACGATAAAAGAGCACTCTCTTAAGGCCCTCTTATTGGCTATCCGCAGGGACGAACATGGCATTCGCGCGAAAGAGAGGTATTTTTCTCCGCGCGATCTGAACTTTAAATGGGACTTCCAGAACCAACCGGCGGAACTCTGGAACCTTTACAAGGCGGGCTTAAATAGCGACGAGCATCTCCGTGTCCATCCGATGCTGCATTGGCGAGAGATCGATATCTGGAGATATGTTGAGCAGGAAAAGATTCCCATTACCCCTCTCTATTTTGCCAAAAACAATTTGCGCTACAGGAGCATCGGCTGCGAAAGCTGTTGTATGCCGATAAGATCAAACGCTAATACCATAAACAAGGTCATCAAAGAACTTGAGACAACCGATATAGCGGAAAGAAGCGGGCGGGCACAGGACAAGGAAGATACTTACACCATGCAAAAATTACGAAGTTTAGGTTATATGTAAATGAATAGAGAAACCCTTTCAATAGTAATAACGGGCCACGTTGATCATGGCAAGTCAACCCTTATAGGAAGGCTGCTTCTTGAAACAGGCTCTTTACCAAAAGAAAAGCTTGCAGAGATAAAAAAAGTATCTAACACCCTCGGCAAGGATACGGAGATAGCCTATCTTATAGATCAATTCAAGGAAGAACGTAGCAAGGATATGACGATCGACACTACGCAGATATTTTTTAAGACCCGTAAAAGAGACTATGTTATCATTGACTCGCCCGGACATCTTGAGCTTATTAAAAATATGATAACCGGCGCGACCTTAGCCCAAACAGCTATATTAATCGTCGACTGCGCGGAAGGGATTATGGAGCAGACCAGAAGACACGCGTATATAATAGCAATGATAGGCATACAAAACGTTATTGTAGTAATAAACAAGATGGACCTGGTAAATTACAGCCAGAAACAATTTATTAAAGTAAAAGCGGGTATCAATAATTTTTTTCAAGGCTTAAGCATTACCCCTTGCTTTATAATTCCCATCTCAGCTAAGGAAGGCGTTAATATAACCAAGAAACACTCTAAACTAAATTGGTACAAGGGGCCATCGTTTTTAAAGGCTCTTGATACATTAAAACCGACTCATAAAAAAACAAGCAGCTCCTTAAGAATGCCTGTCCAGGATGCCTATGAGATAAACGGAGAACGCGTCTTAGCGGGCAAGATATTATCGGGGTCATTAGTCGCGGGCAAAGAGGTCCTGGTTCTGCCTTTATCTTATAAAGCAAAGATAGTTAATATAAAAATATTTGGCAGAAAACCTAGGCGAGCATCCGTAGGTGAGAATATAGGCGTTACCCTTGATAAGGACCTAAATATAAAACGCGGTTGTGTAATTGTTGACAAAGAGGGGACTAACAGGCTTGAGGATCGTTTCCGGGGCAATATATTTTGGATGTCTGAAAAACCTTTAGAGATAAATAAACCATTTAGTATCCGTTGCGCTACCCAAGAGGTTAGCTGCATCGTAGAAAAAATAGAGAAAAAGGTCAATTCCTCTACTTTTGAGATAGTCTCTGACAATCCGGATAAAGTTGGATTAAACGAATCCGCAGAAGTATCATTTAAAACAGACAGGCCTATTGTAATCGAGAAATTTAATACATTAGAAGAATTGGGAAGATTTGTAATTGAACGAGACTCCGCGCTTCTCGGCGCAGGAATAATCACATAAGCGGTTTTCCGTCAAAATCACACCTATCTAGATCTTCATCGCTATACCCTGTAATACTTAAAACCGTAGGCGCGATATCATATATCGAGGGGGCTTTCTTTGTTATTTTTTTATTTGATAATATAACCCCCGGCACAAGAACAGGATCTATAAGATGCGTGCCGGACCATTTTTTTAAATTGTCTTCTATCAAATCTTCCGGCACTCCTCCAAGCGCTGTCTGCCATGATACCCTATAGCCTGAATTAAAACCTACATAAATATCCGGGGCCATCTCCGCGCATTTGCCCGTAAATATATCTTCTTTTTTGTAGGCATTGCTTACTATCTTTTGGCCTGTCTTTTCATCGACCCACTGCTCTAATTTGTTTGATATCTCATCTTTTAAAGACTCTGTCTCTTTTTCCTTCTTAACTATTCCAGAGCGCTCCCTACCTTTCTGATTAATATATATCGCGCCGAAGCCTATCGCGTAAGCCTTTGTCTTTGTCCAATCGATATCAAGCAGCAGATCAGCGCCTTCCTTAGCATATGAGTTCTTTAAAACAAGGTAACCATTCTCTCTGAGCCAGGTATTAATATGCGCCGCTCTTCTAAAGGTATCAAAGCCGTGATCTGATAGCGCAATCAAGGTATCGCCGGGTTTTAACTTATCTAAGATATCTCCTAGAACAGCGTCTAGCCTCTTATACCAGATTTCTATCTGGCTCTTATATTCTTGTGAAGCATCCGCCTCATAAAGTGGGTGTCCGGGATCTGTATAGCGCCAAAACATATGCTGGATAATATCCAGGGAATCGAAATAACAAAAGAGAAGCCCCTCTTTAAAATGATTCATCTCATAATTAAGCATGGATTTTTTCTCATTAAAGATACGCTCCGCCTCTTCTAAAAAGAGTTCTTCTGAAAGCCTGCCTTCATTAACTGCCCAGGTATCCATTGCCATGCCCTGGGTATGATACAGGCCTATTACCTCTGCTAACTCTTTACTGTATTTTTTTGGATACGATATATCAAACATAGGTTTTCTCGGATCAAAATTAATAGGGCTTACATAGAGTTTAAATTCCGGCTCAGTGGAGATAAGACAGAACTTAAAGATGCCTTTTGCTTTTTTAAACAGCCCCAGAGCGAATTCCACCTCGCACCAGTCGCTCCATTGGCCGGGCCGTAATTCTATGTTGTTTTCTTGAAACTCTATGGAGACCTTCTCCTTCTCCTGGATTGTGGCCTTAAATGGGGCCCTCACATTATCCGGTTTCTTATTAAGCAGGGCTACTTTGGGCCCTAAGAGATTCATAACCATAACAGGCGTTTTATTGACATGAAAGACCCTGCCACCTATGTCCTTGGCCTTACTTAATGGCTCACTGGTGTAAAATAGAAACGTTCCCTCTGTCCCCAGGATATCCGGAACACCCATACCTGAAAGCATCTTACCCTTAATCTTATCCGGCGGATAGGTAACAGGGCATGTTATTATCGTACTAGGTATATTTATTTCCGATAGATACTGCCAAAAAGATTTGCTCTGTATCGTCTTAACGGGCCTGCCATTCTTCATTTTAGAGAGCGAAAGATCGAGTTGATACGTATTCGGGTCCCTTACGATAAAATCAAATATGCCGTTCTTACCTGGATTTTGCCCTGTTGAAAAGCCTGTCCAGGCAACAGGTGACTGCGGAGGGTTTGTCGTAGAGAGATGATCATATGAGCCCTCTGCTTTTAAACGGCTGAAGTTAGGCAAAAGGCCCTTCTCCATCATAGGTTCTAAGATTTTAGGGCTAATAGCGTCAAAGCCTAGAATAATAATCCTCTCATCAAATTTTTTTACATCTCTATTCATAATAACTCCTTTTAATAACAATGCTAACACAGCTAATAGTACAATTAATAATAAGATCCACTTGATATTTTTTTTAAAAAAATTAAATATTTTCTTAAAAAATACCAAAAAGAAGCCAAAAAAACCAAGCATAAGCGCGATTAACCAGCCACCAATGCCCATGACTACAAATCCTGTTCCAGGGTCAATATATCCTAAAAACACTTTTCACCTTTCTTCTAACCTAGATCCTTCACTGCGTTCAGGATGACAGGGGGGGTTGCCTCCTCAGGATGACATACGTTGCGTTATGAGTAACGCCCTTTGTCATTCTGAATCGAGACGCAGTCTCGACGAAGAATCTAAGTTATCAATGCGTTCTAACATTCCCCTGGCTTCTATACAATTAGGATCCATATCAAGGGCCTTTTTATAATAAGCCCTTGCCTTATCCAGTTGATCAAGATTCACATAGGAATTACCTATATTCAGGTAAACAAGTTTATTCCAGGGGGCAACTTTCTCCCCCATCTTATAAACCTCTAAAGCCTTGCTGTGTTCTCCCTTAAATTCATAACAGACAGCCAGATTGTTATATCCCTCGAATGCTTCAGGTTCTAATTCAATTGACTTTTCACAATATTCGATAGCCTTGTCCAAATCACCTTTCAGCGCAAAGCAGGCGCCAAGCCCGCTATAAGCAAATGCCATTTTTGGGTCAAGTTTTATCGCTATTTCGAGCTCTTGAATAGCCTTATCCAGTTGCTGGCTTTCTCTATAGATAATACCCATATTAGCATGGGCAGGGGCTATACTATTATCTATTTTAAGAGCCTTTTTATATTCCTGCATAGCCTTATCATAATCCTGCTTCTGCTGATAATACCATCCTATGTTATTGATAATATCGGGATCATCCGGCGCTATGGCTAATGCCAATTCAAATTCCGCGAATGCTTCGTCTATCCTGCCCATACTCTTATAAACATTTCCTAAGTCACTGTGCCCTTGAAACTCATCCGGATTTAAAGCGATAGCTCGCCTAAAATACTCTATCGCCTCATCATATTTGTCCAATGACTTATAGCATGTAGCCAAATGCATATTAGCCGCTATATTATCGGGGTCAAGTTCTAGTATCTCCGTATAAATATCCATAGCCTCTTTAACCTGTCCCTCGTTTGCCATTCTACCGGCAAGATCAAGCCCATCAAGAATACGTATCATCTCACGCGGCGCCGGCAGTCCATCTTCGGAACCGATACTTCCTTGAACGTAACCTAAGCTCATCAGCTTTTCTCTTGTTTCCTGATCCACAACTACCTTTTTTTCTTCAACATCGGATGTGGTCCTTAAAAAAAACGCTTCCAGATCAGCGTCCATCTTATTTGCCACATCCTGCCTCTCGTCTATCAGGTTCTTAAGTTCAAGGGGGTCTTCTTTTACATTAAATAATTCCGGTTCTGACGATTTGATATATTTCCATTGCTCTGTGCGCCATGACTGAAGTTCGCTCCAATTATAATGGAATTTAGCATAAAATGATTCGCTGTAAGCGGGGACAGCCTTCAATCTGCCTTTGCCTCGTATCGCTCTTAAAAGGCTTCGGCCCTGGATATCCTTGTTCTTTTTTATCCTTATCAAATCTAAAAGCGTTGGCATTATATCTACCAAACGCACCTGTTCTTTGATGGTCTTGCCTTTAGGAATTTTTTTAGGGTAAGAAAATATTAATGGCACCTTTAATGTTGTATCATATAAAAAAACAGCGTGCTGCGACTCCATGTGCTGGCCTAGGCCTTCCCCATGATCACCGGCAAATATAATTACGGTGTTCTCTTCTAAGCCAAGGTTTTTTAGTCCGGTTAAGAGCTCTCCTATATATTTATCTACAAATGCTATCTCTCCGTCATAAAGATTATCCTTATACGTCTCGTTATAAGGCGCCGGGGGGTTATAAACGGTGTGGGGATCATAATAATGTACCCATAAGAAAAATTTCTCATCCTTATTTTTATTAAGCCACTCTAGCGCGACGGCGGTTGTCAAGTCCGCGGGCCGCTCTCCTTCCATGGATTTTATAAGCTGCTTGTGGGGGCTCTCGACCATCTTATCATCATAAAGATCAAAGCCTTTGTCCAGGCCAAACTCCTTATCAAGAACAACGGTACTAACAAAAGCCGCTGTCTTATATTGTTTTTCTTTGAGCCTGTCAGCTAAAGTAACGCTATCCTCCGGAAGTTGATAGCTTCCGTTGTCCCGCACCTTATTAAATTGTGGAAATGTGGAGGTAAAGATAGAAACATGGGCCGGCAATGTAAGCGGCGCTGAGGTAATAACGTTTTCAAATAACGTCCCGCGCTTGGCAAGATTATCTATATTTGGTGTCTTGATATCCTGGTAGCCGTAACATCCTAAATGGTCACTGCGTAAGGTGTCTACAATAATAAATAATATATTGGGCTGTTCTTTTTTAAATAACCCTGCTTGCGCAGCAGGGCTTATCGCTGTAATCAGCAATAGAAATAAAAATGAAACAATAATTCTTACTGGGGATTTAATTTTCATCTTAAATATCCTTAACTTTACAAAATAGTGCAATACTCAAAATGTAAAGTTAGGCGTTATTTGGTAGTTTGATATATTTAGTATTCGTCTTCTTCTATATCTACTATTTTATGTTTGATTGCGTATTTGATAAGGTCACTTGTTTTATGAAGGTCGAGCTTCTTTAGAAGGGTGTTTTTATAATTTTCTACGGTTCTCCGGCTAATAAATAAAATCGCCGCTATCTCCTTGGCGGTCTTTCCTTCCGCAACTAAGCGCAATACCTCTTGTTCGCGAATCGTAAGAAGCGTCCCCTCAGGCTCTTTTTCTGTCGTCTTCTTAATGGCTCTTTCTACAAGGTAGGAAGATACTGATGAGGTTAAATATACCTCGCCGGAAGTAATCTTAGTAAGGGCAGGCAAGAGCTCTTCTCCTGCGTTAGCTTTGTTTAAATACCCTTTCGCACCTGCCTGAAGGGCTTTCATCGCGTATATATGCGCCTTGTGTACGCTGATGACCAGAACCTTTGTCTTGGGAGATATACAATTAACCTGCTCTATCACATCAAGTCCGCTTAATTTCGGCATGGTTATATCCAGAAGGAGTATATCCGGTTTATGCTTTTCTACTTTTTCCAGGGCCTCTTCACCATTTCTTGCTTCACCAACTACCTTATAATTTGTCTTGTCATGAAGAATATTTTTTATGCCTGCCCGGATTATATCATGATCATCTGTAATCACTATTGATAAAGCCATCTGTCCCCTTATCTTGTCCTATTTAACCTAACTTTACATTTTGAGTATTGCACTATTTTGTAAAGTTAAGCTGTAGCTCTACGCTTAACGCTGTTCCTTTTTCCGGAGCGGTGTTTATCTCCATCTTGCCATCCAATAATGCTATCCTCTCGCGCAGGCCAGCAAGGCCGAGCCTTAATTTATCCTCTCTACGACGGTGAAAAAGCTTCATATAGTGGCCGTAATTAAATCCTATTCCATCATCCGCGACAGTAAGCGATACCGCATCTGCTTTCTTTTCCAAACAGATCTTCACCTTTTTAGCCTGGGCATGTTTTATGATATTTGTCAACCCTTCCTGCGCCACTCGATAAAGGATAAGGGAGTATTCATCAGACAGGGTTAAAGGTAACTTTGGTTTTTTGTAGGAAAACTTGATTGCGCTTATCTGTTTATATTGAAAAATGAGGTCAGATATCGTGTCTACTATGCCCACTTCCTGTAACGCGGGAGGGCGCAAGAGTTCCGCGATATTATGGCTCTTCTCCAAAAGCCTTGAAAGTATCTCCTTGCCTTGGGCGATCTCTTTTGTCAGAATCGAATCCTTATCCGGAAACTTTTTACCTATGATGTCTAAGTATATCTTAAGGGCGCTCAAGTCCTGCCCCATCTGGTTATGAACCTGGAGCGAAAGGTTCTGGCGCTCTTCTTCTTCCAGCCTTATCATTCTATGTACGAGTTTTTCGCGGCTCTCTTTTTCGGTTTTTCGGTTACGATAAATAAGGTATGCTGTTTCTCCGCCTATTAACAACCCTATAATCAAGGACCAAAATAAAAGCGTTATTGCCCGCTGTTTCGCTACTCCTGCTAAAAACAGCTGCTCTTCTACACTATCTAAATTAGCCTTCTGCAGGCTCTCCTCTATATACTCATCTATCCTATATAGCTTGTTTTCAAAAGCCATTACGAGATTATTTATGGATTGCTCAATATCTTTTCTTCGCGCGCTATTCTTAGTATCATCAAGTTGTTTTACTAAAGCGATAATCTTACTCCCGATACCGCGTAATTCCTGCTGCAAAATGTTAATTATGGCAACTCTCTCTTTTCCCTTAATAGTCCTGTCAAATGAGATATAATGCTCTAATTCGCGGTCAAAGGCCTCCTGCGCCGCATTAATCGCTTGTTCGTTTGCTCCTGATTTAGCAGCTTCGAGATATCTTGAACTACGCCAATATATATAGTTACGGATGCCCCTCGCGTATAAACTGTTATTGATTCTCAGTTCGAGGGCGGCCTTTTGGAGGGGAAAATAATACTTGCCAAAATCATCTACTCTCTTACTCAATGACTGAATTTGAGAGATGCCCACAACGCCAATCGCCACTATAAGAACGAGTAACGCGCTGAAACCACCTGCCAGTTTCCAGTCAATTGAAACCTTCTTCACCAATAATACCTTATCTTTTAGTGTAGAAGAGGGCAACCCTATCCATAACGCTTACGCTATTTTCTAAAGATAAGGCCGTCCCCTTTTGACGTTTTGCATTTATCTCTGTATGCTATATTTTAGTTCCTTCTCTGCTTCGCTCTTCCAGTGACCCACCTTATCAGCGTCTTTCGCGTCAGGAGAAAGCTCAAGATAGGCGTTGTAATGTTCAATGGCTTTCGCAAGATTGTGCATACGCTCATGATAGATAATCGCCATATTATAATGAAGATCCGCGTCATCTTGTTTAATCTCCAGGGCTTTTTCATATTCCGCTGTGGCCTCTTTAAACTGGCGGCTCTCGTCATAAGCCAAACCTAAATTGTAATGGAGCTTAAACGCTTCTTCCTTAAACTGGCTTTCTGTTTGCCGGAGCTGATTAGCTATTCTTTCCTTTTCATTGGTTACATTCAATACCACATTATTGCTCTGCGCTATAAGCTTCTTGTTCTGATTAATCATCATGTTTAAGTCATATATCTTTTTTCGTAAATCGCGCTCTCCTTTGCCGCTATCCTGACCGCTATCCAGGCTTGAGTTTTTCTCCTTAATAAGGCGCGCCAGCTTCTCCCTATTTTCTCTTGCCTTCTCAGAGAGCTCTTGATTCTTCACAGTCAATGCCTCGAATAATACTTCGGCAGCCATGACTTGTTCATTGGATTTTTTCTCCTGGGCCGCGAACATGGCTTTTTCCATGGCTGATTTTTTATGAAATTCTACCTCTAGATTAACCATCTTTTGCTCCTGCAATTTAATCCTCTCTTGAAGCGCTCTCTTTGTCTCCTCCAATGTAGCCTCTAACTGTTCTTTCTGGACTGATAGGCCTTCTGTCCTATCTTCTAAGGTCTTATTCTCTTTCTGGAATTGTTCTATGCGGTCTTCTTGTAAGGAAACTTTTTTTGATAAATCTTCTTTTGTAGCGGTCAGGATACTGGTATCATTCTTCGTCTCCGCGAGCTCGTCCTTTGTATCCTTTAACAAGCGGTGGGTCTCTTTAAGATTTTTTTTAAGCAGTTCTATCTGGTCTACCTGCCTGCTATATATCATATAGCTTGCCAAGATAATCCCCGCTAAACTCGCGACTAATACAATCCAAAAGATACCTTTAAGCAAGCTGTTTCCATTCATCTCTTCCTTGGCTTTCTCATCTTTTCAGCACCTTTTAGATTTACCATGTCTTCTTCTCCGGTCATTATATGGGGAGTAATAAAGACAACGAGCTCTTTTACCTCCTTAACATCGGTTATTGACTTAAAAAGAGTGCCAAAAAGAGGGATATCTCCTAAGAATGGGTATTTTCTTTCACTCTCTGTTGTTGCCTCCTTTATAAGGCCGCCGATAATTATTGTCCTGCCGTCTTTAATCATAATATCTGTCTCTGCGTTAGATGTATCTATCTCAGGCAAACGTATTTCAGCTACCCCCGCGTCATCTAAAATCTCAAACCAGTCTGTTAATGTGCTTACTTCCGGCTTTATATGCATCTTTACAAAACCGTCCTTGTTAATAGTAGGGGTAACTGTAAGCGTTACGCCCACATCAACAAATTCCGCGCTCCAGGATGTAGTAGCTGTGGTATCTGACTGCGAAATAGTGCTTGTAGCATAGGGTTGGCGTGTACCAACCATAATCTTGGCCTCTTCATTATTGCAGACAGAGATATGAGGCGAGGAGATAATCTTTATCTTGCCTACTTCAGATAAAAAGGTAAGCACTGCCTGCGGCTGGGTTGGATCTAAACTGCCTGTTCCTGTCGAGCCATCCCATTCCCACGTTCCGATAGAAATCTTACCGAAAGAGCTTGCTGCTGCCGCCAACCCTGAAATAGGAAATGTGCCTACAAAATTCATATCCTTACCCATAACGGTAAAAAGTTTCTCCCAATTGATTCCAAAAGCAAAATCATCGTTTAGAGTTACCTCCACAATCTTGGCCTCAATAAATACCTGCCTGGTCTTAGCGTCAAAAGCAGCTACAACCCTTGCTATCTCCTTAATCTTGTTAGGAAAATCATTGACCACTATCTTGTTTGTTCTTTCATCATAACTTACAGAGCCTACATCCGCTGTCAACATCTCTGATATCTTGTCGTTGATATCTTCTACATTCGCGTAGTTAAGCTCAAAGACCCTGCTTGATGTAGGTATTATCTTCTCTACAGTGGCCTTATCAAGGTCTTTAACCGCAGCTTCCAGTTCTATAAGTTTCTCCGGCGTATCTATCAGTATAATCGTACTTATATCATCATCCATAATAATCTTACCAACACTGCTTTTAATATTCTCTAACGCCGCGCCCACCTTTGTGGGTAGGGCGTATTCCAATTTTATGGTCTTAATCTGTCCATTGTCTGTATATTTTGTGCCATAAAGCGCTTCATACTCAGCTTCGGTCATAATGGTAATTATATTATTCTTTTTCACGCAAGCTAGGTTATTGGTAAGTAAAAGTACATCCAGGATATCGCCTACTGAAACATTTTTTAAAAACAGTGTCGTTCGTCCGCTTACGCTCTTGCTGGTGACAATATTAAGGCTTCCCTTTACAGCTAAAAATTTAATGGTATCGACAATATCCATACTGCGCAGGTCAAGAGAAGTAACCACCGACAATCCTTCTTCTATAGTATACTTCCTGCCCGGAGCCGCCTCGACTTCCTGAATAGGCAAAGACTCCTGAGATTGCACTTGAGGTTGGATAATTTGAGATTGTGTCCATCCTACTACATCAATGCTGCATATAGTAAACGCTATCAGAGCCGTTAAAATAATTTTTCGCATCTTTTACCTTATTTTCCTGAAGAATCTAAATGTTTAGTTCCTTCGGATATTTCATATCCTCAGGATAAAATTCGCACTTATATCAGCTCAACTGTATTGCCCTCAAAACTCAGCACAACCTTGTTCTCGTATATATCCTCTATCTTAAACTCGCCAATCTTGTCGCCTTTTTTAAGAAAATATGTTTTTACCGCGGTTTTATCCTCAATCATTGCCATAGGTTCGTTATCAAGTGATATGCCTACTAATCCCAACGTGGATGCCATCTTCTGTAATTGCTTCTCCTGAACCTTTGGATCCTCCTTCTGCTTTAACTCTATGGGGCTAAAGATGTTCCTGCGCTGTACCATCTCGAGGTAATGCAAAAAAGGGCGCTTCTCGTATAATACGCTAACCTCTTTATCGTCTTTTTTATCGTACTTACCTTCCTTACGCACATCCTCCACATTGGTGCGGTTAAGAACAAAATCTATTACTGAAAAGCTTAAAAGGCATATCGAGACAACAAGAAATAACCTGTTTAAAACCTTAAGATTCGGCTCTTTTATGCCGTTTCTGACGCCATTAATAAGCTGGCTTATAATTCTATTTATAAAAAACCAGAAACCGCTAAAGATTGAAAAGACATTTTTCTTCCGCTTAAATATAGCGGCTTCATTGTTGTCTTCTTTTTCAATTAACTTTAATAGCTTTTCTTCAGGAGTAGATCTTTGTTCTGCCATCCTAATTTTGCCTCGGTATCAATAAGCTCTTTTATGATCTCGTCGTCTACTATAGGTTTATTTTTCATAACCAAGTGCTTCAGGGCCTTGTGACACAGCATGGATATGCGGCGAGGGTATCCGTTGGCATGTTCATGAATTTTTTTAAAGGCCTTATCATGAAATAATTTCTCCCTGCCGTCAGAACCAGCTTGCCTCAAGCGGAACTTGATCATCTCCTTTGTCTCTTCTTCATCAAAAGGGCCAAGCGTGTATTTCAAGCTAACCCTATCCATAAGATTTCTTGTCTCAATTAATAGCGGGAGAAGCTCAACCTGCCCTAAAAGTATCACCTGTAACAATTTAAACTCGTTTGTTTCATAATTTAGTAACGTTCTCAGCACCTCTAATGAGATTGAGTTAAGCTGTTGCGCCTCGTCGATAAGAAGAACAGTGGTCCTGTTTTCATTAACCCCCTTCTGGAAGAGGTAATGCTTTATCTCCTGCTTAAGATCAAGGATGGTCGCTTCCTTGATATCTATATTTATCTCAAATGTCTTTATAAGCGATAATAAAAATAGGTATTCCGAATCATAGGCAGGATCTAAGATCATATAAAAGTCAACATTTTTACGGGCGGTAAGAAGTTGGGATAGTTTTCTGCTAAGAGTGGTCTTGCCAGTACCTATATCACCCAAAACTATACTTAGGCCCCGTCGCAATCTAAGCTCTATTAGTATATTAGTTAGCGCAGCCTTGTGCTCAAGGGATAAATAGAAAAAATTAGGGTCAGGGCTGGTAGAAAAGGGCTCTTTTTGTAAACCTAATACCTTAAAATAGCTCATCTTTTAGACATATTCTGTTTAATGCTATATATCTCCTCTATTACTATATATAACATTATACTATTTTTATTATATAGTGTAAATATAACATAGAAAAGCAAAACATGTCAAGCGCTATCGGCGAATTTTAGAAATTATGTGGGGACATAAAAGCGGAAAAGCTAAAGAAAAGTAAAAAAATACGAATTCTTTTTTTATTTTATGGCAGATCATCAGGAAGATAAACCGAATCCGCGCCTGCCTTCGTACCGCTTCCTGCATTTAAATCATATGTATAAATCAAATTGCCGCCATAGGAAACTTGTAATACAGGGGTTGCGCCTCCGGTCATTGTATATGTCAAGTCTGTGCCGGAACCAGTAGGATCATCAACCTTAAGGACGTCCCAGGCAGACGAATCCCCAACAAGGCCGCTTAAATCATACTTAAGATCGTAATACTTCGCGCCTGCTCTTATAAGGCTTACTATACTCGCTACCTCCTTAAACCCCGTACGTTTTATAATCTTATTATACACAGGAAACATAACCGCCGCAAGAATACCAAGAATTATAACTACTACCATTACTTCATTCAGAGTAAAGCCTTCTTTTCGTTTTATCATAATATCTCCTATCTATTTTACAAATACCGCTAATATATATTATGGAGCTGTTCTGCGACAGCGTAACATCACTCCTATATCCTGGCACGCGTTAGCTTTGGCAGCAACATCTTCTATCCATAATGTTGCCAATAGATAATTGCTTTCCGCGGGCTTTGTAAAAATAGGCAAATTAGCCGCGTCTATCAGATCTGTTATAAGTTTTCCATCGCCGGCAACTCCGGATATCTGCCTATATAATTCTGTGGTACCGCCTTTAACGTAATACCTTATATTTGGAAAGGGGGCCGTATTAGGATGCGTAAAATACAACGTAATTTCGTTACCTGTAGTTATATCAACTTCATCTGATAACATCGCGTCTTTTTTTATCCATTCAAGGGCCATGGTTAAATCGTCCATGACAATACTCCTCGTTAATTCTGTTTTAAATAATCTCATACTCGTTGTAACAATTATTACGCCGCCGGCAAATATAAAAACTATAAGCAAGACGGTAGTTATCAATTCTACTAATGTAATTGCCGACCTGTTAGTTAGGAACTTTTTCTCCATCAAGCCTTTTCATCCCAGTTTACTGTCATTGTTATCTTCTTAAAATTCGCACCTGAGCCAAGATCAATATTATCCTCTGTTGTGTATGACGCGCCTCCCGGACTCTGAATATCAACATTGCCTTCATTCGCTATTATCCAATTAGTGTAATCCTCCTGTAAGATAGAAGCGCCGGCGTTTAAGTCTATGTCTGTCTGCGCGCTTAAGCTATTGTATTCTGTCGCACTAGTAGATCCTGTCTTTACTTGCTCAAGCCATGATGAGGCATTAGTCATCATCCTAAAATCGTTTGAGGCATAAACCCTCAACTTTGCCGTATAAATGAAAACGGAAAAAAAGGCAATAGCCGCTAGAACTAATAATATTACCGAAACTAATACCTCAACCAATGTAAACCCCTGACGGAACTTCTTATAATTGCTCATAATCTTATCAGCTCCTGATCAAGCGTTGCCGTAACCTCATCTTTATCATCCGATGCATCCCCCGGAGTGCCCATATCATTTACCGTAACATCTATGGTAACAACAACGCCATCTATTGTAATGGTGGGATCCGCCGGGGCTGAATTAGTCGGAGAAAGCCATTGATCCCAATTATTATAACCTGTCCTAAATCTATTAAATGTCTCATATAGGGCCGCTTCCGCATAATTTATAGCTTGAAATCGCTTGAGGTGGGAGACGGAAAGCGGGGCTTTGGACCAAAAAAGCGTAATCACCGCGGCTATAGCAAAGCATAAAGCGATAATAAAAACTACCACTATTTCTATAAAACCTTGCTTATGTTTAAATTTTCTCATTTTAAATCTTTTAAATATTATATGCTTCGAGTTTATCTATGTCAATAACTTACTATTGCTCTAACTCATTATTAATTAATAGGGCGCATAATATCCACCATATTATCGCTATCTGCGGCACAAAGAAGCTAAAGCCTCCCATATTTTGCAATAAAAAAGAAACTATCGCAGAGAACACGCCTATCCTCAAAATGGAGTGGGCCGGTGATATGCTTTTGTTAAATATATTTTTGAGGCCATCTCGTATAAGAATAATCAGGAACCAAGCAAAGGTTGCCAATCCATAAAATCCCAACTCAATCCATAATTGCATAAAAAGATTGTGTGCCATTGTAGAATCCGGTCCATTAACCGTTATATAAGCCCTGCATATATTAGCGAAGTTACCGGGCCCCGCGAAAGACCAGAGCCTGTCCGATATAATACCCACTGTAAAGCGCCATAACCTAATTCTCTCTGCCAAGGCAAAAGAGAGATTATACCTGCATAAGATGCCGGAAGATCTCTGGCTAATCAAGGCTATGAGCATAATTAACGCGCCCAAGGCGAACAAAGTGAGCATAGGCAAAAATCGCATAAACCGTTGCCTGTCCTTAATAAACAGCATTATGGCAAAAAGTAAAAATCCTGTGGCAAAGCTGACTATTCCCATAAAGGATCCTGTAAGCCACAGGCAATAGCCGTTGATTATAAAAGAACTCGCAAGCAATATTACATTTCTCTTTTTTTCATCTGAATAGATATACCCCAACGTTAAAAGATTAATCATAGCCAGGTATGACGCCAATAAATTTGGCGTGGTAAATATCGAAATAACGCGTTTCATCCTCACGATATCCATAAGATAAAAAAACTCTGTGCCACCCATAAAAGGCTTCTGTAATATTATATAGGGTATGACTTTATCGAAATAGAAAAATCTCTGTAACAAGGCTATCACAGATATAAAAAAGGTGGCCCCTATAAGAACCAGGCCTATCTGTTTCTTTTTTTGAAAACTTAATCCGGCAAGAGAGGCAAATATCACCGCGTATAGGATAAGGTAAAATGTGCTATAAAAGGCTGCGCTTAATGAAACAGCGAAAAATGATGCAATAATAGCTATACTCAAAAAACAGATAAGCGGCAACGCAAAAGAGTGGCTTTTTTTGAAATATTTTCCGCTCTTTAAGATGGTAAGCAAAAGACAAATAAGCAAAGCACCGTAGAGATACAAAACCCCCGCTTGAATTAAAACAGGTGAAAAAAACGGTAAAAGAAAAATGCAGATTAGCGTTATAAGCCAGATCATTTAAGAAACTCCTTTCATCAAAATAAGCATCTTATCATTATAGGTTTTAAATAAAAAGGCCTTTGGCAAATCGGGCTCTCTCTTTATAATGTCTCTATTTTTGATTATATCTGATAATACCTTGGGATGCAACTTGTTATAGGGTGTTTTAAAAAAAGATATTATCTCATCAAAACCCGGGTTTGGGGATACAAATACCTGACACGAAAAAGTCAACGCCTCAAGCAACGCAATGCCGAAGGGCTCGTTACGCCTTATGGGGAATATCGCCAGATCCGTTGATTCGAATATCGCCCGCACGTCTTTTACAAAACCTAGAAGTAAAACTTTTTTTTGCAGGTTATTTTTTTTAATGGCCCTCTCTATCTTCTTTTTGTAAAGATATGTCCTTAAATTTCGTGGAGATATGTCTCCTGCAAGCAATAAGACCGTATCACTATCTTTTTGACTAAGAAACGCTGACATGCTCTTGATAAATTCGTATTGGCCTTTATGCGGGTGTATTCTTGAAACGATACTCATCACAATAGTCTCTTGTGATATATTTAATTTATCACGCGCGCTTTTGCCATTGACAGCACGTGGCAATTTCAATGGAGCAGGTTCATAAATTGTTGTTATATGGCTGGCTGTGGCAGGAAAAAGCGTTTTTCTTATATTCTCTGACTGGCATATTATTCTTGCGGAAAATCTTTTAATTATTCGCGACAAGGCCTTATTTGCAAAACGTATATGAAAAAACTCTCTAATATGCCATATATGTGTCTTTTTTAAAAGCGCGGCAAGGAAAGACGGAAATATTATCAACGCGTTATTTGTATAAATTATATCTGCGCCGTATATCTTGGCATAGAAATAAAAATATATGATATCAGCGATACCAAGTAAAAAAAACTTAATACAGTAAAATGGTGAGAACGAAAAACTAAGGATAGATAGCGGAAAGATCTTAACCTTTATACCTAATCTTCTTATTGTTCGCGCCAGCGGCCCACTTTCAGGTAAAACCACAGTAATGTCATAGTCACTACTTAACGCCTTGATGATATTTAAAAGGCCTTTTTCCGAGCCATACAGCAGGGAACCTGAGTTAAATAGCAGTATTTTCTTTTTTAAGGGGACACCCCTAAAGGGGGACACGCCCCCCTTTAGGGGTGTCCCCAAAAACTCTTTTCTACAATAAGGGTTGCTTATAAAAAGATAGACTCGCCTCGGAAGATCATAAAACAGCAGAGGAAGAACACGTAAGGCATAACTTTTCCAGCCTTGGTTCCTTACTATCATGTAAAACCTATTTCTGAAACATAGATATTGCCTCATCTTACTGTTGGTCGAGGAGCTATTACCCGTATGATAAGACCTCAGTTCAGGGCGAAACAGAGCTCTCCAACCTCTTTTTCGGGCACGCCAAGCCAAATCAACATCTTCTACTAAGAAAAAGAACCTCTCATCAAAATATCCCGTCTCCTCCTTTATGTCGTTAAGCATATTACGCCTGTAAAACGCCGCTGCGGAACAAGCGCCAAAAATCTCTCTTGCATTGTTGTGCTGGCCGATATCATCGGCCCCCTTGCCAATATCATAAAACCTCCTCGACCAAGAAAGGTAAATTCCGCAGGAATAGATTGTTTTTTTGTCAGAGCAGAGTATCTTTGGCTGGAATGCACCCACTTTAGCAGGCAGGGCATTAATCAAGTCTGACGCATCGAGCAAAAAACTCTCCTCCAGCATAACATCGCTATCCAGGGTTAATACCCATTCATATTTAGCGATATCTATACCTTGATTCCTTGCCTTGCTCGCGCCAAGATTTTGTTTGTTTTCGATTAATATAACATCGGGATAATCTTTTTTTATTGTATCTATCGTGCTATCGTTAGAACCATTATCAACAACAATTACCTCGAAATCCCGGCACTTCTGGTTAAATACAGAATCGAGACAAGGCTTTATAAAATTTTCACTATTATAGGTTAGAACTACTATTGAAAATATTTTCAAGTATGTCAGCAAACCTTTCTCCTAATACGCGTAAGGAATAGTTTTTTTCTGCCTCTTTGCGAGCAGCCATCCCTACATCTTTTGCTAATCCCGGATTTTTTATACACTGCTCCATTTTTAAAATAAATTCATCTTTTCCTGAAACCAAGAAGCCATTATGCCCATCTTTGATTATATGGCCTGCTTCCCCAGTATGGGAAGCAACTACAGGCTTTGCTTTTGCCATATATTCAAATAGTTTTACAGGGCTCTTTGATAGATTAAAGCGCGTCTTATCCAAAAGGGGCACAAGGCCGCAATCTATCTCATCCAGATAGAGGGGGATATCGTTATGATCAAGCCAGCCTTGATAGATTATATTCTCACAACCATAACTTCTAATTAGCTCTACCAGTTCTTTTTTATAAATCCCATCTGCCGCAACATAGAGTTTAATAACTGGGTATTTTTCATAAAGCGATAAAAAACATTCTATGATAAATTTAAGATATCTTATTAATTCTATCCTATTGACCGAACCATGCCAGGAGAACACAAAATCTTTCTTTTTTTTATATAGTGTAGGCTTAAACTTATCTGTATCTACCGCGGTAGGAATATAATAAACCTTTTTATGAAACTGCGAAAGATAAGCTTCTAAATATCTGCTTGCCGCTATGCAAAATACACTTCTTTTAGCAAAAACCCTGGTAAGATACTCTGCTTTTGAGCCTTTTGCCTCTCTCACCTCCCAATCATCCATATCAAACACAAAAGGGATTTTTCTTATCTCCGCAACCAACCACGAAGGTATTGTGTGATAATTAAAACGGTTTATTATAAATGTTAAGGGTTTTGCCTCTTTTAAAAGCAAGTTAAACCCTTTATAGGAATATTTTAATTTTTCAGCTAAACCAAACTTAGCGTCATCTTTGCCTGATTTCGCTCCGATTTTGTCTACAAAAGAAACAACTTTTGAATGAAAACCTTTTTCTTTAAGCTTCTCTGAAAAGCCCCAAGAGCGTACTCTAGCACCTGGTTCTATACAACTTTCTCGAGTTATAAAAATTAAATTGTGGGGTTTAGTATTAATTATTAATCCATCCGTTATGAACTGTAAATTCAAAAACTTCAAAGGCAATGATAGCTGTTCTTATTTCTGTCAGCGAATACTTTACTTCATCCAAATCATTAATCCTTAATGAAGCATATCGTTTGAAATTTTTTTCTCCTTCTCCTATTACAGTTGAACCAACTACATCAAAATCTATCTGCCCATAAGTAGGAGTAACAAAAACTCCGTTAAAAAACGATCGTGCGCTTACTGCTTACTACTTAACGCTAAGGTTCGCATCATTTTTAAAAAACATACGCAACAGCCTTTTCCATATTGCATATTCTATTGGAAAGCAAAAAATATTATTCTTAAGCCGAAAAATGGCTATTGGCCTATAAAGATTCGCGCTGAACCGCAATAATAAAAAAAATAAAGACTTGTTAGCTGAAGACTCTTTCTCCAGTTTATCTCCTAAAACAAACGATGCAATTTGCAAGCTTTTGATCAAATTGTTTATGCGTCTATTGTACCACGGATACTCAATTTTATGTGTTGCATCAAATGTATCCACTTCAATCCATTCATCCATAGTTTTAGGGAGCATGTAACCATACTCTTTTTCTGCAATGTCAACCGCTTTGGTTCCAGGAATGGGTTTCCAGTCTGCACCAACATTAATGTAAATGCCGGGATTTTCTTTCAGTAATTGTAAAATAACATTTTTGGTTTCCAAAAGCGTTTCATATGTTTCCCCTGGGTGGCCATACATAAAATTGTACATTGGCTTTAGGCTTGGGTGGCGCGCTAGCTTACGATTAACACGCAGGATCTGTTCTTTTGTAATACCTTTTTTCATTCTATCTAACAGCTTGTTATTAGCTGATTCAACTCCTATAAGTAAAGTTTGCCCTCCTGCTTGCTGTATAAGTGAGAGAAAATCATCATCCATTCGATCAATATCATTAATGCGTGCTCCACGAAATTCTATAGTAATCTCAATCTTGCGCAAGAGGATAAGCTTAAAAAGCTCCTGCATTCTCTTTAAATCAGTAAATGTTGTATCATCGAAAAAGCAGAAGTGTTTAGCATTGAATTTTGTTATCAGCAATTCAATATGCCCAACCACATCTTTTGGCAAATAGGGCAACCACTTCGGACCATCAATCACCTTATACGCCTGCGGATGAATACAAAATGCACATTCGTATGGGCAGCCTATCGCAGTAAAAATCGGAAACATACGTAGCCCTGCATAAGAACGGCCGTATCTGGGGTGAAGGACGTCAACCTTATCATAAGGAATATCATGATAATTTATATTTTCATGTGAGGTTGAACGAGGGTTATGTGTAACGTAATGTTTTTGCTTATATGAAATTCCTAAAATATCTGATAGAATGGGGCGTCCTGTCTTAATATAATCGATAAGATCTGCTAGTGCACGTGATCCATATCCCCTCACAATAAAATCAAGATAAGGTTCCTTTATCACCTCAGGTACGACAGTAACGTGACTCCCACCCCAGACAATTTTTGTTTTAGGAGAATGCTGGCGAATGAAATATGCTATTTCACGCGCGTAACGTAATGGCTCGCCGGTCATAACAGAGATTCCTACAAACAAAACCCCTTCATCAAGATTTTTTTTTAAAATTGAACACCAATTAACCCAATCCAACCTCAGGTCAAGAATCTTAATGTTGTGCCCTCGTTTAATTGAATCTATGGCAGCATACATAATACTCAACGGTAGGTCAGTGACCATACTATCCATGCTGCCAAGCTTGGGATAAATTAATAACGCATCAATCATTTTATTTTACTTAGCTTTCTTTGATAGAACCATAATGCTAAATTTAACATTCCCCAAAAACCCTTGGCTAAATCAACAATCTTGACCTTAGATTTTCCATTACTACGCTCAGTATAGGTAGTTGTGATTTCTAGTATTTTAAAATCATGCTCTATCCACCTTACGAGCATTTCCAGTAAATAAATAGGGCTGGTGTATTTTGATTCTTCTGTTAGTAAATAAGCTGCGGCTTCTCTTGTATAAAAACGATAACTATTGCTGTAATCGCGAATACCTCTACCAAATAAAATTCTCGCCAAGAAACTATAAAAAAAACTGATAAAACTTCTTAAAGGCGGCCTCCCTATCACTTTAGACCCTGGAAGATACTTCGAAGCGATTGCTATGTCAAAAGCGGAATCCGATACCTGCCTTATCCCATTGATTATTTCTTCCGGTCTTTGCGCTCCATCAGCGTCAAAGTCAACAAAAACAGAATGTGTGGTTTGCCTAACAAGGAAGTCTAAGCCAATGCGCGACGCTGCTCCTCTTTGGCATCCATAATGCCTTTTTTTAGCTTTGATTAATTTTATCTTATCATTGTGGGCTATAAATTGGTAGATTTGGTCTAATGTTCCATCTTTACTGCCATGATCTACCAAGCAGATAGTGTAATTAGCCTGAGCCAAAACGATTGTTAGACCTGACAAGATACGTACTATCTGATCCCGCTCATTAAAAACCGGTATATTGATGCCGACATTCAATTCCATAGTATTCTTATATATGTTAAAAATAGTGTGTCATGCATGCTTTATTCACCAATACGCATAACCTCGATCCCGGGCTTATCCGGGATATATCTCCACGGGTCCAAAACCATGGAACCGGCAACAAACGGAAAATCAACAAACTGGGCATGCTTAGTTCCGATGAAATACAATTTTGCCTTATCAATAATCCTAGACTTTAAACATGCTTTTTCTATAGGCTCATCAATATGTGGATCCCACATAATAACAGAGTGCCCCCTCTCTTGGACAATATTTCGCAAGAGCAGTGAAGGGCTTCCTGTAACAATGTTTGTTTCTGATTTAAAAGCTTTTCCTAGAATGATAATCTCTCTTCCATAAGCATGGGCATCAATTAAATCAGCAAACCACTCTGTTTGCTTTTCGCGTTGCAGCATAATATACTCGAACCAATCGCAACTTAAGTTTACTTTTCTAGATAACCAACTTAACGCGATATTGTCACGTGGATGGCAAGAACCACCGTCACCCATGCCTCCTGTCAAATATGCATCACTAATAAGTCTAGCGTTGGCCATCTTTAACGCGTTCATAACACAATCAATATTTACATCGGGCAGCTTATGGCACAATTCCATCGCTATATTTGTAAACGCCAATTTTGTCGTTATAAAAGTATTATACAGCACCTTTATCAGCTCAGCATTTTCTATGTTTGTTTTATATACAGGCGCTTTAGTAATTGTCTTATAAAACTCTTCTACGTGCTTCATGGCCAATGTATCATCAACGCCTAATAAAATAAATTCCGGGTACAAATAATCTCTAATCACAGTTCCCATGGCGATAAAAGATGGGTTATAGCATAATTTGCTATGTTCGCCAAGCAATGGCTTGATTTCTCTGCGCATCGTGCCTGGCAAAACAGTGGAAATTATAACTACAATTTTTTTGTTGCCTTGTTTGTCAATTTCAGCGGACAATGTTTTAATGCCTTCTTTTAAATATGAATAATTGAAATCAACTCTTTCCTGTGGGATTCGCGTTATTCCTTCATGTTCTGAGCTATGCGGTGTTTGGATAGCAACAAAAATAATCTCAGAAAAACTTACCAAAGACTCAATATCAAGACACTTAATATTGGATTGCTCTAAATATCTTTGGGCATTTTTTTCTTTATGTATAATTTTTTTACTGTTAATAGCTTCTTTTGCACTATTCGAAACATCGCAACCCATCACATTATGCCCCTTGGACTCTATCGCTAACGCCACGGGCAATCCCAATTTGCCTAAACCTAAAAAACCAATATCCATAGCCCAATTCCTCTTGTTAAACAATTTTCTGAAGTTAGTCACGACCTTTGCACCATCTAAAATATCATAACCCATAATACCTAAAAACGCGCTAAAAAAACACATCCTTACAATTGTTTCTAAGAATACCTGCTTTTCTTTTCTGGACTGTCTGTTTCTTGTAAATAATTTGGATGGCCCTTTATATATAAGGCCTTAAATATAACAAATCATTGGCATTTAGAGCAGTCCTATTATGACGTGGTTCGAGAAGAATTTATATCCTGTATTTTCTGGAACAAAACTATCTTTAAGCCTAAATTGTCTTTAAAAGTACCAATTCTTTTATAATAATTCCTTCTATTATTAAATGCGGCCATGGTTTTAGGTATTAAAAGCAGAAAGTGAAAATCTGAGTCTTCATTATCTTGCCAACCATCATCTAATGTTAAAATAAATTCCGCGTGGTCTAACATTTTAGGATTATCGTAAATATCCTGTGGCTCGAACCCCTTGATATTCGGTATAGGGGATTCTACATAAATCGGCTCTAATGCCTTCAAACTAGTAAGCCGAAGAAATGATTCTAGATTAGGAAAATCTCCTAAAAACAATATGGATGCTATTTTTTGAGTTTTCTTATGTTTCAATAGGTATAAAATTTTATTTGTGTCCATTTTAGAAACAAACGGAACAGTCTTACCCTGTTCAAGTATGGGTTCAAAAATATGCTCAAACCTGCTTTTCGAAAACAGTAAGATGCCACCAAGCCCGAGATTGACTAGCAAAAATTGAGTGCATGACAATATGATAAGAATAAAGAAGATAATATGTTTTACAGTTTTATTATTAGACAATGCGATTAAATTGCCAATACACAGCGCTATGAGAGGAAGTATTGGTATAAAATACCTGTTTGAATTAAAGCCACTACCTTCAGGCACAATCACAAGGATAATCATCGGAATCAGTACACCCAAAATAATTATATAACTCTCAAATCTTGGTTTAAATAACATAAAGACCAATGATGCGATAAATAAAAAAAAGAAAATAGGGTATATGCACAAATTGCATAAGCAAGAATATAAGCGCTGTATATTTATCAATAAATCAGCATGCATACCTGAAAACATTTGTAATCTTGATTCAAGAATAATGTAAAAAGATAACATATACCAAAGGCCTGCAACCAAGAATAGAAGCAGGGCACATTTTAATAACATTGCAATCAATTGTTTTCGGTCTTTTCTCTCCAAAAAAGATTTTACAATATAAATAAAAACAGGAAAAAATATATACAGAGGGAGCGTGAACTTAATAAAAAGACCACAGGCCATTGTAATGACCCATAAAAAACTGTATTTCTTGTTTTGAAAATAATCTGTTTTAAATAAAAAGTAGTACGATAGAGTCATGACGCACATTAACGGGAACTCGCACCACATAGTGCGCGACATACCAAATACAGCCGGAAAGCTAAGGCAAACCACCACTGAAATAAATCCAGTTAATCTATCGCTCATTATTTTACCAAGATTATATAAGGAATATATGAGTATAGCCAGAAATAACATGTTTGTATACATAATAACATCTATGTTGCCGCCAAAAATCAGTATATTAAGAGTTAATAATAGCGACAAAAGTGGCGATACGCCTGGCTGACCTATTGTAAATAATTGAAAGTTTTGAGGAAATTGAAAGCTTCCTTCAGACATCATATGCGCCCAGATATAAGCTCTTTCTACTATACCCCAACTATCATAGAGCGGATAGATACTATCTTTATTTAAAACGAGTATATTAATAAATAGGTAAGCAAAAAATAATAAAATTAATCCTGCAGTCCATAGATTAAAGATTTTTTTAGCCATTTTAGCACATATCTTTTTTTTCATTATATGCAATATATTTCGTCAATAAATTTTATAGTTTATATGTTCGAACGGTTTGCAGAATTATCTATCACAAAATTCATGTAACGATTTTGTTATAAGCGTTGAGAATAGACTCGGATGTGTAATTCCAATTGTATTTTGCTATTACTCTCTCCCTAGAATGATTAGATAAATCTTTTCTCAGTTTTTCATCATTCAATAGTTTTGTTATAGCTTTTGATAAATCATGAAAATCGCCTGGCCTTACAAGAATAGCGCATCCGCCAGCCATATTCCTTACTTCACCTACTAAACTTGCTACTACAGGTTTGCCGCATGCAAGATATTCTGCAATCTTTAACGGGCTCTTGCATCGACTGACCATTGTTTCGCGAAAAGAGGCAACGCATATATCTGCAGCTGAAATATAGTAAGGTATTTCTTTATGAGGCACTGCGCCTGTGAAAATTAATTTTGAATCTAATCCTAGATCAGAAGATAAATCTTTTAAGCGATTTTCCATAAACCCTTCACCAACAATCATAAACGAAACATCGTGGTAGCTATGCGATGCGATATTCGCTGCTTTTATAAATAAATCTGCGTGCTGCGCTCCATGTAGCTGCCCTATATATAAAATTAATTTATCTTTTATATTATACATTTCCCTTATTCGTTCACCGTCCAAACCTGGTTTAAACAAATTATAATCCGCTCCAACCGGTGCATCAAATATGCAATCTTCTTTCACCCCGAATTGTTTAGTCATTTTCTTTAGCCTATCACTTGCACATGAAATCGAATCAACTAATAATGGTATAAACCTTTCGAGTATTTTAAAAGAAATGCCAATAAATTTGGAATGTAAGCTATTTCCACAAGATTCATGCCATATCTTCTCTTCCCAATCGTCCCAATCATAATGAATAGGTTTCTTAGAGATATAGGCTGCTATCAAAACAGGTATTGAGGCATAATGGTGGCATTTTTGAAAATGTACGACATCGGCCCATTTGCAAATTTTAAATAGATGTTTTATATTCCTGAAAAAAGCAATGATAGATGGGGTTCTGTCTAAGGGAACTACGGTGATATTATTTATATTTTGAGGAGAATAACTACGATTAAAAAGAATAGGAAAATAACATAACTTCACGTTATGTTCTTTTCTAACAAAATGATTAGCTATGTTTACAATTCTGGTTGTCCACGGTTCTGCCTTATCAAAAATGCAATGTGGGTGAACCATCAATATATTCATTAAAAATCTATATCTTTTAAAATTATGGTAAAATATTAAGGTGTGTAAAAGATAGGTAAAATATCAGATTCGGATATTTTACTTCAAATTTTCTTTAACTTCTTCCGCAATCCAGCCCTTATTTTCTAGGAAACTGTTCGCGTATTGTTCAGGCATAGCATTAATAACATCTTCCACAGTCAATGTTTCACCTGTTTCTTTCTTAATAGATTTTATAGTGTCTGCAATAACGGTAGCTGCGTGGGGCAAAACTTTATCATTAAATTCTTTAACACTTAATTCGTAAATATGGATTTCATTAGGATAGAAAAGGACATTTGCATTATCCTGAAAGACAGCAACAACTTTTTCTTGATCTGCTGCATAGACGAACTTATTCGGTATATACGCACTGAAAGCGACTGCAACAACTATAACACTTATTAAGAACATCATGCGCACTTTATACATAAAATACCTCCTTTTATTTAATATATATTATATACTAGATTTTCCACCAAGCAAAGCTTTTTTTGTAATAAGCGCATATAAACTAAAATAAACAATATATAACATTATGCACAATGATAAAAATAACAATAAGAACCACTGGAACATGTTTTTGCGCTTTTTCGTAATCTTCTTCTTTCCAGGTAATCGCTGTAAATGATTAATGGATTGTTTAATCATTAATATATTGCCTTCATTGGCATTACCTATATTCAATTTTTCTATGGAGCTCTCCTTGCCTTCTGCAATGTTGGTTTCTATAACCTTTATGTTTAAAACTGACGCTAAATGCAATAAAGTCTTTGCTCTCTTTTTTCTTGTTTCGTAAGTATTGCCTTCGTATGTTTCCCATAAATAATGCCAATTAGATTTTGGCAATGGTTTCATTTTAAATTTTCTTTCGCCTTCCTCAAACACTTCTGTTCCTGCAACTAAATGCAATGTATTAATAGATTTAATAGCATTTATGTACTTAGTATTTCTTATTATAAAATTATATGTTTTTTTAAAATCCTTATCCGACTCCCCTGGAAAACCTATGATAACAAATATTTCTGTCTCTATTCCTGCTTTATGAGCAAATCTTATGCCTCTTGCTGAGGTTTCTGCAGTAAAAGTCTTACGCATAGCTTTTAATATTTTATTCGAACCCGACTCTAATCCTATCTGCAGCTTATAACAGCCTGCTTTTTTCATTTTTGTAAATAACTCTAAAGTCATATTTCTTCGTGGCGCAATTTGCCCTGTCCACCTAATATTTAAATCTTCATCTATTATCTTATCGCAAACTTCGTTTAAAAGGCATAGATTACCGTTTAATATATTATCCGTTACAGTAAAATTAGATACGTCGTTGCATTTTTTATGATAGATTAATTCCTTAATTATGTTATCTGCGCTCCTATGCCTATAATTAGACGATAAGCGCCAGTTTTTACAAAAAGCGCACTTACCAAAACATCCTCTTGACCATTCGACTAAAAGAGATTTTCCATATAAATTCATATCAAATTCTTCGTATGTAGGAAACTGTATTTTATCTAGCGGTAGAACAGGGGCTCTCTTCTTATAGGCCCAACCTGTTTCATTTTTTGCAAAGCATCCAGCTGTAAGGCCCATGTTTTTGCTATCTACAATCTTTCTTACTATCTCAAGCAACGTCTCTTCGCCTTCACCCACAACAAAGGCATCTATATAATCATTTATATTGTCGATAAAAATTTTCCTCTGTTCTTGAGTCGATGTGGCGGGACCACCTAAGACTATTTTTTTGTTTGGCGATTTTTCTTTTATGCGTTTTACAAATTCTATTGTGAGACGTTCTTTCGGATCTATAACAGAAAATCCAAAAATCTTACAATCATATTGTAAAATCTCATTTATTGCATCGTCTATATCTTTCTCGAATATCCTTAAGAGTATCTTGAATGTTTTTTCATTAGACCAGAAACTTTTATTTTCTACATGCCAAAGCATACTAAAATCAGAATGTTTTATAAAAAAATCTTTATTTAAATCTAGTACTTTAATATTATAATTATTTTTGCGCAAATAAGAGCACAGATAGCCTAAGCCTATATGGGGGCTATCTTGAGCCCATGGGGGGAGATTTACAAAAATAAAATCGTAATGTGAATTCATGCATTCCTTATTATTCAACACAATTTCTTCTTTATTCGCCATCTGTGAATCTTCATCGTATGAAATAACGTTGCTAGATTTTATATTCAGTTCATTAAGAGCAGACATAATTCTCTTCACACGAGATTTTCTTAATTCGTAATCATTTTTTTCTTTTATATACCATTTAAAATATCCTTCTGGCGCACGGTAAATAATCTTTAGTTTATCCAAATTTTTTGCAAGTGCCGATCCATGAATAATAAGGCAGGGCGCAAGACTAGTAATGGCATCAATATAGTGTCTGGCATTTTGTATAGAATCCAGTGTTTTCTTAAACTCATCCTCATTCTCTCCGGGAAATCCTACTATAATATTAATGCAAACTTCGATACCGGCTCTTTTTGTAAGCTGTAAAACCTTTTTTGCTTCTTCTGATGTATAAGGCTTGTTCATGAGTTCCAAGACTTTATCTGAAAAGCTTTCAACTCCATAGGTAATGCTAATAAAACCTGCTTTTCGCATAAGTTCTAATAAATTAAAACTCATGTCCGGCCTTATGGCTCCTTGCCCAAACCAAGTTATATTCAAGTTTGACCTGATAATCAAACGGCATAGCTTTTCTAATTCTTCAAGATTGCCATTAATTATTAAATCGTTAAATTGAAAAATTGTTGTCCCGTTTTCTTCTACTCTATGCCTCATTTCTTGAAATACACTAATGGCGCTCCTAAAACGATATTTTTTAGTAATAAACGCATCGTTACAAAAATTACATCTTCTCATACAGCCTCTGCTCAACAATATGGGCATTTGATTGCTAGTATATTTATGCAGGGGAAAAATGCTAAACTGAGCTAAAGGTATTGAATCTAAATCATCTATAGGGGGCCTCTTTCTGGTAGACATATAATTTCTACCGTTGTAATACATAATTCCTGCTATATCTTTTAAGCTTTTTTTCTTTTCAATAGCATCAATAATTTCAGATAAAGTGTCTTCTCCTTCGCCGAAGACAAATATGTCTATAATGCCCGGCTCAATATCGATACCCAAATTGATCTTATTCGTATCAATCCAACTGCAATGAGGGCCTCCGAAAATAATAATTGTACCAGGACTATTTTCTTTTATGTCCTTTGCCATTTTAAACGCGAAAGCAACGTTTGACGCACATATAAAAAAACCTACGATATTAAAACTCGAATTATAAAATTTATTTAGATAAAAATTTATTTTTGGGCTAAAGCGATTAGATATTTCCTCTTCAAAAAGTTTTCTATTATTCCATAACCTGAAATTCTCCATACGCCACAGTTTTTTTTCTTCTTGTGTTGCTACATCATACATCTCGATGTTAATATCCCAAACAGCGCAATCTTTGTCTTTAGCTTTTAAGCTCGCGTATAAATAAGCTAATCCTAACGGCGGCATGTCCTGGCCCCATGGTGGGCACATAATTAGCAATGTTCTTATGTGTTTCTTTTCTATGCTATAATCGCTAAAATTATTCTTTTCTTCTTCCAATCTTTCCTTGTAAAGATTAGTAAGAAGTAGTGTTTTTTTCGCGCCTCTTATCAAGTCAATAAACTCTCTTAATCTTTTCTCTCTTATATTATAATTATTTGAGGGGCCAACATACCACTTAAACCACCCCTCTTTGTGCATTCTGGTAATACCGTACTTATTTGGATATATGTCTATATCCGAACCAGGGGTCAAATGGCATGTTTGCACAGAAGAAACCTGATCTATATACACAAGAGCTTTCCTGAATTTACTTTTGCTAATTTCAAAATCACTCATTTTTTCACCGGGGAATCCCACAATTATATTAATCAGTGTTTTTATACGTGCATCTTTGGTGTCTTTTAATTGTTTAACAATGTCTTTTGAGGTATATGTTTTATTCATCGATCTTAAAACATTATCGGAAAAACTCTCAACGCCGTAGATTAAAGAAATGCACCCGCTTTTATGCAGTTTATATAATAAAGTATAATTCATGTCTTTTCTTATAACGGCTTGCGCAACCCAAGATATATTGATATTTGATTCGACAATAAGATCACATAATTCCTCTAGCTTACGTAAATTCCCATTGATCAAAAGATCGCAAAAGAAAAATTCTCTTATTCCTCTTTTGTAATGAAACCTAATTTCATCTACAACATCTTTGGGCAAGCGGTTCCTGTATTTTCCGGACATTATATGATCATTACAAAAATTACACTTATTGATACATCCTCGTCCGAAAATTAATGGAATTGTTTTTTCGGAATATTTGTGCAATTCAAATTCCTCAAACGTAGGGTATTGTAAAATACTTAAATCATTCATTGGTGTTGCCAAGCCATTGTTTTTATATTGTTTATTCTCAAAAATAATTGTTCCGGGCATATCTTTAGAAGTATTTTCTTTATACGCGGTTAATAAATCGTAAAAAATTAACTCGCCTTCTCCTCGCACAAAAGCATCAATTACACCGGGTTCTACTCTAAGCCTATCCGTTGCGTAATCATAAATACCCGCAGGCAAATTACTATCTTTATAATATTCCCTGTAGCATCCCGGGCCACCAAATATTACTATCTTATCAGGTGATCTTTGTTTGACTTTTTTTGCGATCTCAATAGAGAAAATAATGTTTGCTTCATTTACTGAAAAACCTATAAATTTGCTACTAGAATTTGATATCCGATCAACGCAATTCTTGATATCTTCATCTAGTAATTCCAATAAATTGGCTAGCATGGTTTCATCCTGCCAGCAACTTAAGCTTTCAATCTTCCACAACTCCCTCATATTATCATTTGCATTATTATAAACATCTATGTTGAAATCATATATTGCCGCTTTGAAACCCTTGTTTTTTAAAAATGTAACTATATAAGCTAGGCCCAAAGGAGGCATTCTATGGCCCCATGGCGGGCACATTACCAAAAGTACATCAGATACCCTATCTACGCAACGATTAGTACCTGCCGTATTATCATCACGGCATGACGAGACATTCTTTTTAGAAAAATCTATCGTAAACTCTAAAGACTCGCCTTCTTCCGTAAAT
>CAZWMG010000014.1:0-52003 GCA_964634945.1 uncultured Planctomycetia bacterium | reverse complement strand
ATTATACTATCTTCGGCTACCTGTGTCAAGTAGATAAAGTTATTTTAAAAAATATTTTACTTTATCGCTTCTGAAAGACCAAATATAGGCAAGAACATAGCTATTACAAGAGCGCCGACTACAATACCTATGACAACTATTAGTATCGGCTCAAACATAGCGGCAAGCCTGCCTATTGTAGCGTCTACCCTCTCTTCATAGAATTTTGCCGCGTTATCGAGCATATCAGCAAGCGCGCCCGATTCTTCTCCGACAGCAACCATGTGGGCAAGCATACTGGGGAATATATTTGACTCTAGAATAGGGGTTGACATTGACTTGCCTTCACGAACACTCCCCTTAACCTTCTGGAGCATCTCTTTTATAATAACATTGTTTGATATCTCTGAGACTATATCAAGCGCGTGCAATATAGGGGTGCCGCTCGTTATAAGCATATGCAACCCTGACGCAAACCTAACTGCCGCCACCTGCTTAATAATATCTCCAATAAGTGGGATATTAAGAAGTATTGAATCGATATGTTTCCTGCCCTCATATGTTTTTCTGTAAGAACGCAACCCGAAAATAGCGGCCACGATAATGGACACGAATAATAACAAATAATGTTTTATGGTCAGGCATACGGAAAAAACCAGTTGCGTAAATGGCGGCAGCGCCGCGTCAAAACCGCTATATATATCCGCGAACATAGGGATTATCTTGACAATAAATACAGTTACCGCCGCTATCGCTACACATATGACTATGGAGGGGTAAACAAGGGCATTCTTGATCTTACGCTGCAGAGATGATGTAGATTCAAGATACGTAACAAGCTGCTCTAACGCGAATGGCAACTGCCCTGTTGTTTCACCGGTATTTATAATATTTACCCACAAATTAGAGAATATTTGAGGATATTTTGCTATAGACGCCTTAAGGCTGCTCCCTGCCGATATATCCTTTTTCATCTGCTCAACGGCGATAAAAAGCCTGCTGCTCTGAACCTGCATACTGATTATCTCAAGACTCCTAAGAAGCGTTATGCCTGAAGTCAAAAGCACCTGAAGTTGCTTTGCCAGTGTTATAAGATCATCAAGCTTAACACCAGTGTGCATTCTGTGCTTTTTTGCGGTCTTAATCACAGCCTTGTCAATAGTGTCCACTTCCTTAAAACTCAGGACAATAAGCCCCCGAGACTGCAATACGCGTACAAGTTCATCCTTGCTATCTACATCCAGAAAGCCTTCTTTGTGCTTTCCATGCTTGTCCCTTGCGATATATTTATATGTCAGCATAATATTAAAACCTTATTACTGTTGTAAATAACTAAATGACAAGAATTAAGTAAACAAGCCTAATCTTTAAATTCTAAACCCTAAGCTCTAAACAATATCAAATTTTAAAAAAGTTGTAAATTGTAAGAATTAAGTTTTGTCCAGTATCTAGCATCTAGCGCAACTCAGGCTATTCAAACACTGAACTCATAACCTCATCCAGGCTCGTTATTCCCTCGGCTACCTTCGCGAGCCCATCTTCGGTAAGAGTCTTCATTCCGTCTCTTTTTGCCATATCTCTTATTTGTGCTATGTCCGCACGGTTAGCTACAAGGCCTCTTAATTCCTGGCTTACAGACAAGAGCTCGTGTATAGCAACCCTTCCTTTATATCCTGTATTCCTGCAAAAATCACAGCCATCTGCCTCAAATATATCCTGTTTTGAAATTTTATAACGTCTGGCGATATCTTCCGGCATTTTGGTGGGCCGCTTGCACTTAGGACAGAGCCTTCTTACGAGGCGTTGTGCCATTAAGAGTAAAAGGCTTGACGCGACAAGGTAAGGCTCAATCCCTATATCGATAAGCCTTGTAACGGCGGATGGAGCGTCATTTGTATGTAATGTGCTAAGAACCAGGTGGCCCGTAAGTGACGCTCTTATGCATATAGCAGCTGTCTCAAGATCACGCACCTCACCAACCATGATTATATCAGGGTCCTGTCTTAAAAAAGAGTGCAGTCCTTCCGCGAACGTAAGGCCTATATTCGGCTTTACCTGAGTCTGGTTAATACCGCTAATCTGATATTCAACCGGATCTTCGATTGTCAAAATATTCTTCTTAGGCGTCATAATAGAATTTAGCGCTGAATAAAGAGTTGTTGACTTTCCGCTGCCCGTAGGGCCTGTAACAAGCACGAGTCCGTATGGCCTATCGATTGCTGACTTGAAAATATTAAGATCCTTTTTTGAAAAACCAAGTTTACCTAATTCAAATGACACAGATTCCTTATCCAGGATCCTTATTACAGCCTTTTCACCAAATATAGTCGGCACAACAGATACTCTCAGGTCTATAAGCCTATCCTCTACCTTTACTGTAAAACCTCCATCCTGAGGAAGACGCTTTTCAGCGATATCCATCTTAGATAATATTTTTATCCTCGATACAAGTGCCAGTAAAAGGTGCTGTGACGGAGGAGCTATCTTATGCAATATACCATCAATCCTGAAGCGAACGTTTATCTTTTCACGAAAAGGCTCTACATGAATATCACTGGCGCCTTCTTTTACAGCCTGGATAAGCAAAAGATTGACCAGCTTGATAACAGGGGCCTCTTCAGCCCTTGATACGATGTCCTCCAGGCTCTCTCTAGCAGCTGACATGTTTATTATTTCCCGGCTATCATCTATATCATAGGAGCTATTAACGGCCTCTTCTAAGAGATCTTTTGAACCATAGAATTTTGTTATGGACTCTCTTATATCACCCTTAGTCGCTATAACGGGATTTATATCATAGCCTGTTATCTTCTTAAGATTATCTATTACCAGGAGATCAAGCGGATTAGCAAGCGCTACTGTGAGAGATTGCAAATGTTTTGAGAGGGGTATTACCATCTGGTTTCTGGCAAAAGACTGCGGGATAAGCTTTTCAAGATTATCATTCTTTGATGGACTTAAAGACCCATCTGCTATCGATACAAAAGGTATGTCAAGCTGTTTCGCGAGAGCGTTAGCGAGGTCATTCTCTTTTACAAAACCCCTATCTACTATTATATCGCCTATGGCTCTTCCGCTTAATTTCTGAAACCTTAAGGCCTCATCAAGTTGTACCTGAATAAGCAAACCCTCCTTAATCAGTATCTCTCCAAGCCTAAGTTTTGATTTACGCATAATATTAAAACCTTATTACTGCTGTAAATAACTAAATGACAAGAATTAAGGATTAAGAATTAAGTAAACAAGCCTAATCTTTAAATTCTAAACCCTAAGCTCTAAACAATATCAAATGACCAAAACCCAAATGTTCAAAACAGAAGTTTTGAATTTAAAAAATTAGAATTTTGAATTTGTTTAGCATTTAGATATTAGAGTTTAGGATTTGCTATTTATCCTTTATCCTTTATCCTTTATCCTTTTTACTTCTATCTTACCTTTCCCTCTACCTTTACCTTTACCTATTACCTACAACCTGTCTCGTTGAACTTCCCGCTTCTTCCTTAATCTCATAACTGTCTTTTTAATCTCTGCCTCTCTCATATCCGCAGGGACAGCATCTTTTTCTGTAACGCTCTTTTGCCCTGCATCCCTTATGTCGCTAGCGGCATCTACAGCATCACCTACACTGAGTATAGCATGCGCGGTTACAAATACTATTATCTCAGTCTGGATACTGCGGTCATTTTTACTCTGAAACATATTACCAATAAAAGGTATATTGCTTAAACCAGGCACTTTTCTATTAGAATCTTCCTTGTGATTCTTCAACAGTCCGCCTATTGCCATGGTCTGGCCATCCTTGACCATAACTGTTGTCTTAGCGCTCCTCTTTGTCGGATCAACAAAATCTACAAAATACGCTGACTGCACGGCCCTTGAAACCTCAGGCTCTATTGTCATTGTTATATAGCCCTTCTGATTTATTGTTGGCGTCACCTTAAGCGTAATACCTGTCTCCATTCTCTCTGCCTCTCTTATAACCTCTCCTGTATCACTTACGCTTGTCTTCTTAACGCCTATAGCTGTATCAGCTGTTATCTTTATCTCCGCCGTCTGATTGTTTACAGTCATTATTCTTGGCTTCGCCAGATAATGCGCCTTCCCTTCATTCTCCATGGCCCTTAGAACCATAGAAAACTCTTCCAGAGAAAGCACTCCGAGTGTCGGTATCTGTGATATATTGGTTCCTGAAGTAGTTACGTCATTAACAGTAGATGTAGAATCTGTCGTAGTTACATCGCCCAAAAGGTTTTTTGAAAATGGATTACTCTCTCTAACAAACGGAAAATGCGTAATCTTTGTAGGGCCTGTAAACCTGACGAATGTCCCATCCGCGCTGCCCCATTCCAGGCCAAGTTTTTTTAAAGCGCCTGTATGTATCTCTACAATCTCCGCCTCGATAAGGGCCTGTGGGGTTATGCTGTCAAGCTTTGCGATAGTACCCTCAATCATAGGAAAATCACTTGCTATAGTAGTGACGATAAGGCTATTTGTTCTTTGGTCAATAACTATACTGCCTAATTTATTTCCATCAGGCCCTTTGGAAAGAAGATTATCAATAATAGATTCTATGTTTGATATATCCCCCATTGCGTTTTCTTCTGAAACAGATATACGCGCAAAATCTAAGTTATAGACCCTTGTAACTAAATCAACCCTTGCCCTACCTAGCTCTTTTACAATAAAAACAGAGCTGCCTTCCGCCTGCTCATAGCCGAGATTATTTGCCAGCATAATAGAGTCAAGCGCGTCCTGTACCGTAACACCATCCAAGTATAATGTAATCTTCTTATCTTCTATATTATCTGTCGCGACGAAATTTAACCCGGCCTGTTGAGAAAATATCTTAAGCACATCCTTAAGAGCTGCCTGTTGAAAATCCATTGAGATGCTAGTGCCCTGCTGAGCGGGTACATCTCCCGCTATCATAAACAAAGACAAGGCTATGATAATAAAAAAGGCCCCTCTTCCATATCTAAATCCAGAGATCATATTCATTATCTAAACTCTCCTCCCATTATTTTTCCGCGATCTTAGATCCTTCGTCTCGCCACTTTCAGTGGCGGAACTCAGGATGAATTCGCGCATATAACTTACGTCACTAACGTTGCGTAAGTTATGCGCTCATTTACCTTTCTATTAATACCTTTTCTCCATTGTAAAATACGATTATTCCACTCTTCTCAATACCGACAATTTCAACATTCTCTATAATATCGCCTACTCTTATTATCTTTCCGTTTACTATAGCTTGCGGTATATATGAATTCCATATTATACCTTCAATAGTCAGTTCCGGCAATGGGATAGTTACCTTCTCTTCGGCCTTAACAACACGAGTCTTGTAAAGATAGAGCTGAAGCAGGTCCTTTAAAGGGTCATTCTCAAATAACTCGTACTCTGTGTCCAGGCCACCGATTGGTAATGATATCTCATCTATCCTAATATCCTCGCACGGACCTTCTTCCTGGCCCATGCTTTCTTTGTTATTTTTTGAAGCCTGCTGCATACGGGTATATAATAAGCTAAGAAGAAATAAGGGTATAAGTACAAGCAGTGCTATCTGTTGTTTTCTCTCTCTATCCATAGTATCTCTAGTGTTTTATAGAATAAACAGCTACGGTAAGTGAGACCATTGTCTTGGTGTCAGATTCCATAACCTCTGTTTTTTTATCGTCATTCCCGGTTAGATAACCTTTAAAATCCGTTAATCCTGTCACAGAGAGTTCTTCTATTTTAATAATTTCAGTAGGCTTTTCAATCTTTGCCATAAAATCAACAAGTTGATTGTATGTGCATCTCAAGCTTACTGCCAAAAGACTCTTTGAAGTATTAGCAACATCTTTAATACCGGCTGATTTTATTGAAACTATCTCTACGCCCGATCTTCCGGCAAGCCCCGATATTGTAGACCTGAAGTCCTGTTGAGTAAGATTGTCATGAAAATACTTAATATACTCATTCCGCTTGACCTCTATCTTGCCTATCTCTTGCCTTAATACAAGTTTCTTACGCTCTTCTTCTATCTTAGAACGCGTATCGTGGCTTTTCCTGATCTGGCGCTTTGTAACGCCTGAACATATAAAGAACGCGGCAAAAGCTATAGCCACGCTCATTATAATAACCTTTGTTTTTTCGTCAAGATTTATGTTAAATTGTGTCAGCATCTCTACCTTCTGCCTGTTCTTCTTGATTTAGATAGCTTACTACCGGCATCGGCCGCTTCACCTGAATAAGCATCTATTGTAAATGTTGAGATCAGTTCCCCCTCAACATTTTTCTTATCTACAGAACCCAAATCTATATTATTGAGATTAGCCATAAAGACCTCATCCTTTTGAAGCAACGTAAAAAAATTGTTCACATAAGCGGTCTCTTTGCTGCTATCTAATAAGAATGAGCTTCCTGACACTAAAATTCTTCGCGCAATTTCAGAAGGATAGGCAGAATCATTCATCACAAAATCTTCTTTCAGAGACAGGCTATTGATCCATACCCCGCCTGTTGCTTCTGTGTTTATAGATGTAAGATCATTGGCCATACTAGCTAATTTTACTGCCCAAGAGACCCTGTTATTGACAACAAGGCTCATAAAGTTAGTGTCTTTTATCATGCTCTCTTTACGGTCTTCAAGTTGCTCAAGATTTAGGCGTGACGTATTGGCAGGGAGAGATTTGCCCCCCCTCTTTACGGTCTTCAATTCTGATGTTACGCTTTTTATCAAGAAACTATTGAAGGTATAGCATAAGGCCACAATGGCCAACGCGGCTATGACCTCCACCATAACAATATTATATCTTTTTTTATGTTTTATCGCGGCAACAAGTGGGGAAAAATTAACACTATAACTAGACTGGCCTAGGCCCTCAATAGCCGAACCCAATGCAAGTATAGCGGACGGCGAAAGTGTATCAGCATTTTTTACCTTGTCAAAATCATAAAGCGCGCTCGTAACGACCTTAAGCTCATCCGCTATATATGCGTCAAGGCCTGAAAATAGCATCTCACCGCAAGTAACCACTTTTAGTATCTCTGCCGTATGTTTCTGCCTGCCATAATAATCAATTGAGACCCTAAGCTCACTTACGATCTTCTCAAAGACCGCCTCTTTGTCATCTATAGCTACCTTAAAATCACGGCTCATAAATGGCATACCTGATTCCAATATATGGATCGATACACTCTCCCTGTCATTATCAGCATATACTATTACTACCTTGTCCTTTGCCTCTATTTTCTTATGAAGTAATAAGACCTTCCAGAGGGCAAGAGGCATAATATCTATGCCCAAAACAAGTGAACCTGTGCTCTTAAAATTTGCTACATGCGAGTTGATCTGTGCCTTTGTCGCGGCCATAAAGAAGACATCCATAGTCTTCTTTTTTTTAGGCTCTGCTAAGACCCTAAAATCACTAGCTATCTCATCTAGCTTAAATGGGATATATTTCTTTGCCTCAAACTTTACAGCCTGTGACTGTTCTGATTTTGGCAGAACCGGCATATCAAAATAACGTATCATAAAATCACTTGAACCAAGAACGCTCTGAACCGAGCGGGGCGTTGAATGAAGCTTTTCAAGGCCTTCCCTAACAGCGGCCGCGACTGAATCCTTATCCAGTGCCCTGCTCGCGGCTGCCTCAACATCACCGGTAGGGGCCCCCTGCGCTATTTGTTGCCGGATAAAATTTATAAAGACAGGCGCGTTCTTAGAGCCTGTAAGCTCTACGATATCTACGTGTTTTGGTGATATATATATTCCTACCACAGACTTCGACATTATCCTGCCCTACCTATTATTTTTCTTAGGTGGTTTATCTCGCTAATAGTATATTCGCGCCACTTATTAACCCTATTGCGTCTGGCGCATGGGAATATCCCCTTAGACTCGTATCTGACTAGTGTCTGTTTTGAAATGCTTAAGAGCCTCGCTACTTCATTTGCAGAATAATATCTCTCTGCCTTCATTGTAACTCCTAATTAACAATCGCATCCTACCTAATAGTATATGATATGCTTTGATATATTATGATGGGAGTATATAGCATTTAACTATATGGGTCAAGGTCAAATATGGGGCTTTATTGGGCTAAATCTGCTAAAATCTCTTAAAATCTGCTAAAATCTCTTAAAATCTCTATTTTTGATAAAAGTACTATTTTTTAGCAATATATATTTCCTGGCGATCCTCTTATCGAGCCAGCAAACCACCTCATATGGTATTGTATCGCAAAGTTGCGCCATCTCTTCAGTGCTTATTCTAAGATTATTCTGCTTACCTATTATAACAACCTCATCACCTATTTTAGCACTATCTATATGACTAATATCCAGCATAAACTGATCCATGCATACCGTACCTATTATGGACGATCTCTTTCCCTTAACTAGCACCTTACCTTTATTAGAAAGCCTCCTGCTCAAACCATCACCGTAGCCAATAGGAACAGTGGCAACCCTTGCATGGGAAGTAGTCATATGCGTACCGCCATAGCTTATCTTTCTTCCGGGTGGAACATCCTTAATAAATACTATCTTACTTTTCAAAGATAAGGCAGGCATTAAGTTGATCTTATTGGTAAAAGCGCCCACCCTTGGAGAAAGTCCATACACCATAAGTCCGGGCCTTATAAGGTTCATATGAGAAGCCTTATAATCAACAACAGCCATACTGTTTGCCATATGCCTATATTTTATATGGATTCCCGCTTCTTCTACTTCCTCGAGAAGCGATAAAAAGTCTTTTATCTGTCTACGCGTTAATACGCTGTCTTCATCCGCGCTTGGAAAGTGACTATATATGCCTTCTATCGCTATATTGCTAAGATTGTTAACCTTGCTTATCAACTTCATCGCTTCTTCATGCCATACACCTATCCTACCCATACCTGTATCGATCTTTATATGGATACTTGCTTTTTTTCCTATCCTCTTCGCGCACTTATCAACAGCGCGGGCTAAGCGCATATCACCTACTGTCTGAGTTATATTATTCCTTATGATAGGCTCGACCATGGGTGTCAACACGGATCCGAGCATCAATATAGGTATCTTAGTAAAGCCATTCTTTCTTAAAAATACAGCCTCATCTACTGTACCTGCCCCCAGATAATCTACCCCTGATCTTACAAGCGTATCACAAATCTCGAGCATGCCATGTCCATACGCATTCGCTTTTATAGGCACAAGTATAGCGGCATCCTTGCCAACATACTTTTTAATCTGCGTAAAATTATGCCTTATTGCGTTTAAATCTACCTCTATGAATGTCGGGCGATAGCATAACTGGTTATGTTTTATACTGTGCATATAACTCTCTCTGTAAGAATCTTTTATATAATTCCGCAAAAATCTAAGTGCCAACTAAAACAGGGCCTTTTTATTTCGAGCCTGCCCGCCTGCCGGTAGGCAGGCATGGTTTCCGCCGAAGGCGGAAGAGCGAGGAATAAAGCGGAGCAAAAATTCATCGCTGGTAAATTTTTGCGTCCCTGCGTAATTGGTACTTGAGTTTTTGCAAGTAACTTTCCTGCGCTATAAGTTACGCTTTCTTTCTATGTTTACTTATTGAGCATTCCTTTGGATATATATAAAGCGGCGAAAGCGTAAAAACATTATCTTTATACCTCTTCTTCCATTTACTAAAGCTTAAGATCCCTATAACCGCGGCTTCACTGGACCATGTCTCTTCAGACGTGAAATTTACACCTGGAATATTTGCCTTCAATATAGCCTCTTTATATAACGCTATGGCATCTCCCGTAAACAGCACCGGGGCCTTTACCCTGGCAAGTAATTTATCAATAGGAAGCAAGAGAATCTTACTCACCGGTTTTATAGTATCTTTGCTTTGTTTATAAAAACGCGCATATACCTTAGCTTGCTTTGCGTCTATAATAACGCAAATATCCGACTCATTACATGCAACAGCATGCGCCAGCGCATCGATGCTTGGAACACCTATTATCGGTTTTTTCAATGCCAATGCCATGGCCCTCATAGTGGTAAGGCCTATGCGTAGGCCTGTAAATGAGCCTGGCCCAAGGCCTACACAAAAGAGGTCTATATCCTCAATATTTAATGCATTCTTTGATAAAAGCCTATCTATCTCCAGTAGCATATCAGAAGACTGCCTGCCCGGAGTAAGAGATGTAAATTGCTCCGTCAATTCAGCCCCTTTTAACAGGGCTATGCTGAACTTAAGGCTTGATGTATCGGCTGACAATATTGTTATATCTTTTGCCATGGGCTATGAGTGTAAACCTTCTCTTTTCTTTTGCTGTTATATTTATGGAGATCTCAAGGTACTCAGAAGGCAGCAGCATCTTCATCCTATCTGCCCATTCTATAACCACTACCCCGTCTCCATCCAGGTATTCCTGCATACCAATATATTCTATATCCTCAAGGCTGTCAAGCCGGTAGAGGTCAAAATGATAGAGATTTGCCCTACCCTTATATTCCTTCATCAGGACGAAAGAAGGTGAGTTAACATATTCAGGTTTTTCAATCTTTAATCCACGGGCAATACCTTTTGTAAAGGTGGTCTTTCCTGAACCAAGATTACCGGTTAGCGCAATATTATCACCGGGCCTTAGGAGCTTCGCCAGCCGCGCGCCTAACGCTTTTGTCTCATTTATACTCTTTGAAATCAGGAAATTCTTCATTTTAAAAATGTGTATAACCTTTTGGTTGTACCTTATTTTTCTTACCTGAACTATCTACTAAGGTTATTGTCGCGCTGGTGGATATTATCTCTCCTACCGGATAAAAACCCTTAGGCAGCATACTTAATCTCTTAGCCGGCATGGTAAATAAGAGTTCAAACTGTTCACCTGTATTGAGTAACCTATCAAGAGAATATTTCTTAGTTTTACATGGTATTAATGACTCATATATAAGCGCGCCTTTTTTGCTGCATTTAAGTACGTGGGCAAGGTCCGATAAAAACCCGTCTGATATATCTATCATGGCGCTTGCGTTAAGTTTTTTAACGATAAACTGCGACTCTTCTATCTTAGGCATAAACAGCAAATGATCAGGCCTCACGCAAAGCGGCCCGGTCAATACTATCACATCCTTGCTCCTGGCTCCGGAACGAAGAATAAGGCCCCTCTTTAAAACCTCTCCTAATACAGCTATGGATATTATAATCCTCTCCGAAGAACTCATATCTCCGCCTACCAGATTCATCTTAAAATAACGCGCCATATTCTCAATGGACTTGTATAATCTCATCGCGTAATCATGCGAAATTCCCGGTGGCAGGCCCACTGACACAACCCCATATTTAGGCAGCCCCCCGCAGGCAGCTATATCACTTATATTAACAGCAAGCGCTTTGTGGCCTATCTCCTCTGGCGTAGCCTTTTCTTGCGTAAAATGCACTCCCTCTACAATAATATCCGTAGCAAATAAAAGGTGTTTATTTTTTTTGTATTTCAATACAGCGCAATCATCACCGATACCTTTTATCACAGATGAATCTGTACGGGTTAATCCCGCTATCTTTTTGATAAGGCCAAACTCATTGATATCTGATAATCTATTCTTCATAATTATACGTTTTTTAACGACCGCCTATACGGTTTAGTAAAAACCTTTTTTTCTGTAATAATCGCGCTAATATAGCGGCTAGGCGTAACATCAAAAGCGGGATTATATACCTTTACCTTCTCTGGCGCTTGGTATATATTGGATATCTTTCTGACCTCTTCTCCGGGGCGCTCTTCTATAGGTATCTGGTCCCCTGTTTTTAATGAAAAATCGAATGTAGAACTTGGCGCGGCGATATAAAACGGTATCTTATGGGCCCTGGCAAGTATTGCCAAAGAGTAGGTCCCTATCTTGTTAGCGGTATCGCCGTTTGCCGCTATCCTGTCAGCGCCTACGATAATCTTGTCTATCCTTGCCTTTTTCATAAGAAAGGCTGCCATATTATCACATATAAGCGTTACGTCTATGCCGCCTCGTTTAAGCTCCCAGGCTGTTAAACGGGCGCCCTGTAAAAGCGGCCGTGTCTCATCGGCATAAACCTTTATCTTTTTACCTTGCGCAAAAGCTTTATAAATAGGAGATAACGCTGTGCCTTCTCCTGATGTCGCCAATGATCCGGCATTACAATGCGTAAGTATGGTATCACCTGATCTTATAAGCCTGGCGCCATTAATACCTATGGCCTTGCACATCCGCTCATCTTCTCCATGTATCTTCCTTGCCTCTTCTAAAAGTACTTTTTTTATCACTGTTACAGCCTCATTCTCATTAGCGAGCGCGCTTTTTCTCATCCTCTCAAGCGCCCAAAAAAGATTTACAGCCGTTGGCCTGCTTGTCTTGATATAGTCAATTTTTTTAAATAGCTGCCTGAAAAATGTTTTCCTATCAGTGCTTTTTATATCTTTGATCCCAACATAGACTCCGTATGCCGCGAATACCCCTATGGCAGGCGCGCCTCTTACAGCAAGACTCTTTATATGCTGGTAAACATCCCTTATATTGCGTGACTCTATTACATTCAATTTTTGCGGCAATGCCCTCTGGTCTATTATCTTTAACTTTCCATTTACAAAAGATATTGTCTTTACCTTCATAATTCTCCTCTGTTTAAAAATTACCTATAACCTACATAAAATCTAAGTGCCAATTAAAGCAGGGCCTTTTCATTCCGAGCGGGCCCGCCTACCGGCGAGGCAGGCATGGTTCGCCCTGATTTAGTTCTACGCGAGAGCGAGGAATGAAACGGAGTAAAAATTTCTTAGCTTTAGAAATTTTTGCGTCCCAGCGTAATTGGTACTTTGATTTTTACACAGCCTTTGATGTAATATCCCGAATAAAAAACATTATCATGGTAATTGCGCTATTATGTACTATATGAACCGTAATAGAGGGTATAAGCGATCCTGTTCTTTCACGCATATACGCCAGGAAGGCCCCGAGCGCCATAATTGGTATAAAACCCAAAAGGTTTATATGTAAAAAAGAGAATAAAAATCCGCTTATAATAATAGCTGAGACTACGCCTAAACTTTTTTTAAGAGCGCCATATAAAAATCCTCTAAAAAATACCTCCTCTATAATCGGGCCAAGTAACGCTATTAAAAAAGATACAGAGACCAATATAAGAGGCCTCTCCTCTTTAAAGAGAAGCTCATATACAGGTTGTGGTGGCGGGGCATAATTCAAAAGCCTCGCGATAGCTAGAGCTAAAAAAAATAGCATCGCTAAAATAGGTAAAAAGGCTATATATGCATATATTCCAACCCGCATGTTTTGAAATAAATTTTTGAAAGATATACCAAGCGCCTCTACTGATTGGCGATGTTTTAACGTGACAACCCTTAATATAAAAAATAACGCCAAAAGATCCATAAGGACTGTTGACAATACCATATCAAAACGCCTATCCGGCAACAAGGCGGTAAAGAGATAACCTAACATATAAACAACTATTGAAAAAAGAGAGTGAAAGAAGACAAAGAGTATCGCTACCTTTAGAACATCCTGTATTGACCACGTTGCTGAAGGCGCGTTAAGTGTGCGCGGTATCATATCTACAGACTCTCTTCTCTTGCTTATATAATAGCTTAAGAAAAATACTCCTGCTACCAGCAGGCCAAATGCCAGCATAAACATAAGACCAAAATTACGCGCTATCTTAGTGTCACTTAAAAGGATCTCTCTTAAGGCCTCTTCTTTTAATTTAACCTCTTTCGCGAATTGCTCACGCTGGTAAGAAGGGCCTTTGGGGCCCTTAATATCATTACTATGAATAGCTGCGGAAAAGGCCTGGATACAAATAATAAAGATTATCATCCACGCATAGATTCTATTCTCATTTATGAAACTTCTAATCTTTTTTATCATAATATCAATAGGTGCCATATCCAATATCCGTTTATTTTAAGGGAGGCAAAAAAGCCTCTTAGCGTTCTGTGTTGTCCGTGACTCTATCTCCATCTCTTCCATGTCACGAATCTGAGCTATCTGCTTAACAAGGTACTTAAGATTTGACGGCTCGTTACGCTGGCCTCTTTTAGCCTGGGGACTTAAGAAGGGAGAATCCGTCTCAAGCATAAGTCTTTCCATGGGAGTCTTTTTGACAACCTCTCTTAAGGCATGCGCGTTTTTATACGTAATATTGCAGGTATAAGATATATGGAGCCCTAGATCAAGGCATCTGTTAAGGATCTCTTCATTGCCCGCAAAACAGTGCATTACACCTGTAAGCTGCGTTCCAAGGTTCTCCTGCATTATCTTAAACATAAGCCCGGCAGCTTCTCTCTTATCCGACGCCTCTTCCCTGCAATGTAGTATAAGCGGGAGATTGAGATCTTTGCTAAGCCTTACAAGCCTGGTAAAAGCCTTGATCTGCGCATCCTTAGGAGAAAGATTTCTATAAAAATCAAGTCCAACCTCTCCTATGGCAACTACCTTATCCTGTGACAATGCTATCTCCTTAAGGCTAGCGATAGCATTATCATCAACGTCTTTGGCCTCATGCGGATGTATGCCGCATGTAGAATATACGCACTCATGCTTACTCGCAAGTTCACTTGAGGAAAAACTTCCCTTAAGGCTGGATGCTACATTTATTATCGCCTCAATTCCGGAACTAACGGCCCTATCTATTACAGAGGATCTGTCATCATTATATTCCGGAAAATCAAGGTGCGCGTGAGTCTCTATCATGCATTGCATCCTTTCAGATGTTCTCTTCTTCTCTAAATATAAGAATTTCATAGCAATCTGCGCAGGAACGTACAATTTTCTCCAGCGTAGAAAATTGTACTCCACGTTGCTGCTCGCTCTTTCGCCTTTGGCGAAAACCGTGCCCGCTCGCATCAACAAGGCCCTGCTCCAATTGCTACGAAATTCTCTTAACGTTTAGTTATAAGTCAACTGGTATGCACCGAGCGAAGATGCTCAACCATACCGGGTATTGTCTCTATGCAATAAGATATGTCACTATCTGTTGTGCCTATGCCAAGTGAGAATCTTATTGAACCTTTAGCATACCGAGGCTCAACACCCATGGCCTCTAATACCCGGGATGCTTCAGGAGCCCCGGAAGTACACGCTGAACCAGCAGAAACAAAGATGCCCTTAATATCCATATTCACAGCCAGGCTATCAGCATCAACGCCGGCAAAGGCTAAATTAAGAGTATTGCTGACCCCTTTGTTCAAGTCTCCATTAATCTTTACGTCGCTTATCCTAGCTAACAATCCTTTACATAAACTATCTCTAAGTATCCCTATTCTATTACTCTCTTTTAAGTTTATTGCCGCCAATTCTGCTGCTCTTGCAAATCCAACTATCGCCGGTACATTCTCTGTGCCTGCGCGTAGGTTCCTTTCCTGATGGCCCCCATAAAAATAAGGCTGGATCTCTGTGCCTTTCCTTATATATAAAGCCCCTATGCCCTTCGGGCCATATATCTTATGGGCGGATATAGAAAGTAAGTCTATTCCTAATTCCTCTACATCTATCGCGACTTTTCCCATGGCCTGAACACTGTCAGTGTGGAAATATATTCGTCCTGCGTTGTGAGTTGCACGCTGTACGTTAGCATTTTTTATGACTTTCGCGATCTCTTTGATAGGTTCTATGGTTCCGACCTCGTTGTTAACATACATTACAGAGACAAGTATCGTTGTATCTTTTATAGCTTTTTCTACATCAGCGGGTTTTATCAGACCATATTTGTCCGGCTTTAAATATGTTATCTCAAACCCTTCTGATTCCAAAGACCGGCAGACCTCTAAAACTGAAAGATGCTCAATAGAGGCTGTAATAATATGATTACCCAGCTTCCTATTTTTTAAGGCCGTTGCTTTTATAGCAAAATTATTGCTTTCTGTCCCTCCTGAAGTAAATATAATATCTACGCTTTCCGTGGACAGACAATCACCTATAGTTGTACGGGATTCTTCCACCGCAGAGCGTGCTTGCCTGCCTTTTCTGTGCAATGCAGAGGCATTACCATAATTCTCTTGATAATAGGGGAGCATGGCCTCAAGCACTTCAAGACATGGGGGTGTTGTAGCGTTGTAATCGAGATAAACGAATCTTTGACTTGTCATTGTATTCTTGGAAATATAGGACCTAATTTTTTAATCTTCGTGCCTGGCTTTAGGGGAACAACATTACCATTTAAACTTATATCTTCTTCTTTTATCTCCATGCCAAGCTGCCGGGCTATCTGCATAGCCGCATCCGGCATAAATGGATAGAGCAGAAAAACACAGGCGCTTAAGACCTGTAAAAGAACGTAAATAACCGCCTTTAAACGTTCAATCTCTTTTGACTTAACGAGCTCCCATGGCTTCGAAACCTCTATATGTTTGTTTGCTATATTAATAACCTCCCATATTTCACTTAGGGCCTGGTTAAATTTAAGCTCTGGCATAAGTATATCTAATCTTGAAGGCAACTCTTTTAAGGCAGACTCAATAGCCTTTTCCGCTTCTTGCGCGTCACCTACTTGTGGAACAATGCCATCGAAATACTTTTCCACCATAGTAAGCGTACGATTTAATAGATTTCCTATATCATTGGCAAGATCACTGTTAAACCTCTTAATAAAGGCGTCTTCTGAGAACGTCCCATCCAGGCCAAGATTTACCTCCCGCAACATAAAATATCTATATCCATTCTTGCCATATTTATCGATCATATCAAAGGGGTCTATAACATTTCCCTTGGTCTTAGACATCTTCTCGCCACCTAAAAGCCACCAGCCATGAGCAAATATAGTCTTTGGTAATTCAATACCAAGGGCATGGAGCATTATGGGCCAATAAACAGCATGCGGGCGCAATATATCTTTTCCGATAATCTGAAAATCCGCCGGCCATGCGTTGGAAAACCTCTCCTCATCAGTTTTCCATCCGCACGCGCTTATATAGTTTATAAGCGCGTCAAACCATACATAAGTAACATGGCCTTTGCCAAAGGGTATGCCTATACCCCATGATAGCCTCTCACGCGGCCTTGATATGCAGAGGTCATTTAAAGGCTCCTTCAGATACCCCAAGACTTCATTCGCCCGAAAATCCGGTTTTATAAAACCCGGGTTATCCTTTATATGACCTACTAACCAGTCCTGATATTTAGAGAGCTTAAAGAAAAAATTTGTCTCTGATATCTCTTCTACGGCCCTTTTGCAATCAGGGCATAAATTATCCGTAAGTTGAGATTTCGGCCAAAACGTCTCACACGGGGTACAATAAAACCCCTTATATTCGGCCTGATATATATCCCCTTTTTCATGAAGCAGTGAAAGCGCTCTTTTGACAGTATCCCTATGGCGCTTCTCGGTTGTACGTATAAAATCATCGTAGGATATATCAAGCTCGGACCAGAGGCTTTTGAATTTATCAACAACATTACCTATATAATCCAAGGGCTCTTTGCCTTGAGCCTGGGCTGAACGTAATACCTTCTGCCCATATTCATCTGTACCCGTAAGGAATAAGACATCTTCGCCTTTAAGCCTTTTATACCGTGAGATACAATCACATATGATCTGTGTATAGGAATGGCCTATGTGGGGCTTGGCATTTACATAATATAAAGGCGTTGTTATAAAAAAACTTTTTTTAGACATGGTTTCTTGGCCTTTGTTACCTTCTTAAAATTCTAAATCCTAAGTTCTAAACTCTAAACAATATCAAATTACCAAAATCCAAGTGTTCAAAACAAAAATTTCGGGTTTTTCCTTTTACTTTTTTCTTTTTACTTGCATCCTGCATTCAATGTCTAGTTAAAAAGTTAAAATGTTTAACCTTTGTAACTTTTGTAACCTTTGTAGCTTTTGTAACCACACTCTTCTTTTTACAGCCCTATATTACCCTTAATTTTTAATCCTTAATCCTTGAATCTTAATGCTTGATCCTTTTGCCTTAGCCTCTCCCTATTTATATTTATCTCATAGCTGCTTATGCCTTCTGCCTTTACCTTGTTTTATTTTTGCTTATTATAATCTATCTTGACATGCCTTCCATCTTCCAGCTCTGCGACCGCTATCCGCTTTAAATAATTTACATCTACGATCTTGCCGGGCCCATCTTTTGTCTTTACGCGCTGGCTTATCTTCGGGAGCCCTTTTGCGGATTCTTTATAACACTTATGCTCATATGAAAGACAACACATAAGCCTGCCGCATACCCCTGATATCTTTGTCGGGTTCAATGGAAGGTTTTGATCCTTTGCCATTTTTATGGTCACAGGTTCAAAATCTTTCAAAAATCTCGCGCAGCAAAGCTCTCTACCGCACTGGCCAAAACCACCAAACATCTTGGCCTCATCGCGTACACCTACCTGTTTTAGTTCTATGCGCGCCTTAAATATCTTGGCAAGGTCTTTGACTAGATCCCTGAAATCGACTCTCTCTTCAGCGCTGAAGTAGAAGATTATCTTACTGCAGTCAAAAGAGAGCTCGGCATCAATAAGCTTCATGTTAAGTTTACGCTCAGCTATCTTCTTGTTGCAGGTCTTGATAGCCTCTTTTGCTGTCTTACGATTACGGTCTATCTTTTCAATATCGCTATTTGTAGCGATACGTATGATCTTGCGTAAAGTTTTCTGCGGTATCGCCTTATCAAGTATTACCTCTTCGCCTGAAAGCACTTCCCCATAATCTAATCCCCTGTCTGACTCAACAATAACATAGTCACCGGCAGTAAAAGAAAAATCACAGGCGTTATAGTGGGCAGTATTTCCACCTTCACGTTGCTTTATCTCGACAACCTTAATCATTTTTACCCCTTTATTTAACAAGCTCTTATACTGCGGGCGCCAACCGCTCCTGTAACAACTTCACAGCGAGCTTGGAATTAACATTCGCCTCAAGCGATACCTTGGCCTCTCTGATATAATCTATAGCCGCGTTAAGGCTTTTCTCGTCTTCTCTTTTCGCTAACTCTAATACCTCGTTCTGTCTGTCTATATTCATAATCATGCTCACATCACCGGTATATTTACAAACAAGCACATCTCTATAAAAAGAGAGGAGGATATCCATCGAGTCCAACTGCATACTTCTATCCAGATTTATAATGGATTGATTGCCAGCCTCCGGAGCGGCCATGTCAGATATAAACTCATCTAAGATCGCGTTTTTAAACGAAAGGGCGTCTTGTGTTTTAAGTAATAAGGCCTTTTTAATATTCAACCCTGACAAATCTGCTAAAAAACCAGCTTCTTTTTCATCAAAATCAAAATCTAACCTTAAGATACCTATTACATCATCTCTACTGAGCGGGCGAAACCTGACTACCTGGCACCTGGAGACTATAGTATCGGATAAGGCGCTTGCGTTAGCAGCTATGAGAATAAAGACCATATCCGGCCCGGGCTCTTCTAATGTCTTTAGAAGCGCGTTTGATGACTCTTCGTTTAAGGTTTGCGCGTCTATTATAGCTACTCTGTATCTTGCCTCAAATGGCTTTAATGACAATCTCGCTGATAATTCTCTTATCTTGTCTATGGATATAATCCGCTCTCCTTCTTCCGCGGATATAATAAAAATGTCCGGGTGGATATTTTTCTCTATCTTTACGCATGAGCTACACATTGTGCAGTTGTCTTTTTTTTCAGACACACAGTTAAGCAGCTTGGCAAACTCTATCGATGTTGAATGTTTTCCTACCCCATTGGGCCCTAAAAAAAGATAGGCGTGCGCGATTCTTTTTCCTGATACACTCGCCTTAAGAATATCTATAGCCCTTTCTTGGGACCTAATTTTGCTCAATGGCATCGGATACTACTCTCCTTATAATTACCTGGACCTCTTCTTTGTCATTATCATCTATTGATATCCTCTTTATTCTGCGCGGGAATCTCTTCAGCAGCTTTATATACCCGTCTCTTACCTTATTATGAAAGCCATCCCCCCTCTTTTCTATCCTATCAGAATAACCTTTAACATTCTTGGATCTCTTTAAGCCCTTTTTTACATTAATATCAAGAAAAAATGTTATATCAGGCGTTATGGACCCGGTAACAAAATCATTAAATCTATTTATCTGTTTTATATCTACTCCCAAGCCATAGCCCTGATAACATACTGTCGCGTCAATGAACCTATCACATATAACTATTTTTTTTTGACTGAGGGCAGGCGCTATCTTCTCATCTACCAACTGTGCCCTCGCCCCAAGGTAGAGCATGGTCTCTGCCTTGCTTGAAAATTTTCTACCTGGGCTAAGCAGTATCTCTCTTATGGCTTCACCGAATTTCGTACTTCCTGGATCCCATATATGTATTACCTTGTGCCCTTTTTTCCTTAAAAATTTCGCGAGCATTCTTGATTGTGTAGACTTGCCGCTTCCCTCTGGGCCTTCAAGCGTAATTAGTAATCCTTTTTTCAAATTTTTCGCCATATTGTACCGTTTGCCGTATCTTCTATCACAATACCCTCTCTTTGAAGTTCATCTCTTATCGCATCCGCTTTTTTAAAATCTCTATTCTTGCGCGCAAGATTTCTATCCTCGATCTTTGATTTCACATAATCCGATATCTCTGAGGCCTGCCTCCTGACAGAAGATAGGCCAAGAATACCTGCAAGTTCGACTATAGTATCCAATGCGTAGTCAAAACAGTCTCTTTTTATCAGCACCGGGCCACTTTGTGCCTTCTCAGCTATTAGAGCCTTTAGATTAAATACCGCGGCTAAAGCGGTTGCTGTATTAAAATCATCATCCATAGACTCGATAAACTGATTCTTCAGCTCTTCTATTCTATTCATAAACTCTTTGGAATTCTTTTCAGTCTTCTTTTCTTGCCATTCGCTAGAACTCTCTCCCCATGTAGGCAGGCTCATGCGCGTGATAAGGCCCTGAATTCTCTTTAAAAATATATTTAAGCCATCTAGGGCATGTATTGCCTCTTCCATCTTTTTCACTGAAAAATCTATTGAGCTTGAGTAATGCGCTTGCAGATAAAATATCTTGAGCGCATCTATAGGATATTTCTTTAAGGCATCCTTAATAGTTATAAAATTTCCTAAAGACTTTGACATCTTTTGTCCATCTATTGTCAAGAGCCCGTGATGTATCCAGTAATTGGCGAAAGTCTTGCCTGTCTTGGCTTGGGCCTGGGCAACCTCGTTCTCATGATGTGGAAATATTAAATCCCTCCCACCGGCGTGTATGTCCAAGGTATCCGAATTTAGAAACCTCTGGCTCATTACAGAGCACTCTATGTGCCAACCCGGCCTGCCCTTTGACCATGGGCTCTCCCACCAGGGTTCATTCTCCTTTGATCTTTTCCATAACGCGAAATCAAGCGCGTCATTCTTCTTCTCACCGGGTGCTATCCTTACTCCTTCACGGACTTTATCTATGTCCTGACCTGATAATTTACCATACCCTTTAAATTTACGAACATCAAAATAGACATCTCCGTCCGCCTCATATGCGTAGCCCTTATCAATAAGCTCTGCTATATAGCTTATCATCTCAGGGATGTTCTTTGTTGCCCTGGGCTCTTCACCATCTTTGTCAAGGAGCCCTTCTCTTACGCCAAGGCTCTTAAGATCCTCTTTATAACTTGCTATATATTTATCAACAAGCTCGCTCCATTCTACGCTAAGCTCATTCGCGCGATTGATTATCTTATCATCAATATCCGTTATATTGCGGACAAAATTAATCTTGTAATCTCTATATTCCAGGTATCGCCTTATAAGATCGAATATATACAAGCTCCGAGCGTGGCCGATATGGCAATCATCATAAACAGTAACGCCGCAGGTGTAAATATTTACTACACCCGGTTTTATAGGCGCGAATTCCTCTTTTCTTTTTGTCAGCGAATTGTATATCTTCATGTGCGTTCTAAGTTATACGTTGTACGTTCTACGTTTTAAGTTTTGCCTTTTGCCTTTATCTAGCATCTAGTATCCTGCATCCAGCATCCAGTATCTAGTATCTCTTCCTTTACCTATCGATTCTCAAGCTCCCTAATCCTCTTTTCAAGGGCCTCCATGGACTGCTTAATAGGATCTAAGACATGCGTATGATCTAATGTCCTGTCTATCTTCCTACCATCCTGCTTAGTGACCCTGCCCGGCACGCCTACTACCGTAGAGTTCGGGGGCACATCATCTAGCACAACAGCGTTTGCGCCGATATACGAATTATCTCCTATCGAGATATTGCCGAGTATCTTTGCACCCGTTCCTACAACGACATTATTGCCTATATCAGGGTGGCGCTTGCCCCGCTGCTTGCCTGTTCCTCCGAGAGTAACGCCTTGAAATAAGGTAACGTTATCACCTATAGCTGTTGTCTCTCCTATTACCACGCCTGTGCCATGATCTATAAAAAAACCTTTGCCGATAACGGCCCCGGGGTGGATCTCTATGCCTGTAAGAGCGCGTCCTGTCTGTGATATTATTCTTGGTAAAAGAGGTATCTTGATGCCTCGAAAAAAGTGGGCTACCCTGTAAAGGATTACCGCGTGAAGCCCGGCATATGTCAATAAGACCTCAAGATAGTTCGTAGCGGCGGGGTCTCTTTCATATGTAGCCTTTAGCTCTTTACGAAAGAGAGACGCGATTATAGCTAAAGATATAATTATTAATGCTATTGCTATATACATACTATCTCCTTATCTTTTTTCTACAAGAACAACGGCATAACTTGATATGGTATCAGTAGATGTCTTTTCCGTAGTCTTTCCCTTGATATTTACCCGCTCTTTTTCTATACTCAGGATTTCAGATATAGACTTTTTTATTCCTTGCTTGTGCTCTTCAAGCCTAGGCTCATCACATATAACAATAGCGTCTATATTAATTATCCTGCATCCTGTGTCTTTTTCCATGGACTCATAAGCGCGTTTTAAGAGTAGCTCGCTCTTTATATCTTTAAATTCAGCTTCTGTATCAGGAAAAAAAGTCCCTATGTCGCCGCCACCGCACGCGCCCAATATCGCGTCACATATAGCGTGCAATAATACATCACCGTCAGAGTGGCCAAGAAGCCCTCTTTCGTGCCGTATCTCAATACCTCCCAAAAAGAGCCTTCTTCCCTTAACAAGTTTGTGTATATCGTATCCTATTCCTATGCGTATGTTCATAATATAGTTCTACGTTTTACGTTGCACGTTTCATCTTGCGCCTTATGCACCTTTATTGCATTTCTTAAAATTCTAAATCCTAAGTTCTAAACTCTAAACAATATCAAATTACCAAAATTTAAATGCTCAAAAACAAAGGTTTTAGATTTTGAAAATTAGAATTTTGAATTTGTTTAGTATTTAGATATTAGAGTTTAGGATTTACCTCTTACTTTTTTTACCTCTACCTTGTATTATCGCCTCAGCCACAATAACATCTTCTGGTGTAGTTATTTTTATATTGTTATAATCTCCCCCTACTATTCTTACCTTTTTACCTATCGCTTCCAGGAGAGCAGTGTCATCTGTAAACCGGTTATAACTTCTACTTAATCTTTTATAAGCATTCTCTAGCATTTCTTTCTTAAATGACTGCGGGGTCTGCGCCTCCCATAAGAGCTGCCTATTAAGTGTATTCTTAACAAATCCTTTCGCATCTACCTCTTTTATAGTCGGTTTTGCCCTAACAGCGCAAAGAGATGCGCCATATCTCTTTGCCGCGTCAAGAGAAGCTCTTATCATATCATTCGTCAAAAAAGGGCGTGCGCAATCATGAACTAATACTAAATCAGCATCAGCGCTTATGTTTAAAAGGCCCTTTTTCACTGAGCCTGCGCGATGGGTACTGCCACAAAAAACGCCTTTTATCTTCTTAAGGCCTTCTCTCCTGACCAGTCTCTCTATCTTTGGTATACTAATCTTTGACGCGATGATTACTATCTCAGATATGCGTTTAGAGTTTTCAAGGGCTATAAGTGAGTACAATATAAGCTCCCTGCCACAGAGCTTAATAAAAGGCTTCTCTATATTTGAGCGCATCCTTGTTCCGGTGCCCGCGGACGGAACTATCGCTGCTACCTTCGTTTCTAATGATATATTCATAATTCGTATCGCGTTGTGCGCCTGCCCCGTTGCTCCGAAGGAGTTTTACAGGGTCGTGCGTATTCTACGTTGCGCTTTTTGTGCCTTTATTATATTCTTAAAATCCTAAGTTCTAAACTCTAAACAATATCAAATTACCAAAATCCTAAAATTCAAAACTATAGTTTTGAATTTTGAAAATTAGAATTTTGAATTTGTTTAGTATTTAGATATTAGAGTTTAGGATTTACCTCTTACCTTTTTTACTTTTTACTTTTGCCTTGCATCTAGTATTTAGTATCTTACGCCTTAGACTTACCAGTACCACTTACAGCCTTTGCGAAGATCATGCGCCCTGCCGCGGTCTGCAAGACGCTAGTAACCGCCACTTGCTTTCTCTGGCCGATAAGCTGCCTTCCACCTTCGACTACAATCATAGTTCCGTCATCAAGATAACCTATGCCCTGATTCTGCTCTTTGCCCTCTTTTACAACCTTCACCTCTACTATTTCCCCGGGAAGCATAACGGGCTTTAACGCATTGCTTAGCTCATTAATATTAAGTACCTGCACGCCCTGCAATTCAGCTACCTTGTTAAGGTTGTAATCATTTGTAAAGACGCGTCCGCTTAACAATTTTGCCAACTTTACCAGTTTGGCATCTGTCTCAATTATATCAGTAAAATCTTCATCGTGTATCTTGACATCCATATGATTATTTTTTTGCATCTTATTGAGTATGTCCAGGCCCCTGCGTCCGCGATTCCGCTTCAATGAATCCGAAGAATCCGCTATCTGCTGCAACTCTCTTAATACAAAACGCGGCACGATAAATCTTCCTCCGATAAATCCGGTTTCGCAAAGATCAATTATCCTACCATCTATTATAACGCTTGTATCAATAATCGTTATGTCATCTCGTCTATCCTGCCTGGTAAATTTTACATATGGTATAATAAGGTTGAACTCGTCCTTACCTCTTACCGCAAGTGTCATGCCAAAATAACAAAAAATCAGGGTAAGCACTACCTCCATAACCAATGCCAGCGTCTCATTCATCTGGTTTATTGACTGTAAAATGAATGAATTTGTTATAAGCTTCGCCATTAAGAGTCCGAAAACAAGGCCAAAGACCCCCGCGGAAAGCCCGCTTAAGGATACTTTTCTCATGCTGAATTCCGCTAATATAATTATTAGCGATACTAAAAAACCTATCGCCGCCGCTGATACCGGCCAATAAGGGTTAAATGCTGTTAACAATATACCTATCTGATACCCTACTATTGTACTTATTATTACAAAAAATGATCTGATAAAAACTAATGTCATTGCATATTCTCCTTTTAATGAGGCCACAATTTAGGCCTGCCTGCCGGCGGGCAGGGAGTGAAACAAACTAAGTTGTATGGCCGAATTAACCCCGTACCCAAGCGATATGGCTAAACTTATAGTGAAGCTTGTGGTATCGGGGTAATAACTATCCGCAATTTATATAAACAGTTCTTCGAATGCCTGTGAGACATTATCAACATCTATTAGCTTGATCCCCTTTATATTCTTTAAATTCTTATAATCAGACGCGGGAATAACGCATCTCTTATAACCTAGCCTCTTTGCCTCATTGACCCTTGCTCCTACTTGAGATATTCCACGTACTTCAGATGTCAGGCCAACCTCTCCCATAATAACCGTATCCTGACGCACAAGGGTATTCTTGAAACTTGAAGCTATGGCAACGGACACAGCAAGATCGGACGCAGGCCCATTAACCCTGACACCGCCGGCTACATTCAAATAGATATCCTGATCAGCAAGATTTAAGCCGATATTTTTTTGCAACCCGGCTATAAGCAATATCATTCTATTTAGGTCAAAGCCCATGGAACGCTGTCTTGCCATACCAAAGCCCGATGCCGTAACAAGTGCCTGTATCTCTACCAAGAAAGGCCTGGTACCTTCAATAACTGCCGCTATGGATGAGCCTGGCAACGGATTATCCTTGTGCTGAATAAAGATACCTGAAGTATCCTTGACCTCTTTTAAGCCATCCTCTTCCATGGAAAATATTCCCACTTCATCTGTTGCGCCAAAACGATTTTTTATAGCTCTTAAGATACGAAATGGCGATTCCTTTTGTCCCTCGAAATATATTACTGAATCCACTATATGTTCAAGAACCTTCGGGCCCGCTATAGCGCCCTCTTTAGTAATATGGCCTATCATAAAGACTGAAGCGCCGCTGGACTTAGCCAGCACTGTCAACATACCGGCACACTCTTTTATTTGGGTAACAGTACCGGCATTTTGTGAAAAATTCGGACAATACGTCGTCTGTATAGAGTCTATAACAGCCATATAGGGCTTTATCTCTTTTATATGTTCTATTATACGTACAAGATCAGTCTCATTAACAATATATAGGTTCTCTGAAGAAAGCCCCAGTCTTTGGGCGCGAAGCTTTATCTGGCTCAAAGACTCCTCTCCACTTACATAAAGCACCCTCCTTTCTTTGCTTATTATATTCGCTGCCTGTAACATTAAAGTAGATTTTCCTATGCCAGGCTCGCCACCTACCAGTACGGCACTCCCCCTTACAAGCCCTCCTCCTAACACGCGATCCAGCTCACCTATTCCTGTATCTGTTCTTAACAGGTCTTTCTGCTCAATAGCAGAGAGCTTTTTTGGCGCATCAGATGATATAATATCCGCTATTATAGATCTAGGCCCTTTATCGCTACCCTCACGCGAGGATTCCTCTGTAAAAGAATTCCATTCATCGCACTCTGGGCATCTACCAAGCCATTTTGGGCTTTGAGATCCACAACTCTGGCATATAAAAACTGTTCTTATCTGCATGTCTTTAGTTCTCGTATTACGTAGTTCTCGTCGTGCGTCGTGCGCCTGCCTGCCGGTAGGCAGGTATTGAGTATTGCGTAAAATCTATAACGCAATACGCACCACGCAATACAAAATTAATTGCGCGAAGCGCCTAATCTAAGAGGGCCCGAAATTACTTTTTACAGATTCTACCGCTACATCCTCTGTCTTTGTTCTTGCGCGCCTGGCCCCGCCTATTAGCTTCCATGGATGGGCCTTTATATCCTTTATAATAGCCTCTACATCATTATAAAGCGTGTCGTCATATATCAGCCTACCGACTGTTCCGTCACCGCTCTTTACCTGTTTTAGTATATCATCCATTGAATCGATAGCCTTCTCAAGCTTTAACGCGATGCCATAACCCTTCTTTGTTATCTGCTCAACAGATACAGAATCATACCCTACAATATCATCTCCGTTCTCCAGAAACGGGGCTCCCGGAGTACCGGGAACAATCTCAACATACTTCTCCCCGATAAGCCCTAAGGTATTAATAATCATCTGCGCGTCTTTTTCAACTTTAGCGTCACTGGTAATCCAAAGCTTGAGCTTTACCATCGTCTTGCCATTAGCATCCTTAAATACCCCCGCCTCCTTTACCTCTCCGACCTCAATACCAGCCAGCCTTACAGGAGCTGATTTCTTAACACCATTAGCAAAACCTAAGATCGCGTTTATATTATACCCCGGCTTAAAAAAGAAATCATTTATGGAAAATGTTATAATCGTAAGCAGGATAAGCCCAACGGATATAAACAAGCCTATCTTAATATCAAACTCCATGGATTTCATGTTACCTCCTATTTAGATTAGTACGCTTTGATTAAAACTCTCACCTTCGGTAATAGGCCCCTTTGCGGCGCCTGTTATAAACTGTTTTACTATAGGGTTCGTAGTATTCTTTATCTGGTCAGGGCTGCCTTCCTCAACTATCTTTCCGTCATAGAGCATGGCTATCCTGCTGCCAACCTTATAAGCGCTGATCATGTCATGCGTAACTACAATAGAGGTAACCTCAAGCTTATCATGAAGCCTGATTATCAACTCATTAACAGCATCCGCCATAATAGGGTCTACTCCTGTTGTGGGCTCATCATAAAGTATTATCTTAGGCTGCATAGCGATAGCCCTGGCAAGGCCTACCCTCTTTCGCATGCCGCCTGAAAGTTCACTCGGCATAAGATCCTCAATATTATATAGCCCTACTAACGAAAGCGCTTCCTTGATCCTCTTTGCTATTGTCTGAGAATCAAGATCCGTATGTTCAATAAGATTAAAACCGACATTCTCAGCTACTGTAAGCGAATCAAAGAGTGCCGCGCCCTGAAAGAGCATGCCAAATGTCATTCTCAGCGCGCTGAGTGCCTTACCTGTCATCTTGGTCACATCCTGCCCATCAATTATGACCTGGCCTGATTCAGGCTTTAGCAGGCCTATAATGTTCTTCAATAAAACACTCTTGCCGCATCCTGAGCGGCCGATTATTACCTGCGTTATGCCCGCGGCAATAGTCAGGTTCACGCCTTTTAGCACCTGGCTATCTCCAAATTTCTTATATAGGTTTATAGCGTCTATCATTTTGATCTTCTCCTATTGCCCGATGAAATAAAATAACGCCGTAAAGAGGCAGTCTGCGGCTATTATCAATATAAATGAGGTAACAACGCTCAGCGTTGTGGAACGGCCCACACCCTCTGCCCCTCCTGATGTCTTAAAACCTTCATAGCAGCTTATTATTGATATGATTATCGCGAAGATAACGCTCTTTAGCAGTCCTGTATAAAGATCTTTAACCCCCAGTGGACTTGTAGTCATATTAATATACATGTTAGAGCCTATGTGAAGCTTAAAGACTCCTACGATATAACCTCCGAACATTCCTACAAAATCCGCGTAGATCGTAAGAAGTGGCAGCATAATAATAAGCGCCAGGAACCTGGGCACAACAAGATATTTTATGGGGTTCGTAGCAAGGGTCTCCAGGGCATCTATCTGTTCCGTAACCTTCATTGTGCCAAGTTCCGCTGTTATAGAAGCTCCTACTCTCCCGGCGATAACTAAGGCCGTAAGCACGGGGCCTAATTCTCTTACCATAGAAAGCGCTACAAGACTGGCTATATACATCTGTGCCGATATCCGCTGCATCTGGTGGGCGCTCTGTAAAGCCAGTACCATACCTGTAAACATCGACGTGAGAAAGACTATCGGAAGAGAGCTGACCCCTACCTTATACATCTGATCTAATATCTGCCTTTTTCTAAATGGCGGCATAAAGACCCAGAAGACCGTCTCTATAAAAAGAATGACTACACCACCCATATACCGCAACAGCGACTTAGATTTCACTATAAACTTGTTAAAAGCATCACTAAAGACCATATCTATCTCCCATGCTAAAAGCTATATTTTTTTCTAAAACCTAAAAATTCTTCATCTTCTTTTGCCTTAAACTCAATAACGCTCTCATCATCAAGCAGATCATACTCAAGCTGAAATTCATCCCTCGGCTTATCTATATCATATTTTGTCTCATCATCCATATAGTTCTTATACCCTACGCTAATCCCATTGCTTAGGCCTCTTTTTAATGAAAACTCGCGGCCCTCATCTACCTTAGTTATGTCCCAACCTTCCCATTGTATGGTGTTATCATCGGTAGTGATAGAGACGTTTTCCATAAAGGCCTCATCTGAAAACTTGGTTAAATCCAGCTCGCCCTCAAGCATAATAGCTGAATCCCCATGCACTATGCGTGAATCATAAATCCTAAGATATGGCCATTTTCCATCTCCATTAATCATCATGGCATCATAATCAACCGCATCAAAATGTCCATCTTTAGCAGCGAACTTTACACCAATATCAGGTTTGCTTAAAAGCCCGTTGATCGAAATATCACCTGAAAGTTTTCCCGATATACCGGGGTTCTCTTTATCGGCAAGTAAGAACGGCATATCCAGGTTAAAGTCTGAAAAATTTATCTTTACCTGTGCCCTTCTTGGTGGTTTTATATTAAAATTACCTGAAGCCGCGATTATATCGCCTATCTTAAGATATATTACCCTTATAGAGCGTTTATCAACAAGAAATGAGGACGCTATCTCATCCATTGGGGAATAATTGAATATGGACGCCTCTGTATCTATATCAATTAAAAAATGTGAGAAGAGGCTGTCCTTAAATACTACCTTGCCCATAAGATGGACTATGTTTGAAAAATCAAATCCGAATATCTTTAGGTGCTGATTTTCTATATCGACCTTAACGGTTCCGAATTTTGAATAGTCGCCACTTACAAAAACTCTGCCATCGTTTGGTATCAGGACCGTATTAAATATTTCCTTTTCTATATCAACCTCCGCGTCCATGGAGATAATGTGGTTAATATCGCCCTTTTCAGCCTCAATGCCCAGCCTAGACCCTATATTAAACATGTCATTCTCGTGGATAAAATAGCTTCTAATATGTATATCTTTGGCGGAAGATCTTTCTATCTTACCGCGCAGATTCAGATTATCCAAGGGGCCCCTCACGCTTATTCTTATCTTTTTAAAAAGCGGCTTATCGTTGTCAAAAAAAGGCTCTGCCTCCATTGAAAGTTTTAACCTATAGGGGCGGCTCTCGGTCAAAATCTCGCCTTCTATGGAACTTAACAACTGGTCAAACACCCTGAAAGTAATCCTATCCAAAATGATCTTGCCCTGCATTAATCGTATCTTGCCTCTTATCTGACGGGATATAAGCGCCTTGTTCTCCAGCCTCAAAGAACCCTTGCCCAGCGTCATTACAGTTTCGGTTTCACTTATTGCTGACGCTTTACCTGACATGATATCAAAGAGAGAATACTCTAATCTAGCTATATCAAAATCAAGTCCATATTTTCCAAAATCGAATCTCAACCCCTTAAAAATAATCTTTTTAAACGGGTTGCCGCTTACAGCTCTTATGCTTACTTTAGCTCCTGTCATCTCAGCGAAAGACTGCTCCAGATTTGCCTTAAACATTGATCTGAACCTATCCTGCCTGGCATATATAAGAAAGAACGATAATGCGATCACAAAAACAACCATCAGCGTTATTATTAGACCTATCTTCTTGCGAAACAATATGCACCTTTATAAAGTTACAGTATTAAGTTGTAAGAATTAAGTAACAAGCCTAATCCTTAAATTCTAAATCCTAAGCTCTAAACAATACTAAATTACCAAAATCCAAATGTTCAAAACAAGAATTTCGGGTTTTTCCTTTTTCCTTTTTCCTTTTGCCAGCATCTAGTATCCAGCCTAAGTTTTATCAAAAGTAAGATGGTCTCTGGAAAAACCTACCTTTATCTTTTTTAGATCCTTAAAGCTCCCTTTAATAATCTCTTCAGCCAAGGGGTCCTCTAAAAAACTCTGAATAGTGCGTCTCAAAGGACGTGCGCCATATATAGGGTCGAAACCCTTCTCGATAATAAATGCCTTTGCCTGGCTCGTAAGCTCTAACTTGATATCATGCTCAGAGAGCCTCTTTACTACACCGGCGGTCTCTATCTCGAGTATCTTTTCAAGATGATTCTTAACGAGTGGGTGAAAAATTATCGTATCATCAACCCTATTTAGAAATTCAGGTTTAAATGCCTTCTTCATCTCCTCCATCAGCCTGACTTTGACATCCTCAAAAGATTGATTCTCATCCTTGGGTTTAAATCCTAGCGCACCCTGCTTCTTCCAAAGATCTGCGCCTATATTTGAGGTCATGATAATAATCGTATTCTTAAAATCAACCTTCCTACCAAAGCTATCTGTTAACCTGCCCTCTTCAAATATCTGTAGCAACAGATTAAAAACATCAGGGTGCGCCTTTTCAATCTCATCTAAGAGCACCACAGAATAGGGCCTTCTCCTTACTTTCTCAGTGAGCTGGCCACCTTCATCATAACCGACATATCCCGGAGGCGCGCCGACAAGTCTTGACACATTAAACTTCTCCATATATTCAGACATGTCAAGTTGTATCATGGCATCCTCATCGCCAAACATAAAATCAGCTAATACCCTAGCGAGTAATGTTTTTCCAACGCCTGTTGGCCCTAAAAACACAAAAGAACCTATGGGCCTGCGGGGATCCTTTATGCCTGCTCTTGAGCGTCTTACCGCATGCGCTATAGCCTTGATAGCTTCATCCTGTCCGATCACCCTTTCGTGGAGCTCTTCCTCCATCTTAAGAAGACGCTCAGATTCACCCTCTTCCAATCTTAACAATGGGATACCGGTCCATTTTGCTATTATATAGGCTATCTCATCGGAGTTTACTTCAGGTATCTGCTCCATGCTCTTCTCTTTCCAGGCATTACGCTGTTTCTCTAATTCAATCTTAGTATTTCTTTCCACGTCTCTGCATTTAGCGGCCTTTTCAAAATCCTGCGCCCTTACAGCGGTCTCTTTATCTTTACGGCATTCTTCTATATCAGATTCGAGCTTTTTAAGATTAGGCGGCGCTGTCATTACACTCAAACGCGCGCGTGATCCGGCCTCATCTATAATATCTATAGCCTTATCAGGCAGGAATCTGTCCGATAGGTATCTATCTGACATCTTTGCCGCCGCATTAAGAGCGTCATCCGTAATCTTGATCTTGTGGTGAGACTCATATCGCTCTCTTAGGCCTTTAAGTATCTCAACCGTCTCATCAACACTGGGAGGCTCAACCATAATAGTCTGAAATCTCCTCTCCAGCGCGGCATCCTTCTCAATGAATTTGCGATACTCATCAAGCGTGGTAGCGCCAACACACTGTATCTCTCCTCTTGAGAGCGCGGGCTTTAATATATTAGCGGCGTCTATCGCGCCTTCGGCGCCGCCTGCGCCGACCAATGTATGCAACTCATCTATAAAAACTATTATATTCTCTGAACGCTTTATCTCATCCATTACCGCTTTTATTCTTTCCTCAAACTGTCCTCGGTATTTTGTTCCGGCGACCATAAGAGCCAGGTCAAGAGCTATAACTCTTTTACCTTTAAGGGTCTCGGGTACATCAGCGGCTATAATCTTCTGAGCAAGCCCTTCTACAATAGCTGTCTTGCCTACCCCCGCTTCCCCTAAAAGTACGGGGTTATTTTTTGTGCGGCGGCTTAATATCTGTATAACGCGCTCGATCTCATCTGCCCTGCCGACAACAGGGTCAAGTTTCCCATCCTTTGCCAATTGTGTAAGCTCCCTGCCAAAAGCATCGAGAGCAGGTGTCTTGCTCTTTTCAGTACTGGTGCTTGGAGCCTGGCCCGGAGTAACAGAACCTAAAAGAGCCATAATTTCATTGCGTACACGCGCAAGATCTAATCCTAGATTCAGTAAGACCTGTGAAGCGGCCCCCTCTGACTCCCTTATAAGGCCGAGCAGAAGATGTTCTGTGCCGATATAATTATGGCCCAAATGACGTGCTTCATCCATCGCGAGCTCTATAACCTTCTTTGCCTTTGGAGTAAAAGGTATATCTCCGGAGACCACGGTAGAAGGCCCTGTCTGAACAAGCTTCTCCACTTCAAGCCTTATCATCTCGAGAGAAAGGCCCAAGTTCTGCAATACCGCTGACGCTACCCCTTCCCCTTCTTTAACAAGCCCAAGAAGCAAATGCTCAGTACCAATGTGATTATGATTAAATCTCTTTGCCTCTTCCTTTGCCAGGACTACTACCTTTCTAGCCCTTTCTGTGAATCTGTTGAACATTCTTGCTCCTCCTCAGTTAATACGTTAGCAATCAATTGTTAGTTGTAAGAATTAAGTGGTAAAAATTAAGCAACAAACCTAATCATTAAATTCTAAGTTCTAAACTCTAAACAATATCAAATTACCAAAATTCAAATGTTCAAAACATTAAAAAACTTTAAAGGTATAGAGCATTGTAATATGCTGTTTTTTTTGTAACCTTTGCAACCTTTGTAACCTTTGTACCTTTTGTAACCACACTTTTCTTGCAGCCCTATCTTATCCTCAATCCTGCTACACCTTCAATCTTTCACGTATAAGCTCTGCTCTTTTGATATCCCTCTCTGAAGAAGACGACTCTACGCCTGCGAGTTTCTGAAGATGCGCCGGTTGAATAAGTATGAGCAGCTTATTAAGCTTGTGTATATCGAGCTTTTTTATTATACCGAGCCCTATACCAAGCCTTACAAGTGATAATAGGTCGATTGTCTCCCCGCTTGTAATAATATGCGCTGCCTCAAGAGTCGCATAGGCCCTTGATATCCTGTCTTCTATAATATCCTTTTTTCTTACCCTTAAAAAACGCCTTGAACCTCTTTCCTGAGAGACTATCTGTTTTACGACTCTTGTCAGATTGTCAATTATCTCCTCTTCGCTCCTGCCCATAGTAACCTGATTTGATATCTGAAAAAAGTTACCCGCCGCTACAGTGCCTTCCCCGAAAAATCCACGCACCGTAAGCCCCAACTTAGAAAGAGCGTTAATTAGATTGTTTATCTGGCTTGTAATCACTATGGCCGGAAGATGCATCATCACGGAAGCCCTTAAACCTGTTCCTGTATTTGTCGGGCAGGCGGTAAGATAGCCCCACTCATCTGAAAAGGCAAACTTAAGTTTTTTTTCAAGGCTCTTCTCTATATCCTTCATTATCTTCCACGCGGGATTGAGCACCAGGCCTGATTGTATAACCTGCAATCTAAGATGATCTTCTTCATTTACCATAATGCTGACGATCTCATTATTACTTATAAAGACAGTCTTGTATTGCGTGTCAACCGCGTGTTCCCGGCTTATGAGGTGTCTCTCTATAAGAAAACGCCTGTCAAGCGGGCTTAAATCCTCCATATTAACATATAGGGAATCTTTCATATGGCCACTCAAAGATATGGCCTCTTTTGATATCTTGGCCACATCCTCCTTCGTATGCGAATCTGACCAGTCTACAAATTTAAAACCATCTATATTCCTAGCCAATCTTATCCTGCTTGATATAACAATATCGGATTCAGCTCCGGTGCCCTTAAGCCATTCACTCGTCTGTTCAATCAGATCATTGAATTTCATCTATTCTTTACCTTCACTTTTCTTCTTTTTTTAATATCATACTATTAAAATTCTAAATCCTAAGTTCTAAGCTCTAAACAATATCAAATTACCAACATTCAAATGTTCAAAACAAAAGTTTTGAATTTAAAAAATTAGAATTTTGAATTTGTTTAGCATTTAGGTATTAGAGTTTAGGATTTATCATTTACCCCTGTTCCTCCACCCTTACCTTTACCTTTGCTTCTTTCTCTATCTCGAGCTTCAATAGCTCTTATCTTATCACGCAAGAGTGCTGCCTCTTCGAATTCTTCCTGCTCAATAGCCCTTGCTAAGCGGGCCTTCAGGTCCTGCGAGCTTTCTATCTCCTTATCAGCCTTAAGGGCCTTCTTGGTTATTGCCGGCTTGAGGACTGATATTTTTTTACTATCTCTGTTTTTAAGATCTTTACCGGCGCGATATGATACTCCGTGTATCTTTTTAAATAACGGATAAAGCGCTCTTTTAAATGTCTCATAACAATCAGCGCAGCCAAATCGTCCTATTTTCTTAAAATTATTATAGCTCATACCGCAGGTTGGGCATTTTATACGAATGCGTTTGCTTTTCGGCAGACTGTCATATGGAAGATCAACCAGCCCTGAAAGCAGGTCAGCTATGCCGAAATGCTGTTGCATTTGAGCGCCTTTTGACTTTGCGCATTCCTCGCATATATGAAGTTCGCTCACTTCTTCGTTTATCACCTCTGTGAGATGAACAGTGGCTTCTTGTTTTTTACATATATCACATAACATAATTATTCCCTTACTTTATCTCGACCTGTCTTTATTTATATTTATCTCATAAATACTTACGCATTCTGCCTGCGCAGCGCTGGTATTTTTGCCATCTATTGAAATAATGGCAAAAAAATCCAAAGCGCTGCTAAAGGCAGATGCATAAGTACAATTTTTCATAAATTATAGCTGTCCCTTTTTACCTTTACCTTTTCATCTTGCATCCAGTATCCAGTATCAAGCATCTAGTGCCTAGTACCTTACTCCTTGAGTCTTTGTAAGCTCTTTAAACTTCTCAAGGAATATAGATGTCATTCTTCCCGGGCTACCGGTACCTATCTTCTTTCCGTCAACCTTTACAACAGGTATGAGTTCCGCTGCTGTACCTGTTAAAAAACATTCATCTGCCTTATAGACCTTATTACATTTAAAGGGAGTCTGGATTAATTTAATCTTCATCTTTTTAGCTATATTTATTACCATCTCACGCGTTACCCCCATAAGGATGCCAACAGACGCGGGAGGCGTATAAACTACATTATTTTTTATGATAAATATATTGTCACCCGTACACTCCGTGACATTACCTTGGGCATTGAGCATTATGGCCTCCTCATGCCCGCCTTTCATCGCCTCTATTTTTGCCATAATATTATTAAGATAGTTTAAAGATTTTATACCCGGGTGCAAGCTCTCTATGGAGTTCTGCTGTGTGTCAGCGGTAATTATACTTAAACCTACATCGTAAAACTTACGCGGATAAAGCGCGATCTTATCAGCTATGATAATAACAAGGGCGTTACCCTTGCATTTACGCGGGTCTAAACCAAGGTCGCCTTCACCTCGGGTAACTATAAGCCTGACGTATCCATCAATAATCTTATTCTTTTTCAATGTATCGCATACCGCTTTTATCATCTCTTCTCTGCTAATAGGGATCTTTAACGTAATTGCGGCCGCGGATTTATACAGGCGATCAATATGCTCCTTTAAACAAAATACCAGCTTGTTATATGAACGTATACCCTCAAAGACGCCATCTCCATACAAAAGCCCGTGATCAAAGACAGAGACCTTCGCATCTTTTTTGCTATAAAATTTACCATCCATATATATCTTTAACAATATAACCTCTCTCCCTATTTTATCTTTCCATCTTCAATATGTAAGACCCTGTCTGCAAAATCCGCTACTTTCTCATTATGCGTAACTATCATAAAGGCCTGTTTCGTCTTTTGATTTAAACCCCTTATAAGTTCTAATACGATACCGGCGTTAGCAGAATCAAGATTGCCGGTGGGCTCATCACAAAATACTATATCTGGATCATTAATCAGCGCTCTTGCTATAGCTACTCTCTGAGCCTCTCCACCGGATAATTGCGAAGGCTTATTATCCGCCTTTGGCTTTATTTTAACACGGGATAGCAGTCCCTTGGCCTTATCCAAAAAGAATCTTTTTCGAGTATCACTGCCTCTACTGACCATCATAGGCATAATAACATTCTCAAGCACGCTGAATTCGGATAATAAATAATAGAACTGAAAAACAAAACCTATCCTCTTATTCCTTATAAGCGCCCTCTTGCTCTCTGATAGCCCATAAAGATCCGTGCCATCAAAAACAACCCTACCCTTTGTTGGCCTATCCAGCCCCGCTAGTATGTGCAATAACGTGGACTTGCCTGCCCCGGAAGGCCCTACTATAGCTACTATCTCACTCTTATTGATTGAGAGTCTTATATTCTTCAATACCTCGAAACTCTTATTGCCGTTTTTGTATATCTTAGATATATTATCTGACTTTAACAACATCTACTCGTACCTCAACGCATCTACAGGGTCAAGTCTCGCTGCCTGGTATGCCGGATATATTGATGCCATAAAACTTATAAAAAGCGCGGCGATTATAATCGATGCTGAATCAGCCATACCTATCTTTACCGGAAGGTAATTAATGCCGTAATATATATTTTCAGGTAATATGGGAAAACGGAACTTATCAAGCAACCAGGCCAAGCCGATGCCCATTATAGCGCCTAGCGTAACGCCAAGGGCCCCTATGATAATACCCTGAAAAGAAAATATAAGCATTATCCTGTTTCTTGTAGCGCCAATTGCTTTAAGAATGCCGATATCCTTCCTCTTCTCAGTAACCATAACTGTAAGCGTACTTATAATATTCAATGCCGCCACTATGACAATGAGTGTCAATATTATAAACATAGCGAGCTTTTCAAGCCTTAAAGCGGAGAAGAGATTTTGGTTAAGATCCATCCATGTCCTTACAACATATGAAACCGGGAGCACCCCTTTAAGCTCTCTCTTTACATCCACCGCGCTTGCGGTATCATTAAGCTCAACACCGATACCATTCGCGCGTGCTTGAGTGCCAAATACACTTGACGCTGTCTCAAGGTCCACATACGCGAGATTAAGGTCATACTCATACATACCGGACTTAAATATCCCCGAAATCTTAAATCTCTTAGGCCTTGCTACTACGGAGGTCATCAATTCCAGCTCATCTCCTATGAAAGCGCCTAATGCCATTGAAAGCTCATTACCGATAACAATATTATGCTTATCAAGGGTAAGTTCGCCAGCGTAAATGTGCGTCTTTAGCTTTGATATATCCGTAGAATTGTTCATATCTACGCTCCGCACCATAACTCCTTGGGCCCTTGAGCTAAATTTTAGAACGCCCTGACCCCATATAAACGGGTATGAGCCCTTAACATCCTTTAGGCTGTCTATATTTTCAATGAGCTGTTCATACTCTTGCGGTTCAACGCCGTTTTGTTTTTCAATAATAATATAAGGGCTCTGGCCAATAATCCTTTTTTCAAGCTCGCTGCCAAAGCCATTCATTACCGCGAGAACTATTATAAGAGAAGCTACGCCTACCGCTACACCTAGTATTGATACAAACCCCATAAAGGATATAAGGTGTTTTCTCTTTCTTGAAAAAAGGTATCTTGTCGCTATAGTGATCTCATTTATCATGGCTTAAGCTGTGGAAACAGTATTACATCGCGTATAGATTCCTGGCTAGTAAGGATCATAACCAGCCTGTCGATGCCTATGCCCAGTCCCGCGGCAGGTGGCATGCCATGTTCTAACGCGAGGACATAATCAGTGTCGATAACCTCTGAGGTCTCTTTATCAAATTCGAGTTGCGCCCTAAATCGTTTCTCCTGCTGGATAGGGTCATTGAGCTCGGAATAGGCATTAGCTATCTCCATACCGCCCATATACAGCTCAAACCTTTCAGAGATGGCCGGATTGCTATCACTCGTCTTTGCTAAAGGTGAAAGCTCCGTAAAATAGTCTGTAACAAAGACAGGTTTGCCCTTATCTGACTTTGGCTCTATCAGATCCGCCACTATGTTAACAAGTCTTGTCTTGCTCAACTTGTCGCCCTCAAGCTTGATACCTTTTTGTTTAAGCTTTGCTACCCATGTATTAGCATCATCCTCCGCGGAGACGCCATAAAGCTCTTTCATCATATCAGCAAAAGAGACCCTCTCCCATGGAGGCTCCAGGTCTATGCTCTTGCCTTTATACTCGATAGTAGTTTTACCTAATATCTCCTTAGCAAGAGAGGAGACAAGCTCTTCAGTCAGATGCATAAGATCATTATAATCAGCATATGCTGTATAGACCTCCATCATAGTAAATTCCGGATTATGCCTTGGCGATACGCCTTCGTTCCTGAATGACTTATTGATCTCATAGACCTTTTCAATGCCGCCTACAAGCAATCTCTTCAGATATAATTCAGGCGCTATCCTAAGGTATAAGTCTTTATCATAGACATTATGATGGGTCTTAAAAGGCTTGCCCGCGGCTCCTCCAGCTATAGGTTGGAGCATAGGCGTCTCAACCTCAATATACCCCCTATCATCAAAAAATCTCCGTATACTGCTTACGATCCTGCTTCTTATTAAGAAGACCTCTTTTGCTTCATCATTGGATATAAGATCAAGATACCTTTGCCTGTAACGGATCTCAATATCCTTCAAACCGTGCCACTTCTCAGGCAAAGGGCGCATTGATTTTGAAAGGAGAATAAACGACGCCACCTTTACAGTGACCTCTCCTGTTCTCGTCTTGAAAAGCTCACCTTCGGCGCCTATTATATCCCCTATATCAATTAGGTCTTTTAGTGCCCAGGACTCTTCGCCTATATTGTCTTTCTTGGTATAGAGCTGCATCTTGGCTGTATGATCCTTGATATCAGAAAAGAAGCTCTTCCCATGTTCTCTTAGGTTCATAAGCCTACCGGCTACCTTTACAATATCCCCTTCTTTAATATCACCTTTCTCAAAATCGTCCTTCAAGCTTGACAATGTAGCTGTTTTTTCAAATCTGGACCCAAACGGCTTCAGGCCTTTTTCCTGCAAGGCCTTCAATTTGTCGCGCCTTATGCTCAATATATCTTCTGACATTATAATAGCCTCCTGATCATGTATTAATCTAATTATTATATATAAACTATATAGGTATGTCAATTAGAAAAGGGGCCTTCGACGCATGCCAAATTCAGAATTCCCCAGACCACTCGCTTCACTCGGGTACGGGGCAAGAAGGATTAAAGATTAAAGAAAAAAAGAATTAAGGATTAAGCTATTGGAAAGTCAAATTTGAACTACAACTTAATGCTTACGACTCAATACTTGCTCTTTTTTTCTTCACCCCTACCCTTACCTCCACCTTTACTTTTTCATCTTGCATCCAGTATCTAGTATCTTGCGCCTTTTTAACATCAGATATTAATTATCTTGTAAATTAAGCTGATACTTCTTATAATATGGTTTATGAGCAAAACATTAGCATATAAAATTATTATAATAATTACGGTGATAATAATATTATCCATAACAGCATCATTTGCGCTCATCTCCTATCTGAATAAAACATTCATACCGATAAGACTAAAAGACTTCATTGCTGAAAAACTAACAGAATATACCGGGACTACGGTCACTATCGACTCCTTAAAATTCAGCCTGAAAAATGGTTTTATCTTAGATAGGATAAGAATATATGATAAGCCGGCAGAAAAAGGCACTCTTCTTTTCAGCGCCGATTCCGCGGCCTTCCGCGCCTTTTTTATCCCGTCCTTTAAAAAGCAGCGTATTATAGTGCCATCCGTCAACCTGTCCAATGCCTACCTCGCGCTGAAGAGGCATCCTGACGGAAGCTGGAACATATCCTCTCTCTTTAAGGGGGGCCCTGATAATCAGAGCTCGCGCTTCTCTGTTGCGCTAAAAGAACTCTCTTTTGATAATAGCAGGCTCTTACTGAAGGATAATTACCCGGAAAATGCTATAGATAAAGAGATCAGATCCCTTTCCGGTACTGTCGGCCTCTCTCTGCCGGATAAATTAAAAATGAGATGCAGCGGAGAACTTGATGGCAATGCTGTTGAAATAGCCGGGAGATACAAAATAAAGCAAAAAGAGCTCTCACTCGAGGTTAAGGCTGAAAACTTCGAGATAAGCAGCTACTCAAGCGCCTACCTCCCTGCTAATATTGGTCTTGTGCGAGCCGGAATGGCTACAACATCTGTAAATATTAAGATATCCTCATTTAAGACCGTGTACGCGGACGGCAATATCATTGTCAGGGGCCTGGATGCAAAGATCAGGGAGACAGAATTAACTGGTAATTATAAATTATCGGGAAACGCTACGCTAAACATGGAGGACCTGTCTAAGATAAAGTACTCCTTAGAGGTTGGAGCTGATAAGACAGAGATATCAAATAAGATTAAACTGCTCAATAATATAAGCGATATACAAGGATCTATGAGCCTTACGGAAAAAGTATGGATAATAAAGGATCTCTCCTGCCTATGTTACGGCTCTGCTCTAAATATAGGCGGTAAGATAGAAGCGCCTCACAAGGACTTTACAGCAAAGATCAGTCTGCGATCAGAGATATCATTAAAAAATATATCGGAGGATATCGCTGTAATCATAGAAAGCGGAAAAGCAAAGATCAGCGCGGACCTTATATATAAGAAAGACGGTTTCTACAAGATAAATGGCACTTCTGATATAAAAGAGCTAAGACTTCTTCAGAAAAACGCCCTGTTAAGCGGAGACTTCCTGATAAATGGGGAATCAACCGGCACAGCGGATGATTGGCAGGAGTTAAAATACAAAGGCACAATAGATTTCAGCAACATGGGGATAAAGAGCGACGATCTATCGCCGTTTTTATCCAATGCCACTGGGAATGCGTCGTTTACCACAAAATCTATATCCATAGAAAAGCTTGCCGGAGAGGTTGCCGAAACAAAGATATCCCTTGATGGGGGCCTCGATTACAGCAAAGATGTGCCCGATATACTTCTGCGCCTTAAGACTGAGAAGCTTTCTGTCTCAAAACTTATATCCGTTCTTCCCGATAATATGAAAACCAGGTTTAAGGGGGTTGACATAGGGGGGGAATGTTATCTTAATATTAGCTTTAAAGGCACTACCGGTAAACCAAAGACCTATTCTTATTCAGGCAGCGTCTTATTGAAGAAGTGCCTTCTCAATCTAGGATATTGGCCATACAAGATATCTGGCATAGATGGTGAAGTAAATTTTAAGGATGAGCAGGTCACATGGAAGAAACTTATCTTTAAAGTAAAGGATATAGAATATAGCTCCTATGGGAAACTCGCCGGCCTCACGCAGCCTTCTCTATCCGCTAACATAAAATCAGATATACTAAACGCGGCATGCGAAATAGAAACAGGCGCAAACAGCTCGCTCTCTATATCCAGGTTAGACGGGCAATATAAAAACTCTTCATTCTCATTCAGCGGCGCGGTAGATAGCCTGAAAACCGCATACGCGGATATAAACGGGGATATATATCTTAACCTGAAAGATCTCTCGGATATACTCACAGAAAAAAAAGAGATGCTGCAAAACTTAAAACCTAAGGGAACTGTAAAACTCACCATCGATATGAAAGGCCCCTTAAAAAACCCTGCAGAATGGACCCTTTTCACGGAAGGCTCGTCAAAAAACATAGGCATAGCCGGCCTTACATTTAGAGACTTTTATATGGATTATCGGATGAAAGATAATTTTATCGACGTACCGGTAATCTCCATATTCACCTATGGCGGGATTATAAATATCAATTCACGCGCTAACCTTAAGACCAAGGAGCGCCCCTTTATCATCAATATGGATATAAAAGATATCAATCTACATGAATTAATAAAGGACACTAAGGATAAGGATAAAAAAATAAAAGGCGCGCTTGCCTCAAAGGTAGTCTTAAACGGTTATCTTAATAAAAAAGATTCCCTCAAAGGAAATGGTTGGCTCCAGGTCTCCGATGGCTATCTCTGGGAATTTCCTGTTCTGCACGGGATAATGGATATCATACTTATGGTCCCCCCTGAAAATATAGTATTAACTGACGCCTTTGGAAATTTCGCTATAGCTAATAACAGGGTATATACTGAGGATTTTAAACTACTCTCAAAGGTTGCCTCACTTCTCTGGGTAGGGTCCCTAGGGTTTGACTCAACGCTCGATTTCAATATTACGGGAAGATTCGCGAAAAATGTCATCAAACAGACAACAGAACCCGGTAGGATAGCAAACGCGATATTGCATCAGGCAGGCAGCCTGATAATGGAGGTAAGGCTTACAGGCACACTTGAGGAACCTATATATCAGATAGTGCCCTTCCCATTAAAAAGGATATTTAAAGAAAAGGTTGTAGATACGCTCAATGATATCTTTGGAAATAGCGGAGGATAGCCTCTCTTGCCTCGATAAGCGCAAGGCCTCTATGGCTTATGTGATCTTTTGCAGCGGAATTAAGCTGGGCAAAGCTCCTATTAAAACCTTCGGGAATAAAGACAGGATCATAACCAAACCCAGCGACACCCTGCCTCTTTAAGGTAATCTTTCCCTCTATCTTTGCCTCTACTATTCTTATCACCTTGCTGCCTTTTGAAAGGCATATAGCGCAGCGAAAACGCGCCCTTCTCTTTCTGCCTTCGAAATGTTTCATATCAGCGAGAAGTTTGTCTATATTTTTTTCATCGTCCTGAGAAGGGCCTGCGTAGCGCGCGGAATATATTCCCGGCCTATTACCAAGTGCGGGAACCTCAAGGCCTGAATCATCTGCCATAACCAGCTTATCTACTATTTTGGATATCTCTATCGCCTTTTTTCTGGCATTGGCCCTAAAAGTATCCTTATCTTCCTTTACCTTTGGAATATGCTTAAAACTATCCAGGCCAAGGATCTTTATACCATGGCCCTTAAGCATCCTCTTTAATTCAGCAAGTTTTTTCGCGTTTCCGGTTGCTAATAAGAGCTCTTTCAAATCTTTAATATCGCTTTCTGCTTTGCTATAAGCTTCTTTATGCCGGACTCAGCCAAGAGAAGCATCTTCTTCATCTGCGTGTTGCTAAAAGGCTCGCCCTCGGCTGTACCCTGTATCTCTATAAATTTACCTGATGAGGTCATAACCACATTCATATCCACATCCGCCTGAGAATCTTTTTCATAATCGAGGTCCAAAACAATCTCTTTACCTAAAATTCCAACACTAACCGCCGCGACATAATCCTTTACAGGCAGTTCCTCTATGAGCTTGTCTTTTTGCATCTTTTTAAGGCATAGAACAAGTGCCACAAACGCGCCTGTTATGCTCGCGGTTCTGGTTCCGCCATCGCCTTGAATTACATCGCAGTCAATCCATATGGTCCGCTCTCCTAATAAACTCATATCTACTACCGATCTTAATGACCGCCCTATAAGTCGCTGTATCTCATGGGTCCTTCCTCCTACCTTGCCCCTGGAAGACTCCCTCGCGGTTCTCCTTGTGCAGGAGCGTGGAAGCATGCTATATTCCGCTGTAATCCAGCCCGAACCTCTCCCCCTTAAAAATGGGGGCACACTATCTTCCAAGGAAGCAGTGCATATAACCTTTGTATTGCCAAACTCTATAAGGCAACTGCCCTCCGCGTACTTGGTAAAACCTGTCTTTATTTTTACTTTTCTCATAATTTCTCCTAAATATAATAAAAAACCCACACGCTCAGTTTAAATCTTCCTGAATATGCTCCTGCCCTCTGAGTCTATAGCTACTGTTACCGGAAAATCCTCAACATAAAACTCATACACCGCCTCAGGGCCCAGATCGCTATGCGCGATTACGCTTACTTCTTTTATTCGCTTTGAGAGATATGCCCCGGCTCCACCGATAGTTACAAAATATACCGCCTTATATCTTTTAATGGCCTCGATTACATCAGGAGAGCGCCTACCCTTTCCAATCGAACCCGCTAATCCCATTTTTAATAATTCAGGCGTAAAACCATCCATGCGTTTTGATGTTGTGGGGCCGCACGCGCCTATCTTCATGCCCGGGCCCGCGGGTGTTGGCCCGCAATAATATATGAGATTATCCTTTACATCAACAGGCAATGGCTTATTTTTTCTAAGCGAATTATTGAATCTCTTGTGAGCGGCATCGCGTGCGGTATAGATCTTGCCGCATAAGAGCAGTTCATCTCCCGCTCGCAGCTTCACTCTCACTTCTTTAGTTAATGGTAGATATATTCTTTTCATGGATTATATTACACACCAGGCACTACGGGTAGCATGACAGCTTATCTTTATGCAGACCGGCAGGCCCGCTATATGCGTAGGAAAACTTAAGATATTTACGCCAAGGCATGTGGTTTTTCCACCTAAGCCGGCGGGGCCAATGCCTGTCTTGTTTAGTTTTGCCAATATTCTACTCTCCATTCGCGCGATATGTTTTTTTTGATTGCCTTTTCCTATGGGCCTGAGTATAGCCTTCATCGCAAGAAGCGCCGCCTTATCAAGCGTTCCGCCGATACCTATGCCTAAGACTATCGGCGGGCAGGCATCCGCGCCGGAGAGCTTAACCGCTTCTACTATATAATCTATAATATCATCTTCTGAATCAGTAGGCCTTAACATCTTTATGCTGCTGGCATTCTCACTTCCAAAACCCTTAGGAAGAACCGTCAGCTTGATCTTGTCTCCTTTTACGAGCTCATAATGGATAACGCAAGGAGTATTAGTATATGTATTTTTTCTTAAGATAGGATCTGATACAACAGACTTCCTTAAGAAACCTTCCGCGTAAGCCAGCCTTATACCTTCTGTCACAGCTTCCTCTATGCTGCCCTTAACATGAATCTCCTGGCCAATATCACAAAATACCTCCGCAAAGCCCGTATCCTGGCATATCGGTATCTTTTCTGATTTCGCTATATCAGCGTTCTCAATTAGTACCTTAAGGGCTTTTTTCGCGCAAGGCTTTTTCTCTGTGGTAAGCGCCTTCTTCAAGGCGCTAAGAACATCTTTGCGTAAAGAAAAATTTGCCTTTATTGCCAAACGCTTTACAGTGTCTCTTATTTTTTTAGCTTCTATCTCTCTCATATTCTCTACTCACCGTGGTTCTGATACCGCCTCTTGAGCCAAACTCACCGATAATTTTAGCGTTTCGCGGCTTGCACGAGCTAATAAAATCATCTAATATTCTGTTTACTACATGCTCATGAAAGATACCGATATTTCTATATGCTAATAGATAAAGCTTGAATGATTTAAGTTCAACGCAATACTTATCAGGGACGTAATCTATGCATATAGTAGCGTAATCCGGTAGGCCTGTCTTCGGACATATACAGGTAAACTCGTCGGTCTTAATAGAAACCGTGTAATCTCTATCAGGATACTTATTCTTCCACCGCTCTATCTTAGGAATATCCAGGTCCCTGATATTATTTTGTAAATTGCTATATGTTTTTTTCATCTTATTCCCATCATCTTGTGCGCTTGCGGAATTACCAGGACATTATTTAATGATTTAAGCGCCTTCTCTTGCAGGCCTAGCAGGGCCTCTGCGGATATATTTATTTCACAACAACCCTTCCTGGTCTCGGGCTGGATAATCAAGAGTATGTCAAAGCTGACTTCTTTTATCAGTTCTATCGCCTTATCAAAGTCACTTAAGTCCATGCTACCTGAGGCCACAACCTTTACAAATAATTCCTTATCAAAGGCTACCTCCAAAAAACTTCTGTGTTCCTGCCAACATGGCCTATGTTTGCCGACACTTGGTAGTTTTATATCAATGGCTATAGTATCGAGGTATTCTATAACATCGGACAGGTTCTCTGTCAATGTAGCGTTAGTCTCGAGAGAGACCTTAAGCCCTCTCTCCTTGATCCTCGGTAAAAGCCTCTTTAAAAACTTGCTATGCAGAAGAGGTTCACCGCCTGTTATAGTAACCGAATTATGCGTATTTGAGATATTAAGGCTATCTACCTTCTCCAATACCTCATCAATCTCATATCTAGTCGCGGGCTTTTGTTTGTCTGTATCGCAGTATTGGCAATCAAGGTTACATCCTTTAAATCTGACAAAGATCTGTCTCCTGCCTATCTGCGGCCCCTCACCTTGTATTGATGAGAATATCTCTAAAATATCTGCCTTATCATCCATTATTTTTTTAGCGGGTCTTTAACCCCCGCGGCATTAAAACCTTTTTCACGAATTATACAGGAGTCGCACTTCGCGCACAAAATAGCCCCTCCCTTATAACAACTCCATGTATATTTAAAGGGCACGCCGAGCTTATAACCTGTCTGTATTATATCTCTTTTATTCTTTCTAAGCAACGGAGAAGCTATCTTTATCTTTTTTCCGTTAACGCCTCTTTTTGTACCCTTATTTATCGTGCTCTCAAAGGCAGATAAAAAAGAACCCCTGCAATCAGGATATCCACTATAATCTATCTGATTAGCGCCGATGAATATAGTATCCGCGGATATCACCTCGGCATAGGAAGCGGCGTAACTTAAAAATATTATATTACGTGAAGGAACATAGGTATTCGGTATGGACTTGGTCATTTTGCCTGATTGAGAAAGCTCCATCCCGCTATCGAGTAATGCGCTCCCCTTCCATGGAAATGACATCTTAACTAATTGCCATTTAGCATTATTTAAGCCTGCAAGGCGCCTTGCGCAGGCAAGCTCTTTCTTATGCCTCTGGCCATAATCAAAACTGATACAAAATACATCGTAACCCTTTGATAGGGCATAATACAAAACCACTGCCGAATCAAGCCCGCCTGAAAGCAAAACCACTGCTTTTTTCACTAAAGAAACTGACTTGTGCTTAGGCGTTTTATTGCGTCTCTTATCAATATTCATACAAGCCGGCTCTCTATTTAATATTTATATCCTTATAATAAACAGCGCAGGAGCTCGGGGTCTCCCAAACAGACGCGCTCTCTAAAATTACTGGGGGCTTCAATTTTTTAGCACACCTATTAAAGATATACTCCGCTATCAATTCAGAGGTGGGGTTATTCTTTTTAAAATGAGGTATCTTGTTGAGTTCTTTATGATCAAGCTCGCCAAGTATCTTATTCAGCATAGCCTTTATCTTTTTAAAATCCAGCACCATGCCCGCTTTATCCAGCGTATCCGATACAATAGAGATCTCAACCTTCCAGTTGTGCCCATGTAGGCTTTCGCATTTACCCTGATATTCTCTTAAGCGGTGCGCCGCGGAAAAGGATGACTCAACCTTTAATCTATATCCCATGATCTGCCTTCCTAACGTTAATAAGTTCTTTTCCTAAAAACTTCTCACCCATATTCTTAAAATGAATTGGTGCGTCAGTTACAAAGAAATTTTGCCGGCCTTTTTTTCGGTTTTTATTTAACATCTCTTCCTTTTCTAATAAGAGCTTGACTGATCTCGTTATAGATACCGCTGAATCTACAAGCGATATAGCCTTGCCCGCAACTTTTGCTATCGCGTTTTTAAGGAGCGGATAATGTGTACAACCCAATATGAGGGTATCTATGCCTTTTTTTCTAAGGGGCGCTATATATATCCGCGCGATATCGCGCACGATATCTCCATCAAGCCAGCCCTCCTCAGCCAATGGCACAAAGAGAGGGCAACTCTGTGAAAAAACCTTAGAGCAACTATCTGTCTTTAATATCCTCTTTGTATAGGCGTTGCTTTTTATTGTAGCGGCGGTACCTATCACGCCTATCTTTCTATTCTTAGTAGTGGTGACAGCCTCTAACGCGCCGGAATTGATTACTCCCAGGATAGGTACCTTAAAATTTCTTCTCAAGGCGTTAAGGGATACGCTCGATGAGGTATTACAAGCCACAACTATAAGTTTGACATTATGCTTAAGCAAAAATAACGCGTTCTCTATGGAGAATCTAATTATAGCCTGACGTGATTTTGTGCCATAAGGAACTCGCGCGGTATCCCCAAAATAGATAATATCTTCCCCGGGAAGCTGTTTTATAAGCTCCTTTACAACCGTAAGGCCGCCGAGGCCTGAATCAAATACCCCTATGGGCCTGTTGTCATTATTTTGTAAAGCCATCTTCTGTCTCATATTCATTCTTATAATCTATAACGCCCTTGGCTATCGCCCTCGCAACCTTTTCACGATAAAAAGAATCCTTAAGCTTCGCGGCTTCCTGCTGATTTGAGATAAACCCTACCTCTACCAGAACTGAGGGCATCTTCGCGCCTTTTAAAACATAGAAGCGCGCGCCCTTCTCTCCCCTGTCTCTTGCCTGCAACTGATCGCAAGCGGCACGTGTTACACGCTTTGCCAATTCAATAGACTCGCGCCTATTCTCGCTATAACATATATCCCACAATGTCGCCTCCAGACTATTAGACGGTTTTGTGTATCCAAACGAGGAATCTTCATATTTTAAGAAGGCGTTTTCTGCCGCGGCGATTGCGCGGGCATTATCATCCACCGCCTCTGAAAGATAAAATACCTCAAATCCCTTTGCGTGCCTGGAGCGTGCCGCGTTGGCATGAATACTTATAAAGAAATCCGCGTCCTTCTTATTGGCTATATCCGCTCTGCGCCAAAGCGATACAAAACTGTCATTTGAGCGCGTAAGAAAGACATCTATGCAGGCAGCTTCAAGATGGCGCTTTAGCCTCTTGGCTATATCTAGTGTAATGTCTTTTTCCCTTAAACTCAATCTACCGATAGCGCCCGGATCCTTGCCGCCGTGGCCGGGGTCTATAACGATCTTGCCTATCGTGTAAGCACACTCTGTCTTAATGGGCTTTTTTCTTGTAGCCACGATTGCGCGCTTCTTAACAAGCGCTCTTCTTAGTATCGTCTCTGAGAAATCCCTAGGCATGACTATACTGCTTCTGTACAATTCCACAGGGCCGCTAAGCTTTATTGGAACGCCATCTACTAACGCTATATCACTTGTCAGGGCAAGCTCTACCTGCTTATCACCTTTTTGCAGAGTCAATTTTTTTGATACTGGATCCCACTTGTGTCTTAAATTGTATGTATTTACAACAGAGTTCAAGCTGACATAAGATATGCCGCCTATAGAATAAGCAGGGGATTTTATCGTAGTCTTATCCCTTACCGGCGTAGCAACACAACCAGCCAATAAGAGCGTTAGTACTATGATAATATGTTTTTGTAATCTCATAATTTTTTCTAAAATGTGAAAAGCTACCTTATTGCGCCAAAGCATGATAACAGGGAAAAGGTTTGAGTTGGTCGCGTAGGCAAATCTTGCCCTAAACCATTCGATAACTATATGGCAAGGCCATGAATCTGAGCCATGCCCTAAACCACTCACTGTTTTCCGCCGTAGGCGGACAGGTACTCCTCAGGTTCAGGGCATGCACCATATACGAAAGATGAGTGGTGCATGGTGGAGGCGGAGGGACACTTAACCCATCTATTTCTAGATGGTGTGGACTATCTCTTCATCCTTTACAATTCTTTTATAAAAACTCGTAAAGGAGCCCGGCGTATTATAGGAGGTTTAGATTTATCGTTGGTTTAGTTTTCTTATTTTTTGAACCAGTGCATTTTTCTTTCGAAGCACCTCTGGAGTATATTTTCCTGCACGGTGTGTCACTTTTTTATACTCTAAGACAACTAAGTCTGCGTGCTTCTTTTTAACAAGTAGATATTTTTTTGATTTCCTTCAACAGGTGTATCGCCTTATCATGCCTGATACTCCATACATACGAGATGGTATGATGCGGCTTGCTCCTATTTTTAGAACTTATTGCCCCTCCTGCTCTTTCCTTAATCCATTGCAATAGTGGCAAATGAGTATTACTCACAGATACCACAGGAGAAGGCGTTTGATTCTTGTGAAGGCGTGTAAGAGTTATAGTTCCCTCACCATCAATAATACCTGCTAAATATGCCTTGGCTCTTTCATCCAACGATACGTCCTCCTATCTTCTTGATCTTAAATCAAGAAAGTCTCTGCAGGGCGTGAACCCCTCAAGATTGCCCTCGTCTTTACGTTAGGGTTTCCTTGATATAAGCCGGGTTTTTAACTAAGGATTACTCCTTAGTTCGACTCAGTTGAATCGAACCCTCGTCCTTAAGTGTGATGCAAGAGGCAACTACATGCTTATCCTGTATTTTAGTCTTTGCTTTCCAGGCTCCCACAGGAAGGATATTGGAAAGCGCGGCTTTTAAAAGATCTTATCCTGTATTCAAAAAGCTAAAAACACAGAACCAGCCTGCTGATGACGCCAGACCCTTTTCCCGCAGGCAGGAAAGGCTGACGGTAGCTGCAATTAAGCAGCTAGCGGTAGTACAGCAGCAAAACCTACATTCATAGGAATTACTTCTGTTACTTTTGTGCTTATGTTTTTTGCACTTATTTTGTAGTCAGCTTTTAACGAGGCCAACTGACCAACCTCGGCATGCTCCTTCTTACGCCATACATCAAGTCGAATCCAGATCGCCCCCAAATACCAATAATAATTAAAATATTGGATAATTATTATTTACCTGATTTGAGAGACCTGTTTGTCTCACGATCAATAGTCTGTTGACGTAACTTTTCCCTCTTATCAAAGAGCTTTTTACCTTTCGCGACCGCTATCTCTATCTTCGCGAAACCTCTCTTAAAATACAATCTTGTCGGTATTACAGTATAGCCTTTCTGATTAGTCAGGCTATTTAATTTATCGATCTCAGTCTTATGTAAAAGCAACTTCCGCACCCTTGTAGGATCCGGCGCAAAAGGGCCACTCTGCTTATAGGGACTCACATGCATACCATATAGGTATACCTCGCCTTTTTCAGCCTTTACGAAACTATCGCTTAAACTTATCTTCCCCTCACGCATAGACTTCACTTCAGGGCCTCGGAGCTCAAGTCCGGCTTCAAACTTGTCTGAGAGGATATATTCGAAAAAGGCCTTCTTGTTACGCGCAATATCTTTGTTTCTTATCTTCTTCATGGAACTTAGTAGTATAACATAAAGTATTATATATGGCAATATTTTTAAGCAATTCGTAAGGCTG
>CAZWMG010000013.1:35489-53158 GCA_964634945.1 uncultured Planctomycetia bacterium | reverse complement strand
AAGGCAAGATTGTATCGAATAGCCGCATATTTTATGACATAGAAGACCAGTCCTGCCCTGATTTTGATGGGCTCTCTTTGGAGTTATACAGATATCATATAGAAACAGGAGAGAAGATTCTACTTATACCTTATTCTACCTCAAAAGGGTGTCCTGGAAGATGCACTTTTTGTTTATACCCTAAGATTGATGGCCCATGGCAATGTAAGAGTGTCAAAAAGATAGTAGATGATATAGTTTTCCTTAAGCAAAAATACAAGAGCAGATTTTTTACTTTTAAGGATTCAAATTTCGATGTATCTACCCAGCGCGTAAATGAACTTTGTGATGAGTTTATACGAAGAAAGGTCGGTATCCAGTGGGAGACGATGGTAAAAGGTGCGAACTTTAATCAGGACCTTTTGTTTAAGATGAAAAAAGCAGGGTGCCGTGCTTTGTGGTGGGGCATTGAATCAGGGAGCAACAGGATCTTAAAAATGATGAAAAAAGACTCAAGCGTTGAGGAGTCTGTTAAGTTGCTGAAGATGGCAAAAAAGGCAGGAATTAGCAACATAGTATTTTTAATAATAGGATATCCTTATGAAACCTCGCAGGATCTCGAGCTGACAGCAGCATTGATTAAAAATAATGCCAGATTTATCGACGATCTCTATATTAGCGTTTTAAAGATAATCCACAGTTCTTTCCTTTATAATAATCAGAAGGCGCTAAAAATAAGGGTCAGAGAAGATAAGGTTTCCCCGTTTTTTTTCTGGTATAGATATAAAGAGACTAAAGAATCTACCACAAAGCGCCAAAACAGAGCAACCATAAAGAGCAGAAACAAAATTATCAGATATAGCATTCGTTACGTAAGATCTAAATGGTTTAGATTCCCTTTTAATATTGTTCTACAATCTTTAAGCATGGTATTCGCCAGAAAACTTTTTATATTGCTGTATAATGCGCATATGGGGAAATTCCAGTTTCATTTCAATCATAAGAACGAGCGTATTGATTCTGCACTAAGGCAGCGAGGTTCGAATGCGGATTAAATTATTTTTTCCACCACCTATTACATCGGGACTGTTTGTTTACCTTACATTCATGCCTCAAGGGCTAGGAATATTAGCATCCTTCTTAAGAAAAAACGGTATTTCGGTAGATCTTCAGGATCTCGATGCTGAGTTAAGAGGCCACAGTTTTTATTTTAGACAAAAAAAAATCATTAATCAGCTTTTCAAATACAGCCGTGCTCAATTGCAAGCAGGACACTATACGGGTATCTCTGAGACAAGGAATGATTTATTGGCGGAAGACCTGCTGTGCCTGGCTAATGTTGAAGGCCATGACCTAGTAGGAATAAGCGTACATTCGGGAGCCCAAATATTGTCATCTCTGCTTTTGGCAGAGAAGATAAAAAAAGAACATAATATCCCTATAGTTATAGGTGGTCCATATGTAACGGCCTTTGCTCACCTGTTCTTTGAAAAGTATAGATTTATTGATTACGCTATTGTAGGCCAAGGGGAGGTGCCGTTGCTTAAATTAACAGAGCATTTGCAAGGCAAAGCCTCTATAGATAAGGTGCCCTCTTTATGGCATAGAGATAAGGCAAAGACCGTGTTTAATGGCCGCACATTTTATGATATAGAAGATCAGTCCTGCCCTGATTTTGATGGATTCTCTCTGGATCTCTACAGATATCATGTAGTAGCAGGAGAAAAAGTTTTATTCATGCATTATTCTACTTCAAAAGGGTGCCCTGAGAAATGCATGTTTTGTATGCCTTCACAAAAAATTGATGGCCCATGGCAATGTAAAACCGCAAAAAAGATTGTAGATGATCTTGCCTTTCTTAAGCAAAAATACAAGAGCAGTATTTTTACTTTTAGAGATGCGAATTTCAATGTATCCACCCAGCATGTAAATCAACTTTGCGATGAGCTTATACGCAGAAAAGTTGATATCCAATGGCATGCAATGGCAGAAGCGAAGAATCTTAATCAGGATCTTTTGTTTAAAATGGGAAAAGCAGGGTGCCGTTCTCTTTTGTGGGGGCTCGAATCCGGCAGCAACAACACACTAAAAATGATGAAAAAAGGTATAAATGCTGAAGAGAGTGTTAAGTTGCTGAAGATGGCAAAAAGGGCAGGAATCAGCAATGCAGTATCTTTAATGATTGGATATCCTTATGAAACCTCGCAGGACCTCGAGCTGACAGCAGCATTGATTAAAAATAATGCTAGTTTAATTGATGATTTGCAGCCTTTTGTTTTCAAGCTAATGCATGGCTCTTGCCTTTATGTTAATCGAAAGGCATTGAAAATAATGATTGAAGAGGATCAGGCTTTCTCCTTATTTTTTGTGTACCGCCATAAAACAATTGCAGGATGTGTCACAAGAGACCAAAACAGAGCGCTGATAAAGAGCAGGAACAAGGTTATTGCATATAGTCTTTATTACATAAGATATAAAAGGCTCAGGTTTCCATTTAATGTTATAATAAAATCTCTAGGGCCGGTGTTGGCTAGAGTTTTTTTTACACTATTGAAAAGAGCGCAGGTAGATAGATTTCAATTTCGCTACAAGAATGCACATATAGATTCTGTGTTTAAGCAGCGAGGTTCAAATGCGGATTAAATTATTTTTTCCTATAACAGTTCGTATATTGACAGGTAAAATCGAGAGATGCCTTTGCGAACTGCCATATGGATTGGGTGTGTTGGCATCTTTTGTAAGACAGAATAATATCATTGTTGACTTACAAGATCTCGATGCTGAATTAAGGAGCCCGTATTCCTTATTAAAGCGAAACGGGATAAGTAAAAAAGCCGCTCGACACTATAACTCGCAATTAAAAGCAGGACATTATACAGGTATCTCTAATACAGGGAATAACTTATTGGCAGATGATCTACTTAGCCTGACCAATGTCAAAGGCTATGACCTTATAGGTATAAGTATAAGTTCAGGAGCCCAGATACTAACATCCTTGCTCTTAGCGGAGAAGATAAAAAAAGAGTATAATATCCCCATAGTTATAGGTGGTCCATATGTAACAGCATTTGCTCACTTGTTCTTTGAAAAATATAGATTTATTGATTACGCTATTGTTGGACAAGGAGAAGTGCCCCTATTAAAGCTGACAGAGCATATCCAGGGCAAGCTTTCCATAGATAAAGTGCCATCCCTGTGGCATAGAGAACAAGGCAAGATTGTATCGAATAGCCGCATATTTTATGACATAGAAGACCAGTCCTGTCCTGATTTTGATGGGCTTTCATTAGAGCTGTATAGGTCTCAAGCAAGTATAGGGGAGAAGGCCTTGCTTATACCTTATTCCGCCTCAAAGGGGTGCCTGGGAAGATGCACGTTTTGTATACATCCCCAAATTGGCGGCTCATGGCAATGTAAGAGCGTCAAGAAAGTGGTAGATGATATAGTTTTCCTTAAGCAGAAATACAAGAGCAGTTGTTTTAGCTTGAAGGATTCAACTTTTAATGCCTCCATCAAGTATCTAGATGATCTTTGCGGCGAGATTATACGTAGGGGGTTGGATATCCAGTGGGATGCAATGGTAAGATCTAACAATATTAATCAAGAGATACTTTTTAAGCTGGAAAAAGCAGGTTGTCGCAATCTTATGTGGGGTATTGAGTCAGGAAGCAACAGAGCATTAAAGATGATGAATAAGGACGCAGACGCTAGGGAGCATGCTAAGATACTCAAAATGTCTAAAAACGCGGGGATTAGTAATACGATTTATATAATGATACTGTATCCTTATGAAACCTCGCAAGACCTTGAACAGACAGCAGTGCTAATCAAAGATAACGCCCAACTTATAGATGATTTGAATATTTTTATTCTACAAATACTTAATGGTTCTTACCTTTACAATAATCAGGAGGCATTAAAGATTAAAACTAAGAAGAATATGCTATCCCCATTCTATTATTGGCATGATTATGATAATACAGAAGAGGCTATTTCAAAATATCATAAAAGAGAGGTTATAAAGAGCAGAAACGCGTTGTTGGGGCATGGTTTCCGGTATGTTAAGTATAGATATTTTAGGTTTCCGTTCAATATTATAATACGGTATCTAGGCCCGATATTTCCCAGAGAGCTACATATAATAGAGCGGGCTTGGAATTCGAATAGATTTAGGCTTATTCATAGAAGAGGCCGCGTGCGTTCTTTTCTACGATAGTACCGCATTTGCAAAAAATAGTGCTAATATAGTTGCAATACTACGTAAGTGAATAAAAAGGTGTTTACGGAGAGTGAATGGCGCAATAATATTCCTAGAAGGTTGTAATCAATATGGATAGGAAATAAAGTGAGCGAAATCAGTGTTTCTAAAAATGTATTTTGAGTAGGGTATAAAGTTGCAAACGAACGAAAGGTATTTGTATGTATACCGTTAACCGCAAGAGTATCTGTATGGTATGTATAATATTTGCTATTTTAATAACAGGACTGGTATTGCGACTTCATGATATAGAGAAATACGATTTATGGTTTGATGAGGCAATGTCAGATGCATATTCATTTGAGTTAGTCGATGAGGCAGCGCAGATATACAACACATCCCGATGGCGCTGCTTGAATGAATATATAATCAGAGATCCGCATTCCGCGCTATATGGTTTTTTTGTTTATACGTATAGTTTTTTATGCAAAGGAGAATGTTCTTTAAGAGTTTTGTCAGTTATATTTAGTATGCTACTATTATGGGTGTTTTATAAGTTCGCACGTTTATTTTTTAGCCGTAAAATTTCTATTTTTGCAATACTAATTATGGCAATAAGCCCTATGCAGGTTTGGTATGCGCAAGAAGCGAGAGCATACATGATGGCTAGTTTTTTTTCAGTGCTAATGGCTTATTCTTGTGTTAAAGCGCTACGCTCGAATAAGATTTTTTATTGGATGCTATTTGTTGTTTCAAGTATTTGCGCAATTTATACAAATTTTAATTCTTTGCTCTTGATAATTGTTTTAATGGTTGCTGTGTTCTTTGACAAGCGGCAGCGCTGGAATGGAATGCGTTTATTATCATTTTTTCTTATTGCAATATTTGCTTTACCCCTGTTTTATTATTTAGCCAATAACTACGCGAGCATTAAACATAGTTTTTGGTTGCCTATTCCGACAATAAGATCAATCTTCATGACACCCGTAGTTTTTGTTTTCGGTTATTCAGCTACATTGTGGCAGATTTGTATAGGACAATTACTGTTTATAAGCTTATATGCCTTTGGCGCGTATTCTTATTTTTGTGTTGAAAAGAAAAAAGCGTTGTTTCTATTTGCATTTTCTTTTCTGCCAATAATCGCAATTTATGCGTTTTCTAAGTTTTTTATATCTATTTATATAGATCGCCGGCTTCTTGTATTCGCGCCCTTTTATTATCTTTTCATAGCTTATGGAGTTGAGAGTTTAAAAAACGCTGTTATTAAGAGAGCCCTTGTTATCGTAGTAATAATTTTGATAACAATGTCACTTGTTAATTTCTATAGAGGTTTTATGCTTTCGTACCGCGATGGAAGAGACTTTTATGTAGGAGTCCATAAGAAGAAAAATTATCGCCACTTGTTTAATGAGGTAAAAAAAGAAGCACAAAAAGGAGATATAATGGTTGTTGCGGACTGGCAAAGTTTTATTGTAGAATTGCCGTATCTTACGCGTTTTATGCAGAATGACGCGTTTTTTATTCCTAAGCATTTGTTTTTATATCCCGCAGCCTTAAATGACTACGAGAAAAGATCGTTTAGAATAGATAATTTTATAAAACAATTAGATGATGATCAAGGCGATTATTTATATCATACACGTTTCTTTCATAGCTGGCCGAAAAATATGAGCGCGGTAAAAGGCATCAATGAGTATAAACGCATATGGTTTTTCTTGTTCCCTTGGGAGACAGGACGCTTTACTCGTAATTCGCTTATGGTCAAGGAGTATTTATCAAGCAATTATAAGAGAACTATCGCGATAGAAGAAGATGGCGTTTATTTGGAACTTTATATTAGAGAATGATACATGTAAAAGCTCTATTGAGTTAGTTTTGTAGTGATAAAGTGGCATGAGAAGCATAGGGGTAGAAGGTTCAATAAAAAATATAACAAGCCTCTTGAGCCGCTTGGTTATCTCGGCTAGGTGATTATTTTATCAGTAGTGGAGTATGTATCAAGCGGTTGCTGTGCCCATATATGTATTAGTAATTGACATTATAATTTCGTAATGGTAAACTTACATTTCTAAGGCTTAACAAGTTACTCAAGCGAGGCATAAGGGGAGGCAGGCAATAGTGAATATCGCGGTCTTTTGTTCAGGCAATGGTTCAAATTTTCAGGCTATTATAGATGCTTCTAAAAATGGCTTGCTTAATGCTGACATAGCGCTTATGGTATGTGACAATCCCAATGCTTATGCTATTACAAGAGCAAAGAACGCAGGTATTAAGGCGCTGGTGCTTAATATAAATGATTTTCCCTCACAAGAGGCATTTGAGGCACGCATTATAGAGAAACTTGTAACAGAACAGATAGAGCTTATATGCCTTGCCGGATACATGCGGCTTCTCTTGCCCTCATTTATAAATAAATATAGAGAGAAGATAATTAACATCCATCCCGCGCTCTTACCATCTTTTAAGGGTATCCGCGGAATAAAAGACGCCCTGGATTACGGGGTAAAAGTAACAGGCGTTACGGTGCATTTTGTAAACGAAGACATGGACGCGGGGCCTATAATATTGCAGGAAGCCGTAGTTGTAGAAGAGAATGACACAAAAGAAACACTCGCGGATAAGATACACAAGGTAGAGCACCGCCTCTACCCGAAGGCGGTCAAGCTCTTTATCGAAGGCAGGCTTAAGGTTACAGGCAGAAGAGTTAAAATTTCTTAGAAGAGGAGCCAGGTAGGTGAAAAGAATAAAATTTGGAACATCAGGTTGGCGCGCTATTATAAGCGAGGATTTTACGTTCGCTAATGTAAGGCTGGTTGTACAGGCGATAGCGGATTATCTTAACGCACGACGCACGACGCACGACGCAATACGAGTAGTTGTAGGCTATGATACCAGATTTTTATCAAAAGAGTTTGCAAGGGAAACAGCGGCCGTACTTTCCGCGAACAGGATAAAGGTTTTTCTTTGCGATCGTGATACCCCAACCCCTGTAATAGCCTATCAGATAATCAGGAAGAGGTGTGCGGGAGGTATAAATTTCACGGCAAGCCATAATCCCCCGCATTATAACGGCATAAAGTTTTCTTCAAATATAGGGGGCCCCGCAACGCTTGATATAACAAAGACCATAGAAAGCAATATACAAAAATTGCAAGGAATCAAAAAGCCAAAAGAGTACAAGGAAGATAAGCAGCTGATAACGCTCTTTGACCCCAGTCCTGAGTATTTCAAGCAGGTAGAAAAAATAGTCGATCTAAAGGCGATAAAGAAGGCAAAACTGAAAATAGCATGTGATTGCCTGTATGGGACCTCGCGAGGCTATCTTGATAATATACTCGCAAAGCAGGGTTGTAGGAGAATTATTTTACATGATTTTTTGAATCCTTATTTCGGCGGTAGGCGTCCTGAACCGGCCAAAGAGAATATTCACGAGCTCATATCTACTGTGAAGAAAGCTAAGTTTAATTTGGGCCTAGCCACAGATGGCGACGCGGACAGATTTGGTATAGTAGACGCGGATGGAACGTATATAGCGCCCAACCAGGTAATAACACTACTTTTTTACCACTTATTAAAGAGCAGAAAACAAAAACGCGTAAACTTTGTTGCCAGGACAGTTGCGACAACGCATATGGTTGATATTATAGCGAAAGCTAACGGAGTAAATGTGGTGGAAACACCCGTAGGTTTTAAATATTTTGTAGAAAGCATACTTAGCGGCAATTGCATTATAGCGGGTGAAGAATCTGGCGGCCTCTCTCTTTCAGGGCACGTACCTGAGAAAGACGGTATCGTAGCCTGTCTGCTTGTGGCAGAGATGGTCGCGAAAGAGAAAAGGCCGATATCAAAAATACTCCATTCAATATATAAGGAGTATGGCAGGCTCTATTCTGATAGAATAGATCTGGATATTACAGAAGAGAAGAAGCGGTCTTTAATGCGCCGTCTTGCGTTAGGTTCCATGAAAAAACTCGGCACGCGGAATATCGCGGCTCGTGACACACAGGATGGATGCAGATTTTTTTTAGAGGATGGAAGCTGGGTTCTTTTTAGGCCTTCCGGCACAGAGCCGATCGTGAGAGTATATTTTGAATCAAGTTCGCAAAAAACACTTAAGGTTATTGCGCGCGCATGTGTCAGATTAACGTCTTAAATCAGGCTTACTGTCCGTTTTATTCCCTTGACATATTCTCGACTATAACGTATAATTCACTTCATCTTGTGTTTAACCACACAAACTATATATAAAATTACACAGATTACAGAGGGTATATTATGAATACAAATATTAAATTTATAAAAGCAAGGCAGATACTCGATTCGCGAGGCAACCCTACCATAGAGGTCGATTGTATCCTCCAGAACAATATTCTTGGAAGGGCAGCGGTTCCCAGCGGAGCGTCTACAGGTGAACACGAAGCCATAGAGCTAAGAGATGGTGATAAAACAAGATACCTTGGCAAGGGTGTAACCAAGGCGGTCTCTAATGTAAACGATATTATTGCCCCAGAACTTAAGGGCATGGCCCCTTTTAATCAGCGCGAGATAGATGATAAGCTTATTGCCTTAGATGGTACAGAAAATAAATCCAAATTGGGCGCGAATGCTATCCTAGGTGTTTCATTAGCTATTGCAAAGGCAGCGGCAGCAGCTAAAGGCAAAGCATTGTATGAATATTTAGGCGGGCCTGACGCGAATTTACTTCCCACGCCAATGATGAATATAATAAATGGCGGTTCTCACGCGGATAACAACGTAGATTTACAGGAATTTATGATAATGCCTGTGGGTGTTGCCTCATTTTCAGAGGCGTTGCGGGCAGGCACGGAGATATTCCATAACCTTAAATCTATTCTTAAAGAGATGGGGCTTGAGACCGCGGTTGGTGATGAAGGTGGTTTTGCTCCTAATCTTAGATCCAATCATGAGGCTATAGACGTTATATTGAAGGCCATTGAAAAGGCAGGCTACATAGCAGGCAAGGACGTATCTATAGCATTGGATCCCGCGTCAAGTGAGTTTTTTAAAAATGGAAAATATATGCTTATGGCTGAGCAGGACAAGGAACGCTCTTCCGATGACATGATTTCATTTTATAAGGAGTGGGTTGAGAAATATCCTATTATTTCAATTGAGGATGGGCTTGCGGAAGACGATTGGAATGGTTGGGCAAAGCTTACCCAGACAATCGGGGATAAAGTTCAGCTTGTCGGTGATGATCTTTTTGTGACAAATACAAAGCGTTTAAAGCAGGGGATAGACTCGCATGTAGCGAACTCTATACTTATCAAAGTAAATCAGATTGGTACCCTTTCCGAAACCTTGGACGCGATAGATATGGCAAAGAAAGCCGGGTATACAGCGGTTATTTCTCACCGTTCAGGAGAGACAGAGGATACGACCATTGCTCATCTTGCGGTGGCGACAGGCGTAGGACAGATCAAGACAGGTTCACTTTGCAGAACTGACCGTGTCGCGAAATACAACGAACTTTTGCGGATAGAGGAAGCCTTAGGCGACAGAGCGGTATACGCGGGCCTTCCTAAAAAGAGGTAATTACGCCATATGTCAAAGAAGAACTTCCTACTTCTTGGCATTTTTATAGTTCTGATAATATTTCTTCCTGGGTATTCTAAGCTACAGAAGCTTAGGGATAAAAATAGATTATTAAACAATAAGATAGAAGCACTGAACAAAGAAAACAGGGAACTTGCGCACCAGATAGAAAGATTGGAAGCTGACCCGTTTTATATTGAGAAAAAAGCGAGAGATAAGATGGGTATCGGCAAGAGAGGCGAAGTTCGATACAAGATTATACGCGAAAGAGAAGAGGAAGATGTTAAAGACAAAAATAGCAATAGGTGATACAGTTGATGCTGAGGTTTTTAAGGTGACTAGTTTCGGCGCGTTTGTTAGGCTGGAGGACGGCCAAAAAGGCCTTATCCACATATCTCAGATAGCCGACAGTTTCGTTAAAGATATTAATAGCCATCTTAAACTCGGGGATAAGGTAAGGGCCCGCGTACTTAATATGGTTGATCACAAGATAGACTTAACTTTAAAAAAGCCAAAAGAAGAAGCCCCTGTAGTTGCTAAATATAAGGGTTTCAAGTCTTCTGTTTTTGAAGACAAGCTGAATCTTTTCTTAGAAGAGAATAAGGTTAACGCTTAAGTATTAGAAAAAGATTTATCGCGGGGTGGAGCAGCCCGGTAGCTCGTCAGGCTCATAACCTGAAGGTCAGAGGTTCAAATCCTCTCCCCGCTACCATGAATCATAGCAGAATTAAAAAACCACAGGTCAAGAAACCTGTGGTTTTTTTGTTTACTAATAAGATCTTCTAATATATAATAAGCAAGGCTGTAGATCGACCTTTGTCTATATGGGGCCTTTCTTAACACCTTTATTATAAGGGGGTAAATGATGATAAAAGATGATATTGCTAATATGTCATTAAAACGCAAGATCGCCCTTACTATCGCAGGCGTTCTCTATATTCTCGCGATACTTGGGAATGCCCGCCATGGTTTTGCCGAAATGGCAGGCGTTACGCTTGCGTTTCTTACACTAAGTGTAATCATATATATTTGGATAAAATAGTAAAGAGCGTTAAAGGGGACACCCTTGAACACACAATAACTTAGTTTTATGTACTTTTATAGGATGTGCTTGCCAAATTAATAGGTTTTTATAGTCTTGTTTTTTTAAAGGGCGTCCCCTTAATGATATTTTCAGTTGACGGCATTATCTCTTTTTGTTAAAATAACTCTTCCTAACATACCAAATAAAGGAGAACCCCCATGATTTCACGCTACAGCCTACCGGAGATGAGTCGGATCTGGCAACAGCAGAATAAGTTCCAGAAGATGATGGAAGTAGAAGTCGCGGCCTGCGAAGCGCACGCGAAACGCGGCAAAATTCCCAAGAAGGCCCTTACCAATATTCAGAAGAAAGCAAAATTCGATCTAGCCCGCATTGAAGCCCTTGACAAGAAGACTAATCATGATGTGGCGGCTTTTGTTGAAAATCTACAGGACAATATCGGCCCAGGCGGCGAATATGTACATATGGGGTTAACGTCTAATGATGTAACTGATACAGCCCTAGCATTGCAGATGAAGGATGCGGCGGATATTATTATTGACGATCTGGTCGCCTTCAAAGATGTGCTTGCGAAGAAAGCCAAGTTATATAGAAATACGGCGATGATAGGCAGAAGTCATGGTGTGCACGCGGAACCGATTACCTTTGGATTTAAGATGGCGATCTTTTTCGAGGAGACAAAACGAAATATAGAGCGTATGGAACAGGCAAGAGAAAATATTAGTGTCGGCAAGATTTCAGGCGCAGTTGGCACATTCTCTAATTTAGAGCCCCAGGTAGAAGATTATGTATGCAAAAAACTAAAATTAAAACCAGCACCTATATCTAATCAGGTTCTGCAAAGAGACAGGCATGCGCAGTATCTTTCAGCTATAGCCATAACCGGCGCTACGCTTGAAAAGCTCGCTACTGAGATAAGAGGCCTGCAGCGAACGGAAATTTTAGAGGCAGAGGAGTATTTTTCAAAAAGCCAGAAAGGCTCGTCCGCGATGCCGCATAAGAGAAATCCCATTACATGCGAAAAGATATGCGGATTAGCGCGCCTTTTAAGGAGTAACGCTCATGCGGCTATGGAGAACATATCACTTTGGCACGAAAGAGATATAAGCCATTCCTCGGTAGAGAGGGTTATTCTTCCTGACTCAACGATCTTAATAGATTATATGTTACGAACCATGACGCGGCTTATTGAGCATCTTGTGATTTATCCGGAGAATATGCAAAAGAATCTGGAAAAGACAGGAGGCCTTATATTCTCACAGCGTGTGATGATAGAACTTATAAAAGCCGGGCTAACGCGCGAGCAGGCATACAGACTCGTTCAAAAACACGCTATGAATACATGGAAAGCGGGTAAAGATTTTAAGCAAGCGCTGTTGGGTGATAAGGAAGTCAGTAAACTCTTAAAGCCGTACATGATAAGCAAGTGTTTTGAGCTTGATTATTATCTGCGGAATATAAACGTTGTTTTAAAGCGAACAGGTATAATTACAAAATAAATGAGCACATAACTTACGCAACGTAGTGACGTAAGTTGTATGCGCGAATTTATCCTGAGAATGCGAAGTATTCGAAGCCTGCCTGCCGGCAGGCAGGGATCTTAGCTTAGATTTTTCACACTGCGTATGCGAAATGGCAAAATCGGGATTAAGCCGCACAACAGAGAGGAGAAAAAAATGAAAAAAATAGACCAGGTATATGAGGGCAAGGCAAAGAAACTTTTTACAACAGAAGACGCGGATGTTTACATACAGGAATTCAAGGATGACGCCACAGCTTTTGACGCTACGAAAAAAGGTACCATTACAGACAAGGGTGTGGTTAATAACAAAATCTCTACAAAACTCTTCCAGTTCTTGGAGACAAAGGGCATACCGACTCATTTTATTGAGTGTTTAAATGACAGGGATATGGCCGTTAAGAAGGTTGAGATAGTCCCGCTTGAGGTTACTATGCGCAATATCGTGGCAGGGGGTATGGCAAAGCTTTTAGGTCTTGATGAAGGCATTATACTCGATGAGCCTGTGTTTGAATATCATTACAAAGAAGACGCGCTGCATGACCCGCTTATCAATAATTTTCATATAAAAGCGCTAAAAATAGCTACAAATGAGGAACTTGATACGATACAAGCCATGTCATTTAAGATAAATAATATATTAATAGAGTTTTTCGCGAGCAAAAATCTTGATCTGGTAGATTTCAAGCTTGAATTCGGCAGGTGCAAGGGCGAGATAATATTGGCGGATGAGATATCACCTGATACATGCAGGCTTTGGGAAAAGAAATCCAAGAGAAAGATGGATAAGGATAGATTCCGCAGAGACTTAGGCAACATAGAAGAGACATATCAGGAAGTACTAAAGCTGGTAGTGGATTAGAATGAAAAGTAAGAAGCGCTTAAGCTATAAAGATTCGGGCGTAGATATCTCAAAAGGAAACCTCTTTGTGCGGCAGATAGCCCCTATGGCCGCCTCAACCAAGAAAAGTCAAGTGCTTTGTGATATAGGTTCCTTTGGCGGCCTTTTCGCGATCGATAAAAGTAAATACAAGGAGCCTGTACTTGTCTCCTCAACAGACGGTGTCGGCACAAAACTCCTCATCGCCCAAAGCTTAGGTGTGCACCGGTGGGTTGGTTGCGACCTTGTCGGTATGTGTGTTAACGATATCGCAACAACAGGGGCAGCACCGTTATTCTTTTTAGACTATATCTCAACAGGCAGGATCAAGCTTCCTATACTCAATAGTGTGATGAAGGGCATTGTCTCGGCTTGTAAAGAGACAGGCTATGCCTTGATAGGTGGCGAAACAGCCGAGATGCCTGATATGTATAAGCCCGGTGAATATGACCTCGCGGGTTTCTGCGTAGGCATAGTAGATAAAAAGGATATTATCGATGGAAGAGGTATTAAAAAGAAAGATATCGTATTGGGCCTGGCATCCAGCGGCCCGCATTCAAATGGTTATTCCCTTATAAGAAAGGTATTTTCAAGAAGCGAGCTTGTAAGATTTAAAGATCAGATACTAAAGCCCACAACACTCTACACGCAACCTCTCTTAACCTTACAGAAGAAGGTTAAAGTAAAAGGCATAGCCCATATAACAGGTGGCGCTTATTTTGAAAAGATCCCACGTATTGTGCCAAAAGGGCTCACAATGACAATAGATACAAGGTCCTGGAGAGTGCCGGACATCTTTAAGCAGATCCAGAAGAAAGGCAATGTAAGAACCAAAGAGATGTATAGGGTATTCAATATGGGCATAGGTATGGCGATTGTTGTATCGCCCGGAGACGCGCAAAAAGCCCAGGTAGTGCTCGCTAAAAATAAAGTAAGATCATGGGTTATAGGCGAGATGGAAAAAGGCGTTGAGAAGGTAAGGCTGATATGAAAATATTGGTAATCGGTTCAGGCGGGAGAGAACATGCTCTCTGCTGGAAGATAGCACAAAGCAAAAAAGTTACCAAGCTTTATTGCGCCCCGGGAAATGGCGGGATTGTAGATATAGCCGAATGCATAGATATCAAGGCAGATAATATACCCGCCCTGTTAAATTTCGCAAAAACCAATAATATAGATATTACAGTAGTTGGACCTGAAGCCGCGCTGGTAAATGGCATAGTCGATTCTTTTAAAGGCGAGGGGCGCAAGATATTTGGCCCTGATAAGGCCATGGCAATGCTAGAAGGCAGCAAGACCTTCGCAAAAGAGACGATGTCCAGGTTCGGGCTTCCGACAGCGGATTTTAAGGCATTTGACAACGCTGATGACGCAAAGGCGTTTATAAAGAAAAAAAGCCTGCCTCTTGTAATCAAGGCAGATGGCCTTTGCGCGGGCAAAGGTGTAATCATAGCGCGTACGGAAAAAGAAGCGCTATCTGCCATAGACTCTCTAATGTTTAATAAAGAGTTTGGACCTGCCGGTGAGAGGGTTTTAATAGAAGATTGTTTGGCAGGTGAAGAGGCGTCTATAATTCTGGTAAGCGATGGCAAGGACTTTGTTCTCTTTCCCTCAAGTCAGGATCATAAAAGAGCATTGGAAAATGACCAGGGCCCTAACACAGGTGGCATGGGAGCGTATTCACCGGCGCCGGTAATCGACGAAGCATTGGAAATGAAGATAAAGAGCAAGGTCATCCAGCCGATTATAGAGGGGTTTTATAAAGAGTCCACCCCATATAAAGGAATCCTATATATCGGGCTTATGATAGTGGATAACGAGCCGTACGTCTTGGAATTTAACGTTCGCTTTGGAGACCCGGAGACACAGGCGATCTTGCCGCGGCTAAAAACAGATCTTTTGGATATTATAGAAGCCTCTCTAAATGGAACGATCAGCGAGATAAACGTAGAGATTGATAAGCGTGTTTGCGTTTCAGTGGTATGTGCTTCAGAAGGTTATCCGGGAAGCTATAAAAAAAGCTTACCCATAGAAGGCTTAGGTAACAAGCTAAAAGTAAATGATGTGATAGTCTTCCACGCTGGTACAAAGATAACCCACAACGCGACTGGTAGAAAGGGATATGAGACTAACGGGGGCCGTGTGCTTGCTGTTACAGCTGTCGCTGATAATATTAAGCAAGCGATAAGCAAGGCGTATGAGGCTCTTTCCTCGATACATTTTACTGGTATGCAGTATAGAAAAGATATAGGCTTTAAGGCGCTTGAAAGGATTAAGAGTTGAGGCTAAGTTTGGCACAGTTATTTATGCCGCTATCGCTTCATGATAACAGGTAAATTACACAATTGAGTGTTACCCCCACTGTTTCGTTGCACGAAACAAAGCGCGGGGGTTAATTCGCGCCTATAAGTTATGTCGTTCTTACGAACTCCATAACTTACGCGCTCATTAAAGGAGAAAAATATGGCAAATAAGCAAGTTGCAATTATCATGGGAAGTAAATCCGATATGCCTATTATGCAGCACGGGATAGATGTATTTAAGGCATTTGGCGTAAACTATGATGTAAAGGTTCTATCGGCACACAGAACCCCTAAGCAGACTATTAAATTCGCGGGTACAGCTTTGACAAAAGGTTATCAGGTTATCATAGCCGCAGCGGGAGGCGCTGCGCATTTAGCAGGGGTAATAGCGGCGCATACCACACTTCCCATAATAGGCGTTCCTATCGACACAAAGGCCTTAGGCGGCGTAGATTCACTGTTCTCGACTGTACAGATGCCTTCCGGTATTCCGGTAGGCTGTATGGCAATAGGCAAGGCAGGCGCGGTCAATGCTTCGGTATACGCGGTACAAATCCTGGCTCTAAAAAATAAAATTTTACAAAAGAAGCTTGATAAATACAAACAGTCTCTTGCCGCAAAAGTTCTTAAAAAATGAAAACAAGTATTATAGGTGTTGATGTTGACGCATTACAGGAATCCGCGATAAAGCAGGCCGTAGATACTTTGGCCCACGGCGGCATAGTGGCGTTTCCAACAGAAACAGTATTCGGCCTTGCCTGCGACCTGGCAAATACCGAAGCGATAAAAAGATTATATGAAATAAAAAATAGGCCGCAGGAGAAACCTTTCGCGATACAGGTGGCAAGCACAGATAAGGTATTAGATATTGTTGGCAGCCAGAAACCTTTAGTAGAAAATATCATGAGGCGATTTTGGCCCGGCCCACTTACTGTGATTATAGGTAGCGAAAATAAAAAAAAAGGTTTTAGGGTCCCGGATAATAAGGCAGCTCTTGCGATACTCTCAGCGATAGACAGCCCTCTTGCGGTAACAAGCGCTAACCTTTCAGGGGGAAGCCCCTTAATATCAGCGAAAGATGTCATCAGAGACTTTAACGGTTTGATAGATCTGATAATAGATGATTACAGTAAGGCAGGGGGCGTGGAATCAACGGTTCTAGATTGCACGATCAAACCATTTAAAATATTGCGATATGGCGCGATAGCAGACTCATTGGAGAGATATATACAATCACAATATGAATGAGATCAAAAAGATACTTGTATTATGCACGGGTAATGCGTGCCGCTCTCCCATGGCAGAGGGCTTTTTAAGGAAGTACCTTAAAGCAGAAGACGGTTTTGAGATTACATCGGCAGGAATATCAGCGGTAGATGGACAGCCGCCTACCGCAACCGCGGTTGAGGTTATGAACGAACAGGGTATCGACATATCCGCTTATTTATCAGCAGCTTTTTATAGCGGGCTTGCCGAAACAGCCGATCTTATCCTGGTTATGTCGCAGATGCATAAGGATTGTCTAAAGCGTCAAGTTGAGGGCATAGGCAAAAAGATATTTCTCTATAAAGAGTTTGCAGGCTTGACAGGGCCGGATAACAATATAGCCGATCCTATAGGCCAGCCTGTCATGGTTTATAGAAGCGTTCGCGACGAGATTCGTGAATTAACGCAAGCGATAGTTGAAAAAATAAAATCTTCACATTAATATAAGGGGTAAAAGCGGATGAAAATAGCATTAGGCTCTGATCACGGCGGTTTTAAGCTTAAGCGATCTCTCGTAGATTATCTTAAAAAGAACGGCCATAATATTATTGATGTAGGATGTTTTAGTGACGAGAGTTGCGATTACCCGCAATACAGTTATGAGGCAGCCTCTCTGGTAAGTAAACAAAAAGCGGACAGGGCAATAGTAGTATGCACGAGCGGGATAGGAAATTCCATCGTGGCAAATAAAGTAAAGGGTATAAGGGCAGCGTTATGTTCCAGTATACCACAGGCCCGCTCCAGCCGCGAGCATAACGATGCCAATGTGCTGGCATTGGGCGCTGCGTATATTAAGCCTGTCTCAGCTAAGAAGCTCGTATCTGTGTGGCTTAAGACAAAGGCGCTTGGAGGAAGGCACGCACGCAGGGTAAGACAGATTAAGAAGATAGAAAAATTTTAAATGGGGACAGCGCCCATTTAAA
>CAZWMG010000013.1:0-35389 GCA_964634945.1 uncultured Planctomycetia bacterium | reverse complement strand
CATTTAAAAACGCAATACGCGCAACGCAATACGCAATACGAAATTAGGAGAAAAAAGCATGAACGCGATCAAAAAAAATGACAAGGCACTGTACAAGGCTATCACCGGAGAGCAGAAGAGACAGTATGACAATCTAGAGCTTATCGCAAGTGAGAATTACGCTACGGATGCTGTATTGGAAGCCCAAGGCTCTGTATTGACTAACAAATACGCGGAAGGTTATCCTGGTAGGCGCTGGTATGGCGGTTGCGAGCATGTCGATGTTGTAGAGAGCCTGGCTATCGATAGAGTGAAAAAGCTTTATAAGGCAGAGCATGCGAATGTACAGCCGCATTCAGGCTCAAGCGCGAACATGGCAACGGTCTTAAGTCAGCTTAAATTCGGCGATAAAATTCTCGCGATGGATCTTGCCTGCGGGGGGCACCTTACACATGGGCACCCTTTGAATTTTTCAGGTAAATATTTTAAGATTATTTCTTACGGGGTAGATAAAAAGACAGAGAGGCTTGATTACGATGTAATCCTCTCTTTAGCAAAGAAGCATAAGCCAAAATTGCTTATAGCCGGTGCGAGCGCTTACCCCCGGACAATACACGCGAAGCGCTTAAGGGAGATATGTGATAAGACAGGTGCCATGCTTATGGTGGATATGGCGCATATCGCGGGGCTTGTAGCAGCGGGATGCCACCCTAACCCGGTGCCATATTCGGAGTTTGTAACAAGCACTACGCATAAGACACTTTGCGGGCCCAGGAGTGGTTTTATTCTTTGCAAAAAGGAGTTTGCCAAACCCATAGATTACATGGTTTTTCCTGGTTTACAAGGCGGCCCCTTGATGCACATAATCGCCGCAAAGGCCGCTGCGTTTAAGGAGGCGCAGACAGAGCGGTTTAAGAAAAAACAAGTCCAGACCGTTAAAAACGCCCATGCCTTATCCGAGCAGTTAAAAACATTAGGCTACAGAATAGTATCAGGCGGCACAGATAACCATATGTTGCTTGTCGATGTCTTCCAATCAAGAGGCATAACAGGCAAAGAGGCATCAGCGGCATTAGATGATGCCTGCATCACTGTTAACAAAAATCTTATACCATATGACACGCAATCACCCCTTGTAGCAAGCGGTATAAGGTTAGGCAGCCCCGCGCTTACATCTCGAGGCATGAAAGAGTCACATATGAGATATATCGCAGAGCTGATAGATGTTGTATTGTCTTTCCCATCTAACAAGAAAAGAGTAAAAGAGGTCAGATCCGCTGTATCTGTGCTCACGAAAAAATTCCCTATATATAAATCAAGAGCACTATTATGAGAGAAAAGGCAAAGGCTAAAACCCGAAAACCTAAGACCGAAGACCGAATAAAGCGCCCTGATTGGGATGCCTATTTTTTAAAACTCGCTCATCTTGCTTCAGAGCGCGCAACGTGTCTAAGGCGCAAAGTAGGCGCGGTTATAGTAAAGAACAAACACTTATTGTCAACAGGATACAATGGCGCGCCTAAGGGCATCTCACATTGCGATGTAGAAGGCTGTCTTCGTGATAAACTTAATATCCCATCAGGCCAAAGGCACGAGCTCTGCAGAGGCCTGCATGCGGAACAGAACGCTATTATTCAGGCAGCTCTTTATGGTGTCGGGCTTAGCAAAGCAACACTCTATTGCACAACCTTGCCGTGTGTGATCTGCGCTAAGATGATTATTAACGCGGGCATAAAAGAAATAGTGATCTCAGAGGGCTATCCGGATGAGATGGCAAGCGCCTTTTTTAAGGAGGCAGGGGTCAATGTCAGGCGTATTGTAAAAAGATAAGAAAAAGATAGATTTTAGTAGATTGTAAGCGATATAAAGAGCTCTTTACCTGTAATTTGGCTAAATTGACGCTTGTAACTGTTTGACAATACAATATGTAGGGTGTACACTTATTCACCACTACCACATGATGTGTACTTTTGATATATTGATTCTTACCTAAGAAAAAAAGAAAGACCTGTCGAATGAGATGCCCCTATTGCGGCTACAAGGAAGATAAGGTAGTTGATTCCCGAGCAAGTTCAGAAAATGACTCCATACGAAGAAGAAGAGAATGCTTAAAATGTCAGAGGCGTTTTACTACATACGAGCACATAGAAGATATGGCGCTTATGGTAGTAAAAAAAGATGGTCAACGTCAGGCCTTTGATCGTAACAAGCTCATATCGGGTATACTAAAATCATGTGAGAAAAGGCCGGTAAGCGCGAATAAGATAGAACGTCTCGTAGATGATGTAGAGAGGACACTGCAGAGAAAGCACGAGAAAGAGGTGCAATCCTCACAGATAGGCGAGATGGTAATGAAGAAATTGCACGGCCTTGATGAGGTAGCCTATGTACGCTTTGCCTCAGTCTACAGAGAATTCAAGGATGTGACAGAGTTCATGAAAGAGCTGAAATACGTATTAGGAAAGCCTCGTTAGGTTCCGGATGCTAGATATTTGATGCTGGATGCTAGATATTTTATACGATAAAAAGGGGGAAGAATGGAAACAAGTCAAAGCAACGACGCGGAGAAAAAGCAAGGGTATTTTGATTCTGTAACTAAGAGAGATGCGCGGGTAGTATTATTTGATAAATCTAAGATAACAGACGCCATCTATAAGGCGGCAAAGGCAGCGGGCGGAGAAGACAGGCGGTTGGCAGAAGAGCTCGCGTCAGTAGTAACCCTCTTTTTACGCAACAAGTATGGCTCCAAAACCCCCTCAATAGAAGAGATACAGGATGTAGTCGAGAAGATCCTGATAGAGACCGGCCACGCTAAGACAGCTAAACGATACATACTTTATAGAGAGCATCGCAAAGAAGTAAGAAAAGACCTGCGCGTAAGAAAAAAGAAAAGGCATGACGCTAATTCCACTGATATAGCGCTTATGGTTACCCCGCTAACAAAGGATGAGATTCTTTCCTGGGACAAGTCTAAGGTGGCGTCAGCGCTCGAGAAGGAAGCGGGCCTGGATACAGCGTTATCAAATGAGATAGCCTCTGCCGTTGAGAAAAAGATAGTAGATTCAAACCTCACCCATATATCAACCAGTCTGATACGGGAGATCGTAGACAATGAACTCTTTGTCCGAGGCTTAAACAAAAAACTCCAGCAGCAGGCTACCATCGGTATGCCTACTTATGATCTTGAGACCCTGGTCTTCTCAAAGAGCAAAGAGAACGCGAATATCAATTCAAATAACCCGGAGGCCATAAACCTCGCTATCGCGGAGACAACACTTAAGCAATATGCCCTGCAGAGGATATTCTCTAAGGACATATCAGAGTCGCATATGAAAGGTGAGATTCATCTTCATGATCTTGGTTATCCAACAAGAGTATATTGTTCTTCACATTCGTTAGAATATATCAAGAAGTATGGCCTTCATCTTAGCAATCTTGATACGCAGAGCGCGCCTGCTAAACACGCGCGTACGCTTACAGGACACCTCAACACATTTTTAGCCAGTATGCAGGCTTATTACGCCGGAGCTCTCGGTGTCGGATATGTAAACATCATGTATGCCCCATATTTAGAGGGTATGTCAGATGAACAGATGCGTCAGGAGGCACAGCATTTGATATTCTCCGCCTCGCAGAACGCTTTTTCAAGAGGGGGCCAAAGCCTTTTTATAGACCACAACATACATACAGGCGTTCCCAACTACCTTAAAAAAATTCCCGCTATAGGCCCAAGTGGCAAATATACCGGAAAGACTTATGGTGACTATGAAGAGACTGCCCAGCGGTTCGCGAAGGCGATGTTAAGCGTTTGGCAAAAAGGCGATGAGTATGGCAAGCCTTTCGCGTTTCCAAAAGCGGACTTTCATATCAGCGAAGATACATTGACAGACCCAAAGCAGAAAGAACTCTTTGAGTACGCGTGCCAGGTTGCGAGTGAAAACGGATCTGTTTATTTTGTATTTGACAGGGATGAAGTCACTCTTTCCGCGTGTTGCAGGTTAAGAACGCAGATAAGAGACAATTACATGATAGAGCATCCTGAGTCTATGCGTTTTTGCGGGTTTCAAAATGTAACTATTAATTTACCGCAGGCCGCTTACCGTGCGGGTAGAGGTAATATAGACGAGCTTTACAAAGAGATAGAGCGCTGCTTAGGCCTGGCTGTAAAAGCGCACCAGCAGAAGAAGGAATTTATATGGCAGCTTATGGCAAAGCCCCATCTTCCTATGTGGGAAGTCGGCAAGATAGCGCTTGATGGCAAGCCATATGTTGACCTTGAAAAGGCAACTTATATCATAGGTATAGTCGGCTTGAATGAGTGCGTCCAGCATCTAACAGGTAAACAGCTTCACGAAGACGAGGATGTATATAAGCTCGGGCTTAAGATAATATCATTTATGTCCATTAAGGCTAAAGAGGCTCAAAAAAGGCTTGGCCTTAAATTCTCTCTTGAGGAATCTCCGGCTGAATCCGCGGCAAGGAGGCTCGCCAAGGTTGACCTCAAACAGTATTCAGAAGAGACGCAAAATGTTATAAAAGGCGACATAGAAAATGATATGTATTATTATACCAATTCAATACATTTCGCGGCTAACGCGCCCATAGATCTCTTAACAAGGATACAGAAGCAGGCAAAATTTCACACCATGATCGAATCAGGCGCTATTATTCACGCCTTTGTCGGAGAGAAGCTCCCATCAAAAGAGTCTATAATGAATCTCGTAGAGAAGACATTTTACAAGACCCAGGCAGCGCAGCTTACTATATCTCCGGAATTTACTATATGTAATTCGTGCCATAAGAAAGACAATGGTTTAAACGAGACATGTAGCGCTTGCGATTCGGATGATGTGTATGGCATGACTAGGATAGTCGGATATTACAGCCGCATAAACAACTGGAACAAATCTAAGCTAGGAGAGCTTGGAGATAGGCGGGCTTGTCCTACAAATTATTCTGTAGCTTAAACCAGAGCTCTAAAGGTGTTTATCGTAAGGAACTTAAATCAAAGGAGCAGAATATGAAGATTAAGGTATTTGGTAAAAAAGATTGCGCAAAATGCGAAACTACAAAAAATAAGCTCAACCATTTTATCGAAAAGAACAATTACCAGGAGAGCGCGACATTGGAATTTTACGATATGGACACGGTAGATGGTTTTGCCGAAGGCGCCTATAACGATGTACTAAAGATTCCTACTACTCTTATTCAAAAGCAGGATGAAATTCTCGCGCGCTGGGAAGGCGAAGTCCCAAACAGCTCGGAAGTTAAGCCCCATTTTGTGTAGATGGATATAAGAGAATATCGACAATACCCAGCCGTTACAAATCCACGGATTAAAATGCCCCCCATAAAAGGTTTCCAGGAAGTTACACTCATAGATTGGCATAAAAAAATAGCGTCTGTTATTTTCCTGGGTGGCTGCAACCTAAGATGCGGATTTTGCCATTCAAGCGCGCTTGCCACGGCAAGTGAAAGCCTTGAGACAATACCATTTGAGCATATAAGCAAATTTTTATTGGAAAAAAAAGGATGGATCGACGGTGTTGTTGTCACGGGAGGCGAGCCGATGCTTGACGGAGAAGGACTCTTCGAGCTTGCGAAAGCGATTAAGGAGATAGGGCTGTTAGTTAAGGTTGACACTAATGGCACAAAGCCGGATATCTTAAAAGAGGCCATGCAATCCCGTTTAATAGATTATATAGCGATGGACATCAAGACCGCGTTAACTAAGGAAAAATATTTAAAAGCTACAGATGCCGATGTAGTCGTAGATGATATTATTACGTCAAAGAACTTACTTTTAGGCGGGAAGATTGATTACGAGTTTCGTACTACTGTAGTTCCGGGGTTAGTGGATAGTGCTGATATCGCGCAGATCGCTAAGGCCATTAAAGGTGCCAGGAGATACTGCCTGCAGCAGTTTGTGCCTAGGGACCCGATAGATAAGTATTTTCTCAATGTTAAGCCATACTCTCCGGACATTCTAACACAAATGGTATCAGCCGCTTCTGAGTATCTTCCTGATGTAGCCCTTAAAAATAGTTAGACAAAAACCAGCGTTTAGTTTTCGAAAAAAAGAGCGGAGTCTTTTGTAGCAAAGCCACTCCGCTCTTTTTTATATTATATTAAGACGCCAGCCTATTCTGAAGGTTGGCTTTCTTTTTTATCTGCGCGAACCACTGCTGAAAACGCTCTTTCTGCTTATTGGATAACAACTTTTTGCTGAAAGACTCTTTTTCCTTAAGAAACTCCCCTTCTTCCACAGGCTCTAATGCGTCAAGCCTGATAATGGCGTAACCCTTTTGTGTCTTAGCGGGCCCACCGATTTTACCTGTCTTAAGAGAGAACGCTATATCAGAGAACTCTTCCGAGATGCCAACCTCTTTTATGTAGCTGCCTCTTGCGATCTGTTTTGCTGTTTTAAGTTCCTGGTTGGATTCTTTCGCAATCTCATCCAAAGAAGAAGGCTCAGCGCTTATCTTTGATAAGGTTTCCTGAGCAGCTTCCTTAGCTATCGATTCTGCCCCCTTATCTAAAAGCATCTCTTTAGCCTCTTCTTTAGCCTCTTCAAAGGATAAAGGAGTAGGAGGGGCCTTTGATTTCAACTGCATAATATAGAAGGCGTCCCCTGCCTCTACGGGATCGCTTATCTCATTATTCTCAAGCCTTAAAGCCGCCAGTGTAAACGGATAAGAGAGCCCTATATCCGGTATCGCGGAATTCATGGAAAAATTACCGGTCTCTTTTAGCTCAAGCCCGTATTCGTCAGCTATTTTTTTTAGAGACTTTTTCTTCTTACTTTCAAAAGAGATCTCGTCTGCCGCGAACTGGGCATCTTCCTTATTTTCACCAAATGGTATTTTAAGATAGCTCACATCCATAGTAGCCGGCTTTAAAAAGCTATCTTTGTTCAGGTCATAAAATGAACGTATCTTTGCTTCTGTTACATTGACTTGCTGCTTATAATTCTCCGGTTCAATAAGTATAAAAGAGACGTCCGCGAGCTCATTTTGAGCGCGATAGGCATCCTTTATTTCGTTTTCGGTTAAGGTTATTTCCCCTGTTGAGGAATTGATTAATTTTTCAATGATGATATCGCCCCTTACGGATTCCTCAAAATCATGCGGAGCGCTTTGGAACACATTAGAGACGATATAATTATATAGCCTGGTATCGAATTGATCGTTTTGCTGAAAAAACCCAAAACTGGCGATCTTTTCTATTACCTCTTTGTCCGTGGCCTTGAGCCTTTTTTTCTTACCCTCAGCAAGAAGTATAAGCCTATCCCATGCCTGGCTCCTAAGATCCAGGAGTTTTTCCATTTTAGGGAGCTTATCTCCGTACATCATCTTAGCGCGGTTTAGAACAGCGTTATAACTTTTGCTGTATTCCTGCGCAGAGACGTTTTTATTAAATATTGTTCCGGCGATCGATTTGCGGCTTGTGGCCATACTGCCCATTCCCCAAGCGGCGAATATCACAACCAAGCCCCACATTATAATCTGCATAAGCTTCTTGTTGCGTAATGATTTTAACATTGTATTACCCCTTTACATTTTTGTAATATTATATATAACTATACTTTCTATTACAAGTAAAAACATTAAATATAGCTAACTACACGCAGATGCGCAAAAAACGCTATTCACTTTACCCTGCTCGCTTATGATTTTTGCCTTCGCATCGCAGGTATTTTTGCCACCTACGCACATTCATAGCAAAAAAATCCAATGTGCTGCTAAAGGCAAAGGCACAAGAGATGTTTTGCCAAGCATCATTTGTTACTAAGCAGAATAGATTTGTTATAATTACAGCTCAATCGAGACATGCCTTTAGCAAACACCCCTATCGACTGTGCTTAAATAAGTATTATATTGACACAAAGCGCAAAAAAATGTATATTATATGAACAGTTTTGAGTTTTTATGAAAAGAAAGCCTTCAAAAAAACCAAAAATCAGGAAAACCTGGAATATTAATCCCGGGACTCGCATTATACAGGGCTCGAAAAAGCAGATGAGGCTCTCTGCTAAAGAAGAGCTCAGAAAGATACAAAAGAGGCTGCATGATGAAGAAAAAGATACTTAAAATAGGGCTTCCAAAGGGGAGTTTGCAGGAATCGACATTCAGGATATTGAAAAAAGCCGGTTTTAATATTAATGTAGCAAGCCGCTCTTATTTTCCGTCAATCGATGATTTAGAGCTCGACCCGGTTCTTTTGCGGGCCCAGGAAATGTCCAGATATGTAGCAGACGGGGCGTTGGATTGCGGCATAACAGGTGAGGACTGGATAAGAGAGAATAATTCTAATGTAAAGCGTGTGGAGACTTTGGAATACGCGAAACAGAGCCTAAATAGCGTAAGATGGGTTGTAGCGGTACCGGAGAGCTCAAAAATACGCTCTATAAAGGATTTGAATAAAAAACGCGTCGCTACCGAGCTAGTAGGTGTTACAAAAGCGTACTTGAAAAAAAATAAGGTAACCGCTGAAGTAGAATTTAGCTGGGGCGCGACAGAGGTCAAGGTAGCGGCAGGCCTTGTTGACGCTATAGTGGAGATTACCGAGACAGGCTCAAGCCTCAGGGCAAATAAACTGCGTATTATAGATACGATATGTTATTCTACAACACAGATGATAGCGAATAAAGACGCCTGGAAAAATACCTGGAAGAGATCAAAAATGGAATCTTTAGGTATGCTTCTTAAGGGGGCTATTCTAGCGGAGACAAAGGTGGGGCTTAAGATGAATGTCAAGAAGCCAAATCTTAAGAAGATACTTTCCCTCCTGCCCGCGATGAAGCGGCCGACAATATCTGAGCTCACAGACAAAGATTGGTTCGACGTTGATACTATTATTGATGAGGAAGATGTTAAGCGTCTCATACCGGCGCTTAAGCGCGCGGGAGCGCAAGGCATTATCGAGTATCCATTGAACAAGGCAATTTATTGAATTTAAAGTAAGTGTTGGAAACAGTTTCAATACTAATAAATAAGGAGTTACAAACATGCCGTGCGGCAAAAAGAAGAAGCGCCAGAAGATGGCCAAGCACAAGAGGAATAAGCGCCTTAGAAAGATGCGTCACAAGAAGAAAAAAGCATAAAACAGCCACATTGTGTGCTGATCGATATAAGGTATCTTGCCAGATTGAACACTAAAATTTTATCAGGTGTTTTACCACTATTATTAATTTGTGGGCTTTTCTTAGAACCGGTCCATGCGGGTGAATTTGCTCAGGCTGAACAAAGATCCGGGTATAGCGGAATATTTTCTTTCTTTAGGAATCTTTGGGAAAAACAGAGTTTCTTTACAAGGTATAAAAATTTAGAAAAACAGCAAAAGAAAAGCCAGTCATATGCCCATTATCTGATGGGCGTTATCTTTGATAACCAGGCTCAATATCGTGACGCGGTCTTAGAATTTAAGCGCGCCAAGCAAGATACGATTGATTCGGAAAATATATCTTTCAGACTAGCCTCTTCATATATCAATTTGAAGGAATATGATAAGGCAGAGGAGGCCATTAATAGTGTCCTGGAATTTGATGCTGATAATCTGAAGGCACGTTTCTTGCTGGCTGTATTGTATCTCGATAAAAAAGACTTTAAGGCAGCTACAAGAGAATATGAGAAGATAATAAAGTTTGACCCTGATAATATACTCGCGCTTTCTTTTTTGGCGGATGTATATGTTTTTCAGGATAAGCTTCAAAAGGCCCTTGATGCATACAATAGGCTGCTGGAAAGAAATGAATTTTCTCCTTACCTATATTTTAACTTAGGCCTTTTGCATCTAAAGCTTAATATGATAAATGAGGCTGAACACGATTTTAAGCAAGCGATTACGCTGCGCCCCGACTATCTTGAACCTATGATAGCGCAAGGTGTTATCGCGGAACTTAAGAAGGATTACTCTAAAGCGCTAAACCATTACAAGGACGCGATTACGATAGCGCCAAAAAATAAGTCGCTGCCTTTAAGGCTAGCCAGGGCTTATTTTTTAGATGGGTCATTTAGTTTAGCGGAGTCAGAATATAAGAAGGCTATAGAGAATAATCCCGATCTGCCAGATGCCTTTCTTGGGCTTTCAGAGATTTACCTTAAGAAAGAAAAGAAACAAGAGGCGCTTGATGTATTGAGCGATCTGCTAAAGACAGATACTGATAATCTTAAAGCACTGTTACTTACAGGTATAATCTACTTTGACAGCCAAGATTTTTTAGAGGCTATTAGTTACTTTGAAAAAGTTCTCGTCGTGGATAAGGATAATCAAATAGCCTATTTTTATCTAGGTGCCGCGCACGAGAGAATAGAGAGACGCGCAGAGGCAAAAGAGCTTCTCATGAAAGCGGTTGAGCTTGATCCAAATGACGCTGATGCCCTAAATTATCTTGGCTATATGTACGCGGAGGATAATGAGAACCTTGACGAAGCCCTGGATTTAATAAAGCGCGCTTTGAAAATATCCCCAAAAAACGCCGCTTTTATTGATAGTCTGGGATGGGTTTATTACAAAAAAGGCGACTTAAGCAGGGCCGAAGAACTTGTAAGCAGCGCGTTAAAACTTTACGGCGATGACCCTGTGATGTATGAGCATCTCGGGGATATATATTACGCTATCGGCAATAGGACTAAAGCAAAGAAGGCATGGGAAAGATCATTAATATTTGATCCAAACAATAAAAGCGTTCAAGAGAAACTAAAGGGTAGAAGATGACAAAACCAGATATAGGTAAGTTGGAAGATCAGGCAAAACAGCTACGAAGAGATATTTTAACTATGCTTTCAGAGGCGGGCAGTGGACACACAGGAAGTTCACTTTCATGCGTAGAGCTTATACTCGCTATATACAGCCATAAATTAAGATATAATGTAAAGGACCCTCATTGGGATGGCAGGGATCGTTTTATTCTTTCAAAAGGCCACGGTTGCCCCACGCAGTACGCGGTGCTATCGCATTGTGGATTTTTCTCAAAGGATAAACTGAAAACATTAAGAAAGATAGGCACCTTATTGCAAGGCCATCCCCAGCTGGGCCTTCCCGGATTGGAGGCATCCACAGGTTCTCTTGGGCAGGGACTCTCTATAGCTAATGGTATGGCGCTTTCAGCCAAGCTTGATAAGAAGGATACAAGAGTATATTGTGTTTTAGGAGATGGCGAGACCAATGAGGGCCAGGTTTGGGAAGCTGCTATGACAGCCGCGCACAACAAGCTTGATAATCTTTGCGCTATAATAGATTACAATAAATTGCAGATAGATGGCTTCTTATGCGATGTCAAAGATATGCTTGTATTGGAGGAGAAGTGGGAAGCTTTTGGTTGGAATGTGATTGAGATAGATGGGCATGATTTTGTCCAAATTATAGAGAGTTTAGACAGTGCGGAGAAGGTAAAGGATAAGCCCACTATGATAATAGCGCACACAGTAAAGGGAAAAGGCGTATCTTTTATTGAAAATAAGGCCGGATGGCACGGTATAGCGCCTAAGCCCGATGAATTGGAAAATGCCTTAAAAGAGCTCGAGTAGAGCATCGAAACAGTTTCGAGCACATAATAACTACACAATATAGGAGTTCTTAATATGTTACTTTTACACAAACGCATAAAATTATTTCTTCTTGATAATTGGATAAAGATGGCCATAGCCAGCGCTGTAGTCTTATTGATCGGTGCGGCCATATATGGCCTAAGCACCTTAGAGTCATTCTACAGGCATATGACCTTGGCTACACTGCCGTTACAGATTCTTATTGTGGCGGTCAACGCGATGATATTTGTTTATATGTATATGACGGTTTTTAGAGGCGGCTTCGCGAAACTCGACAAAGGACTGGTAAAGGGGGAGAAAGTCGCTGTAAGCTTTAATGATGTTATAGGAATAGATGAGGCGAAACAGGAATCCTGGGAAGTAGTCGAGCTTATAAAGGATAGAAGAAAACTCCAGCTTATAGGCGGTCAGGTAATAAAGGGCATATTAATGATGGGGCCTCCGGGTTGTGGTAAAACATATCTGGCAAAGGCCATAGCCACGGAGTCAGGAATACCTTTTATATCTATGTCTGCCAGTGAATTTACAGAAATATTTGTAGGGGTTGGCGCTAGCAGGATGAGAAAACTCTTTAAAAAAGCCCGCCGCTTAGCAGAAGCGCATGGCGGGTGTATAGTCTTTATCGACGAGCTTGACGCGATAGGCAAAAAAAGAGGGTATAGCTATTTGGGCCAGGGCCAGGAGACGAATTCCACGCAGAATCAGCTTCTTGTTGAGATGGACGGCTTAAAGCAAAAACAGGAAAACGTAATTGTTATCGGAGCGACTAACGCGCCGGAAGATACGCTCGATGAAGCTATGCTTAGGCCCGGACGTTTCGATAGGAAAGTTTATATAGATAGGCCTAACCTTGAGGGCAGGGAGAGCCTTTTTAGATTTTATCTAACCAAGGTCAAACATGATGAAAAATTAGACATAGGTAGATTAGCGCGCAGGGCCGTACACAAGAGCCCTGCCGATATAATGAACATAGTAAAAGAATCCGCGTTAATAGCGACTAGAAACAAGAAAGAGATAGTTTCGTTAAAAGAGATAAGCGAGGCTATGGATAGAGTAGATTGGGGCATAAAGCACCGTGGGTTTATGACAGATAAAGAAAAAAAGATGGTGGCATATCATGAAGCGGGCCATGGCGTGATACTCTACATGCTCCATCCAGCGGATGATGTATTCAAGATTTCTATTATATCCCGCAAAGGGCATCTTGGCGCAACAATGCACCATCCAAAAGAGGAGTCCCACACCAGAAACAAGGAAGCTTACTTAGCTGATATCAAGACCGCGTTGGCGGGTTATGTCGCGGAAAAGATAAAATATGACACTACCTCTAATGGAGTAAGCGGAGATTTTATGAAGTCTATGAGACAGGCCCATAACATGGTCTGGCGTTTAGGCATGGGCCAGAGCGGCCTTGTCGGCGATTACAGCATATATGGCAACACTCCAAATAGCGATATGCCAAGCGCGGCTCAGCTATCCGAGTCTACTAAAGAGAAGCTTAACGCGGAGACACAGGTTATTATGCAGGAATGCCTCAAGGAGGTCGAGGAGCTGCTTAAAAAAGAATGGAATATCGTAGAAAGGCTTGTAAAAGAGCTCCTTGTAAAGGAAGAGCTCGACTTCGATGAGATAGAGGCAATTTTTAAGGAATTTCACAAGAATGAGTCGCCAGTAAGCGAGCTATGATAATAAATAGAATAATCCTACTATCAGCATGCTGTATCGCGTTAGTTTCTTGCACGCCCACGTATCCCAAAGAGAAGATAGTAGAGAGCGTGCAAGAGCTCTGTGAAAAAGAGTACAACGTAGATGTTGAGGTGATTATAGAAGGTTCTACAATGGGTGTTCGTATCCCGCTGGAAGGCCTTTTCGATACAGAGACTCTACAGATAAAGCCGGAGGCCTTTGATAAGATAACAGGTGTTATGCTAAGCGCGTCACGGGTAGCTTTAAGCAGCGACAGGTCGATAGATTTTTATACTGTTATTACATATGATCCAAAAGTTCCCGGCGCGGAAGTAGTGATGACCAGATATATCTTTGACCTGCGCAGGTTTTTTTTAGGGGATATATCCAGGGGTGAATTCGCTAAACGCATGGTATTTGATATACGTTTTAATCCTCAGGCGATAATAGATACCTGGCTTGGTGATTTTACTCTTAAACAACAGAACTTCACAGAGTTCATGTGTGAGCAGATATCCCGTAGAATTCAGGATGAGTTTAGGGAAAATAAACTTTTAGCGGGAAAGTTCAAGGTAGTCTCCTGCAACGGCGGCATAGAGGATGAGAGGCTAAAGTTTGTTATTGATATCAGCAGAGAAGGGCTACCTGTAAGTGAACTTATCCATGGCAAGGCATGGCATGGCGAAATACTGGAACTTTGCATGCAGAAGATATGTTACGTTACTTATGTTTATAGTTTTAATGATTTTAATGAGATAGAGGTCTTTAATAAGTTTGATAACAAGTCATTAATAATATCAAAAGATGAGATTAGTAAATGGCGAAACAGGAGAATAATAATTGATTAACGAAGATAAGTCATGCTGGAAGGCGACCAGAGATGGTTATGGAAAAGGACTTGTAAGTTTAGGCAAGGTAAACGAAAAAATAGTTGTGCTTAGCGCGGATCTTACGGAATCGACGCGCGCGAATTGGTTTAGAGATGAGTTTCCGGAAAGGTTTTTCTCCTTTGGTGTCGCTGAGCAGGACATGATGAGTACCGCCGCCGGTTTTGCGCTCTCAGGTAAGATACCTTTTTGTTGCAGTTTTGGCGTCTTTGCTTCAGGGCGCGCCTGGGAACAAGTAAGAGTCTCCGCGGCGTACATGAATATTAATATAAATATCGGGGGAACCCATGGTGGCATAACCGTTGGCCCGGATGGAGCTACACATCAGGCACTTGAAGAGATCGCGCTTATGAGGCTCTTGCCGCATATGAGTGTTGTAGTGCCGTGCGATTGTGCAGAGGCAGAAAAGGCAACAATAGCCTCCGCAGCGGTTAGAGGCCCTGTTTATTTGCGACTTGGCAGGGAAAAATTACCGATAATAACAGAAGGTTATGATGATTTTGAGATAGGCAAGGCCCACATAATGCGGGAAGGCAGCGACCTGACCATAATAGCCTGCGGTATCATGGTCTACCACGCGATAAAGGCATCTGATTCGCTTAAAGCAGAAGGCATCGCCGCGGGGGTGATAAATTTACATACAATAAAGCCCATTGATAGGCAGGCTATCCTAGAAGCGGCGACAAGAACAGGTGCTATTGTTACGGCTGAAGAGCACCTTGTAGCCTGTGGTATGGGTAGCGCTGTTTCCGAGGTACTTATACAGGAATTACCGGTTCCGGTTGAGATGGTAGGTGTCCGGGATAGGTTTGGAGAATCTGGCGCTCCCTGGGATCTGATGAAAAAATTAAAGCTTATGCCGGAAGACATAGTAACAGCGGCTAAACGCGTGTTAAAAAGAAAAAAACAGGTTAGCATATAACATAATTTAGAGCATGGGAGTTTTGATAAAATCCCGCATAGCAGACAAATCAGCAGATAATATGAAATCGATTACTTTAGACGCGCCAGCGAAGATCAACCTTTATCTCGATGTTATCAACAAACGCAGAGACTCCTACCATAACATAGCAACCATATTCCAAAAATTAAAGATTTGTGATACAATAAAGGTAAGTATAGCGAAGAAGGGCATATCTCTTTGCGCGGATTCCCCTGATCTCCCTTTAGGCCGCGCAAATCTGGCGTATAAGGCGGCCAGCCTTATAAAAAACGAATTTAAGATAAAAGATGGCATAGCTATCTCGCTTAAAAAAAGGATCCCCATCGCGGCAGGCCTTGGAGGCGGAAGTTCAGATGCCGCTTCAGTTATACTGGCAATGGTTAAGCTTTTTAATCTTCGCTTAAGCCGTTTAAGGCTTATGGCGATAGCCAATACAATAGGCGCTGACGTAGGTTTTTTTGTATCAGGCTATAATTGCGCTATTGGCAGAGGCATCGGTGGCCGCCTCACAGAGATAAAGGCGCACTCTTCATGCCATGTATTGGCGCTTGTGCCACGTGTGCCTATATATACTAAAACTATATATAGCAAATTGACTTTACGCTTGACAAAACCCAGCATGGATGTTAATCTATTTGCCCACATTTTATCAAGCAAAGATGGGTTATTCAGAGCAAGCAACTCACTTTATAATAGATTAGAAGATGTAGTATTGCCTATTTACCCGATTGTTAGTGAAGGCAAGAAGATCTTGTCTTTATATGCGGAAGGGGTGCTCCTTTCAGGTAGCGGCCCTACAGTTTTTGCCCTTTTTAGAAAAAGAAAGGAGGCTGTAAAGGCAAAGAAGGATATCAAGACAGGCAGAAGATGGCAGCTTTTTTTAACTGAAACAGCATAGAAAGTTAAGAATCAAAAAGGAGCCGGCAAAGATGGAGATCACAGAAGTCAGGATATTCGCGAAGGAATCGGACGATAAGAAGCTTAAGGCGTTTGCAACTATTACATTTGATGACTGCTTTGTAGTTAGAAACATAAAGATAATCGAAGGAACCAAGGGGCTTTTTGTAGCTATGCCCTCGCGTAAGATCAAAGAGGCGTGCCCTAAATGCGGTTTTAAGAATCCCGCCCGTAGCAAATATTGCAGCCAATGCGCGGTTGTTATGCCGCCACCGGCGCCGCATGTAGAGAGTGATGATAAGGGGCAGAGGCAGTCAGAGCATAGAGATATCGCGCATCCGATTACAGCTGGATGCAGAGAGAAGATACAGAAGAAAGTCCTGGAAGCATATAGGCAGGAAAAGTCAAGCGCGCCAGTTCAAGCGGTGCCTGCGGCGGGTCTTGAGAAACCAGAAGAAGTTCATCCAGAGCAACCAGCAGAAGCTCATCATGAACAGCCTATTCCGGGAGCAGAACCCATTGGTGGGGATGTGGATCTGAGCTAATCCTGCCATTTCGGTGTTCGTTTCGCGGTGCTTGGTTGACGGCGATAACCTAACACTGATGACCGAAAACCTAAATAAATGGCGGATAGTGTAATGGTAGCACAACGGCTTTTGGAGCCGTTTGTGGTGGTTCGAGCCCACCTCCGCCAGCCAAAATTTGCCTTTAGCAAATTTTGGCCCGAAGTGTATTGCAAAAATATCAAAGAGATTTTTGCAATATTCACACAAGGGGAAATTGTTAGTAAGTATAATTTACAAGGAATATATTATGAATAAATGTTCGTTTTGCGGCAAAAATAAGTCAGGGGTAAAGAAGCTCTTTAGTGGCCCGGGTGTATATATATGTGATAATTGTGTGCACCTATGTAATCAGATCCTTTTGAGAAAAGATAAAAAAGACGCAACCCCCAGTATGCCCTTTGCTACAATGAAGGAATTGCCTAAGCCCGTAGCTATAAAAAAAGATCTTGATAAATACGTTATAGGCCAGGAGATGGCGAAGAAGAAGCTATCCGTGGCTGTTTACAATCACTATAAAAGGCTCATAAGCCCGTCTGCCGCGTCAGGTTCAGATTTTGAGGTCCAGCTTGAGAAATCTAACGTACTTCTTATAGGCCCTACGGGAAGCGGCAAGACCCTTCTTGCGCAGACCCTGGCTAAGTTGCTGGATGTACCTTTCGCTATCTGCGACGCTACGCCCTTGACAGAGGCCGGCTATGTTGGCGAAGATGTGGAAAATGTATTGCTTAGGCTCTTGCAGAGTTGTGATTATGATGTAAATCGAGCGCAATGCGGTATTATATATATTGATGAGATAGATAAGATAGGCAAGACCCACGATAACGTATCTATTACAAGAGATGTTTCAGGAGAAGGCGTGCAGCAGGCGCTTCTCAAGATAATAGAAGGAACAGAGGCAAATGTTCCACCTCAAGGGGGCAGGAAGCATCCGCAGCAGGAATATATTAAACTTAATACAAAGAATATCCTTTTTATATGCGGCGGCACCTTCAGCGCTCTTAACAATATCATAAAAAGAAGGGTAGGCAAGACAGAGATAGGTTTCAAGGTAGATAGCTTAACCAAACGTGGTGTGGATACTGCCAATAATATTCTTGGCCATGTTGAGACAGAGGATCTTCTAAAATTCGGGATGATACCTGAATTTGTCGGCAGGCTTTCCGTTGTCGCTACGCTAAATCTTTTAGGCGAGGAAGATCTTATCAATGTACTCACAAGGCCGAAGAACGCTCTCGTAAAGCAGTATATAAAATGCTTTGATATGGAAGGGGTTAAGCTTACATTTACCGACGACGCGTTAAAGGCGATCGCTGGTAAAGCGATTAAGAAGAAGACAGGCGCAAGGGCCCTACGTTTTATATTGGAAGAAGCGATGCTCGAAATTATGTACGAGTTGCCCTCAGATGCCGGTGTGAAGGAATGCGTGATTACCGATGAGGTAATTACGGGTCATAAGAAACCGCAACTGATAAGAAAAGTTTTGGAAGGAAAAAAAGTAGCATGAAAAAATGCGCGGCCATAATACTCGCGGCAGGCAAGGGTGTCCGCATGAGATCGGCGTTGCCAAAGGCGCTCTCTAGAGTATCAGGCAAGCCTATGATAGAATTTTTGATAAATTCCGCTCGTAGGAGCAAGATAGATGATATATTAGTAGTCGGCGGATATAAGATAGGCCTCTTAAGAAAAAGCCTGGCTGGACATAAGTTAAAGATAATAAAACAGCGCAGGCTTTTGGGGTCAGCGGATGCGGTAAAACAGGCGTCAACGCATTTTAAGAATTTTAATGGCATAATACTGGTTTTGTACGCTGATACTCCACTTATCTCGCACGCTACTATAAAGGCCATGCTGAAAAAACACATAAGCACAAAGTCCGATGTGACAGTACTTTCCGCTTCTGTGGAAGACGCAAAAGAATATGGCAGGGTAGCGCGTGATAAAAATGGCAAGGTCTGCGGAATCGTTGAACATGCCGATATTTCGCTATCGCAAAAGGCAAAAGGCAAAAGGCGCAAGGCGCAAGGTGTAATGCAATGCGAAATTAACGCCGGTGCGTACTGCTTTAACGCGAAGAAACTTTTTGAAGGGTTAAGCCGCATAAAGAAGAACAAGATAAAGGGTGAATATTACCTTACGGATATTATAACTTATTTTTATGATAAAGGCTATAAAGCCAGTTCCTATATTACCAAGGACGCGGACGAAGCGCTTGGAGTAAACAGAAGAGAAGATCTGCAGTCTGCTGACAGAATAATGCGTAAGCGAACCATGGATAAGCTATTTGACGCAGGTGTGACTATAAAGGATCCGGCTAGCGCATATATAGAGGAAGGTGTAAAGATAGGCAGGGATACTATTATATATCCTTGTGTTGTGATAGAGAGCGGAGTTGTTGTTGGCCCAAACTGCAAGATAGGCCCGTTTGCGCATCTTAGGCGAGGCACTGTCATGAAAAAGGGTTCTTGTGTTGGAAATTATGTTGAGACAGTCAGATCGAATATAGGTAAAGGCTCAAGAGTGAAACACCACAGTTATATTGGGGATACCGATGTTGGTAGAGACGCCAATATAGGAGCGGGTGTGATAACGGCGAATTATGACGGTAAGAATAAGCACAGGACTATTATTAAAGACCAGGCTTTTGTTGGCAGCGGAACGACCATTGTAGCTCCGGTAAGGATAGGAAAAAAGGCTATGACAGGCGCCGGTAGCGTTTTAGTAAGGGGCAGCGACATTCTCCCGGGCAGCGTTGTGGTTGGTGTTCCGGCAAGACCTTTGTCTAGGCACAAGAAAAAAAAGAGAATTAAGGATTCCCCGAACCACTCGTTTTACTCGGGTACGGGGGAAGAAGGATTAAGGATTATATAATAATTTATAGGGAGTCAAAAGATGAAAAAAACAAACGGGATTGTCGTATTTTCAGGTACTACACACAAAAAACTTGCCGCGGGTATCTGTAAGTGCCTCAAAGTCAAGCAGGGTAACGCACTGGTCTCAGAATTTAGCGAGGGTGAGATCAAGGTGCAGATTCGCGAAAATGTCAGAGGTAAAGATGTTTTTGTGGTCCAGCCAACAGCGCCCCCGGTGAATAAGAGCGCAATGGAATTACTCATCATGATAGATGCCTTAAAGCGCGCGTCGGCACGCAGGATTACAGCAGTAATACCTTATTATGGTTATGCTAGGCAGGACAGAAAAGATCAGCCAAGGGTGCCTATTACAGCGAAGTTGATGGCCAATCTTATTACTACAGCAGGCGCTAATAGAGTACTTACTATAGACCTGCACGCGGGCCAGATACAGGGTTTTTTTGATATAAATCTTGACCATCTCTTTGCGGTGAATGTCTTTGTTGAGTACTTCAAAAAGAAAGGCCTTAAGAACTTAGTGGCTGTCTCACCTGATGTCGGAGGCATAAAGATGGCGCGCGCGTACGCAAAGAGAATGCACGCGGGCCTGGCGATAGTAGATAAAAGAAGACGTAATGACGTAGATGCCGAGGTTATGCATATCCTTGGTGATGTAAAAGGAAAGACAGTAGTTATAGTCGATGATATTGTCGCGACAGCAGGGTCTCTTCAGGAGGCGGTAATCGCGCTTAAGAAAAAAGGTGCCAAGCAGATATACGCGGCGATAACGCATCCGCTACTGTGCGGTCCGGCACAGGAACGATTAAAAAATATCGGGCTGAAAGAATTGGTAGTAGCCAATACGATACCCGTAACAAAGGAGAAGATCTCTCCGCGCATAAAGGTTCTATCGGTCGCCCCGCTTTTGGCGGACGCTATACAGAGGATCCACAACGAAGAGTCTATAAGCATATTATTTAAAAGTCCTACAACTAAAAAAAAGAACAAGCCCGGCGCTTCGGATGACGATGAATATTTCAAGCTAGGGTAAAGGAGTAAAATCAAATGGAAAAAGTTATATTAAAAGCAGAAATACGCGAAGAATTTGGGAAAGAGTCAGGCAGTAGAATGAGAAAGTCAGGCATAGTGCCGGCGATCGTCTATAAGCAAGGCGCTAAGGCGCTTCCGCTTAAGGTAGACGCGAGGGAACTGTTTCATGTACTGCATACATCAGCGGGCGGCAATGTAATTATCAATTTAAAGATTACCTCGGATAATAAGGAAAAAACAGGCAAGAACGATAAGACCGTTATCATAAAAGAGATACAGTATCATCCAATCAGAGGAGATGTTCTCCATCTGGATTTTCATGAGATATCTCTTACCGATAAGATTAATGTGACTATAGCTATTGAGACAAAAGGTGAGCCTGAAGGCGTAAAGGCCGACGGAGGCATTCTTGATCATCCTACTAAAGAGCTTCACATAGAGTGTCTTCCTACAGAGATACCGGAGCGGATAGATGTTCATGTTGAAATGCTTAAGATGGGTGAAGGTATTAGGGTAAAGGACCTTGATATTCCTGAGGGCGTAACTGTGCTCAATGATCCGGAGCAGACCGTATGCTCAGTCGTTGCTCCTAAGATAGAAGAGGAAGTCTCAGAGGAAGAAGCAGCATCAGAAGAGGCTGCTGAGCCTGAAGTCATAAGAGAGAAGAAACCTGAAGAAGGCGACCAGGCGCCAACTGAGCCTGATCCAGCGCCTGTTGCCAAGGAAGACAAGCAATAAAGAATATAGATTATTTTAATAATGTTTATTTTGATAGGATGAGCTGATGAACCTCGTAGCAGGACTCGGTAACCCAGGCTCAAAATACATAAATACCCGCCACAATATAGGTTTTCGCGTAGTTGAGAGATTCGTGGAAGCAAATAATGCTGTTTTAGGGAAAAAGCTCTTTGCAAATGCCAGGGAATGCAGGATAACATTGTTTAGCAGAAAATCATTGTTTATTCAGCCACTTACTTTTATGAATCTTTCAGGCGTAGCGGTGGCGACTTATTTAAAAAAAGCTAAAGCGGATAAGAGCAACTTGCTTGTAATCTGCGACGATGTCAATCTTTCACTTGGGCAGATAAGGTTAAGGCCAAACGGGTCAGCAGGTGGCCATAACGGGCTATCTTCCGTAATAGAACGCCTGGGAACAACTGATTTCCCCCGTCTACGTATCGGTGTAGGCTCAAAAAATACGATAAGAGACCTCTCTGAATATGTGCTTTCGGATTTTAGTCAGGATGAACTCGTAGATGTAGATGAGGCGATAACCCAGGCAACGGCGGCGTGTGAATGCTGGCTAAAAAGTGGCATTGACAAAGCGATGAGCATTTATAATAGCTAGATTATATAATTGTTACCCCCACTGTTTTGCTTTGCAAAACAAAGCGCGGGGTTTAATTCACACAGTCACTTATGTCGCCATTGCTCCATGATAACAGGTAAATTACACAATTGAGTGTTACCCCCACTGTTTCGTTGCACGAAACAAAGCGCGGGGGTTAATTCGCGCCTATAAGTTATGTCGTTCTTACGAACTCCATAACTTATGCGCTCATTAAAGGAGAGAAAAATTGAAAAATTATGAATTATTAGTACTGATCAAGTCTGGATTGGACACAGAGTCATTAACAAACCTGTACAAGACGGTAGAAGAGATGGTAACAAAACACAAAGGCGAGATTATTAGTAAGGATGAGTGGGGCAAAAAGACACTTGCCTATGAGATCAACAAGCATAGGGATGGCATATATTGCCTCTATAATATCAAGCTTGACCCAGTCCATGTAAAGAGCCTTGACAACGACCTGAAGTTAAATGATTCTATTTTAAGGGCATCATGCACACAAGAGATGAAAAATAAGCCGGTCTTGGCACCTAAGGAAGAGATCGTAAAAGAAGGAGGCTTAGATGGCTAATTTCAACAAAGCGTTTATGATGGGCAATTTAACCCGAGACCCGGAATTGCGTTATCTGCCCAATGGTACCGCGGTCACTACCTTTACAATCGCGTCAAACAGAGTGTATTCTCTTCCCTCCGGCGAAAAGAAGGAAGAGGCTACTTTTATGCGAGTAGTTGTTTGGGGCAGAAGAGCGGAGACCTGCGGAGAATATCTGGCTAAAGGTTCATCTGCTTTTGTTGAGGGCAGGCTTCAGTCCAGGAGTTGGGAAGGACAAGACGGACAGAAGCGCAGTACAGTAGAGATCGTAGCTGATAATGTCCAGTTTCTGGGAAGACCTAAAAAAGATGGGCAATCCGCGCCAGCAGGTAAGTCAAATTCGCAGGAGGGCCTCAATATGATGCCGGATGTTGATTTGCCGCCAAACGGAGCAAGCGCAAAACCAGCATCCCAAGTGGATGAGGTACCGTTTTAACATTGATAATTTACGTAATTGAGCTTACCCCCACTGTTTCGTTGCACGAAACAAAGCGCGGGGGTTAATTCGCGCCTATAAGTTATGTCGTTCTTACGAACTCCATAACTTATGCGCTCATTAAAGGAGAGAAAAATATGCCACCAAGAAAAGCACCATCAAAATCATCAAGGACAAAGAAGCCCGGTCAGCGCAACAACAAATTCGCGGCTTTTCACAGGTTTCCAAGAGGTTGCAGATTATGCAAGGAGAAGGCACCAAAGGTAAGCTATAAAGATGTATCGTTATTGCAGAAGTTTATTACAGAACAGGGCAAGATTATCCCAGGCCGGATATCAGGTAATTGCGCAACGCACCAGAGGCAGGTCGCGCGCTCAATAAGGCAAGCCCGTGTTATGGCGCTTTTACCTTTTGTAGCAGATTAACTAAAGAGACGAGGCAGCTTGTCATATAGTTTTGTCGTGTGTTATGCGCCTGCCTGCCCTACCTGCGGCAGGTAAGTTCAAGGCAGGTATTGAGTATCGTGTAAAAAATTTAAATGTAATACACACAACCCCGTAAAGCTCCTTCGGAGCAACGGGGCAGGCGTAATACGCAATACAAAATTAGTTGTACAAAGCGCCCAACTTAAACGCGAGGTTAAATATGGAAGTTATCCTAAAGGAAGATGTTTCAAAAATCGGAAAAGCCGGCGATAAGGTTGAAGTAAAAGATGGCTATGCGAGAAATTACCTTATCCCAAAAGGATTAGCGCTCGGGGTTACCGCCGCGAATGAAAAGGTTATTCAGATCCAGCGTGAAAAGAATATTCGTAAAGAAGAGGAAGTTAAAGCAGGGGCAGAGGCGATAGCGAAAAAACTAGAGGAGATATCCTGCACCATAGCTATGAATGTTGGCGAAGATGATAAGCTCTTTGGCGCCGTTACCACAGCTGATGTAGCCGCTACGCTAAGCGCGGAAGGCGTGGTAATAGATAAGAAAGATATTGTATTTGAGGATGAGATGCCGAAGCTAGGTATATATTATTTTAAAGTAAAATTACACCCTGAGGTTACGCAACGCGTAAAATTATGGGTCGTAAAAAAATAATATAAAACCCAAAACCCTAAACCCTAAACAATATCAAATGACAAAAATCTAAATGCTCAAAACAGAAGTTTTGAATTTAGAAAATTAGAATTTTGAGCTTGTTTAGTCCGCTTGTTGGCGAGACAGGCATTTAGATATTAGAACTTAGGATTTATTTTTAAACTGGGAATAAAGATATGGCAAAAGATAAGCAGATAGACAGAGTCCCCCCTCAAAACGAGGAAGCGGAGATGGCGGTATTGGGCTCTATGTTGTTAGAGGAAAACGCTATTTCTGAGGCTGTTGAGATATTGGATGAGAAGGCTTTCTACAAAGACGCGCACAAGAAAATTTTTAGCGCTATTGTTGATATATATAGCGCGAACAAGCCTGTCGATTTAGTAACAACAACAGAAATGTTAAAACAAAAAAAGACTTTCGACGATATAGGAGGCGCTTCTTATATCGCTTCTCTTACACAGGCTGTACCGACGGCGGCGAACATAAGCCATTACGCCAGGATAGTGCGCGAGAAATATATAATGCGCGCTCTTATCACTACAAGTACCCAGATAGTTTCAGAGGCGTATGAAAGCGACGCGGATACCGAGCAATTGCTCGATAGGTCAGAAAAACTGATATTTGATATAACAAGCAGAAAGGCAGAATCTTCCTCAACACCGCTTAAAGAGATAATAAAAGACAGCATAGAGATAATAGATGGACTCTATCAGCGAAAAGAGAATATAACCGGAATCGCGACAGGTTTTCACGAATTTGACATAATGACCGCGGGCTTGCAGCCATCAGACCTTATTATTGTCGCGGGCAGGCCGTCTATGGGCAAGAGCGCGCTTGCTACTTGTATCGCGGAGCATGCCGGAATGATCGAAAAAGTGCCTACGGTTATATTTAGTCTCGAAATGGCAAAAGAACAGCTGGCTCAAAGAATGCTCTGCTCTCATGCCAGAGTAGATTTCCATAAGGTTAGAACAGGTTTTCTTTCCCAGAGCGATTGGCCAAAACTTACAAATGCGGCCGGCACGCTTGCGGAAAGCCCCATATTTATTGATGATACCCCTTCCATATCAGTGCTTGAATTAAGAGCAAAGGCAAGGCGCTTAAAGAGCCAGCATAATATAGGCCTTGTTATTGTTGATTACCTTCAGCTTATGAGAACCTCTTCAAGAGGCATGGATAATCGCCAGCAGGAGATATCAGAGATATCCCGTTCATTAAAAGCCCTGGCGCGCGAGATAAGCGCTCCGGTAATAGCTATGAGCCAGCTCTCAAGGGCAGTAGAGGCCCGCGCAGACAGAAGGCCACAGCTCTCAGATCTAAGAGAATCAGGAGCTATTGAGCAGGACGCGGATGTTGTAATGCTGCTTCTAAGAGAAGAATACTACACCCCTACGCCTGAGAACAGAGGTATCGCGGAGCTTATAGTCGCGAAACAGCGTAACGGGCCCGTAGGTACGCTGAATTTAGCATTTGTAAAAGAGTATACCAGGTTTGAAAACCTGACAAGGCATCAGCAAGAGCTTGCCGAAGAAGAGGTTGGAGTTTAATCGGTGAATTGAGATCTATTTATAATCTATTTTCTTGTTTACATATGAATTCTTATATGTTAGATTAATAATCGGAGCGCAATATGACTGCTACGAAACAAAAATTTATTTTTCCTTGCCTTTTAATAGTAATTTTATTATTAAGCCTTTTTTCTTTTTCCCATGTTTACGCACAGGAGATAAAAAAACAGGTAAGCCCTGAGATTACGGATATAACGGTCGAGGGCAATAAAGCGATAAGCACCAATACCATTCTTTCCAAGATCAAGACGCGCGTTGGCAGCAAATTTCAGCAAAAAGCGGTTAACGCGGACATAAAAAGGCTTTACGCGACAGGTTTTTTTACAGATGTTACAGCCGAGGTAGAGAATTACGAAGGCGGCGTAAGGCTCATACTTTCCGTATTAGAGAAATCGGTCGTAGGTAGCATTGTATTTGAAGGTAATAATATATATAAGGATGCCGCCCTTCTGAAACACATGGATACAAAGGATGGTGATGTTCTTAATAGAAGGCTTCTCTCAGAGGATGTAAAAAAGATAAAGGCATTTTACAAGAAAAAAGGTTTCGCTCTTGTAACCGTAACCTATGAGGTTGATTTAAATGACGAGCTTAACAGCTCTGTTGTTCATATTAAGATAGATGAGAAAAAGCAGCACAGAATAAAAAAGATTACTTTTGTGGGTAACAAGGCATATAAGAGCAACCGCCTGCTTAAGATTATATCGACGCGTCGCGACACCTTGTTTACATCAGGAATATTAGACGAGACCGCGCTGGAGCAGGACACTGAGAGGCTGGAGGCGTTTTATAAGGATAATGGTTTTATAGATATCCAGGCAAGCGATACTGTTAACTATTCAGATGATGGCATTGATATCCTGATTAATATTGATGAAGGCCAACAGTATTTTGTCGGCAGTGTCACAATAGATGGCAACAAGATTATTAGCACGAAAGAGATAAATAAAGAGCTCAAGATGATACCTAAAAAACCATACAGCCCTAATAATCTGCGCTTTGATGTTATTACTATACAGACACTCTATTTTGATAAGGGTTATATGTCATGTCGCGTAAAACCCGCCACATCGTTGGATAAAGAAAATAAAATTATTGATATAACATATACTCTGACCGAAGGCGGCTTAAGTTATGTTTCCGCTGTAAAGATAGAGGGTAACTATAAGACCAAAGATAAGGTTATAAGGCGTGAGTTGCGTCTCTACCCCGGTGAGAAGTTTGACGGTGTTAAGCTTAAAAAATCGAAACAGAGGCTCTACGACTTAGGATATTTTGATGAGGTAGTATTTGATACAGAGCCGACCAAGGCAGGCGATCAGAAGGAACTTCTAGTGCGGGTTAAAGAAGCCAAGACAGGTGAGTTCAGTTTTGGCGGTGGTTATAGTTCGGTTGACCAGCTGGTAGGATTTGTTGAAGTTGCCCAGAGAAATTTTGATATAACAAATTTTAAGACATTTACGGGCGCGGGTCAGATACTAAGAGTGAAAGCGGAGATCGGTTCGGTAAACCAGAATTACACATTAAGTTTTACAGAACCCTGGATATTTGGTTATCCTTATCTCTTTGGTTTCGACCTTTTTAATTTTGAAAGAAGAAAGAAGGAGTCCTTGGGTTATGGTTATAGCGAAAAAAGAACCGGCGGAGCCCTTAGGCTAGGAAAAGAATTTGATGATTATGACCGCGCTGATCTAAAATATAGATTGGAAAGTGTAAAGATAGGTGATGTTTCCTCGGAGGCTTCCAGCGCGTTGCTGGACGAGGAAGGCAAAAACACTATAAGTAGTCTTGCCCTTACCTTTACGCGCGATACAACAGATAGCAAATTTAATCCCATGTCAGGCCACATACTATCCGCTACTGGAGAGGACGCCGGGGGCATATTCGGAGGAACAAAGGATTTTTATAAATTGACAGGCATTGCGGATTTCTTTACCAATTATAAGAAGAAGCTGGTTTTTGAGTTTAAGGCAAGAGGCGGTTGGGAAACAGAATACGATGATTCAAAACATGTACCTATTTATGAGAGGTTCTTTGCCGGAGGCGCTAACACGGTAAGAGGGTACAAGGAGCGAAGTATAGGGCCACGCGATTCGAAGACAGGTGATCCGATAGGCGGAGAGGCTATGCTTATCGGAAACGTCGAGGCGACTTACCCAATATTTAAAAATTTCAAAATAGCGGCATTTTATGATATAGGTAATGTATGGGAAAATTCAGATGACGCGTCTATAAAGAGTGACGATTTTAAATCAGGCACAGGTGTAGGAGTGAGGGTAAAGACGCCTATAGGCCCTGTGAAGGTTGATATGGGTTATCCCCTTGACAAGGCACATGTTGGCGATAAGCAGAAGGTAAGATTCCATTTTAGCATGACAAGAGGCTTCTAGGTTATTAAAAAGAAGATTTTATTTCTTGTCGCGTGAATAAAATTTCTACCACTGCGAAAAAACAACCAAAAATATAGGAGGCGGTAATGAGCAGGAGAAGAGCTTTGTCGGTATTAGCGGGTTTTCTTTTAATGGGTCTATTGTTTGCTCAAGGAGCGCAGGCAGCAGAGGCGCTTAAGATAGGTTACGTAGATTATGCCGCGGTTTTTCAAGGTTATGATAAGACAAAAGAGGCTTACGCGATGTTCAGAGAAAAAGGCCAGAAAAAACAAGCGGAGCGCGATAGCCTAATAGAAGATGTCAGGAACATGAAGAACGAGATTGAACTTCTGACTGATAAACAGAGAGATAAGAAGCAGGTAGAGATAGACGAGAAGATAAGGGTTCTGCAGGATTTTGAACGCGAGGCCAAGGTTGATCTGGATCGCGAAAAAGATAACCTGGAAAAAGATATATTTAAAGAGATAGAGGCGGTAATAGCCCAGTATGCCGTTAAAAACGCTTACAGCTTGATACTTAGCGACAGGGTCCTTGTTTATTCTCAGGAGAAGTTTGACATAACAAATGAGATCCTTAATCTTTTAAATTCAAAGTATAGAAAAACCAATAAATGAAAAAAAGCCTTAGCGAAATAGCAGCGATCTTAGGCGGTGAAGTAGTAGGTAACGCGGATATAGAGATAAGTAGTGTAAACGGTATCAGGGAAGCGCAAGAAGGGGAGATTACCTTTCTTGCGAATTCTCTATATAAGCCACTTATAAGTACTACAAGAGCCTCCGCTATTATAACATCAAAAGAGATTCTTTCTGCCCATAAGCCGATTATCCGCGTGGAGAATCCCTCTCTAGCCCTTACAAAGGTCATATCTATCTTTAGCGCTAAAAAGGCAAGCGTGATACCAGTAGGTATTCATAAGTCCGCTGTTATAGGCAAGAATGTTAAGATAGGTGAAAGTGTCGCGATATCCGCCTTTGTTGTTATAGAAGATGGTTGCGATATAGGTGATGGTTCTATAATATATCCGCATGCCTATATAGGTAATGATACAAGGATAGGCTCTAAAGCGAAGATATATCCAAGTGTTACGATACGCGAAAACGCCACTATCGGTAATAATGTTATTATCCATGCCAATAGTGTTATAGGTTCAGACGGTTTTGGTTATGTGCAGGTCAATGGTTCACACCAGAAGATACCCCAGACAGGGGTAGTTGTTATAGAGGATGATGTAGAGATAGGCTCCAATGTATCGATAGACAGGGCGCGTTTTGGTAAAACACTTATTGGTAAAGGCACCAAGATAGACAACCTTGTTCAGATAGCTCATAATGTTAGTGTAGGCACTGATTCAGTTATAGTCTCACAGGCAGGTATATCAGGCAGTTCAATATTAGGGAAAAATGTAACGATCGCCGGACAGGCAGGCATAGTTGGCCATATCGAGATAGGTGATAACTCGATAGTAGCCGCGCAGTCTGGTGTTGCTAAGTCGGTACCAAGTGGTTCTATAATCTTAGGTTCACCCGCGCGCCCTATATCTGAGCAGAAGAAGATATACGCGGCCTGGCGTCGATTACCTGAGCTACTCAAAGCTGTTAAGGCGCTTAAAGATAAAGTGTTAAATTAAGGAGTCGGTTGTGGCATTACAGCGTACAATAGGAGAAGAGAAAAGAGTAGAAGGCATAGGCTTGCATACGGGCAAAAATATTAAGCTTAGGCTTATGCCCGCGGATGCGGATAGCGGGGTAAGATTTAAAAGAGTCGACCTTCCGAACAAGCCGATTATTCCTGCGCTGGCGTCTCATCTTACAGACGCGTCAAAGAGCCTGCGGCGCACATCGATAGGCTCTAATGGCGCGGAGATTCATACTATAGAGCATCTGCTCGCCACGCTCTCCGGCATGCATATAGATAATATTTTAATTGAGATCGATGGGCCGGAATTACCGGGTTTAGACGGAAGCGCGGAGGGTTTTGTAAAGATTATTAAAGAAGCGGGCGTTAAGGAGCAGGATAGCGTGCGAAGAGAATTTTGTGTTAGGGAGCCTCTTTGGGTAGAAGACAAGGATTCCTTATTAGTCATACTGCCTGATGTAAATTTCAAGATATCATATACTATTGATTATCCTACTACAAACTTCAAGACCCAATATGGGCATTTTCTTATTAATAGCCAGGCATATGAAAATGAGATAGCCCCTAGCCGCACATTTTGCCTTGAAGAAGAGGTAGAGCGCTTACGCGCTTTAGGGCTTGGCAAAGGCGCCTCACTTGATAATACGGTTGTAGTGGGCAAAGAAGGTATCGTAAGTGGTAAGTTGCGGTTTGAGGATGAATTCTTAAGGCATAAAGTATTAGATCTTATAGGAGATCTTTTTTTATTAGGCTACCAGGTAAAGGGCCATGTTATAGCGATTAAGAGCGGGCATATGCTTAACATAGCGCTGCTGCAGAAGATAATAGAGCATTCCGAAAGTATTCAGGATAAACCCGTGGCAGTGGATGCGCCCGCTACAAAGGGCGTTCTTGATCTGGAGGGAATAAAAAAGGTTCTTCCTCACCGCTATCCGTTTCTTATGGTAGATAGGATATTAGAGCTCAAGGAAAGATCAGCGGTGGGCATGAAAAAACTTACTAAAAGCGATTATTTTTTCGCGGGCCACTTTCCGGGTAACCCGGTCATGCCCGGGGTTCTTATGCTCGAGGCAATGGCACAAGTAGGAGGTGTTATTCTTCTCAGCCGCCCTGAAAACATCGGCAAGATAGCGTATTTTATGTCTATTAATAACGCGAAATTCAGGCGCATAGTTAGGCCCGGCGATGAATTACATCTTGAGGTCGATGTAGTAAGATATAAAACAAGGACAGGCCAGGTTCATGGAAGGGCGCTTGTTGATGGACAACTAGCGGCGGAAGCGGACCTTAATTTCGTTTTTGAAAAAAAACAGGATTAATAAAAATATGCCCATACATAAGACAGCCATCATAAGCAAAGACGCCAAGCTTGAAAAAGGCGTATCAGTAGGCCCTTACGCTGTTATAAACGGCAATGCGGTTATAGGCGCAGGTACAGAGATAGGCCCTCACTGCGTAATAGATGAATTTACGACTATAGGAAAAGATTGCAAGATATTTTCCGGGGCCATTGTAGGCAGTATAAGCCAGGATAAAAAATTTAAGGAAAAGAGGAGTTTTTTAGAGATTGGTGATAATAATATAATACGAGAATACGCTACTATAAACAGAGGCACGGAAAAAGATAGTAAGACAATAATAGGCAATAATTGCTTACTTATGGCATATACCCACATTGCGCATGATTGCAAGATAGGCAATAATGTGGTTATGGCCAATTGCGCTACTTTAGCCGGCTATGTAAAGCTGGAAGATGGCGCTATTATAGGTGGCCTCGCCGCGGTGCATCAGTTTGTAAGGATAGGCAGGTTATCAATAATCGGAGGCTGCTCCAAGGTTGTCCAGGATATAGTCCCATATTCTATGTCAGACGGCCACCCCGCGAAGATATACACAGTAAATACAGTAGGCCTTGATAGAGCGGGTTTTACAGAGAGCGAAAAAGATAGCTTAAAGCGCGCATTCAAGATAATGTTCTCAATGAAACTAAATATTAAGAACGCTTTATTTAAAATAGAAAAAGAGCTTACCCCTACGCCAGAGATAACTATTCTACTGGATTTTATAAAATCTGCTGAGAGAGGTATTTCCAGGTAGTATATATGGAGAAGATGCGTCGAATAGCGCTTATCGCGGGCAGTGGAAAATTTCCAATGCTCCTTGCCCAGGCGGCAAAGGATAATGGTGTTGACGTAATAGCCATAGCCATCAATTCCGCCGCTGACAAGAAAATAGAAAAAATAGTTGATAAGATATATTGGGTTAATATAGGCCAGGCAAAAAAGCTTATAGATATATTATTAAAGGAAGAGATAAGATACGCGGTAATGGCAGGCAAGGTCAATAAGGCAGTAATAATAAAACAGGCCCTGACCCTTGACAGGGAAGCGCGGGGCCTGCTCAAAAGGATAGCTGACAAGAAGGATGATACTATACTCTTAAGCGTAGCTAATAGGCTTAAGGATTTTGGGGTTGAACTTATTGATTCAACCCTTTTTCTTAAGGATCTTATGCCCGGAAAAGGAGTATTAACAAAAAGAAGACCTACCAAACAGGAATTAGAAGATATAAAGTTTGGTTTTTCAATAGCCAAGGAGATGGGCCTACTTGATATAGGCCAGTCGGTAATAGTAAAGCAAAAGGCTGTTATAGCTGTTGAGGCTATAGAGGGTACGGATGAGGCGATAAAGAGAGCCGGCCTGCTCGCGGGAAAAGAGACTGTTGTTATAAAGGTCTCTAAGCCTAAACAGGATATGCGTTTTGATGTACCTGTCATAGGCCTTGAGACGTTAAAGGCGTTAAAGGAAGCTGGTTCGTCCGTTCTTGCCATAGAGGCAGGCAAGGTCTTGGTCCTGGATAAAGAATCGCTTATTAGTAAGGCTGACAACGCAGGGCTTTCTATTATAGCTATATGATAAGATATAATAACCAAGCAGGATAGAAATGAAATCCTTTAATATAAAACCAAGAATAGTCGCTAAGAAGCTGGTAGATTTTATAGCATATACAGCAGTATCTAAGGGCTTTAAAAAGGTTCTTTTAGGCCTTTCCGGGGGGCTCGATTCAACGGTAGTAGCGTATCTTTCGCAGGCCGCGTTGGGCAAGAATAATGTTACAGGTATTCTTATGCCATATGGCAGGCTTTCGCAGCAGGCGTTACAGCACGCGGAAAAGATAGTTAGGATTTTGTCTATCGAGTCAGAGTGCATTGATATCAAACAGATGGTAGATGCTTATTTTAAAAAAATAAGCATCTCCGATAATACCAGGCGCGGCAATAAGATGGCAAGAGAGAGGATGTCTATATTATATGATCTGTCAGAAAAATATAACTCACTTGTTATCGGAACCTCTAACAGGACAGAACTTCTTTTAGGGTATGGCACTATTCACGGTGATTGTGCTTGCGCCCTCAACCCTATCGGCGGCCTTTATAAGACACAGCTTAGGAGTTTGGCTAAATATATAGGGGTTCCATCTTACATATTGGATAAACCGCCGAGCGCTAACCTATTCCATGGCCAGACCGATGAGGATGATCTAGGCTATATGTATGAGGATATAGATAAATTATTGTTTTTTATGATAGATAATAATCTCAGCGACGAAGAACTCGTTAAGAGAGGTTTTGACGGTAACTTTGCCCATGATATAAGAGAAAGAATACACAACAATAGTTTTAAATTGGAATTACCCGTCGTAGCGCAATTGTAATATTTTGCGTTGTATAAATATCGGAATGCTTATTTTATTGATTCAGGAAGGAAACAACCTCTTTTGCCGCTCGCGTAACTGCCCCGGATTTTCCAAGACTTAATCTTATTTTAAGAAACTCTTGCTTTATCCTCTCTGCCAGCTCTTTATCCGTAAGTAATTCTTCTATATAACCCGCTATCTTTTCACTTGTCGCGTCATATTGTAGGAATTCTTTCACTACATGTTTTCCGGATACAACATTTACCAATCCTATGTAAGGCAGCTTTATGAGATGCTTTGTAAGTATATAGGTAAGGAAGTTAGCTTTATATATTATGGCCATGGGGACATTCAACAACGCGGTTTCCAGCGTAGCGGTACCTGAGGTAACCATCGCGCAATCACATATCGATACAGTATTATAGGAGTCATTTTCCGTTATCGTTACATCTATTCCGCTCTTTTTTATTATCTGTTTCAGATAGCGCTTGTTTACGGTAGCAGCCATTGGAAGCACAAACCTTATCTTTTTATTAAACCTGTTTAATAAGAGTTTCGCGGACTCAAGCATAACAGGCAGGATGTTCTTTATTTCACTCTCTCGAGACCCCGGTAACAACCCCACTGTTTTAAAGTCTTTCTCTATGTCAAGTTTTCTTAAGGCGTCTTCTTTTTTCGTGGTGGTTTTTACCATGTCAAGGAGTGGGTGGCCCACAAAACTAACATTTACGCCATGTTCTTTGTAAAGGGCCTCTTCAAACTTAAAGAATACAAGCATCTTATCTACAAGCGCGCGTATGGTCTTAATGCGCCAGAGTCCCCAGGCCCACACTTGCGGGCTTACGTAATATACGATAGGAACGCCAAGGGCCTTTAGCTCTTTAGCGACGCGTAGATTGAATTCAGCATAGTCAATAAGGATAGCTAGGTCAGGCGGGTCCTGTTTAAGGTTTTCGCGCAGAGCGTTAAATATCTTTTTTAATTGTAGATAATGTTTGAACAGCCCACCGGGCCCTATGAAGGCGAGGCGTACTATATTCTCGTGAAGCGCAACACCCGCTTCCTTCATCCGGTTTCCACCAAGGCCAAAAAAGCAAGTATCGCTCTTTATAGTCTTTATCTCTTTTATCAGGTCCGCGGCGTGCATATCGCTTGACGCTTCACCCGCTATGATAAGTACCCTTTTCATATATTGACTTAGCCTTGTCCTGTCAGCATATCATGCAAGATCAGGTGTTTTTTATATTTTTTAATATTTTAAGCGCTACACTAAGGGCCTGGCGGCCTTCTTCCCCTGAAGCCAGAGGTTTTTCCCCGGAACGTACGCATTCGAGAAAAGAGGCTATCTCTTTTTGGAGAGGCTTTTCCTTTTTAATATCTATCTGACGGGGGATGATCTTGCCAAACTTTCTTTTGTATATAATGGCGTCCTGTTTTATATAATCCAGAGATATGTAGGCGTTTGTCTGGAACATCCTTATCTTTCTGACGGCATTGGCGGTAATGCGACTCGCTGTGATATTGCAGACAGCGCCATTTTCAAAAACAATGCGGGCATTCGCGATATCCTCGTGGTCTGTCAGTACATTTACCCCGACAGCATCAATTCTTTTTATGGGAGATTTTATAAGCCATAGAAGTATATCTATATCATGTATCATCAGATCCAGCACCACGCCGACATCTTTTACCCGTGGTGAAAAGGGCCCTAGCCTATGGCATTCAACAAATTTTATATCGCCCTTTATCTTTAATATGGCCTCTATCGCGGCATTGAAGCGTTCTATATGTCCAACGGCAAGAGTCAGGCGTTTTCTTTTAGCGATGCTTAACAATTCATCCGCTTCGCGGACTGTCTGTGTTATGGGTTTTTCTATCAGAAGATGAACACCGGCATTGAGCAGTTCTTTGGATATGGAGTAATGCGCCTTTGTAGGAACCGCGATACTCGCGGCGTCTATCTTGCCTATGAGTTTTGAATAATCCTTATAGCCTTCAACATCAAGCTCTTTTCTCATCTGCGCGAGCCTTTTAGCATCGGTGTCGCATATGCCTACCAACTCAACATTCTTAAGGCAGGAGTATATCTTAGCGTGTATAGACCCAAGCGCGCCCGTCCCGATTACCCCAACTTTTAATTTTGACATTTTTACCTCTTTTTGGTTTGAATCATTATACCACGCGCTGATTATGTGGTCAATGCCTTCTCTAATTTAGTGCAAACCT
>CAZWMG010000012.1:0-55537 GCA_964634945.1 uncultured Planctomycetia bacterium | reverse complement strand
TTATGCAAAAATAATACTTAATAGTCTTGACAAGGGATATCAATTTGTGTATATTATACGTAAATGAAAAGTAGGTATAGTTCTTATATAAGTATATTAATTTATAGTTATACTCTTATTATACTATTAGTGCCCACCGTTTCACAAGCTGCTCCAGCATATTCACATGACGGATCCACAAAAGAATTTGCAAAAATAGCAGATATGAAGCAGAAACAGGCGCAGGAGAGAGTAACCTCCATCAATAAGTATTATAATAAGGGCAAGTCGTATTATAATTCTAAGAAATATACCGAGGCTAAGAACTGTTTTCAGGAAATCCTGAGCCTTGAACCGTCATATGAGCCGGCCAAGCTTTATCTGGAATGTGTCACTATACAGGAAGGCATACTGAATGCGCGCGGTAGGATTGAGTTGATAATGCTTAAGATGACTGATATCTTGGCAGAGTATGATAATCGCGTAAAGCGCATGGACAGTTTGGCGGTTAAGTATTTTCTGGAACAGGCGCAAAAGGAATGCCAACTAGGTAATTTTAAGGCTGCTGAGAGCCGTTATAGCTTATGTTATAAGATTTATCCTTACAGCAAGGATAAGATAGAGTGGTTTGTAACAGCTACATACGATTTGATTGAATTATACAAGAAGCTTGACGAAGAGAATATGGAGATGGATAAGCTTATATCTTCCTTGAACTAGTATTTTTTTGCACTAATAAGTTTTACAAGTTTTAGCTGTAATCCTTTTTTGACCCTTTCTGAATTTTAAATCCTTAATAAAAATGGAATAAGGTTATATATATGAAGGAAAAGAGGTTTTTTTTAATCGATGGCAACGCGTTTTGCTATAGGGCCTATTATGCAATAAAGAGTCTTATGAACTCCAAAGGATTACCTACTAACGCTGTCTATGGTTTTGTGATGATGCTTAAGAAACTTATAGAGTCGGAATCTCCGGACCTGATCGCTGTTTCATTTGATTTAAAAGGACCAACATTCAGGCATAAGATTTATGAAGAATATAAGGCCCATAGAAAGCCTATGCCGGAAGATCTCGTTACCCAGATGCCGATCATAAAAGAGGTCATTAAGGCGTATAATATCCCCATCTACGAGAAGGATGGTTTTGAGGCTGATGATATAATAGGCACGATAGCATCACAAGCGGATAAAAAGGGTTTGAAGACATTTATAGTCACAGGTGATAAGGACGCGCTCCAGCTTATATCTAATAATACAAGAGTATATTCGACGCACAAAGAGGGCCTTATATATGATGAGCAGAAAGTAAAAGAGCGTTATGGCGTCGGGCCTGAAAGAATCGTGGATATAATGGCCTTGATGGGGGACTCCAGTGACAATATTCCGGGAGTGCCCGGCATAGGTGAGAAGACAGCTATAGAGCTCATATCAAGTTTTGACGGGCTGGATAACCTTCTTAATAACATTGAAAAAATAAAGAGTGAGGCAAAGAAGAAGATAATAAAGGCTAATTTAGATAGCGCGAATTTTAGCCGAGAGCTTGCGACAATAGACAGGTCTGTTGATATAGATATAGATTTTAATGATATGCTGTTAAAGGAGCCTGATGCTGAAAAGCTGCTTGCCTTGTTTACTGATCTAGAATTTCGAAGGCTAATAGATGAGTTTTCTCCTAAGAAGGAGCTGGAAGGTTCCTATGAAGTAATATCTTCGAAAGATGAGTTTGAAAGGCTTTTATCTTCATTGAATAGTGAGAAAGAGTGGGCCTTTGATTTTGAGACTACATCAACAGACCCCTTAGAATGCGAAATTGTCGGAGTATCATTTTGCTGGAAAAAACATGCGGCGTGTTACATAAGCTTTGTAAAAACCCATGCTACTTACTCAGAGAAAGATCGCATATTGAAGGCCTTAAAGCCGATCTTTGAAAACGCGTCTATCAAGAAAATTGGCCAGAATATAAAATACGAGAAGCTGCTTCTTAAGAAGCTGGGCATTGAGCTAAAAGGGATATATTTTGATACTATGGTAGCTTCATATCTCCTGAATCCTTCAAAGCCTAATCATAACCTAGCGAATATAAGCATGGAGCATCTCGGCATAAGTATGACGCCTATAAGTGATCTGATCGGTAAGGGCAAGACAAAGATAACTATGGCTGAGGTAGATATACCTGCTATATCAAGATACTGTTGCCAGGATTCAGAGGCAGCGTTTCAGTTAAAGCATATTCTGTCCAAATTACTTAAGGAAAAAGATCTGGATAAGCTCTTTAATGAGATTGAATTGCCCCTTATTGGCGTGCTCTCTGATATGGAGTTCTCTGGTATAGAGATTGACAAGAAGTTTTTGGGTAGTATGTCAACTAATATGCAGAAGAGGCTTAATGATTTAAGCAGAGAGATATATGAGATCGCTGATTGTGAGTTTAACATAGGTTCTCCTAAACAGCTTGGTAGCGTCTTATTTGAGAAGCTCAAGCTACCTGTTATAAAGAAGACAAAGACAGGTTTTTCCACTGACGTTGAAGTCTTGACAAGGTTAGCTCTCCAGCACGCGCTGCCAAAGGCTATACTTGAGCATAGAGAGCTAGCAAAGCTTGTAAGCACATATGTTGAGGCGTTACCGGAGTTGATAAATCCGGATACAGGGAAGGTGCACACATCATTTAACCAAACCGTAACAGCTACGGGACGTTTGAGTTCATCAGGACCGAACCTGCAGAACATACCTATTAAAACGGAACTCGGAAGAAAGATACGAAAAGCGTTTGTACCGTCTTTTAAGAACGGGCTTATATTATCGGCTGATTATTCACAGATAGAACTTCGTATTTTGGCTCATCTCTCACAGGATGAGATTTTGTTGGACGCGTTTAAGAATGACATGGACATACATACTTATACCGCTTCTCTGATATTTGATTGTGATATTGAGGCTATAGATAAAAAGATGCGTAATCAGGCAAAGACCGTAAATTTTGGTATCGTCTATGGAATGAGCCCTTATGGTCTTTCCAAAGAGTTAGGTATCAGTCCGGAAGTTGCAAAAGGTTTCATCGATGCTTACTTCTTGCGATATCCAAAGGTAAACAGGTACATGCAGGATCAGATAGATATCGCTAAGACAAATGGTTATGTGCTTACTATGTTTAATCGTAGACGTTATATATCGGAGATAAATTCGCAAAATCGCAACGTACAACAGTTTGCTGAGAGAACAGCCATAAATACGCCTATCCAGGGTTCAGCCGCGGATATGATCAAGATAGCTATGATACATATACATGATGAAATAGTGAATAGGAATTTGAACGGAAAGATGGTTCTTCAGGTTCACGATGAGCTTGTCTTTGACATACCAGGAGATGAGCTTGCGGAGATGAGCGCTATTATTAAAAACGGAATGGAAAATGTAGTAAAGCTAAATGTGCCCGTTAAGGTAAATATCTCCAGTGGGCAGAGTTGGATGAAAGCTTAATCATGAAAATACTTTTTTTATCGAGTGAAGTTGTGCCGTTTGCGAAGACAGGTGGCTTGGCAGATGTGGCCGGTGCCCTGCCTATAGCGCTAGAACATCAGGGCGCGGATATAAGGATAGCCTTGCCCAAGTATAGGGAAATAGAGGTTGGGGGTAATTTTGCGCAGATAGGTAAAGGAATAAAGATTTATTTTATAGAAAATGACGATCTTTATAACAAGGATGGCATATATGTTGATGAAAATGGTATAGACCACCATGATAATCTTGAACGTTTCGCCTATTACTGTAAAGAGGTGCTGGAGCTTGTAAAGAGAGACGGTTTTAAGCCCGATGTCATACATTGTAATGATTGGCAGACAGGGCTTGTTCCTGTCTATCTGAAAACCTTGTACAAAGGGGATGATTTTTTTAAAGATACAAAAACAGTATTTACCATACATAATCTTGCTTATACCGGGAGTTTTGATGAGAGCCAATGGTCCAAGACAGGACTCGACAAGAGCCTCTTCAGCATAAACGGCTTGGAATATTATGGGAGGTTTAGCCTTTTAAAAGGCGGACTTATCTTTTCAGATGCTATTACCGCGGTAAGTCCTACATACGCAAAAGAGATCCAGACCAAAGAATTTGGATGCGGCATGGAAGGCATATTGAAGTCTCGTGAGGATAGTTTGTACGGTGTTTTAAACGGCATTGATTACGATATATGGGATCCGTTAACAGATAATGTTATTTATAAAAACTATTCTGAAGCGGATGTAGAGTCAAAGTATGTGAATAAGGAGATGCTATTAAAGGAACTAGGCCTCAAGACTGATATTAGTTCCCCGTTAATAGGAACAGTAGGAAGATTGGCTGAGCAAAAGGGCTATGATATTCTTGCTGAAATAGTCGATAAGCTTTGCGACATGGATATAGGTTTTGTATTGCTAGGTTCCGGCGAGCAGCGCTACCAACGCATTTTTGAGAAGGTCGCGAAAAAACACCCATTAAACACATCTGTCAACCTAGTCTTTGACGCCGATCTTGCGCAAAAGATATATGCGGCATGTGATATATTTCTCATGCCTTCCAGATATGAGCCTTGTGGCTTGGGGCAGTTGATAAGTTTCAAGTATCTGACCGTTCCCGTTGTCAGAAAAACGGGTGGGCTAGCAGACACGGTAATCGAGTATGATAACGAGACAGGTCAAGGCAATGGTTTTCTGTTTAACGATTGCAAGCCGGAACATCTGCTTAATGCGATAAAAAAGGCAGCGGTAGTATATAAGGATAAGGCAAGCTGGCTTAAGCTTATAAGAAGAATAGCCGCGTATGATTTTTCATGGGATGAATCTGCTAAAAAGTACTTAGAGATATATAATAATGTATTAGGCACAAGGGGTAAGGGGTAAGGCGCAAGGATAAAGATTTAAAGTTAAATTGAGTTTTGATCTTATCTTTCTTGTACCTTGAGCCTTGCACCTAAACACATATAAAACTTATGATAATTGGAGTTACGGGCGGTCTTGGGACAGGCACATCGACAGCAGCAAGGTGCATTGCCACAAGTCTAAGTGCTAATTTGGTAGTAGCGGATAAGGTTGCGCATAGCCGGATTAGCAACAATACGGAGCTTGCGAAACAGATTGTGCTTGCCTTCGGGAAAGAGATACTAGACAGAAAGGGCAAGATTGACAGGATTAAATTAGCAAAGAAGGCCTTTGCTAATAAGGCTAGCCATAAGAAATTATGCGGCATAATATACCCTGTTATCACCGCACATATAAGTAGCATCATCAAAGATATAAATATATACGATTCTGTGATTGATGCTCCTATGCTGATAGAATCCGGATTTTACAAGAAATGTGATGAATTGGTTGTAGTTACCTCTTCTCTGTCATTACAACTTGAGCGGGCCTGGGCAAAGAAGGGGGTAGCAAATAAAGATGCTTTAGCACGTATACGCCTACAGATGCCACTTTACAAAAAGGCGCGATACGCTGACTATATAATAGATAATGGCGCTGCATTAACAGGATTGAGAAAACAATGCAGAGAGATTGCCGATAAACTTAAGAACAAAAAAACAAGGAGAAGATAAAATGGCTGTAGATGCCGCAGAGTTAAAAAAGATGAAGGTTTTGGAGCTTAATAAGATAGCAAGCGATCTTAAGGTCAACGGGATAAGCGGCCTTAAGAAACAAGACCTTATATTCAAGATACTTCAGTCGCAGACACGCGGCGAAGGCGTAATAAATGGTGGCGGCGTGCTTGAGGTTTTACCGGATGGTTTTGGTTTTTTAAGGTCACCTAATTATAACTATCTTCCGTGCCCGGATGATATCTATGTGTCGCCGAGCCAGATAAGAAAATTTGACTTAAAGACAGGGGATACTGTTAATGGGCAGATAAGATCCCCTAAAGAGGGGGAGCGTTATTTTGCGCTTCTTAAGGTTGAAAGCGTTAATTTTACTGATCCTGAAACAGCGAAGAATAAAATAGTCTTTGATAATCTTACCCCACTCTATCCAACTGACAGATTCTTGCTTGAAAATGACCCAAAAGACTTATCAACCAGGGTAATGGACCTCTTAACGCCGATAGGAAAAGGGCAGCGCGGTATGATAGTAGCGCCCCCATACAGCGGAAAGACCGTAATACTTCAAAAGATCGCTAATGCGGTTACAAAGAACGCGCCTGATACTATACTTATAGTGTTGCTTATCGATGAGAGGCCTGAAGAGGTTACGGATATGCAGCGTTCTGTTAAAGGTGAGGTAGTAAGTTCAACTTTTGATGAGCCTGCGGAAAGGCATGTTCAGGTCGCTGATATGGTTCTCGCCAAAGCGAAAAGGCTTGTCGAACACAAGAAAGATGTTTTGATCCTTCTTGATAGCATAACACGACTTGCCCGTGCCTACAATTCGGTTGTGCCACATAGCGGGAAGATACTCTCAGGAGGCGTTGATTCAAACGCGCTGCATAAACCTAAGAGGTTTTTTGGCGCGGCGCGTAATATCGAGGAGGGCGGGTCCCTGACAATCATATCGACCGCTTTAGTAGATACAGGCAGCAGGATGGATGAGGTTATTTTTGAAGAGTTTAAAGGGACAGGTAATATGGAGCTGCAGTTAGATAGAAGTCTTTTTCAGAAAAGGATATACCCCGCTATAGATATAAAACGTTCTAATACAAGAAAAGAAGAGCTTTTACTTGATCCGGATGAACTCAAGCTTGTATGGGTACTTCGTAAGGTGTTGAATGAATTGCCCTCGGATGAAGCGATGCAGCTTATTATAGATAAGCTGGACAAGACAAAGACAAACGCGGAATTTTTAATGAGCATGAATAAAATTTAAAAGGAGGTTAACAAAATGAAGAAGAAGATACACCCAGAATATCAAGAGACAACGATAACGTGCGCATGCGGCGAGGTGATACATACCAGATGCACAAAACCCAACATAAAGGTTGAGATCTGCTCTAAGTGCCACCCATTTTTTACGGGTAAGCATAAGCTTATTGATTCCGCTGGTAGGGTTGAGAAGTTTATGAAGAAATATGGGAAGAAGTAATAGGTAGTTAAGAATTAACAATTAAGGATTGAGAAAAAGCTTACCACTTAATCCTTACCATTTACACTAAACGTATATGTAACTTAGGAATGACCAAGCATGTTTGAATCACTGGCAAAAAAGAAACAACGCGCTGAAGAGCTTAAGAGGCTTTTAGCTGATCATGAAGTTTTAAAGGATAGGGCTCTTTATCAAAGATACGCTAAAGAGCTTTCTTCCACGTCTTTTATGGTGCAGCGGTATGACGATTATACCTTATGTGAACAGGAGAAGTCCAAGCTTGAGTCTATGCTTAACGAAAAACACGAACCGGATTTTATTGAATTAGCACAGGCAGAGATAGAAGAACTTACTCTCAAGCTTGATAAGATTAAGATCGAGTTGGAACAGATGCTGATCGAAGATGACCCTGATGCTGATCGCAATGTAATCATGGAGATACGTGCCGGAACAGGAGGATTAGAAGCGTCTCTATTCGCGGCGGATCTCTTTAGAATGTACTCTAAGTACGCGCAAGAGAGAGGATGGAAGGTTGATGTGATGAACACATCAAGTTCAGAAGCGGGCGGCATAAAAGAAGTAGTTCTATCTATTGAAGGCAACGGTGTTTACAAAAAATTTCAGTATGAGAGTGGTACGCATAGAGTTCAGCGTGTACCGTCAACAGAATCACAGGGTAGAGTTCACACATCCGCTGTAACTGTCGCGGTATTGCCTGAAGCAGAGGAGGTAGATGTTAGTATCGATCCAAAGGATATACGCGTTGATGTATATCGTTCGAGTGGGAATGGAGGTCAAGGCGTAAATACAACAGACTCCGCTGTACGTATAACTCATATCCCAACGGATATAGTCGTTACATGCCAGGATGAGCGCTCACAGCTTAAGAATAAGATTAAGGCCATGAAGGTTTTACGTTCACGCATCTTTGACAAGGCAAGACAGGCGCATGCGGTTAAAATATCTAATGACAGAAAGAGCCAGGTAGGTTCCGGTGACAGAAGCGAAAAGATAAGAACGTATAATTTTCCGGACAGGAGAATTACTGATCATAGGATAGGCCTGACGCTGCATAAATTAGAAGCCGTGCTTCATGGTGATCTCGATGAGATTATAACCGGTCTTATAGCTGCCGATAAGAAGGCGAGGCTAGAAAGGCTCTAAATGCGGGGACACCCTTGAGATTGAAAAATACAAAAATTTATGAATTTTATAAATATGCTTACCAAAGATATAAAAAAACGAGATAATATTGCGCTCAAGGGTGCCCCCTTTAGGACCGTCCCCTTGAGAGCAAAAGAACATCAAAAATTATCAAGGCTAAATAGTCTTGTTCTTGAGCTCGCACTCAGACTTAAAAAGGCAGGGGTAACCTCAAGTCGCATTAATGCAGAGGTCATATTGAGTGAGGTGATAGGATGTCGCGTAATAGATCTGTATCTGGATGAAATTGCATTAAATCCGGAACATCTTGAGTCTGTTGAGAAGATGATAACTGCCCGGATAGATGGCAAGCCTTTACAGCATATAATCGGCAAAACATGTTTTTATGGTAATGACCTTTTTATCAGAGAAGGTGTATTCATACCAAGGCCTGAGACTGAGGTGTTGGTTGATATCGCAATTGAGGCGGCATCGAGATTGCGCCTTAGAGACAATGGTTCGAAGCTTAGAATCCTTGACCTATGTACAGGTAGCGGTAATGTTGGTATCTCATTGACAAAAGCCTTAACCCAGTGTAAAATAACAAGTTCTGATATTTCAGACAAGGCTCTAGGAATAGCATTTAAAAATGCCGGCTTGAATTCCGTAAATGAGAACATGGAGTTTATAAAGGCCGATCTTCTAGATATCCCTGAAAAATTTAGAGAAACCTTTGATGTAATAGTCTCTAATCCCCCATATATCAGATCATGCGAGATTGATAGTCTTCCTGATGAGGTAAAGAGGGATCCGTTAAAGGCGTTAGATGGCGGTAACGATGGCATGAGTTTTTATCGTCGTATTGTAGAGGCCTCTCCGGCTTTCTTAAAAAAAGGAGGCTTCTTGGTTTTAGAGCTTGCCGATGACTTAAGCGATAACGTAATGAAATCGATTAAGGATGCAGGTTGTTTTAGTAATATAAAAATCTCTAAAGATCTAAATAATGTAGAACGTGTTATAGCGGCACAATATAAGGATAAGTAACGCTGTAAGCCTAAAATCGAGTACCTAAACAATGGATAAACTTATAGTAGAAGGCCCCACGAGGTTATCAGGTGAGGTGAGAATAGATGGCGCGAAAAATGCCGCGTTACCGATAATGGCGGCATGCCTGCTGACTGAGGGCAAATCTGTAATTAAGGGCGTTCCTCAACTTAGTGATGTATATACCATGTGCAAGATATTGCGCATAGTTGGGGCAAAGGTAAATTTTTTAGATGGTACTCTTGAAATAACTCCCGGAGCTTATACCGGTAATACAGCAGACTATAGCTATGTAAGCACCATGCGCGCCTCTATATGCATACTTGGCCCTCTTCTCGTTAGGCAGCTTTATGCTAAGGTATCATTGCCAGGTGGCTGCATAATAGGCCCGCGCCCAATAAATATACATACTAAAGGTTTGAGTGCCCTGGGAGCTGATATTAAGGTCGAGCATGGTTATCTAATAGCAAGAACAGAGGGTTTAAAAGGAAACACAGTATATCTTGGCGGGGCTTTTGGCTCATCTGTCTTAGCTACGGCAAATGTTATGATGGCAGCTACATTAGCTAAAGGCAAGACCATTATTGAGTATGCCGCATGCGAACCAGAGATAGTAGATCTAGCTGAATTTCTTATAAAGATGGGCGCTAAGATCAAGGGACATAGAACCCATACCATAGAGATTGAAGGCGTAAAACGTTTGCATGGAGCTACACATAAGATTATACCTGATCGCATAGAAGCCGCAACCTATATGATCGCTGCTTGCGCCACAAAAGGCGATATTACTATTAAGGGGTCCAGTATTAATCACCTACGAGCTCTTATAGACGCTCTTATCGAAGCAGGCGCGGTGATTACAAAAAAACCTAAGGGCGCTATAAGGGTAAGAGCCGGTCGGAGACTGAATACCATAGGTTTAGCAACGTTGCCATATCCTGGATTTCCCACTGATTTACAGGCTCAGATGATGGCACTTATGGCAATATCGAAAGGTATAGCGATTATTACTGAGAAGATATATCCGGAGAGATTTATGCATGTGGGGGAGCTAAACAGAATGGGCGCTCAGATAAGTCTTGAAGGAGATAGTGCTATTATACGTGGTGTTAAGAATTTAAGCGGCGCGGAAGTTATGGCATCAGACCTGCGTGCATCAGCAGCCCTGGTAATAGGGGGTTTGGTCGCAAAAGGTGAGACTACAATCTCAAGAATATATCACCTTGATCGGGGATATAAAGACATGGAAAAGAAGCTTTCACTATTAGGAGCGAAGATTAAAAGGGTAAGATCATAAAATAAGGAGATAATGTAATGGCAGTAACAATACGATTAAAGAAGATGGGAGCAAAGGGGAAGCCACATTTTAAAATAATAGTCTGTGATAAGCGCAGGAGCAGGAATACAAGGGCCATAGAGGAGCTTGGTTTTTATGACCCCTCTAAGAACCCCGCTCTTGTCAAGATAGATAAAGAGCGCGCGGATTACTGGATAGGTGTTGGCGCGCAGATGACTGATACGATAAAGAGTATAATTAAGAAGAAATAAAACAGGTTGTCGCGTTATAGCGTTATGGTGTTTGGAAACGTTCAAAACCCAATAACCCAATAACCCAATAATTTTATGAAAATAGATATATTGACGCTTTTTCCGGGTATGTTTGAGGCGTTAACTTCCGAGTCTATTATAGAGCGCGCTCAGAGGTTCGCAAAGGTAAGCATCCAGACGCATAACATAAGAGATTTTGCAGCCAACAAGCATCGCAAGGTTGATGATAAGCCTTTTGGCGGAGGCCCGGGCATGGTATTGCAGTGTCAACCTGTGATAGATACAATAAACAGCGTAAAGGCCTCCTCGCCACGTGCGAAGGTGATACTTATGAGCCCTAGGGGCAAGACGCTCAATCATTCTTTATGCCTGTCTCTATCAAAAGCACCAGGGCTTATGCTAGTATGCGGGCATTATGAAGGCACGGATGAAAGGATTAGAGGCCATATTGATCAGGAGATATCAATAGGGGATTATATTTTGACCGGAGGCGAGTTACCTGCTATGGTGCTGATCGACAGCGTAGTGAGGTTATTGCCTGGCGTGCTTGGCCATGAAAGGTCTAATATAGATGAAAGCTTTAGCAATGGGCTATTAGAGTATTCACAGTATACTCGGCCTGCCAATTATAGCGGTGAAAAGGTTCCCGAGTTTCTTATTTCAGGTAACCATAATATCGTCAAATCATACAGGAGAAGGGAATCTCTATTTAAGACGATGCATAATAGGCCTGATCTGATAAAGCATATAAGCCAGTTGGAGACATAGTTATTAACAAGTGATCAGAAATAGTTTCTTAAATACTTTTAAGTTATACTAGCAGTATTTAAGAAACCTTCTTGTATGAATAGATTATGAGCGGTTTCAAGACTAAAAAAGGAGAGAATAAGATGAGCAAGATTAAGGAAGTAGAGGCAAGGCATATAAAGAAAGAGGTGCCTAAATTTTCAGTAGGCGATACGGTCAAGGTGTTTATAAAAATTGTTGAAGAAGATAAGCATAGGCTACAGGCGTTTGAAGGTATAGTTATTTCTAAAAAAGGTTCCAGTGTAAAGGAATCTTTTACCGTAAGGAGAGTCTCTTATGGAGAGGGCGTTGAGAGAACGTTCTCGCTCCATGCGCCCAGCGTAGACAAGGTAGAGATAACCAGGCGGGGGAGAGTACGTCGCGCGAAACTTTATTATTTAAGAAATAAGGTAGGCAAAAAGACAACGGTTAAAGAGAAGATTGGATCCACTCCAAAGAAAGAGAAATAAGCTGCTTCGCTTTGAAGATAACGCAAGAGATTCAGGCTATATGTCTGTAGCTGGGGTCGATGAAGCTGGCAGAGGGCCCTTAGCAGGACCGGTTATTGCCTCTGCTATTGTACTGAAAAGGCATGATTTTTCAGTCAGGATAGATGATTCTAAAAGGCTTAATCCTCCCGCAAGAAAACGCGCGTATGAGGAGATACTTGATAAGGCCATAATAGGTATCGGCATTGTTTCAGAGACTGTTATTGATAATATAAATATATATCACGCTACAATGCTGGCAATGGAGAGATCGATACTTGACCTTCGTTGCACGCCTGATCTTTTACTTATAGATGGAAATATGCGCCTGCGCCTTACTGTGCAGCAGCGCACTATTGTAAAAGGTGATCAGAAAAGCCTCTCTATCGCATGCGCGTCAATAGTCGCTAAGGTTACACGTGACCGGCTGCTTGAGTTTTATGACCGTATCTTTCCCGGGTATGGCTTTTACAGGCATAAGGGGTATGGGACTAAGGAGCACTTAAACGCAATTCTTAGAAAAGGGTTTTCGCCTATACATAGACGCAGCTTTCGTGTAAAATAAAGATGTTTGAAACAGTTTCAATACTAAAACATAAGGTAATGACAATATGCCTTCCGACATAGAGATAGCTCAGCGCGTAAAGCCGAAGCAGATAACCGAGATAGCAAAATCTGCCGGTATAAAAAATGATGAGCTCATGCCTTACGGTAACCACATAGCCAAGGTATCTCCCTCGCTTCTTTCAAGATTAAAAAGCAAACCCAATGGAAAACTTATACTTGTTACCTCTATAACGCCTACAAAATATGGTGAAGGTAAAACATCTACCGCTATAGGCCTGGCGCAGGGGTTTGGAAGATTGAAGAAAAAAGCCTTTCTTTGTTTACGTGAGCCTTCTCTTGGGCCTATGTTCGGCATAAAAGGCGGCGCATGTGGCGGAGGTTATTCCCAGGTAATACCTATCGAGGATATAAACCTACATTTTACCGGTGATGGCTACGCGGTATCCGGTGCGAATAATCTGCTTTGCGCTATGCTTGATAGCAGTATTTATTTTGGTAACAAGTATAATATAGATACAAGCAATATACAATTGAGGCGGACCATAGATATAAGCGACAGAACCCTTCGACAGATAAATTTTAATATTAATAAAAAAACTTCTTATAAAAGCGGCTTTGATATTATCGCCGCATCTGAAGCAATGGCCATCCTCGCTTTGAGCAAAGGCATAGCAGATCTGCAAAACAGGCTTTCTCGTATGACAATCGCTTTTACAAAGAAGAATAAGCCTGTTACGCCTAAGACCTTAAACGCGGTTGGCTCTATGAGTGCGCTTTTAGCCAATTCCATTATGCCTAATCTTGTCCAGACAATAGAAGGTAATCCCGCTTTTGTCCATTGCGGGCCTTTCGCGAATATCGCGCATGGCGCCAACAGCATTATGTCTATGTTGATGGGGTTAAAACTGGCTGATTACGTGATTACAGAAAGTGGTTTTGGTTCCGATCTTGGCGCGGAGAAATTTTTTGATATCGTATGTCGTCAAGGAAAATTAAAGCCGGAACTAGCGGTCATAGTTGTTTCTCAGAGAGCAATAAAATTGCATGGTATAGCTAATCTAGCCAAACATATAAATATAATAAGGTGTTTTGGAATAGAGCCTGTAGTTGCGATAAATAAATTTCCTGGTGATACGGATAAATCGCTTAAAAAGATTAAGGTTTGCTGCCAAGAACTCGGAGTGGATAGTTATACATCAGACGCTGTGGCCAAAGGAGGTTATGGAGCAATTGACCTGGCAGAGGGCTGTATGCGCATACTTAAAAAGAATGAATCCAGGTTTAAGCCTCTTTACGAGGAAGGGCTGAGCGCAAGGAAAAAGATAGAGATTATCGCTACAAGAATATATGGCGCAAAGGGGGTCAATTATAGCTTACAGGCAAAGAAAGACCTTAGAGTGATAGAAGGGCTTGGATTCAATAGGCTAGCTGTTAATATAGCGAAGACGCAATTTTCTGTATCCGATAACCGTTTATTGAAGGGTGCCCCAAAAGGTTGGAGATTAAATATACATAAGATAAGAATATTCTCAGGCGCAGGTTTTATCGTGCCTGTATGTGGGAATATACTTCTTTTACCGGGCCTACCTAAGAAACCCGCGGCATGTAATATTACAGCTGACAGGCATGGCAAGATCAAAGGGCTGTTTTAAGGGTTTTTCTTTTAGGCAATATAAAGGAGATCGTATTATGAAATATATAGATAAGAGCATAAGGTATTATTCTGATAGACTGGCAGCTAAAACACCAACGCCTGGCGGAGGAAGCACAGCCGCTCTGCTAGGGGTGTTGGGTTGTGGACTTCTAAGCATGGTAGCGAATTACACTTTAGCGGGAAAAGGTTTTAACGGATATAAAGAGAGGTCTCAAAAGGCATTGAAAAAATCAGAATCAATAAGAGAAAAAATGGCAGGCCTTATTGATAAGGATGTAAAGGCATATGAGAACCTCTCAAGCGCGTTTAAGAAACATAAAGATAACGTTGTTAGTCTGCAGCCAGCCCTAAAGAGAGCGATAACCCCACCAGCTAATGTCTGTAGTTACGCTTATAAGGCAACTGTAATCGCGCTTGAACTGGCATATGTAGCAAATAAGCACATACTTTCAGATGTAATAGTAGCAATTTATACGCTTGATGCCGCGTTTGAATCGGCTCTCGCGAATATCCATGTCAACTTGGAGAATATAAAAGACAAGAAATATGTTATTAACAATACAGAAACGTATGGAAGACTCCAGCGCGATATTAAAAAACTTAAGACACATGTTTTATCTAAAGCCAGGGAAAGGATGCATACATAAAATGGGCGCAATTATACTCGATGGCAGTAAAAAAGCCGATGAGATAAAACATGAGTTGAGCAACAGGATAGAGGCTTTAAAGAGTTCAACAGGGTCTGTGCCTAGGCTAGTAGCCTTGCAGATTGGCGAAGGAGGAGCTTTTTCTGTCTATGCTAATTCGCAAAAAAAAATAGCGGATGCTATTGATATGGATTACGAGCTTGTTAAGCTCGCGGCTTCCGTGTCAGAAGAAGACCTGATAGAGAAGATCATTCAGCTGAATAAAGATGAAAATGTTACAGGGGTAATACTGCAGTCTCCTCTGCCTGACGGATTTGATATTATTAAGATAACGTCTTTTATATCATCAGATAAGGATGTTGAGGGCATAAGCCCTGAAAACAAAGGAAAACTCCTGCTAAATGCGTACAAGGTAGTGCCGCCTACAGCATCAGCCGCTATGGAGCTTATTAATCTTTGTGGTATCGATCTCTATGGTAAAGAGGCGGTTATAATAGGACATAGTTCAATAGTCGGGAAGCCTCTGGCTATGCTTCTTCTGGATAAACTCGCTACAGTCACTGTATGCCATATCGCGACAAATGATTCAGGCAATCTTATGGAACATATCAGTAGAGCTGAAGTGCTTATCGTTGCTGTCGGAAAGGCAAAGATAATTAAAGGGGATTGTATAAAAGAAGGAGCTGTTGTTATAGATATAGGGATCAACAGGGTCGATGGTAAGATTGTTGGCGATGTAGATTTTGATAAAGCCAGCAAGAAGGCATCATATATTACGCCAGTGCCCGGTGGCGTTGGCCCGCTTACTACAACTATGTTAATGCGCAACTGTGTTGAGCTTTTTCAGAAGCAGAAAGGCATAAGATGATAATAACAAAAAATAAAACGCCGGAACAGATTATTAACTCACTTAAAAAAAGTAAAAGAGTTTTTCTCATAGGATGCGCTCAATGCGCGACTGTATGTAAAACCGGTGGCGAGGACCAGGTCAATGAGATGGAGAGTTTTCTTAATGAGGCCGGCTTAGAGGTTATGGGCAAGGCGATACTTGATCCTGCATGCCACCTGGTTAAGGTAAAACAACTTTTTCATAAGAATAAAAAAGTATTTGAGCGGACAGACGCGATACTTGTTTTAGCTTGTGGTGATGGAGCACAGGTTATAAAAGATGGCACCAAGGTTAAAAGGGTTGTCCCCGCGCTTGAGACATTATTTCTTGGCGAGGTAGAACGCGGCGGTCATTTTACACAAAAATGTATACTTTGCGGTGAGTGCATTATAGACAAGACAGCGACGATATGTCCTTTGACGGTCTGCACCAAAGGTTTGCTGAACGGGCCATGTGGTGGCTCAAAGAATGAGAAATGCGAAGTTGATAACAAGCGAGATTGCGGCTGGATACTGATATATAAACAATTAAAAGAATCCGGAGATTTAGATAACATGAGGCATATCTATAAGCCGCAGGACTACTCAAAGCAGCTTAAGCCACAGAAGGTCATATTATAGATGTGGGAAAACAGTTGTGATGTTTGAACAAAGGATCTAATATAATGAATTTGCAAAAAGCCATAAAATCAAAAAAATTCATAGTAACAAGTGAGGTAGGCCCACCAAAAGGCTCTGATGTGACAAAGATGCTCGATGAGGCAAAGCCACTTATCAACAAGGTGGATGCGATTAATGTTACTGATCTTCAGAGCGCTGTGATGAGACTAGGCTCTCTTACAGGTTCATACCTTATTAAACAGATTGGTATAGACCCTGTTTTTCAGATAACATGCCGTGATAGGAACAGGCTCGCGCTTCAATCGGATATACTCTCTGCCGCTTGTCTCGGCATAGAAAATATTCTGGTTTTGACTGGGGATCATCCTTTAAGCGGGGATCATCCACAGGCAAAACCTGTCTTTGACCTTGATTCTGTACAGCTCTTAGATATTATAAAGGGATTACAGCAGGGCAGAGATAGCGAAGGAAATAAGCTTAATAGCAATCCTAAGTTCTGTGTTGGAGCGGTAGTAAATCCATGTGCGGATCCACTAGAGCCTGAGCTCATCAAGATGGAGAAGAAGATAGCCTCAGGGGCGCAGTTTTTTCAGACGCAGGGAGTATTTGATATAGCAAGATTCAATGAGTTTGCTACAAAGGCCGCACCATATAATATCCCTATTATCGCGGGTATTATATTGCTTAAGTCCGGAAAGATGGCAAGATATATGAACGAGAATGTAGCTGGTATATATGTGCCTGAGAACCTGATACAAGAGATAGAGAGCGCTTCAGACAAGCATAAGAAATCTATTGAGATCGCTGTTAGGATGATCAGTGAGATTAGGAGCCTTTGCCATGGCGTGCATATTATGCCGATAGGTTGGGAGAGGCTTGTGTTGGAAATTATCGATACTGCAGGTATATGAGGTTGCAAGGCAGGCGCACGACACACGACGAGGTATAATACTGGATATTGGATGTATGGCGTAAAACGTTATTATGCAAGGAGGCCGGAAAATGAAGAAAAAGCTTAAGGTCGACAGGCTTACAGCGACAAGTCTGCACAGAAAATTTAGTATCGCTTTTGTATTTATGTCGCTTGTCCCCATAGTTTTGATACTTTTTATAATACGTTATTTAAATTTAGCGCCTTTACTGAATAAGCAGTTGCCTCTTTTTAATTTAACGATATTGCTGGTAGTCCTTCTAAGCCTGGCTTCATTTGATCTTATAAGAAGAAGTATGGCAGCCCTAGCGAGTTTTAGCAGTAACGCTAAAGAGATAGCTAGCGGTAATTACAGTCAAAAAGTAAATGTAGCGAACAAAGATGAGATTGGAGACATTGCCAATTCCTTTAATAAGATAACAGATGAGCTCCAAAAGAAGATAAAAGATCTGGAGGCGTCAAAAAAGCTTTTGCATAATATTTTGAACAAGATAGGTTCCGCGGTTACTTCAACCAGAGGCATAGAGAATCTGCTTGAACTCGTGCTACAGACATTGATTACAGGCATATCCGCTACATCCGGAGCGATATTTCTCTTTGAAGAGGGCAAGAGCAACCTTGTAATGAAGGTAGGGTATCATATATCGAGCAAATTGCGCGAGATCAATATAGATTCCGCAAAAGGTTTAATAGGCAGGGTAATAGAGCTTAAGAAGCTTGAAGCGGTTTCTCATGTAGGCACTAATGCCGCTGCTTATTTGGAATTTAAGAGTGGTTTGGCAAAGGATTCTATTATGGCGGCGCCGCTTCTTTGCAAAGGTAATGTTCACGGAGTTATGCTAGTCTGCGATAAGCTTGATCATGAGTTTTTTGACAGAGATGACATTATATTACTTTCAAATGTTGCGGCTCAAGTTTCTGTAGCGATCGAGAATTTTGAACTTAATGAAGACGCGGAACAGACATATTTGGAGACCATAACAGCACTAGCGGTTGCTGTTGAGGCAAAGGATGCATACAGTAAAGGCCATATAGACAGGGTAGCTGGTTATGTAGAACGCCTTGGAACGGCTATGAAGCTTGATGGCGAGATGATGAAGATCCTAAGAAATGGCGCTATTCTTCATGATGTTGGTAAGATAGGCGTGAGGGATGAGGTTTTAAAAAAGCATGGACCCCTTGATAAAGAAGAGCAGAAAGAGATGGAGGAGCACGTTATTATAGGCGTAAACATTATAAGGCCTATAAGGCACATGTCAGCGTTGTGCGAGCTTGTGCGCAACCATCAAGAGTTATATAATGGAAGCGGTTACCCTGATGGATTAAAAGGCGAAGAGATACCTTTGACCGCGCGAATCTTAAAAATTTGTGACGCGTATGACGCCATGACAACAGACAGGCCATATCGCAAGGGTATGAGCAAAGAGAGCGCTAAAAAAGAGCTTCTGTCTAAAAAAGGAAAAGATTTTGACCCTGAAATATTAGAAAAATTTTTAAAGATTATATGAACAAAATAACATTTGATACCTTAATAGAGAAAAAGAAACGATCCGTACCCATAACATTACTTACGGCTTATAGTTTCCCCTTAGCTTCAATAATAGACAGCGCGGGCATAGATATTATCCTTGTCGGTGATTCTGTCGCGAATACCGAACTGGGCTTAGAATCTACCAGATCAGTTACAATGCGTGAAATGATCCATCACACAAAGGCCGTAAGGCGCGGTGTTAAAAACGCCTTGCTTATTGGAGATATGCCATACGAATCTTATCAGTTGGATCCATCTGAAGCGCTTAATAACGCGAAACGATTTGTAGAAGAAGCGGGATGTGATGGAGTAAAACTTGAATGGTTTGAAAAATGTAGTGATGCAGCAGAGACTATCTTAAAGGCAGGTATTCCTGTGATGGGACATATCGGGCTCACTCCACAAACAGTGGATAAGATAGGTGGCTTCAAGGTACAGGGCCAGGACGCGGAAAGAGCGTCACAGTTAATCGAGCAGGCGTTTTGCTTGGAAGAAATAGGTGTGTTCAGCCTTATACTTGAGTGTATGCCTAGTATCCTTTCCGGTATTATAACTAAAAGACTTAAAATCCCTACTATTGGAATCGGCGCCGGGCCTGATTGTGACGGACAGGCACTTGTTACGCATGATATATTAGGGCTTATAAGGGGGAGAAAGAAGCCCAAATTCGTTAAAGAATACGCGGATATATATTCAGTAATAGAGGACGCCGTCACAGCCTATAAGGAGGATGTGCAGGGCAAGGTCTTTCCTTCCATGGATCATTCTTATTTAATGAAGAAAGAAGAGGCGAAAAGATTAGTCGATAATTACAAGTAAGCGGGAGAGGGCAAATGAATATAACAATAGTAGGTCCGGGGGCTACGGGTTGTTTATTCGCGGCTCTATTAACGCGGGCAGACTCAGATAATGAAATATGGATTCTAGACAAGGATCGAGCCCGCGCAAAAAAAATAAGGACAAGGGGTATAATTGTAGAAGGTGTAGAAAATTTTAGATCGCGTGTAAATATTACAGCGGATCCCAATTCTGTCAGAGATACAGAGCTTGTTATAATATGTACAAAATCTTATGATACAGAGGCAGCTCTTGCTTCTGTCAAGCCTTTCTTAAAAGACGATACAAATATATTATCATTGCAGAATGGCATAGGAAATATGGAGCTTATAGCAGACTTGGTAGGAGAAGATAGGACGATATGCGGCATGATTACTCATGGGGCAACCCTTATTGAAGATGGCAGGGTAAGGCAAGTCGGTAAGCCTGAAGCAGTGATTGGAAAACCTATTGGTAAGATATCTAAGGATCTGCGTCATTTATCAGGCGTTTTTAACCGTGCGGGCATACAGACAAAGATATCAAGAGATATAAATGGGGTTATCTGGAGCAAGCTTGTAATAAATTCCGGTATAAATGCGTTAGCTCTTATATGCCGCCTATCTAATGGTGGGCTTCTTAAGTATGAAGGCACAAAGGAGTTGATGCGTCAAGCTGTTATAGAGACTGCAAAGGTCGCTTGCAAGAAGAAGATCAAGCTTATTTTTGATGACCCCCTGCATAAGGCGGAAGCTGTCTGTAGAAATACATCTTCTAATACATGTAGCATGTTACAGGATATCATACATAAAAAAAAGACAGAAATAGATTTTATTAATGGTGCGGTAGTAAGGCACGCAAAAAGTTCCGGAGTAAAGGCTCCGGTTAATGAGATGCTCACTCAATTGGTGGGGGCTATTGAATCAAGCTATAAGGAGCAAGTAAAGATATGATTATTATTGGTGAAAGGATAAATTCAACTCGTAGCAGCATAAAGAAGGCCTTAGTCGATAATGACTTAGCATCTTTAATGAATGAAGCGCAGGAACAACTCAATTGTGGCGCGGAATTTATTGATATTAACACAGCCGCGACTCTTGACAAGGAAGAGTCCAATCTCTTATCTCTTATACGTAATATTCAGGAGAAATTTGATTGCAAGATAAGTATTGATAGCCCTGATGCCAATATTGTAAAGTCAGCCCTTAAGGCATGCAAGGCTAAGCCATTTATAAATTCTATCTCCGGTGAAGAGAAGAGGCTTGGGCTGTTGGATGATTTTATGAAAGAAGAAGGCTACATAATAGCGCTTGCCATGAATGATGACGGCATGCCGGTTGGCATAGATGATAGAGTCTCTATCGCAGAGGAGATAGTATCAAAGGCAACATCAAAAGGTATCGACAAAAATGATATATTTATAGACCCTCTTGCCAAGCCTATCAGTACGGAACCAAAGCAGGCGCACTGCTTTCTTGAGGCAGTAAGACTTTTGAAGGCAAAAGGCATAAGGTGTATAGGGGGGTTAAGCAATGTATCGTTCGGGCTACCTCGACGAGATTTGCTTAACGCTGTATTTGTAAAACTTGCTATGGAAGCCGGCATAGAAGCTGCCATAATTGATCCAACTCAGGGCCCGGTCAAAGATATGCTTGACGGAAAAGACTTACCTAAGGGTATGCTTTCTCTGGCAGAAGACGCCTTGCTTGGCAGAGATGAATACTCAATGAATTATATTAAGGCCTTTCGCGCCGGCTTGCTTAATATTTAATAAGAGAGCAATGTAGGGATATGCCTAAAAAGATATTTATAGCTGCGACACGTCAGAATGATGGAAAGACTACCTTTTCATTAGGGCTTATGGCTATGCTCAAGGAGAGATTCGAAAATATAGGTTTTATAAAACCTATCGGCCAGCGCTATCTTGTTGAGCAGGGGTATAATATAGACGAGGACTCTTACCTTATAGATGAAATTTTTGGAATAAAATCAAATCTTAAGGACATGTCGCCTATCGCGATAGAAAAAGGTTTTACGCACCGCTATATAGAGAATCCCGACCGAGGCCCGTTGGAAAAGCAGATCAAGGACGCATTTAAAAAAATATCAGAGGGAAATGATCTCGTAGTGATAGAGGGTACCGGGCATGCGGGCGTTGGTTCAGTCTTTGATTTGTCAAATGCTGTTGTCGCGAAGATGCTTGGCGCTAAGGTTATTATAATATCTTCAGGTGGCATAGGCAGGCCTATAGATGAAGTCATGCTATCTGTTCCTCTTTTTCAGAAGGTGGGTGTTGAGATAGCCGGTGTTATAGTAAACAAGGTGCAGGCAGCAAAATATAAGAAGATAAACAGCCTGGTAAGAAAAGGCTTTAAGCAACACGGCCTGGAGGTGTTGGGGGTTATCCCTTATGTAGGTATGCTTGATATGCCTACAATGGAACATATACAGGATAAGCTAAAGGGAAGCTTTATAAGCGGCTCTGATGGCAATGTATTAAAGATTATAAATAATATTGTTATATCAACCGGCAAGCCCAGAGTAGTCTTTAGGCAGATGCGTGAACGTAACCTTATAATAACCTCTGGTGACAGAGAAGAGCTTATTACGTATCTTTTGAAATTAGTAACCAGAAAAAAAGATTACTCGGACCTTATAGCGGGTTTTGTTATTACTTGTGGTTTTATGCCAAATAGAAAAATACGAAAGATGCTTGAGAAAAGTGGTATACCTACACTTATTGTTGAAGATGATACTTATGCCGTTATAACTAAGCTTGATGAGATGATCGTAAAGATACATCCAGGCGAAGAAGAAAAGATAAATATGATAGCGCGCTTGGTGCGAAATCATATTGATCTAGAACCCCTCCTTGCAAAGCTTTAAACCACTCACTTTATATTTATGAAATTTCTTTTATACGCAGTTATAATAATCATTGTTTTGGCCGTCACTTTTTCGTTATTAACTGATCAGCGGGAACGTACGGAATATAAGATGGGTACCTTTGTCAGCATTAGCCTTTTTGGTTTTAGATGGCATGATTTTGACCTTGTTTTTGATAAGGCGTTTTCTGCCATAGATCATATTGATAATATAGCAAACATATACAATGAGGAGAGTGAAGTAAGCATATTAAATAGAACTGCTTACAAGTCACCGGTAGTTGTAAGTAATGACCTTTTCTTGCTGATAAAAGATTCTAAGGCATTATATGATGCCAGTGATGGCGCGTTTGATGTTACTGTCGCGCCGCTTGTTGAGTTATGGAGGCCCTACTGGGATAGAGACGCAGTACCGGAGAAAGAGATTATCCAAAAGACTCTAGATTATGTAGGCTCTGATAAGATTGTTTTAAATCAGCCCAATCAAACAGTATCTTTTACAAAAGAAGGCATGAAGATTGATCTCTCAGCTATTGCTAAAGGCTATGCCGTTGACAAGGCCATAGTAGCCATAAAGGGCTCTGGTTTCAGGTCTGCGTTGGTCAACGCAGGGGGTGATCTTTTTTGCCTTGGCAAGAAGGATCTTTTATTTTTATGGAGAGTAGGTATACGAGATCCACGCAAAAAGGGGGATATGCTGGAGATATTGAGGCTCTCTAATTCCGCGGTAGCGACATCGGGAGGCTATGAGCAATACTTTGTTTATAAGAACAAAGATTATACGCATTTATTGCATCCGAAGACAGGCTACCCCGTGGAATCCGTATTTTCATCTACGACAGTAGTTGCGAAACGATGCCTTGTAGCGGACGCGATAGCTACCGCAGTTGCTGTCGGCGGAACGGATATTATATCTAAATTAGAAGATATTTATCAGGATATTGATATAATAACACATGATTTAAATTAAGCATTTCCAGCTGGCTCACATCTAAACGTTACCTAATGCCAACTTTTGAGTAATTTCGCAGAAACGCAAAATTTTTCCCTGCGAGAAAATTTTGCTCCGTTTTATTGCTCACTCCCACTGCAGTTTAACGAAGTAAAACTGCAGTGGTCCATGCCTGCCTCGCCGGCAGGCGGGCCCGTTCGCAATAAAGAGGTTCTGCTCAATCACTCAAAAGCTGACTTTCAGGACAGCTTTTAACAAGCAGCCAGAGGCACTTGATCATAAGCTTTGTTGATTAAGAGATTGTTTAAATTAGTGCTTGAATATTTTAGGCATATAGCATATAATCTTTAAAATTAATAACGATTAAAAATTGCAGTAAAGTTATAATCAATCACATCTTACTAAAATAGAAGGGAGTAACATAATGCAGGCCTTGTTTTTTATCGCGCCAATAAGTTCATTAATAGCGCTTATCTTTTCGGGGGTCTTAAGTTTTAAGATACTTAAGAAAGATGAGGGCACCGATAGGATGAAGGAGATAGCCCAGGCGGTCAGAGAAGGCGCTCAGGCTTATATGAGAAGACAGTATTCCGTAGTTGGCATATTCTTTATAGTGGTATTTTTTATCCTGCTCTATCTTGCCTTCCGCGGCTATCTTGTTATGTTTGTTCCGTTTGCTTTTATAACAGGGGGGTTTTTCTCGGGCCTTTCAGGTTATATCGGTATGAACATAGCCACTAGCGCGTCTGCACGTACAGCTAACGCATGTAGAGAAAGTTTAAATGGCGGGTTACGCATAGCCTTTGACTCAGGCACTGTTATGGGCCTTACTGTTGTTGGGCTTGGCCTGCTTGACCTGACGGTATGGTTTTTTATACTCGATTGGTTTTATTCAACTCATCCAATACCAATAGGTTTTGATAAAGTTCTCGCTATTACGAGCACTATGCTTACATTTGAGCTTGGCGCGAGTGCGCAGGCATTATTCGCAAGGGTAGGCGGAGGCATTTTTACAAAGGCCGCGGATGTAGGAGCTGATCTTGTAGGCAAGGTTGAGATAGGTATTCCTGAAGATGACCCGCGCAATCCTGCTGTTATTGCTGATAATGTAGGGGATAATGTCGGGGACGTAGCAGGCATGGGGGCTGATCTCTATGAGTCCTATGTTGGGTCAATGGTCGCTACAGCGGCTCTGGGCGCGGCAGCGGGATTAGGGATGAATGGGGTTAAGGTCCCAATGATTATGGCAGGAACAGGTGTGATATGCTCCATTATAGGTACGTTTTTTGTAAAATGCAAAGAGGACGCTACGCAAGGAACTCTTTTAAAGGCTCTGCGAAAAGGCGTAATTGTAGCGGCAGCGCTTGTTGCCGTATCAAGCTTTTTCATTATAAAATATAGCTTAGGCATGGAGTATATAGGCGTATATTATTCTGTGCTTGCGGGGCTTTTTTGTGGCATAATAATAGGATTTTCAACGGAATACTACACATCCGCACGCTATAAGCCGACGAAACTGGTAGCGGAGAGCGCGGAGACAGGCCCTGCTACCGCTGTTATTGCGGGCATGTCTGTTGGCATGCTCTCAACAGCTGTCCCTGTTATGTCGGTTTGCGCTGCGATATTGGCGTCATTTTATTTATCAGGAGGCGCATCTAATTTTAACGCGGGCCTTTACGGTGTGGGCATAGCAGCTGTTGGCATGCTTTCAACCTTGGGCATTACATTAGCGACAGATGCATACGGACCTGTAGCGGATAATGCCGGAGGAAACGCGGAGATGGCAGGCTTGGATCCTGAAGTAAGAAAGCGAACTGATGCATTGGATTCACTTGGTAATACAACTGCCGCGACCGGCAAAGGCTTTGCTATCGGTTCCGCGGCATTGACAGCATTGGCCCTTATAGTTGCGTATAAGGACCAGATACACCTTTTAGGCCAGGAACTTGATCTCTCATTATTAAATCCACGCCTTTTGACAGGTCTGTTTATAGGTGGCATGCTTCCGTTTCTTTTTAGTTCAATGCTGCTTCAGGCAGTAGGCCGTGCGGCAAGTAAGATAGTTGTTGAGGTGCGACGTCAATTTAAAGAGATAAAAGGCCTTATGGATGGAACAGAGAAAGCTGATTATACGACATGCGTTGATATAGCGACCTCAGCCGCGCAGAAGGAGATGATCTTACCATCGCTTCTTGCGTTACTTGCCCCTATACTAGTCGGTATTTTTGCGGGGCTGGAGGCTGTGGTAGGCCTTTTGGTTGGAGGGCTAGTTTCGGGTTTTGTCTTTGCTGTCATGATGGCAAATACAGGCGGAGTCTGGGACAATGCTAAGAAATATATAGAAGAGGGTGCGCATGGAGGCAAGGGTTCTTTTGCTCATAAGGCAGGTGTAGTAGGTGATACAGTAGGCGATCCATTCAAGGATACCGCTGGCCCATCATTGAATATCCTAATCAAACTTATGTCAATGGTCTCTGTCGTATTTGCGGCATTTGTTATGGCTAACACCTTTATAAAATAAATATCTTTAAGACCGGTTCTCAAGCACGACCACTTGTGCTTGAGAACCGGTCTTAAATTTTCCTGAGTTTTCAGAACTCGATAAGTTTTTTCCTTATAAGAGCTACCCTTCAAAAACAAACTTTTCTTGCCTAAAATATATTCCTATGCTATCCTTATTAGATAATGAATAAAAAATCCGTATTACTTGCTATGAGTGGCGGTGTTGATTCATCAGTTGCCGCTTATCTGCTTAAGAAAAAAGGGTACTCTGTAATAGGCATAACCTTTAAGGTCTGGCCAAAATCGGTTTGCGGCAAGGAACAGGCTAAGAGCTGTTGTTCTCTTGACGCTATTAATGATGCCAGACAGGTATGTAGAAAACTCGATATTCCTCATTATGTAATAGATTGCGCAAAAGAATTTAAAGAGAAGGTTATTGCAAAGTTTTTAGATTGCTACAAAAGAGGGCTTACCCCAAACCCCTGCATTGTCTGCAACGAAAAGGTTAAGTTCCCGCTACTATTGAAAAAGGCAAAAGAGTTTAATGCGCGATATATCTCAACCGGCCATCATGCGAGATGTGGGTACAGTCCCAGCGCAGAGAGGTTTGTTATAAAGACAAGCAAGGACAAGCAAAAAGACCAGTCTTATGTGCTCTTTGGCCTAAATCAGGATACCCTCTCTAGGTTGATACTGCCTGTAGGTGATTTTGAAAAAGAAAATATTCGTATGATAGCTAAACAGCTTAATCTCAAGTCATTTTATCGAGAAGAGTCACAGGAGATATGTTTTGTAAAAGATAATGACCTGGCCGGATTCCTAAAAAAGAATTTAAAGAAAGATATAAGGCCGGGATACATCAGAGAAAAGACAGGCAACCCCTTAGGCCGCCATCATGGAACATGCTTTTATACTATAGGACAGAGAAGGGGGTTAAGGGTGGCTTATGGTAGTCCGATATATGTAACAGATATTAATCATAAAACAGGAGATATTATTGTAGGTGATTATAATTCTACCTTAAGGCGAAGTGTTAATGTAGGAAATCTTCACTGGACTATAAGGCTAATGCCTAAGCAGAAAAGACTGAACGCTATGGTAAAGATAAGGTACAGGCATGATAAGGCAAGGGCTGTCATAAATATCCTTTCATCCAGAAGGTGCGAAATTATTTTCGCGAAATCCCAAAACGCGCCTACTCCGGGACAAGCCGCGGTATTTTATAAGAACAATAAAGTAGTAGGCGGGGGCTGGATTACTGGGGTAAATACTTAGTTAATCTATAATAAGGCAAGCATCAATATTTTAGAAGATAGTTTCGTAGCAATTTGCACAGGAACGTAAAATTTCCCCGGCGTGAAAATTTTACTCCACGTTGATGCTCGCTCTCGCATAGAACTGAATCAGATCGAACCATGCCTGCCTCGCCCTGCCTACCGGCAGGCAGGCGGCAGGCGGGCCCGCTCGCATCAACAAGGTCCTGCTTCAATTACAACGAAACCCCCTGATATAGAAAAAATAAAGGCGCAAGAGATTGCGATATTTTTTTTCTTGACTTTAGCGCGTGAATAGTGTATATTTCATTTAATAAATATTTCGATTGTCAAACTATTTAGCAGATAAAATATAATAGGGTTGGATATGGACAAGATAAAGAAAGGTTATTACGAAAAGGAGATAGCAAGGTTTGCGGCTGCCATGCATACTAAGTTCGCAGATAAGCTCAACTCTATAGTCCTTGATGGCAAACTTACGGTATCGCATTACATTATACTTAATCTCTTAAATGATAAAAAAAGTTCTAATATGTCAGAGCTTGCTAAAAATCTTAAATTAACCATGAGCGCGACGACTTCTATTATCGATAAGATGGTAGAGCTTAAACTGGTAAAAAGGCACCATTGCGCAGAGGATAGAAGAATTGTATTGATTACTCTTACAGGAAATGGAAAGATCCTGGTATCAAAAATAAGTAAAGATCGCCTAGCTGTGATAAGAGAGATACTTTCGGTTCTTTCGGAAAAAGAGAAGCGACTGTATTTAGGTTTGATCAAGAAGATTTACAGCGGGCTTAAGGATAAGAAATGAAAACACTACATCGGACAACCTGTTTATGCTTGTTAGTATTTTTTTTATGCAGTGGTGTTTGCTCTTTGAGCGCTCAGGATGAAAATAAAATGGAACTAGGCATAGACAGGGTGACCAAACTTGCGCTTAAGAACAACTTTGATATATTGATATACAGGCTTGACCAGCGCATTAGCGAAAAAGACCTTCTCAAGGCAGAGTCTGTGTATGATACTAGCCTCGATGCCTCTTATGAATATGACGAGGATAGACTTGATAACCCGTCTGTTTTTGCCCCCAGCAGAACAACAACAATTACCCAAGAAGTGGGTATAAGCAAAAAACTTCCGACAGGTACTATCCTCTCACTCGATGTAGATCATCTACGTCATAGTTCTGATTCGGCTTACAGCCTCTTAAACCCTTACCACGAATCAGCGGCTACGATATCTATTACGCAACCTTTAGCAAGAAACTTTTTAGGTATAATAGATAGAAATACAATAAAGATAACAGGCCTCAATATAGAAAATACAGGGTATATCTCTTTAGATAAGATAGAATCCGAGTTAGCGGATTCTCAGGAAGCTTATTGGAATCTCGTTTTAGCCTATAAAGATCTGGAGCTTACGGAAAATATGCTGGAAAACACCAAGGATCTTTTTGCGGCCAATAAAAAGATGCATGAAATAGGCATGGTAGAACTACCTGAGTTCTATGCGGTGGAAGCGGATCTTAACCAGAAAGAGAATGATGTATTGTTCGCGAATGATAAGGTTAATAGCGCCCTTAACCTGATGAGGCTTAAACTAAACCTGGATAAGGGAGTTTTAATAGATCCTGTCGATGATTTCGAGCATCGCAAGCTTACCGCTACATTTTCGGATGTTATAACTACCGCTCTGAATAACAGGAGAGATTATAAGGCAGACAAGAATAGGGTAAGATCAATGGACCTTTCCCTGGAGATTAAGAAGAGTTCTATGTGGCCGCAGATAGATTTAAAAGGTACCTTAAAAAAGAACGGGCTTGACCGGCAATTCAATGATTCTGTAAAAGATATAACGAGCAAGGACCAGCCCGAATATATAGCGGAAGTGGTCTTTAGCTTTCCTTTGGAAAACAGCCAGGCAAGGGCAGAATATTCGCAAAAAGAACTTGAAAAGGCAAGGGCGCTTGTCGCATTGAAAAAGACAGAGTGCGTTATTTTTGTAGAGGTAAATGACGCGTTTGTGCATCTGAATCGGATGTACAATTCAGTAAATCTCTTAAAAAAAGCAGCAGAGCTTGAACACAAAAAGTATTTAGGTGAAGAACAGAGATTTAACAGAGGCCGTTCTGATACAGATAGGCTCCTGCGTTATCAAAATGACTTTTTTGTGGCAGAGCTTTTGTATTTAAGGTCCATGTACAATTATCAGACAGCTATAATCACCTTAAAGGTAGCGATGAATAATCTATTAAAGACTGATGAGGCCGGTTTATGAGCCTTCCTAAATTTAGCGTAAATCAATCATTATTTATTAATTTGGTTTCTGCCATGCTTATTGTAATAGGGCTGCTTGTAATGTTTGGCATGAATAGAGAGGTCTTTCCCAACGTAAGTTTTGATATGGTTTCTATAAGCACTGCTTATCCGGGCGCGACACCTCTTGATATAGAAAAACTTATTACAGTTCCTATAGAGAAAGAGCTTAAGGAGGTTGACGGAATTGATGAGATAACCTCCGCCTCGGCCTTGGGCGCGTCTTATATAACAGTAGAGATAGACCCTGATGAGAGAGATAAGAAAAAAGTAGTAAATGATATAAAAGATGCTGTAGATAGGGTGAAAGATCTGCCTAAGGATATATATGAAGATCCTATTACGACAGAGATAGATAGTAAGCAGTACGCTATTATCGAGGTATCACTTTCAGGCGATATGGATGAATCTAAACTGCGCTATTACGCGGATGCATTAGAAGATACGCTCGAGGATATTTCAGGAGTTGCTAAGGCCACTAAATCAGGATACAGGGATCGCGAGGTGCAGATTCACCTCGACCCTGATAAGCTCAGAGAGTTTTATGTCTCATTTGATGAGATTGAAGATGCCCTTGCCGCGCGTAATGTTAGCATACCGGCAGGGGAGTTTAACACAGATGTTACAGAATATAGCGTGAGAACTACAGGTGAGTTTACTACCGTTTCCGAGGTTGAGGATATAATAATAAGGGCAAATGACGCCGGAAACTGGTTGAGGATAAAGGATATAGCGGTTGTAAAGGATTTATTCAAAAAAGAGGATATTATCTATAAGACATTTGGAGACCGCTCTATAAATCTCTTGATCACAAAGAAGGAGTCCGGAGACGCGTTAAGCATAGTAGATACGATTAAGATAAAATGTGATGAGTTCTTAAAGAACTGCCCCGATTCATTAAAAATATCTTATGTTAATGATTATTCTTATTTTGCCCGCAGGCGCCTCAATGTTTTAGGTAACAATGGATGGGTAAGCTTTCTGATAGTTATAGCCATAATGATGCTTTTTTTACAATATCGTGTCGCCATAGTGACTATCATGGGTATACCCATAGCCTTTCTTGCCACATTTATTATAATGAGCGCCATGGGCATTACTATCAATCTTATGAGTATGTTTGGATTGATAATAGTGCTGGGCATGCTTGTAGATGATGGTATTATCGTTGCGGAGAATGCCTATCGTTATATGGAAGAGGGCTTCCCCCCCAGAGAAGCCGCTATAAAAGGCACGGAGGATGTGATGGGCGCGGTAGTAGCCGCTGTATTTACTACTATTGCCGCGTTTTCGCCTCTTCTATTTATGACAGGAATAATAGGTAAATTTATAAGGAATATTCCCACGGTTCTTATAATAGCGTTGATAGCGTCATTAGGTGAGGCCCTTATCATACTGCCAAGTCATTTGGCGGATTTTGTAAAGGTAAAAATAGGTGCCGATGGTAAGCCTCAGGGATTAAAAAAAGAGATGCCGTGGTTTAAAAGGCTCGTATCTGTTTATACAAAAATAGTTGAGACCGCGGTTAAGAAAAAATGGTATGTATTTACAGGCACTCTTATGGCGGCAATACTATCTATCGCTGTTGTAGCGCTTTCTTTCTCCGGTAAGGGGCCATTAAAATTTGTCTTATTTCCAAGTGCCGGCATAAACTATTTTTTCATAAGGGCAGAGGCTCCTATAGGTACGCCGTTAGATAAGACGAATGAGCTTATAGCGCCTGTTGAAGAGATCGTTGCACAGATTTCCGAAAAAGAGATGGACGCGTTCGTTACCTCTGTAGGTAATATACAAGAGGATCGCCATGATCCGTTTGGCGGCAAGGCAAGCCATCTTGTTCAAATAGCTATTTATCTCAAGCCTGAACAGGATAGAAAAAGGAGCGCGGATCAGATAATAGCTGAACTGCGGGAAAAGACAAAAGATGTTAAAGGTTTTACTGATTTTAGGCTGGATAAGCCTGAGGCGGGTCCCCCTGTAGGCAAGCCTGTTGAGGTCAAGGCAAGGGGCGAGGATTTTGATACACTCGATGAGATAGCCTTTGAGTATATAGATTACCTTAAGACGATTGATGGAACAACCGATGTAACATGGGATCATAAGCCGGGTAAAGAAGAGATACGTATAAAGGTTGATCATGATAAAGCAAAGGCTGCCGGCCTTTCGATTGTTAGAATAGCAAAAACAGTAAGGGGGGTTTTCGAGGGCATTATCGCTACACAGATAAAGCCTGTAAAGGCAGAGGAAGAGACGGATGTTACTATTATGTTCTCAAAAGAGGTCTCAAATAAGGACGATGTTTTTGACAGCATATTCATACAAAATAAATATGGAAAGCTTATCCCGCTTACAAAGGTGGCTAGCATAGATAAGGTACCCGGTACGACAACCATACATCATCTGGATGGAAAGCGGGTAGTTACCGCATCCTCTAATCTTGATACAGATAAGATAACCTCGGTGAAGATCAATAAGATGCTGCAGGAGAAATTCACTGATTTAAAAGATAAGTATTTTGGTTATTCCATTAAGTATGGCGGAGAGCAGGAGGAATCCATGAAGTCGATGGCGAGCCTTCTTAAGGCATTCTTTTACGCCTTCTTAGTTATATATCTGATACTGGCTTCTTTTTTCAGGTCACTGATCCAGCCCTTTATTGTTATGCTCGCGATTCCGTTTGGCATAATAGGTGTTGTTATAGCCTTTATAGCTCATGGCGTGCCTATGTCATTTTTGGCTATATTGGGTATTGTCGGGCTTAATGGTATCGTTGTAAATGATTCGATAGTACTGGTAAGTTTTATAAACAAATTAAGAAGAGAAGGTTCTAACAGGTATGACTCTATTATAAGGGCAGGGCAGGTAAGGCTAAGGCCGGTTATCCTAACTACCGTTACAACAGCAGGTGGCTTATCCACGGTTGCCTATGGCATAGGTGGGAAGGATCCCTTTCTGGTGCCCATGGCGCTAGCTATATGCTGGGGCATCATATTCGCGACGCTCTTAACCCTTATCGTAATACCTTGTGTCTATTCTATAGTAGATGATATAGCGCTTAAGCTTACGCATCATTCAAGCATGATACAATCTAGCAGCAATGGCGATGAGAAACAATAAAATAACTTGTTTCATGCAAACTTTTCTGTTATAATTTCATATCAAAATCAAGTGTAAATGTTCAAATCTGTGGCGGCGTAGCTCAGTTGGTTAGAGCACACGGCTCATACCCGTGTTGTCAGTGGTTCAAGTCCACTCGCCGCTACCATTAGCGTTTCGCAAGTTAAGGAGTGTAAGCGACTTAACTTGCAGAAACGACTTATGCCCTGAACCTGAACTGCGAAGCAGTGAATGGTTCAGGGCAAACCTCGGATTCATGGCAAGCTATTAGAATAATGCCATCAATGCCATCAAGACCGGTTCTTGAGCACGATCGGTTGTGCTTGAGAACCGGTCTTGCTTTAATAGGAGTTATATATAATAGTAGTGCAGAATATGAATTATGTCGTTTTTACAAAAACTTAGCACTTACCCTGATAACAGAATTTGCTCCGCAAATACGGTACAGGGTTAATTCGCGCCTATAAGTTATGTCGTCTTCGTTCCATGTCATTCTGAGGCGTAAGCCGAAGAATCTAGTGTTTAGATCCTTGCCTGCCGGCAGGCAGGCATAAGTTATCTGCTCATTTTACTTGTATTTTTAAATTCTTATGGTATAATTTTTACATTATGGATGAAAATATAGATATAGCGAAACAGACAGATTTCTTGATAGGCCTCCAAGAGATTGATGCGCAGATATATAAGATGGAGTCTGAAAAGGAACTTAAGCCACAAGAGATAAGCGATCTTAAGGATTCGCTTGGGCAGAAGCAATGCGGCATGAAAGATGCCGATGATAATCTTAAGGCCATTCAGCTCAAGCATAAAGAAAAAGAGATGTTGCTAGGTACGAAGGAAGAAGAAGTTAAGAAGCTACAAGGCCAACTCAACCTTATAAAGACCAACAAAGAATATACTACTATGGTCGGCGAGATAGAGAGCCATAAAGCGGATAACTCACTTTTGGAGGAAGAGATTATAGGGTTGATGGATAGCATAGACGAGGCAAAGACCCGCATTGACAAAGAGAAGCAAAAATTTGCTGAAGAATCAAAAAGTATAGATACGCAGATAAGAGAGATAGAGAAACAGGTAAGAGATATAGACGCGGCGATTATCGAGCTTAGGGAAAAAAGAGACGCTCTTACGCCGCTCATAGCGAAAAAGGTTTTGAGTGAATACGAGCGCATTCTTGTTGGAAAAGACGGCCAGGCGATGGCAGAGGTTTTAAATGATAATTGTGGTGGTTGCTATATGCAGCTTCCTCCACAGGTTATAAATGAGATTAACATGAAGGAAAAGGTTATCTATTGTGAGAATTGCCAGCGCATACTTTATATAAAAAATGAAAAAGCCTGATTATAGCACCTTACATATATATATAGATGGCGCGGCGCGCGGTAATCCGGGTCCAGCCGGTATAGGCGTAGTTATTACCGATAAAAATGGACTTGTCATTAAAAATGTAGAAAAATTTATAGGGCATGCTACCAATAATGTAGCTGAGTATACAGCCCTCATAGCGGGTATGCAAGAGTCGAGCAGTTTAGGGGCGAAAGAGCTTATAATTAATACTGACAGCGAGCTTGTGGCTAAGCAGTTGGGTGGCGAGTATAAGGTAAAGAATGCTGTTCTTAAAGATCTTTACGCAAAGGTGACAAAACTTTTAAGTGATTTTGAGCAGGTAGGGATAAATAATATACCCAGAGAAGATAACAAGCCTGCTGATAAACTTGCTAATAAAGCTATTGATGATGCCGGTAGAAAAAAAATTGGTAAGTCATTTATATTGAAATCTAGGTAGTTTTTTAGAATCGGTTCTTAACAAGTGTACGACTTTTATGTGCGTATTAACCTTAGCCTAATCGAAAGAATTACGGTTAAGCAGCTCTTTGAAGCAGGCGCTTGATGGCTGCCCCCATGTTAAGCTTTACGAAGTAAAACTATGGGGGAGGAAAGTCCGGGCTCCATAGGATAACGTAGCGGGTAATGCCCGTCCATGAATTTGGAATAATTCATGAGGATTGTCTCTTGCGATAATTTTATCGCCTGAGGCCATTTTCTCGTAGTGAAACGGGAAAATGAGAGCCACAGAGACGAGTATCGATAAATGTTTCTACCATGGGAGCATATGAGCCTAGCGGCTCAATCTCTCTTATATTACAGATGCATTTAATCGTGATGTGAAACGCGGCAATCTCTACGTGGTGCAAGACCAAATAGGCTCCGCCATAGGAATGATCCGTTCCTCAGTAAGCGGAGCGGGTTAGGTCGCTACTTTCCTTTAAGTAGGAAGACGACCCTGTCAGTAATGACAGGGCTAGATAGATGGCCATCTGGTGACGAAGGAGTGGATACACTGGACGCTCTTATTTATCGCGTCCTTAAGTATTAATTCCGGCATGCAAGTTAGGGTACTTATTATTTATAAGGGTTGCCTAACTTGTGAGTCACTAACAGAACTCGGCTTATAAGCGCCTGCTTCTATATTTGCTTAAGTTTCATAAGAGGATAAATAAATGGTACAGTTGCGTCAATTGCTTGAATTGATGAATAGCATGAAGGCCTCAGACCTGATCTTTGCCGCGGGCGCACCCCCTATGCTGCGTCTAAGCGGCGAAATAAAATCAATAAAATATCAGACCCCCTTAAAAAACGAAGAGATAGAGAGCCTGCTTTATTCTGTGTTAACAGAAGAGCAGATCAAGCGGTTTACTACTGATAAAGAGCTCGATGCCTCCTTTGGTGTTGAAGGGATAAGCCGATTCAGGCTAAATGCCTATTATCAACGAGGTTCGGTAGGGGTTGCTATAAGGCTCATACCATTCAATATCCCTACGCTTAAGGATTTAGGCCTCCCTGCTATTGTACAAGATTTTGCAGAGAAGCCCAACGGCCTTATACTCGTAACAGGCCCAACCGGTAGCGGAAAATCAACCACACTTTCAAGTATGATAGAGCATATTAATGAAAAACGCCAATGTCATATTATTACAATAGAGGACCCTATAGAGTTTGTGCATGCCCACAAGAAATCTATCGTAGACCAGCGTGAAGTAGGAAGTGATACAGTATCATTCTATGAAGCATTGAGGCATGTTCTAAGGGAGACTCCTGACGTTATTATGATAGGTGAGATGAGAGACCTTGACACAATAAGGGCAGCCTTGACATTAGCGGAGACAGGGCACCTTATACTCGCTACCTTGCATACCCATAGTGCGGCACACGCTATTCATCGTATAATAGATGTCTTTCCGGCGCAGCAGCAGCAACAGGTCAGGATGCAGTTAGGCTCTGTACTTGTAGGCGTGTTAGTTCAAGAGCTTATTCCGATGAAAAGTAAAGACGCGCTTGTTCTGGCGACGGAAGTCATGAGCGTAAACAACGCTATAAGGCATCTTGTCAGAGAAAATAATGTGCATCAGGTCTATACAGCTATACAGACAGGTTCCGCGGATAAGATGATTACGCTCAATGGCTCCCTGGCAAACCTTGTCTATGAAAATATTATTGATGAAGCAGTAGCTCTGCAACGATCTAACGACCCAAAAGAACTAGAAAATCTCTTGATGCAAAAGAGGTTATAGGTTCATCAATGAGTGCAAGCAAGTTATTTGTTGGTCTATCCATCTTATCTTCCATTTTTATTACAAATTCCGCTTATTCCGAATATAATCTTGCTACAGGCCAGGAGGAGAACCTTTTTATTTCCAAGGAGAAGGAGATAAACATGGGCCGCTCTATAGCTGAGCAGGTCGAGGAGAAGTTTGATCTTGATGAGAACTATCTCAATCAGGAGAAGGTAGCGGAGTTTGGTAAGAGGATAGCGGATGTATGCGACAGGAAAGAGCTTATATTTACGTTCAAGGTTATTGATAAAGACGATGTTGAGAATGCCTTCGCTCTTCCCGGTGGTTATATATATATATTTAAGGCACTCCTTGAAAAGTTGGATGATGATGAACTTGCCGCTATTTTGGCGCACGAGGTGGGGCATGTTTGCGCAAGACATAGCATAAAAAGGCTTCAGGCGGGCCTCGGCTATCAGATTATGCAGATACTTGTTATAAGGGGCGCGAAGGATTCTTATACGCGTCGTAAGGCGGGTGAGGCCTTTGGCCAGCTTATGCTCGCAAATAGCAGGGAGCATGAGTTTGAGGCGGATGCCCTGGCAGTAAAATATCTTAAGAAGGCAGGCTATGACCCTGAAGGCATGCTTAACGCGCTCGATAAGCTGCTGCAGTGGCAGATGGAGGGAAAGACAGGGCCAAAACGTTATTGGTTTACTCACCCCTATCTTTCCGCCAGAAAGGCACAGGTAAATAAGGAGATAACAGGGCAGATAACTTTTGATGATTATATGAATACAGTAGAAGAAGAGAGCTATATAATACCATACTAATTTTGGAAGTTTTATGATCAATAAGATACCGAATTTTCGTTTTCAATATTTTGTGCGACACCTTATCTTTCTATTCTTTTTATCCCAATTAGTAATTTTAGTATCCGGTTGTTTGCAGCAGAACCGTAGTAGCCATCTTTTTAAGGTTACTCGTGTTTTTGATGGAGATACAGTAAGACTTGCAAACGGTGAGAAGGTACGGTACTTGGGTATAGATACCCCGGAGATGAATTACAGAAATCCCCCCGCGCAATATTTTGCCAAGCAGGCAAAGGCTTTTAATGAAAAACTGGTTAATGGAAAGATGGTGCGCCTTGAGTTTGACGCTCAAAGAAGAGATAAGTATAAAAGACTACTGGCATATGTATATGTTGATGACATATTTATAAACAAAAAGATGGTCGAAGAAGGTTATGCAAAGATACTTGTTATCCCACCTAATGAAAAATATGCAGATGAGTTTCTAAAACTCCAGCGCAGGGCCAGGCAGCAAGGCAAAGGTATCTGGGCTAAGTAACAACACATCCAACGGTTTCATTTTCCTTAAAATAATTCCCCTATCAATCTTTTCCCATATGTAGTAGTCCTTATATATTGCAACCCCACTATTTGGTATATTTTAACTCCCTATCAAAAACTTTTTAAACACATGTTAAAAAATAAAAAATAACCACTTGACAATAGTGGAATTATGATGTATATTTGTACCAAAGTGGTTGAAAGTAGAGTAAAGTGGAGTAAGGCAATTCCTTCTCGGTGGGCGATAGGGAATTGAGAAAAAGCAAGTTTTAGGTTTATACAGGTAAGCCCTTCTCGGTGGGGAGAGAGGCTAGGAAGATGTTTTACGGAGAGTTCGCACATAGTCTGGACCGCAAAGGACGGCTCATTATTCCTTCAAAGTTTCGTGAGGCCTTAAAAGAGGCTTATGCGGAAAAGCTTTATATTACACGGGGTCTTGACAAATGCCTTTTTGTCTTTACTGAAGAAGAATGGAAGATCCAAGAATCCAAATTTAGGTCCATCCCTTTCACAAAATCAGAACACCGCAAATTTAATCGCCTCTTTTTCTCAGGGGCGCAGGATGTACTTGCTGATAAGCAGGGTAGAATTCTTCTCTCGTCGTATCTCAAGAATTACGCTGATATAAAAAAAGAAGTAGTCTTTATAGGTGTGTCAAATAGAATTGAGATCTGGGCAAAAGAGCTATGGGAAGAGTTCTATAGCAGTTCAAAGGAATCATATGAAGAGATTGCGGAGAACCTTATCAGTGAATAAGGAAGGGAGATTAGATATGTTATTAAACGCCGACGCAACAACCAGAAAGAAGAAGCTCCTTGAAGAGAGTTATGTCCTAATAGAGCGGCTTAAAAAGCTACGCGCTATAAATGGTAACTCACGTTTGGTAGGCATAAACCCTCGCCTTGAGAGGGCTTCAAGTAATCACAGGTAGGCATTACTCAAAGAGAGGCTTCTAGGTGCACAAAAGCGTATTGCTTAACGAGACTCTTGAGTATTTATGTTGCAAGAAAAAGCATATTGTATTGGATGCTACGATTGGCGGCGCGGGCCACGCGATAAAAATATTAGATATAATTACCCCTGGTGGCAAGCTCATTGGAATAGACGCTGATAAATTAGCGCTTGAGAACGCGAAACAAGTTTTGAGTGACTACAAAAAAGCTTTCAGTCTGGTAAACGAAAATTACAAAGACTTTGATAAGGTATTAGCTAAGTTAGGTATAGTAAGTGTAGATGCGATGCTCTTTGACCTTGGCACATCCTCGTTTCAGCTGGATGAGGCAGCAAGAGGTTTTAGTTTTTTGAAAAAAGGCCCTTTAGATATGCGTATGAATAAGGAAAAAGGGCAGCCTCTTTGGCAGGTCTTAAGAAGGATGAACGAAGCTGATATAGGTGCCATAATAAGGGATTTAGGAGAAGAGAGATACTGGCGCAGAATAGCAAAAGCAATAGTAGCTGAATACAGGATCTCTCCTATAAAGGATACATCGAGGTTCGCTGGGATAATACAGGATGCTGCGAAATATAGGCCCGGTTCAAGAATTGATCCCGCGACAAGAACCTTTCAGGCATTTAGAATATTCATAAATGATGAATTGAATGCCTTAAAAGAAGCGCTTTTAAAGGCCCCTAGGTTTCTAAATAGTGGTGGGAGGATGGCAGTAATATCATTCCATTCTCTTGAAGACAGGATAGTAAAACATACCTTTAAGTCTATGGCTAGAGATAACCTACTAAGGCTTATGACGAAAAAGCCGATACGGCCAAGGGAAACTGAGATAGCTGATAATCCGCGTTCTCGCAGTTCAAAGCTGAGGGTAGTGGAGAAAATTTAATATGAAAAAAACTCTAATAGCTATTGTGGTAGTAACATTATTCTCCGGCATCTATGTCTACCAGAACGCAAGGCTACTAGAATATAGCTATTCTATAAATGCTTCTAAAAAGAACCTCTCTTTATTGATTGACCGCAATCGCACTTTAAGATATAATGTATCAAGATTAGAATCGCCTGCCCGGCTAGAAAAAGCGATGACAGCTAAGACAGAGACACAGGCTTATATGCCGCTTGATTGCTATAGCGTCAAGATAAAGGAGCCTGCTATTCGTGACGTTGCGATCGTTGCGCCAACTCCACTGGCGCGTGTCGGCAAGATTATGCTTGGCATGTTTTCGCTGAGCACTGAAGCTGTAGCAGAAGAACTGAAGTAAGCAATTCCTCCATTTTTTTAAAAGAGTCCCTAAATTGCATATAAGACGATACAAATTCCGAATAGGTTTAGTAACACTTATTTTTATATTGTTACTTACTCTTATAACGTTTCGTATAGCGTATATACACCTTGGTTTCCATAAAAGGGCAGTAAATATAGCTCAAGCACAGCATTCTGTCCGTATAGAACTTGAACCTATGCGAGGCGCTATATTAGACAGGAATATGCGTAAGCTCGCTCTTAATCTAAAAGTAGATTCTGTTTATGCTGTCGCAAGAGACGTTAAGGAGAAAGGTGTTAGCGCAAAATTGCTCGCGCCGATTCTTGGCAAGGATGAGTCGTTTCTTTATGAAAGACTAAGCCGAGATAAGCTTTTTGTATGGTTGGCACGAAAACTTCCACCTGAATACGCTAAAAGGGTTGAAGAGCTAAACCTAAAAGGTATCTATCTTATTGATGAGACAAAACGTTTCTATCCCGGAGCGAGCCTTGCTTCACAGGTTTTAGGTTTTGCCGGTACCGATAATACGGGTTTAGAAGGCGTTGAAGCTTTTTATGACACGTATATGTATGGCAAGAAAGGCTATAAGACTATCGCAAGGGATGCTAAGGGCCGAGAGGTGCATGCCTTTGAGGGTGCGTATATACCCCCTGTTGATGGTTACAGCGTGGTTCTTACCATAGATGAGGTTATACAGCATATAACTGAAAAAGCCCTGCAAAAAGCTTATAAGAAACATAAAGCAAAAGCAGCTGTTGCCTTAGTGATGGATCCATATAAAGGGGACATCCTGGCTTTAGCGGTACTTCCATCATTTGATCTCAATAACTTTAGTTCCGCTCCAGCTGATTCTAAGAGAAACCGCGCGATATCAGATTACTATGAGCCTGGATCTGTATTTAAGCTCATCGCGGCATCCGCATGCCTTGATACGGGAAAGGTCTCTATTGAAGATAATTTTTTTTGTGAGAACGGTGCCTGGTATGTTGCTGGCCACACACTTCATGATACCCATGGCCATGGCGACATGACATTTAGAGAAATCATTGAAAAATCATCCAATATAGGTACTGTCAAGGCAACCATGCGTCTTGGAGAAAAAGATTTCTATAGATACATAAAGGCATATGGTTTTGGTATCCCCACGGGGATTGGATTACCGGGAGAGATAAGCGGTATGGTCAGGCCTCTTAACAAGTGGAGCAAGTATTCAATTACATCAATCCCTATGGGCCAGGAGGTTGGTGTCACACCTTTACAGCTTATAACAAGTTTATCCGCTATTGCCAATGGAGGAGAACTTGTAAAGCCACGTATTGTGGATAGGATAATAGATTCTAAGGGTGAGACTATAAAAAAATATGCACCTTCAATTGTACGGCGCGTTACATCTAAAGAGACATCGAGGCAATTAAGAGAGATAATGAGAGGTGTAATAGAGAGCGGTACAGGTGGAAGGGCCAAACTTAATAAGTTTAAAGCTGGAGGCAAGACAGGCACAGCGCAGAAGATCGATCTCTCAGGCAGATATTCTCGCAGGGATTACATAGCGTCCTTTGTCGGATTTGCGCCGGTAGAAAAGCCTGTTATAACTGTATGCGTAATGGTAGATACCCCGCGCAATGGCTATTATGGCGGTACGGTATCAGGCCCTGTATTTAAGGATATATGTGACGCTACATTGAGGTATCTTGATATTGAACAGGAGAGAGGCAGTGAAGCTTAATAACCTACTTAAAGGGGTGAACCCAACTTCAATCAGAGGAGAGAGGCATATTGATATTGAGAATATATCCTATAACTCCAAGCAGTTAAAATCTTGCGGTCTCTTCTTCGCTATAACCGGAAAAGAAAGCAATGGTTATGAGTTTATAGATGAAGCGATAGAACGCGGAGCGGTTGTTGTAGTCTCTGAGAAGGATTTTATAACATATAAGAATGTTACAAAGGTGATTGTCCGGGATATCCGAAAAGCATGCGCGTTAATAGCGGGTAATTTTTATTCGCACCCATCACAACGAGTAGAGACTACAGGTATTACAGGGACAAATGGAAAGACAACCACGCTCTATTTAATCGCCGCTATTATGCGTTATTCGGGCCGTGATTGCGGCGTTATAGGTACTATTAATTATCGAATCGGAGATAGGCTTATACCTGCCGTAAATACAACACCTTCACCTATTATGCTTCAGGTGTTTCTGCGTGAAATGGAGGCATCTGGTATCACCAGCTGCATTATGGAGGTTTCAAGTCACGCGCTTGATCAGAACCGTGTCGATGCTATTGAATTCAACAAAGCTATTTTTACGAATTTATCAAGTGAACACCTTGATTATCATAAGAGCATAGAAGAATATTTTGCCGCTAAAGCAAGGCTCTTTGGCATGTTAAAAAAAGACGCGGTAGCGATAATAAACAGTGATGATGACTATGGCAGAGTTCTTATTAAAACATATCAAGGTCAGTCGTTGACATACGGCATTAAAAGTACATCAGAGATAAGAGCGTTTGACATAAAGATGTCAATAAACGGAGCGTCTTTTAAAGTAAAAACACCTAACCAGGTCCTGGATATCGAGACATCGCTTATTGGTGAGTATAACATATATAATATACTTGCCGCTATCTCTTTTGCTTATTCTACCGGTTTGCAACCCTCCTATATAGAGGATGCGATAAGAGGCTTCAGAGGAGCTCCGGGCAGGCTTCAGAGAATCGGAGGAGCCGATGCGGGGTTTTCCGTTTTTATTGATTACGCGCATACTGATGACGCGCTTTCTAATGTATTGAGCGCGCTTAATGGAATTGTTGAAGGCAAGCTTATTGTGGCCTTTGGATGCGGGGGTAATAGGGACAGAGAAAAGCGTCCAAGGATGGCGAAGGTTGCCGCAGAACTAGCGGATTACGTTGTCATAACAAGCGATAACCCTCGCGGAGAGGATCCCGAAGAGATCATAAATCAGGTAGTAGCGGGCATACCGGAAGGTTTTAAGGATTATAAAGTCTGCGTTGATCGTAAGAAGGCCATAGAATACGCGATATCTATCGCGGGAAAAGAAGATATATTATTGATAGCCGGTAAAGGCCATGAGGGTTACCAGATATTTAAGGATACAACGATTCCCTTTGATGATAGGAAAATCGCGGAAGAGATATTACAGCAAGATAATGTTGCGCAAGAGGGCATAAGTGTTTACAATAAATGATATAATCAGAGTGACCGGTGCCGAAGGTGTTGATTGTAGTTATAATACGCGGATAAGGTCTATATCTACTGATTCACGTTGTATAAATAAGAACGATCTTTTTCTAGTATTAAAAGGTGAAAGTTACAATGGGACAGAGTTTGTCGATGAAGCTGTTAAAAAAGGGGCTTGTGCGATAATAGCGCAAAAAGGTGATAGTGTTTCAGCTCGTATTCCCGTAATAAAGGTAAAGGACGCACTAAGGGCCTTAAGTGATCTCGCTAAGGCGCACAGGGGAAAGTTTCACATTCCGGTCATAGGTATTGTAGGGTCAAACGGCAAGACAACAACAAAGGATATGCTTAGTCATATACTGGGTAGAGAGTTGGCCGTACTAAAAACTCAAGGTAATCTTAATAATAAGATTGGCGTAGCAAAAGCTCTATTAAGATTAAAGGATGAGAAGATAGCTGTAATAGAAGTTGGAACTAGCACCCCCGGTGAAATAGAGTATAACAGCGATATCCTTGGGCCTACCGTTGTTATAACGACGAATATAGGCTTTGCGCATCTTAAAGGGCTTAGCACCAAAGAAGGAGTTCTTAGAGAAAAGATCGCTATGGTAGAGTCTCTTGATAAATGTGGTGTCTGGGTACGCAACTGTGATGATGAAATGCTTCTTAAAAAGAACTACAATCACATAAAGACTGTAAATTTTGGTATCAGAAACGAAAAAGCTGATTTCAAGGCAGAAAATGTAAAACAAACCGCGCAAGGCATGGAATTTTTTCTTAATGGCGATTTGATCAAATTACCGCTTTTGGGCAGACATAATGTATATAATGCGTTAGCTGCGATTGCGACAGCGTCACTTTTCACTGATAATAAAACGCAAGATGCGCTTGAGAATTTTAAGAGCGCTTCTATGAGAATGGAAGTCCTTAATTGCGCTGATTTTATCATAATAAACGACGCTTATAACGCCAACCCTATATCATTTGAATATGCGATTGACGCGCTTAAGAGATATAAGACTAAGGGAAAAAAGATAGTATGTTGCGCGGACATGTTAGAGCTTGGTGAAAATTCAGATAAATTTCACTATGATTGCGGAATATTGCTTGCCAGAATAGATGCATCAGACATTCTTATTGTAGTGGGGGATAAGGCCCGGTTTATCGCTAAGGGCGCGATCGATAGCGGTATGAATAAAAATAGGGTAAAAGTATTCACAGATAAGGTAGGTATACCCACTTTTCTAAGAAATATAATTGACAAGGATGACGTAGTCCTGATAAAAGGCTCTAGGTCTATGAAAATGGAGGAGATAGCCGAGAAGTTATCAGCGCACGTATGCGTGTAGGCGTTATGCGTTATGGCGTTTGGAAACTTTCAAAACTCAATACCTCAATAACCCAATAACGCAATAACTAAGTAATAAACCAAGGAGTAATAGTTTTGCTTTACCACCTGTTCTATTCACTAAAAGAGATATTCTCCGGATTTAATGTATTCCGCTACATAACATTCAGGGCGGTAGGGGCGATTATCACCGCATTTTTGGTAAGTATTATTTTTGGGCCGTATATTATAAAATTGCTTAAGAGGTTTAATATTGGTGAGCGGGTACGTTCCAGAGAAGAGGTTCCGGGCATATATTCTAACCACAAGGATAAAGAAGGTACCCCCACAATGGGGGGGCTGATCATGCTAGGATCTATATTATTCGCCACCATTCTATGGGCGCGCTTGGATAATCATTATATACTTATAACAATATTCGCTACTATATGGCTTGGTGCGGTAGGCTTTATAGATGATTACATAAAACTTGTCGCGAAAAAAAGTAACGGGCTTAGCAAAAAAACTAAATTTTTCGGACAAATCACCCTAGGCCTTATAATAGGTATCATACTTTTCTTTGACTCCAATGTTGGGAGCAGTATATATTTTCCTTTCTTCAAAAACTTAACCTGTAATGCCGGTATACTTTACATATTCTTTGTTACATTTGTTGTCGTAGGTACATCTAACGCGGTAAATTTGACAGATGGGCTTGACGGTTTGGCTATAGGATGCATGGTAATGGTCGCCTTAGCTTACACAATAATAAGTTACGTTGTAGGAAACAGCCAACTTTCAAGTTACTTGTTTATAAATTATATTCCAGGTACCGGCGAACTCGCTATATATTGCGCCGCGATCGTAGGAGCAGGTTTAGGTTTTCTCTGGTTTAATTCATATCCCGCTAATGTATTTATGGGTGATGTAGGATCTCTCGCTTTGGGTGGCGGGATAGGCGTTGTCGCTTGCTGCATAAAGAAAGAGATGTTACTTCTTATAGTAGGTGGGATATTTGTCTTTGAAGCCATATCTGTGATATTGCAGGTTGTTATTTTTAAAATAAGGCGCCAAAGGGTATTTTTGTGCGCACCATTTCATCACCATTTAGAGATGAAGGGGTGGCCCGAGTCAAAAATAGTTGTTCGTTTTTGGATAGTAGCTGCCATATTAGCACTCTTTACACTTATGACCTTAAAGCTTAGATAAGGGTAGAGGCAGAGGCAAAGAAAAAGGCACAGGGCATAAGGTGCAAGTAAAGAGTAAAAAGGAATACGGTCACAAAAGTTAAAAAATTATAAAAACTAAAATCTTATAACATTTTTCAGCCTTCGGCTGAAAAGGGAGAAAATAAATACTAAACTTTAATATCTAAATACTAAACAAATTCAAAATTCTAATTTTCAAAATTCAAAACTTTTGTTTTGAGCATTTGAATTTTGGTAATTTGATATTGTTTAGAGTTTAGAGCTTAGGATTTAGAATTTAAGGATCAGGTTTGTTGCTTAATCCTTACAACTAAACGGTCCTAAAGGGGACATCCCTAAGAATAGAAAAATACAAAAATTTATGAATTCCAAAGACGTGCTTAATAAAAATATGAAAAACCAAGTTGATAACGTACTTAGGGGTGCCCCCTTTAATCTAAAGAATAAAAAAGTGATAGTAGTTGGTTTAGGGATCAGCGGTCAGTCCGCATCTTTGATACTTAAGCAAAGAGGCGCTTTTGTCTATTGCACGGATTCAAATGCCAACAGTGAGTTACTACAGATCGCTAAGCGCCTAGAGTCGAAAGATATTAGGGTAGAGCTTGGTGGTTACACTCAGGCGCTTGTAGAAGATTCCGATTTTCTCGTTGTTAGTCCTGGTGTTAAGGATAATTCCGCTGTAGTGAGCATAGCAGAAAAAAAATCCATACCTGTAATAAGCGAGATCGAGTTAGCGTATCGGTTATGTAAGGGGCCTATTATAGCGGTTACAGGTACAAATGGAAAAAGCACTATCGTTACGCTTATAGGTTTAATGCTTGAGCAATCAGGCAGGAGCCCGATTGTCTGCGGCAATATAGGGAGGGTTTTTTCCGGTGAGGTCTCTTCTATAGCCCAAGATCAACCCGTAGTTTTAGAGGTTAGCTCTTTTCAGCTTAAAAGAATAGATAAGTTTAAGCCGAAGATAGCCCTTATAGCAAATATTACACAGAACCATTTGGATTGGCATGGAGATCTTATTGATTATTTTACATCCAAGAAGAATATATATAGAAATCAAGATAGCCATGATTTTTGTGTTTTAAATTACGATGACAATAAGATAAAAGCACTTGGCCGTGAACCTGGCGCTAATGTATATTATTACAGCGTAAAGAAAAAAGTCAGAGGAGCTTATTTTAATCAAGATGAACTTGTGCTCAACATCGATTCAGAAGAGTTAAGGATATGCTCTGTAAATGATATGCAGCTGATTGGAAAGCATAATATATCAAATGCACTCGCTGCCAGTTTGTGTTCATATCTTGCGGGGGCAGCGTTGCAAGATATCAGAACCGCGCTTACATTATTTAAAGGGCTTGACCATCGCCTTCAGCAGGTCTCTGTCATTGATGGAGTAAGATATATAGATGATTCCAAGGCAACGACCGTTGATGCCTGTAAAGCAGCATTGGACTCATTTGATGAACGTGTCATACTTATCGCGGGTGGAAGAGATAAGGGCAGTGACTATAAGGTTATAAGAGAGACGGTAAAGAAGAAAGTAATATCCATGGTACTGATAGGAGAGTCCAAGAAGAAGATACAAGATGATCTTGTGGGCGCTGTAAATATTCTCGAAGCCTCCTCTATGAATAAGGCTGTTGCTATATGCAGGGATAAAGCTGTAGCAGGGGATACGGTTTTGCTCTCCCCCATGTGTGCGAGCTTTGACATGTTTTCCAATTATAAGGACCGTGGTGACGCATTTCAACGGGCAGTATTGAGATTACGCAATACGCACGACGCACGACGCACGATGAAAACATGAGACAGATACGTATAAACCTTTTTTTAGTTACAACGATTTTGCTTGCCATAGGCACAGTGATGATATACTCTTCAAGCTCTGCTTTTGCTTATGAATCTTATGGAAGTAGTGCCTATTTTTTAAAAAGGCACCTTATCTTTATGCTTCTCGGCATCATAGGCGCGGTGGCCCTTATGAGTTTTGATTATGGCAAGCTTAAGAATTTTACAAAACCGTTTTTGATCTTTTCCATACTACTGCTTGTAGCGGTATTTATACCTGGTGTAGGCAGGAGTGCCGGTGGCGCAAGGCGCTGGATAAGTTTAGGTTCAATCAGTTTTCAGCCTTCAGAGATAGCAAAGATGGCACTTGTCTTTTACGCGGCGGATGTACTTGCCCGAAAGCAATCAGAGATCAAGGATTTTCTTTATGGTTTCTTGCCCCTTATGATAGCATTGGGTGTCTGTATCTTACTTATATTGCTGGAGCCTGATCTTGGGACCGCTGTAGCTTTAGCCCTTCTGATAATTATTATGGCGTTTATCGCGGGAGTCGATATAAAGCAGTTAGGTATTATGATGGTGCCTGGCTTGCTTGCCGTCATAGGACTCATAGTGATGAAGCCCTATCGCATAAAGCGGGTAATGGCTTTTTGGAACCCTTGGAACGACCCAAAGGGGTCAGGCTTTCAGATAATACAGTCAATGGTAGCTATGGGCACAGGCGGGCTTTTTGGTGTAGGGCTCGCGCATTCCAAGCAGAAATTATTTTATCTGCCTGAGGCACACACAGATTTCATTTTTTCCATAATTGGTGAGGAGCTTGGACTTGTTGGTACATTGGGTATCGTTGCGCTTTTTGCGGTGTTTATATGGATAGGTTTTAGGATAGCGTATTCAGCAAGGGATCTATTTGGCCAGTTTCTGGCTTTTGGACTAGTTACGATGCTGGCCTTACAGGTTATAATAAATATTGCGGCGGTTACAGGTTCGATACCTACAAAAGGAATGCCTTTACCATTTATAAGCTATGGAGGCACCTCACTTGTCTACAGTCTGGCAAGCGTAGGGTTGTTGTTGAATATAGCAAAACATAGGAGATAATTCGGTTCGCGGTTTTTGGTTTTTGGTTATCGCCGAAAACCAAATATTAAAGACCGAAGAGTAATAGGATGAGAATACTTATAGCGTGCGGTGGTACAGGAGGGCATATATTTCCCGCTATCGGCCTTGCCCAAGAGCTTAAAAGAAGAGGTTTTAATGATTCCGTGTTTGTTATAGATGATAGCATGGCAAGCAGGGCCCTGATAAAAGAGGCGGGTTTTGATTTTATGGTTATCAATGTTCCTAAGATGCCTTATGGTATCTCAGGTATGTGGCCTCTTTTTATCGTCAAACTTATTAATTCACGACTAGACGCGGAGCCTATTGTCGCGCAGATAAATCCCAATGTCGCTATAGGTTTCGGGGCATATATATCAGGTCCGGTGATACAAACAGCGGCTTCAATGGGCATAAAAACACTGATACATGAGCAAAATGTTTTATTAGGCCGCGCCAATAGTATACTCTTTAATGTGGTTGATAGGGCCTGTTTGAGTTTTAAGAGCCCGCTAATGAAGAACCACTCAAAGTGTATTTTAACCGGTAACCCCATAAGGCAGGAGCTTTTAGATGGGTTTAAGATGGTTACCAACGATGAGGCGCTTAAGGCGTTTAGGTTCTCCAAAGAAAGAAAGACACTACTTGTCCTTGGAGGAAGCAGAGGTGCTTCAGTAATTAATAAGGCGATGATGGATATGGTTAAAATTCTTGACCCTGAGCAAAGAGATCGCATTCAAATAATTCATATAGCAGGATACAAGGATCGTGAAATAGTGGAGCGGACATATAGAGTAAACAAGATAATACACTGGGTAAGAGGTTTTCATGATAAGATGGCCATTGCTTATAAAGCCTCAGATATGGTGATATCCCGTGCAGGTGCCGCTACGATTTCAGAGGTAGCGTTTTTTGGAATACCCGCCTTATTTATACCATATCCATGGGCAGGCAGCCATCAGAAGGATAATGCCGCATGTATCGCACGAGAAGGCGCGGCGGTAATGCTTAAGGAGTCTAAATTGTCCCCAAAAAAGCTTAAAGAGAAGATATTTTCTATTATTAGCGATGAGAGTGGAATGAAAAGAATGGTTACAAACATGCGGTTATTTTCAAAACCCGAGGCTGCTAAAACTCTGGCAGGCACAGTTAAGGAGCTTGTAGATGCTGAGTAGCCCCAAAAAGATTCATTTTATAGGCATTGGCGGTATAGGTATGAGTGGCATAGCATGGCTATGCCTTAAGAAGGGACACAAGATAAGCGGGTCTGATATAAAATCGAGCAATATCATAGATAAGTTAAGAAGCGAGGGCGCTAAAATAGATATCGGACACAGGTGGGAAAATGTTAAGGAGATCGATATCGTTGTTTATTCATCAGCGGTCTTAACGAATAACCCGGAACTCTCGGAAGCCAATAAGAAAAATATACCGGTATTTAAGAGAGGGGAATTTTTAACTTATCTTGCCGAGGGGAAAAAATGTATCGCGGTTACAGGAGCGCATGGCAAGACAACCACATCTTCCATGGTATCGACAATGCTCAAGGAGGTCAATCTTACGCCAAGCGGTATAGTAGGCGCCTTAGTGCCCTATCTTAATGGTAACGCGTTTATCGGTGATGGCGCACATTTTGTTGTGGAGGCGGATGAATCTGATGGATCTTTTCTGCATCTTAATCCTGATTACAGTATCATTACTAATATAGATCTCGAACACCTTGATTATTATGATAATATAGAGCAGATAAGAAATGCCTATTTGAAATTTATGAACAAGACTAAACATGGAGGGGCTGTTATATGTTGGGGGGAAGACCCCCATATAAAGAAAATTACAAGGAATCTGGAGGCAAGGGTACTAAGATATGGACGATCAAAAAAGAACAATCTCAGTTACGATATAATTAATATGAAAGCCATGGAATCCGAGTTTACCTGCCTATATGAAGGCAATGACATAGGTTCATTTAGGTTGCGTGTCCCGGGCGAGCATAATATTTTAAACAGTATGGCCGCGATTTTGACAGGATTAGAGATCGGCCTCGCGCCGGACGCGATAAGATCAGCTATATATCAGTATAAAGGTGCGGAACGTCGTTTTCAGATCAAGGCACATATAAATGACATAACAATAATAGATGATTATGCCCACCACCCCACAGAGATAAAGGCAACGCTTAAGGTCGCGAGAAATATGAAATGCAAGCGCCTAATATCAATATTTCAGCCGCATCGTTTTACAAGAACTAAATTTCTTAAAAAAGAATTTGCGCAAGCCTTCTTTGATACGGATTATCTGATACTAATGGATATATACGCAGCAAATGAGAAGCCTATGTTTGGAGTTACCTCAATGAATATTTATAATGAGATATTAAAGACAAAAAAAATAAACGCCAATTACATAGTAAAAAGCCGGCTTTTGGATTACCTTATAAATTTTGTTAAGCCGGGAGATATACTGCTCTTTTTAGGGGCAGGGGACATAGGAAGGCTTTCAGGCGAATTTATCACACGCCTACAACGCAAAAAGGATAATGAGTTTGCCTAGACAAGTGTGTGAAAAATCTACTCAAGAGACGATCTTTTCCGGCCTTACAGGTAGCTTTAGGCATGGGGCTAAAATGAAGTCATACACGACTATGCGCGTCGGTGGCCCCGCAAGGGCTCTATATATGCCAAAGCAGATGAGTGATTTGATTGAGATAATTCTCTTATGTAACAGATATAGGATAACTTTATTGCCATTAGGAAACGGTAGCAATGTAATTGTATCTGATAAAGGTACGCGAAAAATATTTGTAAAACTTTCTACACCATTTTTCAAAAGAACGGTTGTTTGTGGAAATGATATAATCTGCGGCGCGGGACTTAGTTTAAATAGATTCTGTGACATTGCTGAAAGGAATGGTTTAAGCGGCGCTGAATTTCTAGTAGGCATACCAGGAACTATCGGAGGCGCTATTATTCAGAACGCAGGAGCGCATCAGAGGAATGTATCAGAGATACTAAAGCAGATCAGGTGTATCGACCCCTCTGGTAATTCGATAACCTTAAGCGGGAAAGAAGCGGGCCTTGGTTATCGCTCTAGCGATATAAGGGGTTTAGTAATAGTATCAGCTACATTCGCGCTTAAGAGATCAAAGCAAACGATTGTGCGGGATAGGGCGATAGGTCATATTGAGGAAAGGCTTTTAACACAGGATTATAGCGCCCCAAGCGCGGGATGTATTTTTAAAAATCCGAAAAACAAACAAAGCAGCGCTGGCGAACTAATAGATAGATGCGGCTTAAAAGGGAGAAGGGTAGGCGGCGCTATGGTTTCATATAAGCACGCCAATTTTATTATTAATAAAGGCAAGGCGACAGCAAGGGATGTGTTGGAATTAATCCAGCTTATAAAGAAAAGAGTAGGTTTAAAAGAAGGCGTAATTCTTGAGCAGGAAATAGAGGTGATAGGGTGGTAAAAGTTAAGTTCTAACTAGATGCTAGATGCTGGATGCAAGATACTGGAAAGATATTGGGTGATAAGTGAAAATGGGAGAAGTTTTGGATAAGAATAGTGTAGGTAGGATAGGTGTGCTTCTTGGAGGCCCCTCAAGCGAACGCGCCATCTCGATAAAAAGTGGCAATGCTGTCTATGACGCGCTTCTTTCTTTAGGCTATGATGTGATAAAAATAGATGTTAAAAATATACCTTCTTTTACAAAAGAGATAGAGGTATCGGAAATAGGTGTAGCGTTTATCGCATTGCACGGCAGATTCGGAGAGGATGGAGGTGTACAGCGATTGCTTGATGAGGCGGGTATTCCCTATATAGGATCCGGGGTACAGGCAAGCCGGATCGCATTAGACAAGATAGCCTCAAAAGAGGTATTTATAGAGCATAATATACCTACTCCAAATTATATCGTTTTGTCTAATAACCAGCGAGAATCTTTCTTAAGAGGGAACAGTCTGCCTGTATTTCCATTACCATTTGTTGTGAAACCATCTAAGGAGGGGTCAAGTATAGGCATGAGTATCGTTCGCGCTTATGATATGATAGCTATGGCCCTGGATGAGGCTTTTAGGTATGATGATCATATTATAGTTGAGAGATACATAGATGGAGATGATGTAACCGTAGGCATATTGGATGAGACTCCGCTTCCGGTGGTCAGCATAAAACCAAAAGAGGAGTTTTATAATTTTGAGGCTAAATATACAAGTGGCATGAGTGAATATGTTGTCCCTGCGCATTTATCTGAAAGAACTACTAAAAGAGTTCAGCAGCTCGCTCTTTTGGCACATCAAGCGTTAGGGTGTGATTCATTCTCCAGGGTAGATATGCTTATCAGTAAACAGGATAGCTCTATTTCAGTGCTTGAGGTAAACACTATTCCGGGATTAACTTCATCCAGTCTTCTTCCAAAAGCCGCAAAAGCGGCGGGAATTGATTTTGGGCAGATGTGTGTTGAGATTATAAGGTTGGCATTGAAAAAAACCAGCAATAGAAAAAAATACTTATTTAAGGAGTAAATAAACATGGCGAAAAAAAGAAAGAAAAAAGCTGCGAAAAGGAAGAGGCCCCATCAGGGTAACGCTGCGTTAGCGTCAATAGCTACTTTGGCATATAAGGGGCTGCCATATATTTTAATTATTGCGGCAGTCCTATTCACAGCAAAGGTAACATTATCGTTTTTGCTTAATTCAAGTTACTTCAAGATAAAAAAGATAGAAATATTGAGCAATGAATCGACAAATGCATCGTCAGTTATACTTAAGAAGCTGGAGACAAGAAAAGGTAATAATATTTTTAGGGCAGATATAAAGATATGTGAAGCCGCTATAGAGAAGGCCTGCCCAGAGATTAAGGCAGTGGTTGTACAGAGAGTTTTGCCGAATGCGCTCTCTGTCACCTATAAGATACGTAAGCCTGTTTGCCAGGTTGATTCAGGATATTATTATCTGATATCTGATGACCTAACTGTTCTGCCAAACGCGCAAATAACCCAGGAACCTAATCTGATTATAGTAACGGGCATAAGAATATCCAAGCGAACGCGCAAGCCTACCAAGCAGGGGTATGAGGATGGACTCAGGAGAGCTGTCTCGATAATAAAAGAGATTAATGATACTGATTTTTCAGACCACTATCAGGAGGTCGTAAAGATAAACGTATATGATAAGAACAATCCTGCCCTATACTTGAAAGACAGAACAAAGGTTGAGCTTGGTGAATTCAGTTTTAAGGAAAAAGAACCCCTTCTTAAGGAGATAATAGATGAGTTGGAGTCTAAAGATAAGAAGGCCAGAGTAATTGACCTTAGGTTTGAGGACGTTGTTGTGATACCTAGATAGCGGTGTAAATAAGAAAAGGTAAAGGTAGAGGTAGAGATATAGTATGAAAAAAGAGAACTTTGTAACGGCGATCGATATTGGGGCATCCAAGGCTTGTGCCCTTATAGCGGCGCTCCCCAAATCAAAAGGCATGCTTAACATTTTAGGTTATGGTATATCTCATCACGACTGCCTAAAAAAAGGTGTCGTAGTAGATATAAAAGCTCTTTCAGAGGTTGTCTCAGACGCGGTTTACAAGGCAGAGGAGATGAGCGGAAAAAAAGTCCAGTCGGCTTTTTTTAATATTTCAGGCACGCACCTAAAAGGCATTCTATCACATGGTGAGGTAGTAATATCAGATAGAGATAACGAGATCACCAGGCATGATTTGAATCGAGTAGTATCTAACGCAAAGGCGATACATATGCCATATGAGCGGGATATTGTTTATTCCGCAAGAAGAGGCTTTATTGTCGATGGCGAAAAAGGGATTATAAACCCTGTTGGCATGTTCGGAATCAAACTTGAGACAGAGCTATTTCTTATTACAGCAAAGATATCTATTATTGATAATCTAAAAAAAGCTATTAGCCAGGCAGGCATAGGTATCGGAGGCTATATTATCTCTCCATTGGCAACATCAGCTTCATCTGTTTCACAGCATGAGAAAAATCTAGGTGTTGTCTTTATTGATATCGGCGCGGACATAACAGAGATACTTGTATATATTGAATCAAGGCCGGTCTTTTTAAAGATTTTGTCATCAGGCGGAGATAGTATAACTAAAAGAATAGCGGAGCAACTTTCTCTTCCTGAGGGCATGGCAGAAAAGTTAAAGATAGAATGTAATACGATAGAGGATGCTGAAAAAGATGAGCAGATAGACCTGATTGTAGCATCGCGCAAGAGAACAATATCCCGTACCAAGCTAAAGGATATACTTATCACGGAATATACCAACATTTTTAGCGCAATTAAGAAAGAGCTTGATGCTTCCGGGTATATTGATAGCGCTTCAAGCGGCGCGGTAATCTGTGGCCAGCCCGTAGTAATGGATGGCGTCCTTGAGTTAGCGGAAAATATACTCAACCTGCCTGTAAAGATGGGGCATATAATGAACTTGGGCTCAGTCCCTAAGCCGATTTCAAGCCATCTTTACGCAACTGCTGTCGGTCTACTTAAGATGGGTAGCATAATTAAACAGTCCAAGAAATCAATATTCAAGATGGGCCCTAAAAACTGGATAGCAGCATTGGCTGATTATGCCCATAGATTGTACACTGATTATTTTTAATATAAAAAAATAAAGCAAATAAGAATATTGCTTATGCCTTCGCAGTACGGTTATCGACAGCAATAGAAGATTGTAATTACAAGTGCAACAAATAGGAGTTAAAAAATAAAGCTCCACAGATCCGAAAAAATCTGTTATTTTGTAAGTGTGAAATAAACAAAAAACAGGAGGATCTAATGGAGCTATATAATAATACCACTAAATGGAAGAAATACAAGCATTTAAATGAGGTTGAAAGATACAAAATAGAAGGGTATTTGGAAGCAAAAAAAAGTGCATCAGAGATAGCAAAGTTATTAGCTCGAGATCGATCAACAATCTATAGAGAGATCAAACGAGGCAGAGTAACCTTATTAGATACTCAACTAAGGAAGAAAAAGCAGTACAAGGCAGATGTAGGCCAAAGAATGTATGAAGAGGCCGGAAGGAATAAGGAA